>CAZYEX010000138.1:0-57180 GCA_964646605.1 uncultured Phycisphaera sp. | reverse complement strand
GATTACTGCCGGATTACCCGTACCTCCGGGATTACGCCGGATTACGTGTCCCCGGATTACGCCCCGGATTACGCAAGTCCATCCCTATGGCGGTGGGGCGGTCATCGTGCATCGCGGATCGCCGCAATTCGTGAACTGCCTATTTCATGACAACCGCGCGGGCGAAGGGGGAGTGGTCTTGGCGCCCTTTGGCATGCCGACCTTCATCAACTGCACGATGTATGGGAATCGCGCGGCCATTGGATACGGCGGGGCCTTCTTCGACCCCGACGGACGGATGACGTTCCGCAACTGCATTGTCTGGGGGAATATCACCACGCGCGGGATCGGCTACGCCGAGCAAGGCTACAGCGGCTCGGGCGGGACCTCGCGGATGACGTACAGCACCGTGCAAGGCGGATGGACGGGCGTGGGCAACATCAGCACCGACCCGCTGTTTGTGAACGCCGCAGCCAAGGACTTCAAACTGCAATCGACCTCGCCGTGCAAGAACGCGGGCGAGAACGCGGCCCTTCCCTCGGACGTGGGCAACTTGGATTGGGACATGGACACCGACGAGACGATCCCGCTGGACCTGAACCGTTTCGTCCGCAAGTCCGGCCCCACGGTGGACATCGGCGCCTACGAAGTCTCACCCTCCGGTCCCGGCGCCGGCGGCGATTCGTGATCGCGTTACAGGCGCGAGCCGACTTTCCGGTCCCCTGAACACCGTATAAAGTCGGGGCATGGTGAACTCCGAGTTGGCACGGGTCTTCGAGCGCATCGCGGACCTCCTGGAGATCGACGGGGCCGATGGGTTCCGCGTCAACTCCTACCGACGGGCGGCGAGGACCTTGAAGGACGCGACGGAGGATGTCGCTATCCTGGCTCGCGACGGACGCCTGCAAGAACTGCCCGGCGTGGGAAAGGGGACCGCAGACCGCATCCGGCAGTTTCTCGACACCGGCCACATCGACGTGTTGGACGAGTTGGAAGCCAAGTTCCCGCCGGGACTGCCCGCATTGCTGGACATTCCCGGAATGGGCCCCAAGAAAGTCGCCCTGGTCTACTCCGAGTTGAAGGTCACGGGCCTCGACGATCTCAAGAAGGCGATCGCCTCCGGCACCCTGGAGAAGCTACCCGGACTAGGCGCGACGAGCGTGAAGAAAATATCCGAGGGCATCGCCTTCCTGCAAAGCAGCGGCGGTCGCACGCCCTTGGGAGTCGCCTTGCCCATCGCGGAGGAATTCGTCGAGCGAATCCGCGGCCTGCCCGGCGTGAAGCGGGCGGAGTTCGCCGGTTCGCTGCGCCGCGGCGCGGAGACCATCGGCGACATCGACATCGTGTGCGACGCCCCTGACGGCGAACGAATCGTGAAAGCGTTCACGTCGATGGAGGGCGTGCAGCGCGTCCTTGCCTCGGGCGCGACCAAGGGCTCGGTCACGGTGGTGATCGGAAATAAGCGCGAACTGCAGATCGACCTGCGAGTCGTGGAGACGGAGTCCTACGGGGCGGCACTTCAGTACTTCACGGGATCGAAGGAGCACAACGTCCGCCTCCGCGAGCGCGCCGTGGCCAAGAAATGGCGGCTCAACGAATACGGCCTCTTCGACGGCGAACGACAGCTTGCGGGAAAACGCGAAGAAGACATCTATAAGAAACTCGGCGTTCCCTGCGTGCCCCCCGAACTGCGCGAAGACCGTGGAGAGCTTGAACTTGATGAGGCGCCGCAACTCGTGACCGTGGAGGACATCCGCGGCGATCTGCACATGCACACCGTGGCCAGCGACGGGAAGTGTACCATCGAAGAAATGGCCGAGGCCGCCAAACAGCTCGGCTACGAGTACATCGCCATCTGCGACCATTCCAAGAGCAGCACCATCGCCAACGGCCTGACCATCGAGCGCATGGTCGAGCACATGGCCGCCATCCGCGCCGCCGCGAAGCGCGTCAAGGGCATCGAGATTCTCGTCGGGTGCGAATGCGACATCCTGCCCGCCGGCACGATGGACTATCCCGACGACATCCTCGCCCAGTGTGATTGGGTGGTGGCCAGCATCCACTCCGCGCAAGGGTCCACGAAACACGGTCCGACGGAGCGGACGCTGGCGGCGATCGAGAACCGCTACGTCTCGGCCATCGGACATCCCACGGGCAGGTTGCTCAACAAGCGTCCGGCGATGGACCTGGACATCCCCGCAATCGCAACCGCGGCGGCGAAAAACGGCACGTTCCTGGAAATTAACGCCAGTTGGCAGCGACTCGATCTGAAGGACGTTCACACCCGCGTCGCCCGAGAGGCCGGCGCATCGCTGGTCATCGACACCGATTCTCACCACACGGACCAACTGTCGCAGATGCGTCTGGGCGTGCTCACCGCCCGCCGCGGCGGCGCCCTCAAGAGTGATGTCGTCAACACGCTAACGGCGGCGGCGCTGAAAAAGAGGATCGCCAAAAAACGCGAGCGGAAGGATTCGCGCAGCTCGTGACCGCAATGGACAATCCCGCCTCGCTTCATCGGTCGGGTCTTTCCCGGCGAAAAAAATTCGTTTTCTCGTTGACCCTCGTTGCTCTGGGCGCGAGCGTCCTGCTCGTCTTCGGCGAGTTCTACATTCGCTACTCCCATCCCATCGACGATGCCGGCTGGTATGAGTTGGTGGACGATCCGATTTTGTTCTACCGTCCCATCTCCGGGAAAATCGGCCAGGAGAACGGCCATCCGCGAACCCACACCCGACAAGGCCTGCGCGGACCGTTCGAGTTTGACCGCGACCCCCCACCGGGAACTTCTCGCGTACTTTGGGTGGGCGACTCAGCCTGTTTCGGGAGCGGAGTCGGCGACGGGCAGACCGCGGCCTATCAATTCCACCAAATCGCACACGCTGCCGGACGGAAGGTCGATTCGATCAACCTCGCCGTGGTGGGCTTCAACGTCCGCCAAGCACGCGAGGTGCTCGCCCGCCGCGCCCTCGAATTCCATGGAGTGGACACCGTGGTCTATTTTCATCATGAGAACGACATCGTGAACGCCCCCTGGGCCGCCCTCGCGCCGCACATCCCGTCCGACCTCTTCTGGACCTATGAAGCCCCGCAGAGTTCCGCCCGCATGTGGCTCAAACGCAGCGCCCTCGTGCGGCGGATGTGGAATTCCGATCTCGTCGTGCGCATCCTCGGCCCCGGAGAGGGGAATCAGATCGACTCTCGAGAGCTACGCGAGATGTTGACCGACCGTTCGACCACCGTGCCGATTCACCCCTTCACGAAAACTTGCGTCTCCCTGTACGACGAGAAAACTCCCTACGGCCGCCGCTTCCGCGACGAGGTGTACGAGATGTTCGATATGGCCCGGACCCTCGGCGCTCGCTTCATCATGGTCTATTGGCCCTCGCGCACGCTCTTGCACCACGATGAACTCGACGATCTGCGGACGGTCCTGGCGAGCTGGTGTCGGGCGCGCGGCATCGAATGGCTGGATGTGACCGAGGGTTTCCTCGCCAGCTCCGATCCCGATCTCTACTCGGACGCCATCCACCCCGGCACCGGCGGACACCGCATCATTGCTCAGGCGGTCTTCGACCGATGGGGCGCCGAACCGTGATAGGACCCGTCCGCGGCACCTCCCCGTCACGGCGCGAAATCGTCGACCTTGGTATACCCTTCCGGCACCACCGGCTCGAACGTTTTCGGATCCAACTCCGGATCAAGCTTGAGGTCCGTCACCATGACCTGCGAGCCGCCCTTCGGACCGTCGCCGGGGGGAGTAAACCCACGGTCCACACGGCGGGGAAGGAAATCCTTGGTGGAGAAATACCAATCAGCCTCGATGGTCTCCTGCTGGTATTTCACGAAAACGTGGTAACAGTCTTCGCTTCCGACCTTCTCCACGCCCTTCAGTTCCTTGGTGACCCCGTTGATCTCGTCGGTAAACGGAGTCGGATGGAGGTACTCTTGCACGATCGCGCCGAAAATGGCGCGCCGGAACGACCCAAACATCGCCGGGTCGATGTCCTCGTATACTTTCTTGTTCTTGGCATCGACCACGAAATAGGACTTGCCGTTCGATCCCCCGGTCACCTGGATCGCCTCCGTCGCTCCCGGCGGGGTCACGGTGACTTCGCAGCGATACTTGTCCGCACCGCTCGCCTTGCGCCCCAAAAGCGAAACCGTGCCGGACAGCTTCGGGGCGCGGACCTCGTCGGCCCCGAGGCCCTTGAAGGTCAGCTTGTAAGTCAGCGATTTCACCGCCTTGCAGGCGTCATCCGCTTTCTTGAGGATTTCGACAGGGTCGGTCATGGCCCCGCCCCCGGCAGGCGGATCCGCCGCCGATACCGTCCACAGACCCACAAACAACAACGCACAACCCGTGGCCCAAACCGTTCGCTTCATCATCATTCTCCCGAGTCCCGTGATCCGCCGCTGCCGGCATCGACCCACGAGACTCCTCCAGTTCCAGCCCGCCAGTTCCGTGTCATTCTTGCATCGAAACGTGCCCTACGCAAACTGTAAGAATCGGTAACCCATCATTCGAACCTCAGAATCACAGACCGGTGGATCCGCCCTCGCCCCGTCAACTCTGCTTTCTGCGTTTCGTTGTTTCACTCCTTGGCCAGCGCCGCCATGACATCGTCGGGCACGTCCGAATTGGAATACACCGCATCCACGTCTTCATGGTCGTCCAAAGCGTCGATCAGCCGTCTCACCTTCCGGGCCGATACCAGGTCCAGAGAAATCGAGTTACTGGCCACCATGGCGATATCCGCCGACTGGATGGTGACGCCCGCCGCCTCGATCCGCTGTTTCACCTCGTGCAGAATCTCCGGGCGACACATGACCTCGTGAAAGTGCTCCGTCGAACTCGCATCGTCGGCCCCGCTCTCCAACGCGATCTCCATCAGCCGATCCTCGCTCACCGCCTCCCGCGGAACCACGATCAGCCCTTTGGAGGTAAACTGGAACGCAACGCAGTTGGGTGCGCCCAGATTCCCGCCGGAACGCTCGAAGACTTTCTTGATCTCCCCGCTGGTGCGGTTGCGGTTGTCGGTCATCACCCGGCACATGACCGCCACCCCCGCCGGACCATAGCCTTCGTAAATGACTTCTTCGTAGTGTTCCCCTTCGAGCTCGCCGGTGCCCTTTTTGACCGCTTTCTCGATGGTGTCCTTGGGCATGTTCTCGGCCTTGGCCTTGTCGATGGCCAGGCGCAAACGAGGGTTGTCGTTGGGATTCCCCCCAGCCCTGGCGGCCATCGTCACCGCCCGGGCCAGCTTGCTCCACGCCTTCCCCCGCCGCGCGTCAAGGACGGCCTTTTTGTGCTTGATCGTCGACCATTTCGAATGTCCCGACATGCCGCGACTCCCGTCCTGAACGTCATGGTGCCTGCGGGGCACGCACCGTACATCGCATCATTTCGCCTTAACCGCCTCACCCAACGGAGCGACCGGCGGCTTGCGGTCCGCCTCGGCCTCCTCGATCTTCTGCGGAGTCACCGTACGGACCCGACGCTCGTCGTCGCTGACCCGCGCTTCCGGGTCCCTCTCGTTGGTCAGTTGGACCGCTTCGCGCCAGTGCTCGAGGGCCTTGGCCGACTCACCCAAGTGCCACACCGTGTCTCCTAGGTGATCGTGAATCACCGGGTCCTTGCCCTCCCGAGCGTGATTGGCCCGCAACAGCCACTTCTTGGCCGCAGCAAACTCACCCCTCTTGTAAAGCAACCACCCGTAGGTGTCGAGATAGGCCGCCTGCCGCGGCAAACGCCCCACGGCGTAACGGATCAACGGCTCGGCCTCGTCCAGCTTGATGCCCCGGTCGATCCACAGGTACGCCACGTCGTTGTTGAGCGTCGGGTCCGTGGGCACCATGACCCGCGTACGATCGAGAATCTCCCCCGCCTGAAGCTCATTCCCTTGTGCCCGCTGGCATTCCGCCAAAGCAAGCAGGTAACGAGCCCGAGTTTGCGGATCATTCGTCCCCTCCAACCACGACGTAATCTGCTGCTCCGCGTCTCGAAAACGTTTGCTCAAGATCAACTGCATCGCGAGCCGCGAACGCAGTTCCTCGAGGCGTTCCTGCATGGACTCCAACGAGGACGGCTCATTGGGTCGATGAATGACGGCCTCCGGCGGCGGCGGCTCCACCGGGCGACGACGACCGCCCTCCGACAGCATCCGCAGAATCGACACGACTTCGTCGGTGAGCGCCTCGATCAACTTGACGCACTCGTCATGTCGCTTGGCGATGGACAATCGCGTGATGAGAAAATCCTGGAACCCTTCGCGATTGGCCGTGCGCCGCAAACGCGCCTTCACCAGCTCCAGGGCGTCGTCGAGCTTCTCCGCATTGGCCTGCGCCGTCGCCAGCAGCCACACCCATTGGTCGTTCTCGGGATCGTCCGACAACCAATCCAACGCAAACTGCGCCGCACGATCATGCCGCTTGGCACGACCCAGCGCTGCAATCAGGTTGCTTCGCGCCGCGCGGTCCTTTCCATCAGCACGGACCAGATCGGCATACACCGCAACCGCCTCGTCCGACCGCTTGGCGTCATCCAAGGCGTCCGCGAGCCGCAACTTCCACTCCCGCTGATCGGCGTCGCCCAACGACCAAGCCCGCAGGTGTTCGATCGTCTCCTCCGCACGGCCCAGATCGTTCAGGGCCTCGATCATGTCCACACGATAGAGTCGCTGACGATTGGGCGGCAGGCGCTCCGTCGACGCCCCCTTCTGCGCAAGCGACAACGCCGCCTCGAAATCCTGGATCACCGAGTACACCTCGATCAGTGACAAACGCCATTCGTGGCGATTGGGTCGCTGATGAAGAAGTTGTTCCAGGCGCTCCGCCGCCTCTTCGAACTGCAGAAGGGCCTGCGAAGAACGCACCGCGCCCAGCCCCGCCTCCTCGTTTTCGGGGTCCAGTTCCAAGGCCTTCAGATACGCCTCCCGCGCGGCCCCGGCCTGGTCTTCCTCATACGTTTCCGCCACCGCGATCCACGTGAGCGCGTCCGGCGTCCCCTCCTCCATCGCCTTCAACAACACCTCTCGCCGCGCCGCGGCGTCGCGCCGGAGGTCGCCCTCCAGGAGGGTCCGACAGCGTGCGATGGTCGTAGGGCTCTTGGAACGACGCCGCAGTTCCTCGATTTCCTGCACGGCGATGTCGGCTTTGCCCTCCTTCAGATACAAGAGCGCCAGAAGTTCGCGGGCCGCTTCATGGTCCGCGTCCTTTTCGAGCAGAACCCGCAACTGCCGCTGCGATTGCAGGGCCCGGTCGGAGCGACGATACAACTGTGCCAGGGCGTACATCGACTCCACGTCAGTACGGTCCAGTTGAGTCGCGGCGCGGAAGTGGAACTCGGCCCGGTCAATGTCGTCGAGGCGGTCATGCACGCGCCCCAGGATGCGCTCCAGACGTGCATCCCCCGCCCGATCGGGATCGGTTCGGGCCGCCATCGCCAAGGCCTCGTCATAGCGAAACGTCTCAAGGTACAGCTCGGCGAGCGCTGCCCGCGAGGGGGTGAAAGTCCGTTCACGCTCCACGCTTCGCCGCAACAGCGCCTCCGCCGTCTCCATCCGCCCGGCCTTCGCCGCCAGCCATCCGCGAAGATAGGCCCCCGCGAAATCCTCCGACTCCTCGCCGCCGGCGCGAAGGATCGCCTCCACGGCGAGAGCATCGGCCGCACACGGCGCGAGCCGTGCTTCATACTCGACCGCTCGCTCCGGCTGGCGGCGAATGCCCTCCCCGCAAACCGACAAGACCTGCGACCATTCACCACGACCCGTCAAAACATCCAGCAGCTTCAATCGCACCGCGTGTGCGTCGCCGTTGCGTTCCAGGAAGCCCTGCAATTCTTTCGTCGCGTCCACGGGTTTCTTGAGCCGAACAAGGGCGTCGGAGAGATTCAGCACCGGCAGTGGATCGTCGGGACGGGCCTCGACCCGGGCCCGCAGGTCGTCGATGACCCGCCCCGGATGACCCGCCTGCTGATGAAGATCGGAGAGAAACGCCACGAACTCGGCATCGTCCGCGGGAACGGATCGCGCCGCGGTCAAAGCCTCCGTGTACCGACCGGCTCGAGCCAGAAGCCGTGCATACCGCTTGCCTCGCTCGACGTCCGCCGGTGCCGCTGAGACCGCCGGAGCCAGGGCCGCCGCCGCCTCCGCGAATCGCCCGAGTTTCTCAAAGACCTTGGAACGTTCCTCGCCCGCCATCCCTCGCGTCGAACGAAGCAGTGCCGCCAATTCCAATCGCGTGGTGGATGTCGCCGCCGTCGCCGCCGAGCGTTCGAAAGCCTCGAACTCCCGCAGCGCCGCCTCCAGATACCCCTCGCCCCCCAGCGCCTGCGCCAGATGATAATGCGCCAGCGTCGCCGTCTCGCTCTCCGCCTCCAGATCGCTGCACGCCGCAGCCGTTCGATAGGCTTTCAGGGCCTCGGCCTTTTCGCCTGCCATCGCGTGGCACCGACCCAGCACGTAGTGCGGAGCCGCCGCGTCGGGATCGCCCTCGATCGCCCGCTGGGCATGGGTCCGCGCCCGCTCGATGTTCCCGGCCTGCCAGTGCAACAGCGCCAAGGCGCGGTGGACCTCGGGGTGGTTCGGGTCGTAACGCAGCGCACGCTCCAACTCGATCGACGCCTCGGTGTACCGCTGCTCGTCCACCAGCCGCTTCGCCGCCGCGATCTGTTTCACGCCGCGATCCGAAAGGGGCACAAACGACGCGGGCTTTTTCGGTTTCTCGATCGGCGGGTCGATCTTCGACATCGGAAGCGACGCCCGCCCCAAGTCCACGTCCGCCGCGACCGGCCCGGAACGTCCTCCGCCGGAACCAGCCGTGCATCCCGAAAGGAGTAGGTCGAGCATCATCGCCTCGACCGCCAGGAGCAGGAACCATCGATTCATCCACGAAGCTCCGCGCGACAAGTGCTTGGTAATCCTTCCGGCGATCCACACACCCGCAATCCGCTCCCCGGGCGTGCCTTCGCCCCTGCATTTGTACGCCCCGGCGGGGTCCGGTCAAGCGAACGCAGCGATCGGATCGGGGAATGTCCCTGGAATCAGCGCCCCAGCTCCTGACCGCGCTTCCACGCCGCCAGAATCCCCTCGCAAATGTGCTCAAAAACGTGATGGCGGGTCATGGTTTCGATCGCCGCCTGCGTCGTCCCGCCCGGCGAGGTCACTTTCTCCCGCAAAACCTGGGGCGACTCGCCCGATTCCAGCATCATTCGCGCCGCTCCCAGGCACGATTGCTTGGCCAGAATCTCCGACTGCTGCCGCGAAAGCCCCGCGCGCTGCCCGGCCTCGATCAACGCCTCCGCAAAGTAGTAAAAATATGCCGGTCCGGAACCTGACACCGCGGTCACCGCGTCCATCTGCGACTCATCCCCGATGACGATGCACCTGCCCCCGGCCTCAAAGATCCGCTGCGCCCGAAGCAAGTCCACCTCCTGCGCGAACTGCCCCTTGCACACGCCGGCCATTCCCGCCCCCACGTGAATCGGCAAGTTGGGCATGGCCCGCACCACCCGCGCCCGGCGACCCGTGAACATCCCCTCGATCGCCCGCGTGGAGACCCCGGCCATGATCGACACGATCAAATGATCGTCGGAAATCAAATCCGCGATGCCCCGGCACATCTCTACGTACTGCTGTGGTTTCACCGCCAGGATAATGATGTCGCTCTCCGCCACCACCGCCCGGTTGTCCTGGGTTACCGCGATGTTGAACCGTTCCGCAAAAAGTCTTCGACGTGCCTCGCTGGGGTCGGAGGCGATGATCCGGTCGGCAAAAAGAAGCGTGTTGCGTACGATTCCGTGGACAATGCCCTCCGCCGCGTTCCCCGCCCCGATCACCCCAATCTCGCGTGGTCGTCCCATGATGCCGTCCCTCTTCCAACCCCAGCAGAGCCGCGGGCGCAAGCCCGCGGACCGCCCCATGTTGCGCCACCCCTCGTGGGTGGCGCACCCGCGTACGCCGAGCGAACGCCATCCCTCCCCGCATCGGCGCCGCCTCGGACGCTGCCGCCGCATCCCGTGGACGTATAGAATGCCGACGTGATCCAATTACGCACCGAGGGCCGGTCGGTCTTCCTGCCTCTCAAGGTCGTTCCCGGCGCCTCGCGGACCAAACTCTTGGGCGAGTGGGACGGACGGGTGCGGCTGGCCGTCGCCGCGGCGCCGGAAAAGGGCAAAGCCAACGCCGAACTCGTCGCCTTCCTCGCCAAACGGTTGTCACTGCCCAAGAGTCAAGTGACTGTCATCGCCGGGCACGGCTCGCCCTTGAAAACAATCAGGATCGACGGGGCTGAAGCCGACGCCGTTCGCGCCGCCCTCCAACCCGATCGATCCTAACCGTTGCCGGCGCCCGTCGAACAAAAACGCACGCGTCCGGCGCCTCACGCGTCGTCGCCGCTAGTTCCCGAACGCAAACCGCCCCGCGATCATCTCGTGAACCTCGATGGTGTTGGTAATCACCAGCGCGCGATTGAAAATCTCGATCCGTCCCTGGCCCGTAACCGCACCGGCCGCCACGGTGGACCCTTCCTGACCCGTGCGGTCCCACGTCTCGCGGGCGATGGAGTTTTGGATCAGGTCCCGCAGTTTCTGAAGCCGTTCCTCGATCTCTTGCTCCGCCTGTTGACCGGACTCCTGGTCCTGTTGCGACGAACCGCCCCCGCCGCCAAATACGGATTGACCGCCCCCACCGCCGCCGCTGCCGCCCCCGCCGCTCTTGGTGCGCTGCAGATCGATCTGCGGGGCCGTACGCCCGAAATCCGGAACGCGGAACATCATGTCCGTCACATCGTAAATCTGCGTGTGCAGTTTTCGCTCGAAATCCTGCCGCGTGGAGATCGTCAACTTGTTGGCCACGCCGCGATAGCGTATCTCATTGTCCTCGGAAAGCTGCCCAAACGCTTCGTCCAGGGCATCCGCGATCGTCGTGTTGTTGAGCTGGAGCGTAACCAGCGACTCGCGGTTGATGTTCTCCACTCCCAGAGGACCCCATCGGGGGACCACGTTGACCCGCCCCTCGCCTTCCTCGCGTAGCCACTGCAGAACGTCCTCGAAGGTCTTGTCCTGCCAATCAATGTGATCGACGCGCTTGCGGAGCAGATCTTCCGAGGCCCGAGATGACGCCCGCGCCGGAAGAGCTTCCCCGGCGCCCTTGGGCGGCGTCGCCTCCTCGCTTTCGGCTGCGGGCTGCTGAGCCCCCACCGACATCGCGAAAGAGCAAACCAACCACCCGGCGACGGTCCATCGTTTCGCGCTACTCACGGCGAGTCCTCCACTTTCGTTGGGTCCACAACCTCGGCGGGTCTGTGCATACGGCAGCAGTCCTACTAAACTCTACACTCCCGGTCCGCGGTCGTCCAGCGGTCCCGACGCGCGCGGCAAACATTTTATCGGCGAACCATCCTCCGCCGAGAAGGCAACTCGCGGCCGCCCTCACCGTCTGTCCACCCGCCGGACCTCAGTGACGAGTCACTCGTTCGGCGTCCCGTTTGAGACACCCCCCCAAAAACTGCAAGGCAAGGGCCCCACTTCGAGCTGTCGCCCGCCGAGCATGTGAAGCCCTCCGAGACCCCGGGGCCCGCCACGGCACAAACCATCGACACTTCTAATATTGCGTTGCCGCAAGAATGTTGCCGGTTTGCTGCGACCGTCGCGGTACCCTACAAGCGGTCCGGTTCGATCGTGGTTGTGATTTGGAAGGTCGAAAACTGATCCTGGTAGAGTTCCGCCCGCTCCTTGTGAGTGACCAACAGGAGTGCGACGCCGGTTTCGTGAGCCTGCAGCGTCCGCAGCACGGCTTCTTCCGCCTGAAGCCCTGTCAGCTTGAGGATCGCCGCGACGACCTGCTCGAACGTGTTTACGTCGTCGTTGTGGAGCAAAACCTTGTAGGGGGGCAGTTTCTGAGGCTTGCGCGAGGGGGCGGCTGGCTTCTTCGTCGGTGTGGAGACGGGGGTCGTGCCTGCCTCAACCCCTTCCTCCACCGCAGCGGTAATCGCCTTTTCACCCACCGGTGTGATCCGCAATATCAAGCCCGCAAGCCACGCCGGGCGCCGATGCCCGGTTCGACCAACCCCACCAGTATAGACCAAACTCGCCGCCGCGCCAAGCGCTTACCGCACGGGCGTGGAAAACTCAACCTCACGGCTCGCCGTCAACGTCCCCCCGCTCAGCATGTCCACGAACTCAGCGCTCACGAGGATTTTTCGCGAGTCGGGCAGGGACACCCCTGTGGAGAACGGGCACCGTAGTGTGTAGTGCTGCGTGGCGAATTTGCCGTGCCAAAGCCTCCGCACCTGCTCGAGATCATGGAAAACGTACACCCCCAGCAGTCTCGGCGACGCAAGGTTGCTGTTGTCCAAAAGCTGAATCTTGATCTTTCCCGGAACCTTGACCGCATCCCCCTCGATATCCTTGGGACGAAGATGCACCGTCACGCCGTCGTCGCCCGCGACGCCGTCGTAATCGGCCCCTCCCGACAAGCTGACGATCTCCAGCTTCACCGGTGAATACAGTTGCCCCCAGCGATCGGGTCCGAACCCCTGCAAGTCCGAGACCTGTTTGCGGACCGCGGCCAAGTCCGCATCGCGTTCGCTAACCGACCGTTCCAGACGCTCCTTATCTCGCCGCAACTGTTCGTTGTCTCTGGCGGTTAGGGCCTGTTGCCCGGCCGAAACGCAGCCGCTCAGTACCAGCGCCATCCACGCCGGCAAGAGAAACCGGCGCAACGACCGACTGACCACGCTCGCGCATGTCCGCGCCGAAACAACAACCACCCGCGAAGAGATAACCCGCTCGCACATCGTCGAATCTATCGACCAATCTGCCCGTCCGTCGGGACTCACTTCACGCCCTCGGCCAGGACTCGTTGAGCGGCGGCAACGCCCGCTCCGACCTGGAACTTGAACCCTTGCGAAGCCAACGTCATCTCCAACGCCGAAATCACACCGATCGTGTCGAAGGCGTCCACGTAGCCCATGTGGGAAAACCGGATGATCTTCCCCTTGAGTTCGCCCTGCCCGCCGGCGATTTGGAAGCCGTGCTTTTCGCGCATGGTCTTGCGTAGCACGGACTCATCGACCCCCTGCGGAACCACCAGCGCCGTCACGGAATCCACCGGGTCTTGCGGATACACCTTCAGCCCCAAGTCTTGGGCCGCCGCCCGCGTCGCACGGGCCAGCAACGTCGTCTCGGCCCAGATGCTCTCCAACCCTCGCTGCTTGATGCCGCGCAGGACCAAAAGAAGACCCCGTACCAAGGTCACCGCCGGGGTATAGGGCACGTCCCACTCGGCCAGTGACTTCCGATACGCCTTCAGATCGTTGTACAGGACCGGCGTCGTCCCCGATTCAATCCGCTCCCAAGCCCGGTCGCTGACCGCCACGAACGCCAATCCCGGCGGCAACATCAGGGCCTTCTGCGACCCGGTGATGTACGCGTCGACGCCCCACTCATCCATCTTGCAGGGGATCGCCCCCACGGCCGTGATGCCGTCCACGATGAGCAGCGCACCACGATCGCGCGTCAGACGCCCGATGCCCGCCACGTCCGTCAACGCCGTCGTCGAGGTTTCGCTGTGAACCATAATAATCGTGTCAATCTTAGGATCAGCGTCCATGGCCTTCTGAATGTCCGCCGCCTTCGCCCCGCGACCCCACTCGATCGGCAGCCGCGTGTGTGCGATGCCGAACGTAGTACAGACCTTCAGCCACCGCTCGGCAAACTTTCCGTTGTCCACGACCAGTGCCTTATGACCGGCCGGGCAACAACCCACGATTGCCGCCTCCCCCGCCGCCGTCCCGCTCCCCGCCAGCGTGATGCAGGTTCCCTTCGTCTGGAACAGATATTGCAAAAGCCCATGTGCTTCCTTGACCCATTCCTTGTAGATGGACGTCCGGTGGTGTTCCATCGGACGGGCCATTTCCAACAAAACTTCCTCCGGAACCATCGTCGGACCGGGGGTGAACAACCGAATCTTCTTCATGGCGAGCCATCCTCCTTCTCCGTGTCGCGAGGCTCCGTCGGCACCAACCGCTTCAAGTATGCGAGCACTCCGGGAAGCACGTTGACCGCGGCATCCCAAACCCGATCAAGGTCGAGATCGTCGTACGCATGGATCAAGCGGTCGCGCAGGCCGGCCATGTCCTTCCACGGGACGCTGGGGTGGGCGTCACGGAACGGGGTGCTCAGGCGCTTCGTCGCTTCCCCGACGATCTCGAGTTGCCGCATGATTGCCGACCGGACGAACTTGTTGCGGAGAAACTCCCCTTCTGTAACCCCGGACAGAAAGTCCGCGATATCCTGAGCCGCCTCAACGATATCGGCCGCGCACCCAAGATCACGCTTCATAGATCACAACCGCGGAATTGAGGATCTCATGGCGTCTGATCCAATTCCGGCTTCGCTCCAACCCCTTGCGAAAGACAACGTCGACTTTGCGCCCGAGCAGCGCCCCAAGGTCCTCCTCCAGCCCGGTTACCTTGTTCATCCACGGACCGGAATCGCCGTTCTCGAAGGTCACGAGGAAGTCGATGTCGCTGGCCGGGCCGAAGTCGTCGCCCAGGACCGACCCGAACACGGCCATTTCCGTCACACCGTACTTGCGGCAGACCTCGGCGATCTCGGCCATGGGCAATGTAGGAACTTTACGGACCATCCGCGGCATCATAGTCGAACCGTGAAACCCCGGTCAAAGCGGGAACGACAGAAAGGCAAGGCTTCGTTGCGGGGTCCGGATGTGAACGCATTTCCCGATCCTACCTGTGCCTTCACATCGGACCACCCCAGGCGCTCGGAGCGCGCCGAGGGATCCGTGGGTGGCGGTTGCGTTCCGGCCGTCAAACCCAGGTGCAGGGGCGCTCGGGCAAAAGGCATGGACTCGCCGCAAGACCACCGGCTCCGGACCAGGCGTGGGTGTCCGTTTCTGATCTGCCACCCTGGACGTCGTCGAAACCTGTACGGCCCCGAAATTGTCCCCTTGCAGGAAAAGCAGGTTACGGCTACAATCGGAACAGAAATTCTTATTCTGTTTAGCGAGAGGCTGTGGAGGAAACGATGAGCGCACCGCGAAAGCTCCGTTGGATACGAACGCCCCGCCAGCCCCGCAGCCGGGCCACGCTCCAGCGCCTCCTC
This sequence comes from uncultured Phycisphaera sp., assembly GCA_964646605.1. Taxonomy (GTDB): domain Bacteria; phylum Planctomycetota; class Phycisphaerae; order UBA1845; family UBA1845; genus SBAX01. The sequence goes on along the minus strand of CAZYEX010000138.1, from coordinate 42,074 downwards.
GACGCGGCCGAGCAGCTTCTCGAGAAAAAAACTTTCGAGGAGGTTTCCGTCACCGAGGTCGCCGCCAAGGCGCGATCGTCGGTCGGGGCGTTCTACGCCCGTTTCTCGGACAAGGACGCCTTGCTCGACGCCCTCTACGAGCGGCATCAGCAGGAGGCCATGGCCAACATCGCCGAGCTCTCCGATCCAAGGCGTTGGGAAGGCGTCCCCCTGCCGACCCTGATTCGCAAGATCGTACGCTTCGTCATCGACTTGTACCGCGAGCACTGTGGGCTGATGCGAACCCTCGTGCTTCGCGGATATACCAAGCCCGACGCCCGCTACGGTCGTTCCGAGTATCGCGGCAAACTTGCCATCGTTCGCATGGGCGAACTGATCGGAGCACGCTCCCGCGAGATCGGCCATCCCGACCCGCGCTTCGCCGCCTCCCTCGGATTTCTTATGGTTCTAGCCACGCTGCGAGAAAAAATCCTCTTCGGAAAAAGCACGGCCAGCGCCTTGCGAACGTCCGATCGACGCCTGGAGGACGAACTCGTCCGCGCCTATCTGGCGTACCTGCAAGTTCCCCAAACGACAAGGAGTGGGAAACGATGATCGCGTTGACACTGCGAACTCTGCTGCTCCTCCCGACGGCGACCGGCGACGCCGCAGCCCTTCCCCCGCAGGAGGCGTCCCTCGCGTTTTTCGCCTCTGTGACCATCGCCTACCTGATCGGCTGCGGGGGCTGGATCGCGCTGCGGCGGTACGGCCTCATCCCGCCGACCGCGGACAAGCCTTGCGGCTCGACGCGCCCTTGGTTGGACCTCGGCCTCGCTCTCCTGACCGCAGTCGCCGTACTCCTGCTGGGCCAACTCTATCAAGCCGGGTGGTTGCTCCCCTCCGGGCCGGGTCTGTTCGGCTCGCTCATGTGGCAATTCGACAACCTCATCATCTTTTCACCCATCGCCGCGGCGCTCGTGCTTCGTAAGCAGCGATTGGATTCGATCTATCTGAACCCCGAGGACCTGGGACGGAAGATCGCAGCCGGCATCGTCCTGGCACTGCTTTCCACGACAATCTACCTCGCCCTGCGCGGGGAAATGTCGCATTGGGGGAACGTCTGGCTAGGCACCGGCGCAGCAAAGAACCTGAACCACTTCCTGCCGGTCTTTCTAGAGGGGGTGGCCTTGGCATTTCTGTTCGAGCGCGTGCGATGGGCCGTCGGACTCTGGCCCGCACTCGTCGTCCCATCGCTCTTCTTCGCCGTCGCCCACATCCCTCGACAGATCGACGCGGGACTGGCATGGAACGGGATGTTCGCCTACTTCATGCTCAACACTCTCCTGCCCATGAGCATCCTGTACGTGGTGCATCTATCGCGCGATGTGATCTGGATCGGCATTGTCCACTACGTGATGGATATGGCGGTCGGGGCGTTCGATTAGTTCCGCCGCCTACTCAAGCTCTCGGCGGAGTCGTCGGGCGAGGCGCTTCCCAAGCTCGTTCGGATCGTCCCCCGTTTCCACGCCCTCCGCACATCGTCGGTGATCGTCGCTGAACAGTTGCCCGCGCAACGTGATTCCCTCATTCGTCACTTCGGCGTAGGCCCCCACCGGCGTTTGACACCCGGCCTGTACGTGATGGAGAAAACTCCGTTCCGCGTCCACAGCGCGGCGGGAGGTTGCGTCGTCGATCCAAGCGAGCTGAGCCCCAACGCGATCCCCGACCCGCGCCTGCACCGCAAGTGCTCCCTGCGCCGGAGCGGGGACGAACTGTTCGATCGGCAGCTCGACCATGTGCGGCGGATGCAGTTCCAACCGCCGAATCCCCGCCGCCGCGAGAACTACCCCGTCAAGCCCCTCGCTCTGCAGTTTCGCAATTCGCGTGGGGACGTTCCCACGAATCGCGACAATCGTGACGTCCGCGACGCGCCGAAGCTGAGCCGCACGACGCGGACTGCTCGTACCGATCTTCATCCCTGGGGGGATGCGCGAAAGCTCGACAAGTTCCCGTGTGATAAGCACGTCATGCGCCGCCTCGCGCCGCGGAACCGCAGCCACTGTGAGTCCGCGCGTTTCCCCGCTGGGCAAATCCTTGTAGCTGTGCACCGCGAAGTCCACCCGCCCGGCGATAAGTGCCTCCTCAATGGCACTCACGAACCCGCCGGCCGGAAAACTCGCGTCCAAGGGCTGGCGGTCGGCAATGTCGCCGTGCGTCTTGATGACGATTTCTTCGAATTCCAACTCGCCGTGAACGCGACCGAGAAGCTCGCAAACCCATCGCGCCTGCCGCAGGGCCAGCTCGCTGCCGCGCGTCCCGACCCGAAGGCGGCTCATGACCGCAGACTCCCAAAGGCCCGTTCGGCGGCTTCAAGAACCTCGCCCACCACAAGCTCATCGTGCGCCGACGAAAGAAACATGGCCTCGTACCCCGAGGGCGGCAGAAACACGCCGCGCTCCAGCAGGGCATGAAAGAACTTGGCGTAAAGGTCATGATCGCAGGCCCGGGCGTCGGCAAAGTCACGCACCGGGCGCGGCGAAAACGAAAACCCGAACATCCCCCCTAGCGCCGCGGCTTGAAGCGTCAATCCCGCGTCACTCGCCGCCCGGCGCAACCCCTCCGTCAATCGCGTGGCGCTTGCTTGCAGCCGTTCGTAAAAACCCGTTTCGCGGCACAAGCCCAGCGTTGCGATTCCCGCGGCCATCGCGACCGGATTCCCGCTCAGCGTCCCCGCCTGATACATCGGCCCCAGGGGACTCACCACACTCATCAATGCCCGCGAGCCCCCGTACGCCGCCGCGGGCATCCCCCCCCCGATCACTTTGCCCAGGCAAGTGATGTCCGGCCGCACGCCGCACACATTCTGATACCCGCCCCAACCCACGCGAAAACCCGTCATCACCTCGTCGAAGATCAGCAGCGCACCGTGTCGGTCGCAGATCGAGCGCAACCCCGCAAGAAACCCCTCTACCGGCAAAACAAGCCCCATGTTCCCGGCCACCGGTTCCACGAGGATCGCCGCGACCTTTCCACGGTGCTCCTCCATCACCTGCTCAACCGCCGCAAGATCGTTGTACGACGCCAGGATGGTCGTCTCCGCGAACGCCGTGGGAACTCCCGCCGAATCAGGAACGCCGAGCGTCGCCGCCCCCGACCCCGCCGCCACCAGCAGCGAATCTACATGCCCGTGATAGCAACCCACGAACTTCAGAATCTTGTCCCGCCTCGTGGCCGCTCGTGCCAGACGGATGGCACTCATCGTGGCTTCCGTGCCGCTGCTCACGAAGCGAACCAGTTCCATCGAGGGGATCGCCGAAACGATCATCTCCGCGAGCCGGGTCTCCAGTTCGCAGCACGCCCCGAAACTCGTCCCCTTCGCCGCCGCCGCTCGAACGGCCTCCACCACCGCCGGGTGGGCGTGCCCAGCGATGATCGCACCCCAACTGCAAACCAGATCGACGTATCGATTCCCATCCACGTCGAACAGGTACGGCCCCAAAGCGCGGTCGATCATCACCGGCGACCCACCCACGGCGCGAAACGCCCGCACCGGGCTGTTCACCCCCCCCACCAACACTCGACAAGCGCGATCCAACGCCGCCTCCGACCGCGCATGCGACTTTGGAGACTGTGTCACGATATCTTCCCAGCGAGTCCAAACCCCTCAGACCCGACGGGATCATCCATCCTCCGGCATGGATCGGTCAAGAAAAAAGAGGAACCTGACGTGTGATGTGTACAACGGCTTCCACCTGCGCCCCCGCCGCGAGGCGACCCAGAGGGCCGTGGCTGGCTCGTTTCTTCTACGGGACCGTTGATTGAGGGGTCAAACGCCGTCACCCACAGGCGGTGACGCCAAGATGACCATCGGCAGGGTTCCGCCGCCCAATGGGCGTCATCGCACCAAGGGCCTTATCAATCGCGGCTTACCGCCCCGGATCGACCACCATCTCGCCCGGAGAGACCATCTGATACTCGTCGGTGAGTTCATCATCGGCCCGCTCGGCGCGCTCCGGCCGACCGTCGTCGCGATACTCGTAGCTCCGCACCGACTTGTGCGACGAACTGGCGCAAGCCGCCAAGCCCACGACGCCCAACGCCGCCGTCACCGTAAGAACCAACCTTCGCAATGTCATTCGCATGGCATTCTCCCTGCCTGTCGTTTCCTCACCCCGTGCCGGAGCAAGTTCAAAGTTCAAAGTTCAAAGTTCAAAGTTCAAAGTTCAAAGTTCAAAGTTCAAAGTTCAAAGTTCAAAGAAGGCGATCCTTCGCCACGCTTTCCCTCATTGCCTGAATGTAATTCTTTTTCGAACTTCGCACTTCGCACTTCCGTCTTACCCTCGCCTCTGCACGATCCGCTGATGCTGATGCACCACCGACCACACTTCCGCCGCCGGAATCGAAACCGTCACCGACGCCGTGCCCGCCGCGAACATCGGTTCCGCGGAAACCGCCCCCGCCAACACCGCGTCCACCTGCGTGCGGATTTCGTCGTGCTGGGTGACGAAGTCCTTCACCGTCGTACCCGACTGGATTTCCAGCCCGTAAATCTGCTCCGCCAACTTCCGCATGGCGTCCGCATACGCCGCCCGAGCCGCCTTCAGTTTGCCCTGCGCCGTATCAATCGCCGAATCCGTGCCCTGACCCGTCGCCTCGAGGGACTTGCCCATCCAACCCGGTGCTTGATAGCCCGCGCTCGCCGCCTGCGAGACCATCTCCGGACGCGGTACGCCCGACCCCGTCGCACGGATCATATCCCGCTGAACCGATTGCTTGACGTTGGTGATGTCCGTCGTCGTGATCTTGTTGCCCTTGTAGTGCTCGGCGTGGAGTTCCTTGATCCGCGTCACGATCTTCTCCACCGGCACTTCCATGGTCACCTCGACGATCAGCTCGTCGTTGTGCAGATACTTGCCGACCTGCGCCGCGCCGACCACGAGCCCCTCCGCCCGCGTGCGAATCTCATCCGTCTCCGTCACGAAATCCCGCACCAGCGTATCCGACGTAAGCCGCAACCCCTTGATCTGTTCCAACAGCCTGCGGTTCGCATCCATCTGCGCCGCCCGCTCCGCCAACAGCCGCGCCTGCGGACTGACCGTCTTCCAAATCGGCGGCACGCTCAACGTGGCCACGTACCCCGTGGGAAGCGGCGTGATCATCCCCTCGATCCCCGCCGGAAGACCCGGGGGAAGCTCGGGCCGCGGAGCGCCGGAGCCCGTCGCGCGTATGACGTCCGTCTTGATCGTCTCCGTGATTTGCTCGAAGTCCGTGGTCTTCACCACGTTCCCTTTGTAGTGCGCCGCATGGACTTCCTTCATCGCCGTGACCAGCTTGGCCACCGTCACTTCCCCGTCCACCTCGCACGTCCCGTCGTCGTAATACCGCGGCGGACCCAGGCGAACGCCTTTCACCACGGCATCGACTCCCCCGCGGATTTCATCGCTCTCCGTTACGAAATCGCGCACGAACGTGGTCGAGTTGAGGCGGATGCCGTACACCGACTCCGCCAGCTTTCGATAACAGTCCGCTTCCGCGGCGCGTTTCGCCAGAAGTTTGTTTTGTGCATCCGTGGCCGCGTTCTGCGCCACCGCGACATTCACCAACCCGCAGGCCGCAACCGCGGCCACAACAACTTCCCATCGTGTTCTTCGCATCATGCCTGGCTCTCCGTTCGTCGTTCCGCAGCGCCACGGCGCAGCGGCGCACTCTCTGTCATCGCCGCCCACCGACCGGACGGTCCCCCATGCTACCTAGTGGACACGCCCGCCGGTCGAAGGTTGGCGGCATCGGTCATATTTACCCGGGCCTCGCTAGGCCCAACTACCCCGGCGACGTTTTCCGGACCCGCTTCCCGTAGGTCTTCACCCGATCCCGGGCTTCCGAGTACTGCGGATTGTCCTCTCCGGCGCACGCCTGCCGGTAGTACTTGTCGGCCTGATCGAAATTGCCGAGCGCTTCGCTGGCCACGCCCGCCCCGTAGGCCGCCTGGTGGTCATTCCCGTTCTCGTCGATCGCCGCCTTGAACGACGACAGGGCTTGGCGATATTCCTCGGCTCGCAACCACTTTACGCCTTCCGAGCAGTTCTTGTTCCCGCTCGCCAGGACCTCCGTCTCCACGTCCACACGACAGGGCATCAGCTTGCTGACGAACTCGCGGGCCCCGCGCTCCACCAACGTCCCGATGATCTGGTCCTGCGGCGTCAACTCCGCCTCCGTTTGGCTGGACCCGAAGATCGGGCTGGCCTTGGTCCTGTCCGTCGCACGGTAGGGCTTGGGACTGTGTAGATCCCAGACCCGTGCGTTCGCCGAATCAATGAGCTTGAACTCGGTCTGCACGGTCATGTTCCGAGTCACGGTCTCGACCTCCTCCGTCTCGGCGTTCACCCGTCCCCCGCCGTGACGGCGACCGCCCCAACCCGCGATGTCCAGACCGGACAGCGTTCGCTGCTTGCCCTTGTGCGTTTCCGTTTTGACGTTGATGCGACTCACCAACGCCCCTTCGGCCGCCAGTAACTGGCTCGGAGCGCCGCCCTTCTTCGTGGACATCCCCGCCGCGGCCAAGTCCGCCTCCTCGAAGACCGCCTTCGTGTCGCGCCGTTCGGTCACCGTGATTTCCGTTCCGTATTTTTCGCGCGACTCGTTGATCAATGCCGCCATGATCGTCGTGGCCAGCTCCGACCACTTCGGGTCCGTCGTTTCGCCGACCGTGGCCGGCACGATGACGATGGTCTTCATCCCCGGCGGCAGGCCCTTCTCCTGCTCCACCACGTAACTGAAGTTGACCACCGCGCTTTGCGACGACCCGCATCCGCCCAGAACCGCGCAAAACCCCAAGCCCAAAACCAAACCCATCACTGTTCGTCTTTGCAACATGAACTGCTCTCCTCTGTTCTGACGCCCCGTGGGACGAGTTCTCCGAAGCGGCGACGCGGCGCGGCCTCCTGCGCCCTGGACCGCGACCCTCCGTGGTCCCATATTCGCCGCCAGTGTGGATAGCAAACCACCGTTCGACGCGTACGTCAAGTTTCCATCGGCACGTTTGACGACCTTCCGAAGGCCTTCTTAGAATGTCCACTGGCCTTTTCGCCCTGCGACGCCGCAAGGCGAGTTATCTGACGCTTGGGGGATGCTCCTTGTTACCGCGCAGAAAAACCCGTCGGGTCTACGTCGGCGGCGTTCCCATCGGCGGCGACGCCCCCGTCTCCATCCAGTCCATGACCAGCACCTATACCTACGACATCGACGCCACGGTGGCTCAAATCCGCCGACTGGCCGAGGCGGGTTGTGATATCGTCCGCGTCGCCGTCCCCGACAAGCGCGACACCGATGCCCTGCCCGCCATCCTCGAACAATCGCCCGTGCCCATCGTCGCCGACGTCCATTTCCATTTCGAACGGGCCCTCGAAGCCGTCGAGGCCGGCGTCCACAAGATCCGCCTCAACCCCGGCAACATCAAGGACCGCAAGCAGGTCGATCGCGTCATCGCCGCCTGCCGCGAGCGGCGCATCCCCATCCGCGTCGGCGTCAATGAGGGCAGCGTCGTTGAACGCAAGGACAAAGGCGTACGCGGCGCCCAGAAGGAACACCTGGCCGCCGACTACCACGGCGAGATGGTTCGCCTCATGGTCGAGTTACTCGAAGACTACATGCGCATCTTCGACGAGAACGACTTTCACGACGTAGTGGTCAGTGCCAAGAGCATCGACGCCGCCATGGTCATCGACGCCTATCGCGCCATCAGTGAGCGCTTCGATCTTCCACTGCACCTGGGCGTTACTCACGCCGGTCCGCCGGAGACGGGGCGCATCCGCTCGATCGCCGCGCTGGGTTCACTGCTTTCGACCGGCGTCGGCGACACCATTCGCATCTCCTACGCCGCGGATCCCATCCACGAAGTCGAGGATGCCAAGGAGCTTCTTTGCTCGCTGGGTCTTCGCAATCGCGTCGAGCCCGAACTTATCGCCTGCCCGACGTGCGGGCGAATCGAGATTGATCTCATCAAGCTGGTGGCCGAGGTCCGGCAGAAACTTGCTTCGATTAAGGTGCCGGTGAAAGTCGCGGTCATGGGCTGCGTGGTCAACGGCCCCGGCGAAGCCGAAGGCGCCGACGTGGCCGTCTTCGCCGGCAAAGGCCGTGGAATCATCTACGTCCAAGGCGAACAGAAACGAACCGTCACCGAACCCGAAATGCTCGACGCCCTCTACCAGGAAGCCCTCGCCTTCGCCGCCCGCGTCGAACGCGGCGAGGCCAAGCTCACCCACGCCCGCGTCAAGATCGTCCCCCCGGACCCGCTGCCGAGGCGGGACGGTAGCGTGCCGTTGAAGGTGGTAACCGGGTGATTGACCTTGCCATTGCGGGGCGTACAATAGGCTGGCCAAGGAACGACGAACGGTTCGTGGAGCACGCGAAGCATGACAACCAAGCTAAGGCTCGATTTCGGTAACCTGCCACTTGTCGAGGCCGCGGTCCGTGCGAGTTTCAACGGTTCCAAGGCTCTGACCTACTCGCTCGTGAACTTGATCGCCACAGAACTCAAGCCATCGTTTCCGACTCTCGCAGAATCCAAGCAACTCGAATTCCCTCCGGGAGCGGGAGAGTTTCAAGCGGAATTCGGCCCAGGACATCTGCCGGGTGCCGAGTATACCGGGCACAAATCGGGCCTTTCGCTGAGCGTGCAGCCGCAAGTCATCGTCGCGCGGTGGGTCAAGCACCCTAGTCTACTTGAGGCAAAGTACCCACGTTATCAGGCACTTCGCGACTCCTTGTGGAACGCGGTTGACGCGTTCAGAAAGGGGTGTGGGGACGAGTGTCCCGGCATTGCCGTAGTAAACATGTCCTATGTCAACTTCATTCCTGTGTCCAACCCCGCAGCCGTTCTCCAAACCTATTTCTCTGAACACGTGCATTTGCAAGCGATGGACAACGCCCGGCAGGTACGAAAGCTGGAGGCCGCCTGGAGCGAAGGCGACGACCTCGATGTTCGTTTCGCGCTCGAGCAAGCGGTGGCCAGACTCCCTGATGGTGTCGCCCAGGGTTATCGTCTGACGACAGCCGCGGGCCTGAGGTTGGGCGAATCGCTGGATGCCAAGTCCGGTCTGGAGAAGGTTCACGACGTGCTTCAGGAATTCTTTGTGAAACTCATCTCCCCGGAGGCGAAGACTGAATGGAAGCTTCAGGAGGTACGCAATGCCTGAGCTAATCATGAGTGCCCCCAACGCTGCCGAACACCATTCGCAATACAGCGACGGATGCTTTCGGATCGTAATTGGTGCTTCCGGGATGGTTCCGCCAAATTGGGGCGAGCTTATATCAACGACGACGCTTCCCGTGTTCGGCGCGTCTCTCACGGACTCGTGTCCTGCGCATTGGGTGGCAGAAAACTTTCTCGGTGTCGACGATGGCACCCCGGTACACGAGTTGGGGGAAGTGTTCGTTCTCGCGCCGCACGCGCAGTTTATCGCGCAGATACGAGAAGATCTCAATCAATTATCTGCATCGGTCCGTTCGTCCCACTCTGCTAAGCTTTGCCGTCTGTTCGCAGACGGTGTCGGCATTGCTCTGGCAAACAACCCTGGAGCTCGAATAGCAGTCTTCGGTGACGAGGAGGATGGTGTCACGCTTGTCGCACACTCTCGCGCCTCCAAACGGCAGGTCTCGTTCGAATTCGGAGCGCGAGGGGACACGATTACCATCATCTCCATCGACGAAGAAATGTGTCGGACTGAGCGCGAGTGCCGTGTTAGTCACGTGCTGACACTTGGGAATGCTATCGCATGGCTGAACCCGCGCTGATGCGCTTCGTCGAAAAAGATGAGTTTCTACGCAGAGTTCGATGGTCAGACCACATCAAAAAGAACGGGTTGGTTCATTGGCGTGCCTTCAAGGACAATGACCCCGAGATGTCGTGGACTTATCGGACTGACGAGTTGAAAACCAATGGCGGGCTCGACGCCTACCACAAGTATTTTAGCGAATTGATCGGCGAGGCACTTCCCGCGATCCTGAAGTTTACCTTCTACGGACTCACGAAGTGCATCGATCCACCTCTGGAACCGCGACATGATCCGACTGACGCCGATCCTGTGTACGGTCATATCCACTGCACAACGGAAAGGCCGGACCAGACCCAAATGGAACTTCTTCAGAAGCTGGTGAATGACGGCTTTCACGCCGGGATCGCGAAACGGGTTGCGTAGGCAGGCGCCGCTTGCGCGTCCAGCGCAGGAGGCTGATATGGCGCGCAGAGTCGTAAAAATCTGGTACGATGCCGAAGGGGATTTTCTTGAGGTAGTTGTGGATCGTCGCGAGGGCTATTTCCGCGAGACCGAAAGCGTCCAAGTGCTGGAGAAAGTCGACGCAGAGGGAAACGTCTCGGGTTTCTCCGTTTTTGGCGTCAGCTCCGCAAAACGATCCGCCAGGGACAGTCACCGTTTTTCGACGTTCAGCCGCCAATCCGGACCCGGTCGACTCCCGTGTCGGCGTTTCGCCGTTTCCGTCGTCCTTTCCGCCCCGAAAACGCACCTTGACTTTCCACTGTTCTCATGCTAACATATACCAAACATTGCTCGGCCCCTCGGCGACGAATGTCCGGCCCAGCCGTCCCCCACGGCGCGAAATGATCAGTGTCACACGATGACACCGCAAGAAACACGCGAAAAAAAATATTTGCGAAACAAAGCCACTTGTCATTGCCACTTCAAACACGAACGCCCCGGCGGAACAGTGACACTGCAACCTGGCCTGCCCGCCGGACCGGCAACGAGCGCCCGACCATTGACCACTATCGATCCTTGCGCCCCGCGTCACTCCGGGCCCGCCACCTCGGCCAGGGTCCCGAACGGCCCCTGCACGAGCAGTTCGTCGGAAGCGTTCAGCACCGTGTCGGGGGCGGGGAAGAGCCGCGCCGCCTGTCCGGACGCTCGAACCTCGACCACGCCACAGCCCATTTCGGACATCACCTGCCCGACGCTTTTCCCGGCGAAGGGTCCGCCCTGGCGAACGGTGCAGCGTTGAATGACCACGAGCTGATCGCCCACGCCGAAACTGTAGACGATCGACGGGTTGATCGCCGCCGTGGCGAAGGCCGGGGCGGCCATCATCGACTGCGACATGGCGATATGAATGTTGAACCCGTCGCGGACCTTGTCGGCCAGGTTCTGATCGAACATCCGAAGCACCACGCGGATGCCGGGACAGATGCGCCGCGAGTCGAGCGCGATTTCGAGGTTGGCCAAGTCGTCGTCCGTGGCCAGGACCACGCTCTTGGCCGCCTCCACGTTCGCCTGCTGCAGAACCACGTCGTCCCGCGCGTCGCCGAGAATCAGCGGCGACCCGTCGCGGCGAAGCTCCTCCAGAAAGCGATTGTTGGCGTCGCGTTCGATCACCACGACGTACTCGCCCAGGCGTCGCAGAAGCTGAAACACGCGATACCCCAGCCGCCCGAAGCCCACCAACACCACGTGGCCGGACATGGATCGTGCCATCATCATGCACCAGTTCCGTTCGTACCTCCGCCGATCGCGCAGCAACAGCGCGAAGTCGACGATCCCTTCGATGATCACCGTCAGCCCCAGAACGGGCACCAGAAAGAACATCACCCGCAAAGGCGTCTCTTTCGGGAACCTCTCCGGGGCCTGACCGAACACCAGGCTCCAGGTGTAATAGGCCGCCTCGGCGAAGGACAGGTCGCGGTGGGAGTCGTACTGGCGGAACAGCAGCCCCCCGCCGATCAACACGGCGGCGATGAACGCCACCCGAGGCCCCAGGTGCCGCCCTGCGGCACGGACGAAACACCACTCCCGCAGCACGCGAAACCGCCAGTGCCGCCGCCCCGAACCCACGTCCCTCAACTGATCCCAGCGAATGACTCGTTCCAAGACCATACCCCACGCAACACCGCACTGACCGGTCCGCCATACTGTAACGCTCACGACCGTCCCGTCGATGGACCGAGTTTTCAAGGGCGATGCCGCCCCCGCACGTACGCCCTACCGCAAAGCCCCTTGTGGCGGGATGTGATCCCGCAAGCATACAATCCGCTCATGGCTCGATCTCGTGCATCCGGAACTACATCTGTGTTCGTAGCCCTGCTGCGTGGGATCAACGTAGGGGGCAAGAACAAGCTGCTCATGGCCGACCTCGCTACGATCGTCACCGAGGCCGGAGGCGGCGACGTTCGCACCTACATCCAGAGCGGCAATGTCGTCTTCACCGCGACGGCTGCGTCGGCCAAACGCATCCCCGGCCTCATTTCCAAGAAGATCGAGGAACGCTTTGGATATAGCGTGCCCGTAGTGTTGCGCTCCGCGGACGAAATGGCGGCGGCTGCGAAAAACAATCCATTTCTGAAGTCGGGCGCCGACGCCGAGTCGCTGCACGTAGCGTTTCTGGCCGACCTTCCCGACAAGCGCCACATCGCTGCCCTCGACCCCAAGCGATCTCCGGGCGATTCGTTTGCGGTGCGTGGAAGGGAAATCTACTTGCACCTTCCCGATGGCGTGGCTCGCACCAAGCTCACCAACCATTACGTCGATTCGACCCTCGCCACCACCAGTACCATGCGAAACTGGCGGACGGTGCTGAAGCTACTCGAGATCATGCGGACGACATGACTCTAGCGAGCGATTACAAACGGCAACTCGGTTGGCGCGACTGGCCTGGAGTCCTTGATGCACTGCCTCCGCTCGCCGGGACGACCATCCTCGATCTGGGGTGCGGAGTGGGAGATCTCGCGGCCGAGTTCGTCGCTCGTGGCGCGCGGGTGATCGGCGTAGACATGAACGACGAACTCTTGCACGAGGCGCGGTCCCGAGGGCTGGTTGGCGCGGAGTTTCGATGCCACGATCTGCGGACGCCGCTGGAGCTCGACGCGCCGGTGGATGGTCTATGGTGCAGCTTCACGGCCGCGTATTTCGTGGACCTGCCCGCCGCATTGGCGCTGTGGGTGAACGACCTGCGCGCGGGCGGTTGGATCGCGCTCACGGAGATCGACGATCTGTTCGGACACGAGCCGCTCAGTGCCTGCACCAAGTCACTCTTCGACGGCTACGCGCGCGAGGCCCTTGCGGCAGCCCGCTACGATTTCCGCATGGGCCGAAAGCTGCCCGATCATTTGCAGCGGGCCGGTTTCGCAGTCTCAAAGGCGCTGACGGTCAGGGACCAGGAGCTCTCGTTCGACGGTCCGGCCCCTCCCGACGTACTGGAGGCTTGGCGAAACCGCCTCGACCGCATGACGCTCTTGCGTGGCTTCTGTGGCGATGACTTCGAGCCGCTGCGGGGGGAGTTCCTGAGCTGTTTGGTGCGGCCCGACCACCGCTCGCTGGCGAAGGTCTGTTTCTGCAGCGCCGACAGATCCCGCGTCACGCCTTCGCCCGTTGGCGGTGCATGCGGGTGGCCAGGAACGTGGTGAGGGCGATGTCCACGTTGTCGGCCGTGCTGAGCAGGGCGTAGTCGATGCGCTGATCGAGGCAGGCGCGGCGGATGCGGGTCAGAAAAACCTCGAGGTTCTGCAGATAGCTCTCCCGCAGCGACTGCGGATCGGTCAGGACTTCCAGATTCACGTCCTCCATTCCCTCGAAGAGCGTGCGATCGGCGAAGGGGAATTGAAGTTCGTCGTGGTCCAAAATGTGCAACACGAGCACGTCGTGGCGACCGTAGCGGAAGCGTTGCAGCCCGCGGATGATGTCCTCCGGATCGGTGAGCAGATCGGAAAGAATCACGATCATGCCGCGCCGCGGGAAGCGGCTCGCGAGGTTGGGAAAAAGAACCTTCACGTTGGTCTTGCTGGCCGGATGGTGCGACCCGACGGCCTGCACCAAGTCGTTGAGAAACGCGCGGTTCGTCGAAACAGGTAGCTGTTGCCGCACTTCGCTGTCGAATAGCGTCAGTCCCACGCCGTCTTGTTGATAAACCAGCAGATGCGCCAGCGACGCCGCCACGGTGCCCGCGTAGTCCCATTTGGTCATGCGCCCCGTGGCGGGATGTTCGGGATAGGCCATGGACCCCGAGCAGTCCAGCAGCAAATGGACGCGCATGTTGGTTTCTGCTTCGTATTCCTTGATGAAGAAGCGGTCGGCCTTGGCGTACACCCGCCAGTCGAGGTGCCGAAGGTCGTCACCAGGCACATAGGAGCGGTGCTGGGCGAACTCCACGCTGTACCCCTTGTAGGGGCTCTTGTGCATGCCGCTGACGAACCCTTCCACCACGTGGCGGGCGCGGAGCTCGAGGTGGGCGATCTTGCCCAGGATCTCAGGACGAAAGTACTTTGCGGATGCGTTCATTTCCGTCCAAGTGAGTGGTGTAGGGTTGGACGCCGGTGAGCAGGTCGTCGATCAAACGGTCGGAAGTGTAGCCTTCGGCTTCGGCGGAGAAGTTGGTCACCAGGCGGTGTCGCAGAACGGGGTGGGCCAGGGCCCGGATGTCATCCACGGAAACGTGGTGTCGTCCATAGAGCGCCGCCCGCGCCTTTCCCCCGAGCAGCAACGCCTGCACGGCCCGCGGACCCGCGCCCCAGGTGATCATCTTCTTGATCGTGGCCGGCGTCTTGGCTTCGTCGGGACGCGTCGCCCGGACCAGATCGAGGGCATATCGAATCACCTCCGGCGCAGCGGGCACCCGCCGCACCAGATGTTGGAAGCGAAGGATGTCGGCCCCCGAAAGGATGGGACTAAGCACCGCATCGACCTCGCCCGTGGTGCGCTCCGCGATGGCGTATTCGTCGTCGTACGTCGGGTAACCGATGAAAACCTTGAAGAGGAAGCGGTCTTGCTGCGCCTCGGGCAGCGGATACGTCCCTTCCTGCTCGATGGGGTTCTGAGTCGCGAGGACGAAGAACGGAGGCGCCAGCGGATGACGTTCGCCGCCCACGGTCACCTGCCGCTCCTGCATGGATTCCAGAAGCGCCGCCTGCGTCTTGGGCGGAGTGCGGTTGATCTCGTCGGCCAGAATCACGTTGGCGAAGATCGGTCCGCGCAGGAACTTGAACGCCCGATGGCCCGTCGCACGGTCCTCCTGGATCACTTCCGTCCCCGTGATGTCCGAGGGCATCAGGTCGGGCGTGAACTGAATGCGGTTGAACGATAGATTCAGGCACCGCGCCAACGTCGAGATGGTCAGCGTCTTCGCCAATCCCGGCACGCCCTCCAGAATGCAGTGCCCGCCCGCGAACAGGGCGATGAGCAATTGCTCGAGGACCTCATTCTGCCCCACGATGACCTTGGCCAGTTCGCCGCGGATTTGGTCGTAGGCCGCCCGAAACTGCGTCACCGCCGCCACGTCGTCCACAACCGCACCCCCGGCCGATCCCGATGTACCCGTCATTTCTTTCATGCTTCGCTCCGTGAAACCCTTTCGCTGTCGCTCCCCTACCGCTGCATGATCGGAAGCTGGTTAAAGGGGAGTTGCAGGACGATCAGCGCCACGGCCGTCCCGTATACGTCCCCCACACCGTCGCCCATCCACGACCCATCCGTCTGCTGCTGTGCCATCAGAAAATCGCGGCGCTGTGGATAGTATTCATCCCAGTAGGGATCGGAAGCAACATACAATGCCTGGGCAAGATACAGATGGGCATAGTAATCATGTCCCCCCGACGTTCCCGAGGGACGAATGTGTTCCTTGGAATACTCCAACGCCCGTTTGGCCCGCGGGTTCGTATATTCACCCGCGTTGAACCAACAGCAGACCGCGGCCGCGGTGATCGGGGCCCGCGACCCGCCCCCCTGTTGACGCAGGGAATAGCGGATGCCCCCGTCGCTGTTTTGCGAGGCGGCCAAATAGTCCATGGCGTCGTCGATGACATCCTTGGGCACGGTAATTCCCACGTTGCGACAAGATCGTAGGGCCTGAACCTGTGTGATGGTCACCGACCCTTCATCGCTGTTGGCGTCCGGCGTGTAAATCCATCCGCCGGCGTCGCTCTGGGCACGCGCCGTAAGCTGGACCGCCCGGGTCAACGCTTCGTGAATCTGCTCGGTTCGAGAGGCGTCCTCGGTCATGCCGCAGAGCTGACTCAAGAACAAGAGCGAAAACCCGTGACCGTACATGGGCCGGGCGTCCTCGTCCCCGCGGGTAATCAGCCCCGTCGCCGTCGAGGAGCGCAAAAGGTAGTTGGCCGCGCGATCGACCTGCGGCGCGTAGCGACCCTGCGTCGTCGTGTTACCGTCCATGAGCAAGGCGGTCGCCGCTAGGGCCGTCATGGCCACCGGGTATTCACCGTAGGCGCCGCGATTCGACCACGCCCCCTGACGATCCTGCGTCCGCCCCAGGTAGGCGAGTCCACGCTCGATCGCCTGGTGCGCCTCGGGCGTAACGTGCTTGGGAAGACGAAGCACCGGAGCCGCCGGCACATCCGCGGGCGGCGCCGACGCCGATTGGCCGCGAGCCCGCACCGCGCTCGCCGCCACTAGACTCATGGCCACACACATCATCGTCCGACGTCGTCCAAAAATGGCGCGGCGCATTAGAAGTCCCTCCCTGGATCCGTGGGTGCAATGGGTTTGGTCCGCAGAGCGTAGAGTCCCTTTTGCCCGGCGACGATCACCACTCCGGAGCGAAGCACAATGTCGCCGGCGAACTTCGTGCCGACCGTCGTGGGAGTCACGTCCACCACTTGTCCGGCGTTCAGCCCGGTGCGCACGTCGATCAGGGTGAGCGCCGTCCGCGTCCGCGGAGTCACCGCGCCGGCTTGGTTGACCTCGGTTTGCGTGCTATCCGTCAAAGCAGGAATCAAGCCTTCGTACAACGGGACGGGGTCGTCACTGGCGGGCAGGGCGCCAACGTCGCTCCGCTGCCAGAGGTGCTCGCCGGTGGCTACGTCGAAGGCGTGAAGTTCGACCACGGGACGTTGCGCCTTGGCGGACTCCATGCGCACCACCAGGGTGCCGTCCACGAGCACTCCGCCGCTGACCGCTTGTCCGCCGACCACGGTATGCTCCACCACCGTCTCTCCCGTGCCGGCGTCCACCACCCGGACCAACCCCTGACCGAAACCGATCCCCAGATATCCTTCCTGGGCCTTGAAAAGCTGAACAATGGGCAGATCCAATTCGACGCGCCACGTCGGTTCACCGGATTCGAGGTTTACCGCGACCACCGCATTCGAGGTCGCGGAAATATCCGGACCGATGATCTGCCCCGCCGTGCGAACGAGCTGAATAGTCGGCGCCGCGGCGTTGGGCTGACGAAAGAGAACCTGTTGGATCAGCGTGCCGTTCTCGCGGTCGAACAGATGTACGCGCCCAAAGCCTCCGTCGACGGTCACGATGCGGTTGCCATGCAGGGCGATGCGGTTCACGCGCTCGCCGCGGAGGTCGCGCTCCCAGACCGTGGTTCCGTCCAACAGGCGCATGACGGTCAGCCGCCCCTCGCGCGGCGTCGCGGCGACAATGCCGTCGCCGGCGGCCATGGCTCGATCGCGAAGATAGGCCTGGGCGGGTTCGTCGAACACTTCGAATGGCCGCGCCCAAAGGCGCCTTCCCGTGACCAGCCCCACGGCGAACAGCCCCTCACCCGTGTTGACCACCCCGACCTGTCCATCGGCGACGGCCCGACGCCATTGATCCGGCGCCGGCGGGGCGGTCGGGTTCGTCGCCGCCAAAGACTCGAAATCCCCCGGCAGTCGCAGATCCGTCTCCCAAAGCGTCTCGCCGGTCGAAGCGTCGATACATTCGAACTTGCCGCTGGAGCGGTACTCGAAGATGCGATCTTGCAGCGAGGAAGCGATGGGGCCCTCAAACTCGACCAGACGTCCCGCAGGCGGCGGATTCGGCTCGTTGGCATGACGATTCCACGCGTAATCGGCGGACAACCCGTTTCGCACGAGGGGATCCGCCTCGGGGCCGATCCCCGGACCGCGATCCGCCGGCTTCAAACGGCTGCGAACTTGCCCCGCCCACTCGCCCACGCTCACGCCGGCGCTGATCGTCGCGGGGCGATGATCGGCCCCGTCGAACGTGACCGCTGCGTAGCGGGCCTCGAGTTCGTTCAGACAGGGTTGCAGCGCTTCCGCCCAGTTCTCGGCGGAGGCATCGTACAGCGAGCAGAGTTCGACCAAGGCCGCGGCCGCAGCCAGTGGATCGCGCAAGCGGAGCGCCGAGGCTCGCAGGCGAACCTCCGCGCTTTCGAACGCCTGGCGCTCGCGGTCCCATCCCACCAAGGCGAAGAGGGCGCGATGAGCCGTCGGACCGCTGCCGCCCAGTTGCGCCCAGGCCTCGAGTTCCCCTCGCGCCGATGAATTCCCCGCGGCCGTCTCCAGTCGGCGGATCGCCTCCTCGACCAAGGCCAGCGACTCAGCATGGAGACGGCGGCGGGCATCCTCGCTGAGCTCGGCGTCCAGCTCCCGCAAACGCCGGACGATATCCGCCCGTGCCGCGCCCTCGACACCGTCGGACACGCGAAGCACTTGCCCGGCGTCCGCGCCTCGACCCACCACGAGCAACGCGCGGTAGGCATCCTCGTAGCGGCCGGTCGTGGCGAAGTGCTCGCCGATCGCCAATCGACACCGCCAGCGATCCGCCGGGTTCGCGGCGGCGCCCTCCGCGGCCTGCAACCATCTCAACGCTTCGTCGGAACCCGAGGCGGACTGTCCGGCCAGACGCAGTGCTGCTTCGACCTCCACGCGGGCCACCGACGAATCACGATCCGCCCCATCGGCGCCCATGCGCTCGGAAAGAGTGTGCGCCAGATCCCACGCCCGTCGCGAGGACCCGCCCAGAAGCTCCGCCCACGCCAATCGCCGAACGGAGTCAGGATTCGTGCGGTCAGCGGCAAACTCTCGTTCCGCCACGGCGTGCGTCCGTTCGATGTCTGGAAACTTGCGGATCGAGGAAGGATCGGCACTGTACAGAGCCGTCCCCGTGCAAAGCAAGTCGCCGAGCGGAGGCTGGGAGGCGGCAAGGCTCGACAACCCCGCAGCCTCTCCCGTTTCCGCGTGGAGAGCCAGGAGTCCCTTGGCCGTGGGGACGTAAACCACTTCGCCGCACAGGGCCGCTCGACCCGTCGGCGTCGCAATCAGGTGCGTTTTCCAGAGCGGTTCGCCGCTCGTCAAGGACAAACAGGAGATGCTTCGCCCCCCGACCCACATGCGGTCGGCGCTCGACGCAATCAGGTAGGCCGCGCCTTCGACCGGCGCGGTCCAGCGCAACTCCCCACTCACCGACGAAAAAGCAAGCAAGTCGCGTTGGTCCACCGCGGGAAGCACCACCACGCCGCCCGCCACCATCGGTTCCGCCGCCAGCCAACCGCGGGCGGAACCCGAGTCCGAGCGCGTTCGGCTATCGCGGCTGTACTGCCGCGCCCAACGAACCGTGGTGTCCAACGCGTCCACCGCGAACAAAGCGCCATGACCGGATGGGACAAACACCACCCCGTCCGCCAGCCGCAGGCGAATCGGCAAGGGGCGAGGATCGGACGCGGCACGCACAGAGCCCAGCAACACGGACTTTTTCAATTCCCCGTCTTCCGGCCGGAGCACGGCGAGATAAAGGTCCGTCTGGCGGAAGTACGGGACCCACACATCTGCTCCCACCGCAATGGGAGGACCTCGAAAATGCGCGCCGGCCATGGGGTCGGCGGGGTCGGTGGAACCGCCCCGCGTCCATCGAAGGGCGCCGCTCGCGGCGTCCCAGGCCATTAACCGGGCGCGTGGCTCCACGGCACGTTCCGGCTGCCCCCCCCGGATGACGATCCGCCCGCCGCGGACCGCCGCGGGAATCGGAACCGTGCCGCGTTCGAGAGTAAAAACCATTCCGTGCGCCGCGGACAGCGCTTGGCCGAGGGGATCCTCCGCTTCCTGCTCCTGCCCGCCCGGTCGCGCCGCCCGCGTGCGCGGCGAACCGAGGCCGGGTCGGTTTTCCGTGGAACTCCACACCAAGGAGAGATCTTCCGAATCGAGCGCCGTCGTCCCCCGCGCATGACGCACGAAGAGACGATCTGAATCCCACGCCAACCCCACGCCGGGTAGGATCAACGGACCGGAGGGACCGTCATCCTGAATCCACCGCCACCATTCCGCGCCCCCCGCGGGCAGGGCGTGTTCCCATAACCCCAGGTCCAGCGAGGGATTCGTCGCGGGCTGCGGGCGATACGGCACTGCATCCGCGGCCGTCGCGCGGGCGGGACCGACGAGAGCGGAAGCGCCCGACCATCCTCCGCCGGGATTGAAATGGGCGAGATCGCGCAGCCAACCTGGGGCCTTGCGCCCCCCCTCCGCGCTTTCGTATTCTTCAATGACCAGCGACGCCTGCTCCCCATCTCCCAGCAAGGCATAGGCCGCCGCGAACTGCGCCGCGGTATGCTCCGCGGGAATGTCGGAATCGGGAACCAGTTCGCGCAAGTCGCGCAGCATGGCCAGAGCTTCGCCCGGACGACCCTCGTCCAACGCCCAAGCCGAAGCCAGTTCACATGCATCATCTCCGTATTGAGTCAGCAGAAAACGATCGGCCATGGTCCGAAGCGCCGTCGCGTCGTGCGCGGCGCGAGCACGCTCCAAAAGACTCTTGGCCTTTCCGTCGAAAAGAACGCGATAGGCCTCCAGACCCTCGGGCGGAAGCGTGGCCAGACGGCGATTGGCCTGACGCCGGGCGGACTCGTAGAGAACCCCGTTGTCCCCCGGCACTTCACTGGGCGGGCGCTCCACCAGCGAGCCCTCCGGTTCGTCGATCACGCGCTGCAAAGAGTCGATGGCGAACTTCCAGTCTTGTCGGGCGATGCCTTCCTCGGCGCGGGTGAGCAGGTTGACGATGGGAGCGGAGGCGTCGATGAGCATCGGATCGGCGGGCGCCCCGGCGCTTCTCGGCGCGGCACGGCGCGCGGGATTGGCGGGCTGCGCCTCTAGCGGCAAGTTGGCCCGGCGCGGCGCCGCCGCTGCGGCGAAACACGCCAGGACCATGCCTATGAAGATGAATCGCGAGATCATCATCCGACCACGGTTATACGCTGGATCGCGTCGATCGTGCAGTCCCATAACCGCCGGTTCCGTTGTCGGTATTCGTCGGCCCATGTCGCACAAGGCTCGCCCAGCCTCTCGACCGCGCGTCCGTGGAGGCATATCGGCAGGCGACTCGGCGCGAGGCAAAGCCCGCGCAACCGCGAGCCTATCCCCCCTCCCACGTCCCATGATACTCCGCCATTCGTGCGCGAACCAGTTCGATCGCTTGGAGTGCCAACGAAACAGCCGCCCGGCGGGAGTTCTCCCCGCCGAGCGGCTGCGTTGTTACTCAACCCTTACCGGTTCCGCAGGCGCCGTCTAGTGCCCGCCTGGTTTCGGCACCAGGTTCGACGGAATTTGCACGTTCGCCGCGCCGAGGTCGCTGAACAACACGCTCCCGTCGCGGTTGACGTCGCGGCGATTGTCATCGGCCACCCCGGCCGACGGCACCTGCACGTTGATGAAGCCCAGGTCGCTGAACAGGACCACCAGGTCGTTGTTCGAATCGCCCTTCATGCACACGTACTGGACCTCGAAGTTGCTCACCCCGTTCCAGCCGCCCACGTTGCGGATGCCATACCACTTGCCGTGGGTGAAGTGCGAGCCGTTGTCGCCGATCCGCAGCACGTTGCCCGGCTCGACCGCGAACGAGAAGTTCGCACCCACGTTCAGGTTGGGACCGAAGTTCCCGGCGCCTTCCAGCAACTCCTGGATCAGGAGTTCACCCGCGCCCGGCGCCGCGATCGGTGCGTCGAACGTGAAGCGGACGGTATGGAACCTGGTCCACGGCAAGCTCCTCAAATGGGCCGGAACCGAGGAGACCAGGTCCGCCGTCGCGGCGTCCACGCATCGCTCGTCCCACTGATCCGTGCAGCACTGCGGTAGCAGTTCGCACACGTGTCGGCAAACCGGCTCGCGGTTGCAGAACGGCGTGTCGTGCGGCTGGTAGCAGTCGCCCGCCACGTCGCTGCCGCAGCCCGGATACGTCCCGTGCCGCGCCTCGGCCAGGAAGGCCACGAGGTCCCCGCCGAACGGCGAATCGTACAGCGGAATGCACTCGGTCACGTGAATGTACGTCGCCACCGGCGGCAGACAGTCGATCTTGGTCTTCACCGTGAGCGGAATATGGTTGTAGAGCAACGTTCCGCCGCCGATGTCGATCTCGACAAAGACGTCGAAGAAGCTGTCCGCGGCGGCGCTGTGGGTCGGCTGCTCGGCGATAGCGCCGAATGACCGTCGCAACACGCCGCCATGACCCATGCCCCCGCCGGCGACGATGGACATCCCCCCGCCGTTGAGCTGCATGGACACGATCTCCGTATCCATCACGTCTCGATGACCGTCGATGGGCCGCGTGCCGGGGAAGTTCAGCGAGTCATCCCGCGGGTTCGACCGCACCACGTGTACCGGACCGAAGAGCACGGCGCTGAGTTCTGCTCGGCAACCGTCGTCGCGGGCGATGCCCACCAAGGCGCCGGTGGGCATGATGTCTGCCCCGCCGTGGCACTGGTCAACCCAATGCTCGCCGGGACCGCAAGCCTCGCACGGCTCGTCGATTTCGCAGGCGTCGTCCCGCCCGTTCTTGTTCCCGTCGCCTTCGCACTTGGAGTCCGGACCCAGCGGCACGCCGTTCGCCGCTCGGCAACGGGCCGGGATCACAATCGCACAATCGCCCTGCGGCAGACAGCACGCCTGTTGTTCGCAGGCGTCGTCCACGTCGTTGTTGTCGCTGTCGCCCAGGCAATCCGGAACGACCTTGCCATTCTCGGCCTGGCATACGGCGGTCGGCAGATTCTGGCAGGTTCCGCCGAAGCAGCAGCCCGGATAGGTGAAGTGCCCGGCCGAAACCAGGTTGGCGACCGGCTGGTCCCCGATCTGTCCGGTCGGCGTGCGGTACAACGGCAGGCAGCCGGTGATGTGGGCATAGAACCCGTCCGGCGGCAAGCAGTCGATCGCGGTCTGCACCCGAACCGCGGTTCGGTTGTAGAGAACGCGTCCCAGACCGTCGTCCAGCTCGAAGAACACGTCGAAGAAGCTGTCCGCCACGCTCGGGTTGGCGGTCTCCGCGATCGCCCCTCGCGACGGCGGCAACGGGAAGACGCCAAGTCCAGCGCCGGCCGTCATCGTCGCCCCGCCGCCCTGCAACTGCATGAACAGGATCTGCGTGTCGATGACATCCAGGTGCCCGTCGTTTGGACGCAGCCCCGGGAATTGGAACGAATCATCATTCGGACCGCGCTTACCGATGGTCACCGGTCCGCCGAGGATCAGGTTCACGTCGGCCACGCAGTCGTTGTTGAGGTCCACGCCCGCGAAAGCTCCGGAGGGCATGGTGTCCTGACCGAAACCGCCCGGCGGACACCCTTGCGGCTCGTGGATCCAGTGCGGACCCGGCCCGCATTCCTCGCAAGGCCGCGCCGGACAAGCGTCGTCAATGCCGTCGCCGTTGTTGTCGCCCAGGCAGGTCGATCCCGCACCGCCGGGAACGCCGCCGGCCTTTCCGACGCAAAGCGCGGGATCAAGTTCGACGCACCGTCCATCGGGCAGACAGCAGGCTGGATTCCCCGGATTGGGGATGTGTCGCCCGCCGCCGATGGAGAAGCCCGAATCGCTCTCGTCCTCGTTGAGCAACGGAATCTTGCTCGGATCTTCGTACGTATCGCCCGGTCCCGGCGGCTTGTGCGTGATGATGCTCGACATCCGCTTGGGAATCTGCGTATGCAGAATGCGATCGCCGACCTGCACCTCGAAGAACACGTCGAAGAAGCTGCTCGCCGTACCATCGGGCGCGAAGGGCGGAAGGTCCAACCGGCCCGGCTGGGTGTTCGCGGTCTCCTCGATTTCCCCGCGCGACGGTTTGGTCGGATGCAGGCGCACCTTGATCTCACCCAGGGCCTCGCTCATCCCCGTGAGTTCCACGCTCACCAGTAGGGTCTGAACCTCATCCAGATCGTCGCCGTCGTTGTCGGCCGCGTCACCCTCCGCGTCGCCCTCGAAGAAGACGTGGACGGTGGTCGGTCCGCTCAGGTCGATCAACTCGCCGCCCCCGCCAGGGAACTGCAACTCGAACCGCGCCGTGGTCGCCGGGAATTGATCCACCTCCACCGGCGGACGCGGAATGTGCCGCGAGCCAAGCAGAACAATCCCCGTGGGGTTGTTGTTGGCGTCGAACAGTTCGATGTCTTCGGGCCCTTCATAGAGGTCCCCGAAGGTCGGCGGTTTGTGCGTGATCTGCCCGGACATGTGCTTGGGCACTCGCGTATGGAACGTCTGCCCGCCGATCTCGATCTCGAAGAACACGTCAAAGAAGCTGGAGGCCGCCCCCGTGGGCGTAAACGGCGGAAGGTCCAGCGTTCCCGGCGTATTGTTGGCCTTCTCTTCGATCCCGCCCAGCGACGGAATCGTGGGATGCGTACGCACGATCACGGGTCCATGACTGCTGTTGCCCGTCAGGTGCAGGTTCCTCATCTGCGTTCCGACGTCGTCCAGATCGTTCCCGTTGCTGTCGTTGGCGTCGCCCTCGGTGGGCCCGTCGAAGAAGACGTGGACCTCCGTCGGACCGCTCACCTGGATCGACTCGATGATTCCATCCGCATAACGGACCACGATCTCTCCGCCCGTATTCGGGAACACGTCAACCTCCACGAACGGCGGGAGGCACGTCTTGGGTTCGCACACCGTGTTCGGTCCCTGATACGTTCCGCCGACCAGCCCGCACGCCACCCGGCTGAGTTCTCGGCACACGCCGACCGCCGCCGCACCGCCCGTCACCCGTGCCCCGTCGAAGGCCTTGGCGCCGCCGCCCGGCGTCACAGTGCTGGGTTCGATGCCCGGGACCTCGACCGCTGAAGTCGTCGCCACGCAGCCCAGCGGCAAGCAGATCGGTTCCACGCAACACGTTTCCACGGTACATACTTCGCCCGCCGCACAATCGCTCGAACCGTTCGGGCACGGGGTCACGCCGTCGCAGAACGCGTCCCGCACGCACTGACCGGTTCCCTCGGCCGAAGCGGCGCAGAAGCATTCCGGATTCTCCCCGCAATTCGGGAAGCCGACCCCACACGTCCCCGGATCGTTGCAAGCCGTGGGAATACAGCACGCTCCGGGAACGCACAATGCGTTGGCAGCCGCCACGCAAGCCTGGTCCCACTGATCCGTGCAGCAGTGCGGACGAAGTTCGCAGACGGTTTGGCAACATTCGTCCTTGTTGCAGTACGGCGTGTCGTGCGGGTCGAAGCAGCCACCCGTCACGTCACTGCCGCAAGTCGGATTGGTCCCGTGCCGCGCCTCGGTGAGGAAGGCCACGATGTGACCGCCCGTGGGTGCGTTGAACAGCGGGATGCACTCCAGAATGTGGATGTACGTCGTGTCAGGCGGCACGCAGTCGATGACCGCTCGCACGATCACCGGCACCTGGTTGTACGCGAATTGCCCCGCCCCCAATTCGACCTCAAAGAACACGTCGAAGAAGCTGTCCACCGCGGCCGGATCGCCCGGTCTTTCCGCCATGGCCCCGAGCGACCGACGCAGCGGTCCGCCCACGCCCATTCCGCCGCCCGCCCGCAGCGTCAGTCCGCCGCCGGTGAGCGTCATGGACATGATTTCCGTATCGATGACGTCCAGGTGCCCGTCCATCGGACGAAGACCCGGGAAATGCGCGGAGTCGTCTTGCGGATTCGAACGCGCCACGAACGCCGGACCGAACAGTACGCTGCTGACATCCGCCTCGCAGTCGTCGTCCTTGAGCAGGTCAACGCCCACCAGCGCTCCGGTGGACATGACGTCCGCGCCGCCCGGGCACTGGTCGATCCAGTGATCGCCCGGGCCGCAGTCGTCGCACGGTGGTTCCTTGTCGCAAGCGTCGTCGCGCCCGTTGCCGTTGCCATCTTCGCCGTAACAGGCCGCATCCGGTCCCAGCGGGATGCCCCCCGCCGCGATGCACCGCGGACGAGTCAGTTTGTCGCACCTCCCGTCGGGCAGACAACAGGCCTCGGTCGGGTCCTCATCGCAAACGCAGCACAGCGTAACGTTCCCGAGCTTATCCACCGACCGCCGACCCGCGCACACCTCATCCTGGGCGCAACCGCCGGCGCACTTCAAGCCGCTGACCGTCTGCATGCGGATCGTCCCCGTCGTGCTGCCCGATCGTCCAGCCAGCGGACCGCCCGGATTGCCGACGAAGTCGATGCGGTACGTAATGTCAAAGAAGCTGTCCACCGCCCAGTTGCCGCCCGGCAGTTGGGTCAGCGTCGTGTGACCCGGACTGGGCATGCCGAAACCCGATCCCGCGGTGATGCGCAGCAGATCGAAGTCCGGATCGCCGATCGGAAGTTGCCCTTGAAGGCGGAACATGTCCGTGTCGAAGGACTGGATCGGATCGTTGGCCATACGCGGCCCCACGTGGGTCTCGCACTGCACGGCCGGAAGCAGGAGCGCACGGTTGAAACCGGCCAAAGCGCCCGTGCCGTTCATATTCAGAGCAAGGGACGACTGGAAGGTCTCCGCCTCACCGCCCAGATTGCCGCCCGGAGCGCTGAGGACCTCGAAGAATCTACTATGTTCGATGCCGAACTCGATCGTCGTCCCGGCCGGGAGACCGTCGATGATCACGTGAACGTCATCGGGACTCAGATACGGACATCCCGCGGGCGGCAGATTCACCGTCCCACCGCCGTTGTCGGGTACGACGCACTCCGAAACACCGGCGACCGTCGGTTGCAGCGGGATCTGGACGTGGCACTCCTGGGGTCCCACACAATCGCAGTCTCTTACGCGGAACCGACCCGTGAGCGCCTCGCGGGTGACGCATCGCGCTCGACAACTCTCTGCGCGACCAAGGCAAGTACCGTTCCTGCATTGCGCCCCGTCCGGCGTCGGCTCGCAGGGCGTTTCGCAGCCGTCGTCGATGTCGTTCCCGTTGTTGTCGCCCGCGCAACCGGGCACGATCCTTCCGCCTTCGGCCTCACAAATGTTGCCGGGTAGCTCGCGGCACTGACCCTCGAAACAGCATCCGGGGTAGGTGAAGTGGTTGGCCGACACCAGGTTGGCTATGAAAGTCCCCTTGCCCGGGAACGGCGAATCGTACAGCGGCGTGCAGCCCGTAATATGAGCGTAGATCCCGTCCGGCGGCAGACAAGTGATCGTCGTCGCCACCTTGATCGGATCGTGGTTGTAAGCCGTGAGACCCACGCCGTCGCTGATCTCGAAGAACACGTCGAAGAAACTGTCCGCCAGGTTGGGATCACCGACGTTCTCGGCAATCGCCCCCAGCGACGGCCGCAGCGGGGTCGGACCGCCGCCGCCCGCCCGAAGCGTGATGCCCGCTCCGTTGGTCAGCGACATGGCCAGCATCTCGGTGTCGATCACGTCCAGATGGAGGTCATTCGGACGAAGACCGGGGAAGTTCACGGAATCGTCGCGCGGACCCCTCTTGCCGATCCGCACCGGACCGCTGAGCACGAAGTTCACGTCCGCAAAGCAGTCGTCATCGAGGTCCAGCGCCGCAACAGCGCCCGAAGGAATGATGTCCTCGCCCACGCCGCCCGGCGGACACGGCGGATCGTGAATCCAATGCGCACCCGGTCCGCACTCCTCGCACGGTTTGGCCGGACATACATCGTCCAGCCCGTCGCCGTTGTGATCGCCAACGCACTCCGTGCCGGGGTCCCGCGGAACACCGCCCGCGATTCGGCAGCGCTCTGCCGTCGTCACCCCGCATACGCCGTTGGGTAGACAGCACGCCCCGGGGGGAATGCATTCCGCCGCGGCACACGTGCTTTCGTCGCCGTGATAGACGCCGCCGTAGAAAAGACAGTCGTCCGCCGTCAGGATGAGGCACGGGCCGACGCCGGGCAACACTCCGGCGACCTGACCAGCCCTATGCGCACCGGTCGAGCCCGTCGCATCGGTCGGAATCGCCGCAGTCGCAGCCGGGTCACACCCCGCAGGAGCGCAAACCGGACTGCCGCAACACGACTCCACCACGCACACTTCCCCCGCTCCGCAATCGCCCTGACCATTGGAACACGGGGTTCGACCTTCGCAGAAGTAGTTGTTTGCGCATGCCGGACTTCCGTCCGCACTCTTGAAGCAGTAGCAGCCCAGGTCGTAGCTACACGACGCGAAGAACGTACCGCCACCTGTACCGGCCTCGGCACACGACCCTTGGGCGCAGCAGGCGCCCGTCGGAATGCAGATTTGCTGCGCTAGACCGGCGCAATCGACGTTCCAGGACTCAGTACAGCACGCGGAGTTGGATTCACACACGAGATTGCAGCAGGCTTCGTTGTCGCAGAAGGGCGTGTCGTGGGGTTGGTTGCAAGGACCGGCCCCCGGATCGCCGCACGTCGGATAGGTGCTATGGTTGGCCGTGACCAAGTTGGCGACGTGTTGACCCTCATCCGGGCGGGGCGACGTGAACAGCTTCACGCAGCCGACCGGATGATAGTACGTCGCGTCCGGCGGCAGGCAAGTGATTTCGGAAGAGACCCGCAACGGATCCTGGTTGTACAAGTACCGATTCGGAACCGCGTCCACCCCAAGGTCGATCTCGAAGAAAACGTCAAAAAAGCTGTCGGCCGGGATCACATCGCCGGGCCGCTCGACAATCGCCCCCAGCGAAGGCCGCAGGTCCGCGTTGTCGCCGTGTCCAAAGCCCGCCCGCAGGACCACTCCTCCGCCAACCAAGTCCATCGCCAGGATTTCCGTATCGATCACGTCGAGGTGTTGGGGCATCGTGCTGAGGCCGGGGAAGTTGATCGAGTCCTCCATCCCCGCCGTGTGGCGGATGAAGACCGGTCCCCCTAACACCAGATTGGCGTCCGGGTCGCAACTGTTCGGATCGATGGAGACGGCGACGACCGCTCCCGTCTGCATGTTGTCGAAGCCCGCCGGGCAATCGTGGCCCCAATGCGCGACCCCCCCGCACTGGTCGCACGGCCTATCCGGCTGGCATAGAGTGTCGTCCCGACAATCGGTGCCGTCGCCCAGGTACGGACCGCCGATCCTTTCGCAATCCGCGCGCGTCTCGATGCTGCATCCGTCGGCGCAACAGGCCCCCGTCGGCAAACACGGGTTGGGGGTACAGTCGGTGCCGAACCCCTGGAAAGTGCCGCCGATCTCCTGGCAGAGCGAGATGTCGCGCACCCCGCAGAACGTTTCCAAGCAGCAGGCGCCGTCGTTGCTGCAAACCGTTGGATTGCAGGAACTGCCGGGGCCACGAGGAGACCCGCCGGAACCAAGGCACTGGCCGACTGGAAGGTTCTGGCACGGGGCGGTGACAAAGCAACACGCCTCGGTCAGCACCGGCTGCTCACCGGCGACCCCGTTCGACGTCGCGGAGCGCTGCCCCTTGACGACGCTGGACCTCGCCTCCCGCCGAACCGCTTGCAGCGATGGCAAGAGAATGCCCACCAAGATCGACAGAATCGCCATCACGACCAGCGACTCCACCAACGTGTAGGCCGACCCGTTCCGTCCGTGAAGTTTCGACGCCTTCGCTTCCCGTGCCTTCATCATGTTGTACTTCCTCCGAATGACAGTCCCCCGCGGACGACCCGCGCGCATTTCAAGTTCAGTGTGAAGTTCCGACGAATTGGCTTCATCCCCCACTTCGTGCCGGTCACCCCTAACCTGCCCGATTCGGCCCGACTGACTCGAACGTGCTCCCATCATAGCCATCGAGGCCAAACCATGCAAGCGAAAACTATAGGACGCGATCCAGGCTACCCCTCTTCCTCCGAGGGAGAGGGGCAGGGGTGAGGGTCCCAGGGATCATCACTACATGGAAACCCGGACCTTCCACGAACCTCTCGGATTGAACAAGCCAAAACCAGTGGGTACGATAACGGCCCGACGGAAGCCGGTCCCCGGTCGCGGTCATCGGGGACTCCTTTCCGGACCTACGTGGAGATTCCCCTATGACGGCGACGGCAACGGCCCAGCGACCGGCCATCCTCGGAGGCGGCAAATCCGTGACTTTGGACGGTACTGCGGCCAACCGTTGGCCCATCATCACCGACGAGGACGTGGCCGCCGTAACCGAAGTCCTGCGCTCAGGTGAATTGTCGCTTCACCCTGTCACCCGCGCCTTGGAGGACGACTACCGAGCCTTTCTCGGCGTCAAACACGTCCTGGCCTGCTGCAACGGCACCTCGGCGATCTTCGCCGCCTTGCGTTCATTAGGGCTTCAACCGGGCGATGAAGTCCTGGTCCCCTCCGCGACCTATTGGGCCTCGGTCATGCCCGTCTTGTGGTGCGGGGCCGTACCCATCTTTTGCGAAAGTGAGTCCGATCAGCTTGGCCTCGACCCCGCCGACGTGGAACGAAAGATCACCTCGCGGACGCGGGCCATGGTCGTCGTCCACCTCTGGGGAATGCCCTCCAAGATGGGCGAGCTGCTGAAGATCGCCGAACGCCACAACCTGAAAATCTTCGAGGACGCCTCCCACGCTCACGGGGCCAAGTGGAACGGTCGATCCGTCGGCACCCTAGGACACGCCGCCGTCTTCAGCCTCCAGACCAACAAGCTCGCCC
This sequence comes from uncultured Phycisphaera sp., assembly GCA_964646605.1. GTDB lineage: Bacteria > Planctomycetota > Phycisphaerae > UBA1845 > UBA1845 > SBAX01. The sequence continues at coordinate 11,635 of CAZYEX010000138.1, read as the reverse complement.
CCGCCGGCGAAGGCGGCATCCTCGTCACCAACGACGACGCCGTTCACGAGAACGCTCTTTGCCTAGGCCACTTCGAACGGATTCTTCCGCTCACCACGCCCGCGCGGCGCTTCGCGGGCACGGGCTTCGGAATGAAACATCGCATGTCGCCGCTCTCCGCCGCCGTCGCGCGGACCCAGCTTCGTCACATCGCCGAACGCAACGCCCGGCGCAACGCCAACATCGAACACCTTTCCCGCCGTCTCGAACCTCTGGGTTTCGACACCTTCCTCCCCCCCCCGGGCGTGGAGCGCGTCTATTTTCTGTTCATCGTGCAAAACGACGAGTCGCGGACGGGCTTGCCCACCGATTCGCTCGTCACCGCCCTCCGCGCCGAGGGCTGCGACGTGGTTCGGCCCAAGTATCCTCTTCTGCACCAGCAGCCGGTCTTCACCGAAGGCGTCTACATCGACATCGCCCGACTGCACCACGTTCCGCGCGAGTCGCTTCCAAGCTACCGCGCCGACGATCTACCCCGCACCACTGCCGCCAACGCCCAGTTGATCCAACTCCCCCCCTTCCCCTCCGCCGACCGACCGCTGCTCGAGCAATACGCCCAGGCCTTCGAAAAAGTCATCGCCGCCGCCCCCGAAATCCGCGATGCCGCCCCCCGACCATCGCCCCCCGCGCGATAGCGCAACGGAATTCGAAGTAGGATTCGCCCTCCGAGCCGTCCCGTTCACGGGGCGGGTTTGCGGCGTTCACGCGGCGGGGGATCCGAACCGTCCCGGCCGCGCACCCCGCCCCGAATTCGACCCCAAAAGGGGGTCGTCTACCGTGGCCGTGGGCAGAGCGCAACGCCGCCCACGGAATCGACGCCCCCCCCAATCATTCATTCGGCCCCGAAGGGGTCGTCTACAATAGCCGTGGGCAGAGCGCAGCGCCGCCCACGGATACCGGCGTTCGCATGATTCATTCGACCCTGTAAGGGTCGTCTACAGTAGCCGTGGGCAGAGCGCAGCGCCGCCCACGGAAAACGGCACCTCCACGTTTCATTCGACCCTGAAGGGGTCGCATATTCGTCGCGGCATTCGACGAATGACGATGGTTCCGGCGATCAGCACCAGCAACGTCATCACAGCCAGACCCCAGGTGGAGACGGCCGGGGGGCCCGCGGGACCGATGGCCACGGCGATGGGCGCGTGGGGCTGCGGAGTGCCGAGGTTCTTCAGCCTGAAAGGCTGACCGACAATAGCCGTGGGCAAGCGCAGCGCCGCCCACGGAATCGACGCCCCCCCTCGCCGACCCCGCCCGCCCAACGGCGACGATCCAAGCCGCCCGACCACGCTACCCTCGACGGCGCTGAGCGTGTAAAGTCCGTTCGTCAGGGAGCCCAAGGAATTCGCAGCGGAGGCCGGCCGTCGCTATGGATGTGCTCCAAACAAGAATCGACAAGAACGACCCTGCCGTCGTCGAAAATCGCCAGCACATGGAGGCCCAAGTCGCCGAGCTGCGAGAACGCTCCGCCGTCGTGCGCCGTGGCGGCGGCGCCGATTCGGTCGAGAAGCACACCAAACGCGGCAAGTTCTTCGTCCGCGAGCGCATCGAGCGGCTGCTCGACCCGGACAGCCCGTTCCTCGAGTTTAGCACCCTCGCGGCCTACGAGCTTTACGACAACGAAGCCCCCGGGGCGGGGATCGTGACGGGCATCGGACGCATCGAGGGACGCCAGTGCGTCATCGTCGCCAACGACGCCACAGTGAAGGGCGGAACCTACTTCCCGATCACCGTAAAAAAGCATCTGAGGGCCCAGGAGATCGCGGAGGAGAACCACCTGCCGTGCATCTACCTCGTCGACTCCGGCGGGGCGTTCCTGCCCAAGCAGGACGAAGTCTTTCCCGATCGCGACCATTTCGGACGGATCTTCTACAACCAGGCGCGGATGTCGGCCAAGGGGATTCCACAGGTCGCGGTGGTGATGGGCTCGTGTACCGCGGGCGGGGCCTACGTGCCGGCCATGAGCGACGAGACGGTGATCGTCCGCAACCAAGGGACGATCTTCCTGGGCGGTCCCCCGCTGGTAAAAGCCGCCACCGGCGAGGAGGTCACGGCCGAGGAACTCGGCGGGGCCGACGTGCATTGCCGAACCTCCGGCGTCGCCGACCATTATGCGATGAACGACGAGGACGCCCTGGCCGTCGCCCGTGCCATCGTCGTTCACCTTCATCGCCGCCCGGGAGCACAACTGGAAACGAGGCCCGTCGAGGAACCGCTGTACGATCCCAAAGAGATCTACGGAGTCATCCAGAAGGACATCCGCAAGCCCTACGACGTGCGTGAGGTCATTGCCCGGACCGTGGACGGCAGCCGCCTTCACGAGTTCAAGGCGTTATACGGCGCCACGCTGGTCTGCGGTTTCGCCCATCTTTGGGGATACCCGGTCGGAATCCTGGCGAACAACGGGGTGTTGTTCTCGGAGAGCGCCCTGAAGGCCACGCATTTCGTCGAGATGTGCAGTCAGCGCGGCGTGCCGCTCGTGTTCCTGCAGAACATCACCGGTTTCATGGTCGGTCGGCAGTTCGAGGCCGGGGGCATCGCCAAGGACGGGGCCAAAATGGTCGCCGCCGTCGCCAACGCCTGCGTGCCCAAGTTCACGGTCATCATCGGGGGGTCCTACGGGGCGGGCAACTACGGCATGTGCGGACGGGCCTATCAACCGCGCTTCTTGTTCATGTGGCCCAACGCCAGAATCTCCGTCATGGGCGGCGATCAGGCGGCGAGTGTCCTGCTCACCGTCAAGAAGGACCAAATCGCCGCCAAAGGCGCCAAATCAATGACACCCAAGGAAGAAGAGGATTTCAAACGCCCCACGCTCGAGAAATACGGGCGCGAGAGCAGCGCTTACTACAGCACCGCCCGTCTTTGGGACGACGGCATCATCGACCCGGCCGACACGCGCATGGTTCTCGGTTTGTGCATCGCCGCATCGCTTCACGCTCCGATGCCCGAACGAACGCACGGCGTATTCAGAATGTAGGGTGGGTCCGCATACCCACCCTACTTGAGCCCTCACGGTCCGCCCGCGCTGTCGGGCTTGCATATCTTGCACGCCGATTTACCGGCGGCCTTGGCTTCCGCGGCGGTCTTGTAGGTCACGCGGTTCTCGGGTTTGATCCGTGCCGCGTGCATGCACGTATCGACGTGGTACACGTCGGAGTTCCGACTGGCGACAAACGAACCCTTCACGACCGCGGGTTGTGCGACTGTCGAAATCGGCGACGGCGCGGGAGTTGGCGCCGCGAACGATGGTTTCCCGGCCTGCGCCCAGGCCCCTGCGATCAGGTTCGCCGCAAGCAGTGCTCCGGCTTCGATCCGCTCCTCGAGAACGGGCGCCGCTTTCGCGGCGAGGGCTTGCAAAAAGGTCTCGCCGCTCTTGGCCAAGGCGTCCGACGGAGCCACGTGCAACTCCTCGCACACCGCGATCTCGATGGCCATGAGTTCATCGACCGAATCGTAGGCCTCCATCGTGGCGTCGAACGCCGCAGCCAGCGCCTGCTCCGTAGGTCGTAGTCGCTCGGGCGCCACCCGCGCTTCGACGTCCAGCCGTTTTCGCAGCCGATCAAGAACCTCACCGTGATATCGTCGGACCAGGGCATCCCGAAGCCTATCGCCCTGCTCTTTGAGGCCGACGAACTTGCCTGCCGTGGTGTGAAACGGCAGCGCCGCGTCGGTGGCAAGGTGCATGAGACGACCCGTGGATTGCACGACCTTCACGGGATCGCCCGAGCGGAACGCTGCTTTCAGACTGTCGAACTGCTCCTCCATGGCCCAGGGAAGGACTCCGCCCGCGGTCGCTTGGCAGCTCTCATAAAGTGCTTTGGCCTTGTCCCGTTCACGGGGAAACTGACGGACGGCCGATCGGCGATCGGAAAGTCCGGCTGCCCCCGCGCCGATGTCCAGTGACACATAGTGCCACTCGTCGGCGCCCCATGACGGTCGCGACTCTGCGCCACGGGAGAGACACGGCGCCGTGGCTTCGCGCTGCAGGTCCGTAAGTCTGCTTTCCAAGAACAGCCGGAGAGGATCGGGAAGAATGCCAACCGTGATCGCCGCCGAAAGCTCGTACGAATCGCGGGATTCGACGACCCCTTCCGGGCCCGACGCCGGCCACGCCGCCAGGACGCCGACAACCAGTTGAAGCAAAACGTGGCTCACGGTCGGACCCTATGTCGCTCACGGTCCTACGTCGATGGCACGCCGTTTCGTTGCGCCGACATTTACGACGGTGGCAGACCAACCCCCCGATCGGCCGACGGACAGCGCCTCAGAATCGCGCGGAGCACATGATCCTCCATCGCCGGGTCGCGGCCCAGGTCCAACCAACGATCGTCGGCCGCGGTCACGCGATAATGCCCCGTCGTGGAGGGCAAACTCTCGCCGAAGAACTGATACGCCGCGCCGCTGCTGTTGAACTGCCGATCCGGCGAGGACAGACGCTCTTTGTGAACCACAACGCGGAGTTCGGTCCATGCCCCCGCCTCACCGCCGCGCAGTGACACCTCGATCCATCGCCGAATCGGGTTCAAGGTTGCCTCCCACGCGTCGGCCGTCGTCGCCACGTCCCGACGCCAGACCTCGAACCAATGTTGCGATGTTTCCGGCATGGTGGTAATGACGCCCGCGGCGCGATCCACGCGATCCAGGCGAAGGTGATGGCGACGCAGCGTTTCCTGAACCGCTTCCCAAAGCTGATCCGCCTGCGCCGATTCGGACGCCTCGACTGCCCGGGTTGACTCGAACGTCCGGCCCGGCGACGAAGCGCAACCCAACAGGCTCACGCCAAATCCCGCACAGACGGTGAAGGAAAACGCTTTGCACATCGAATCTACACGGTACCTCCACCCGAGGGGTTGTCAAGACTCGCGGTACGGTCAGGTGACGCGGAAGGCTCTGGAAAGGAGGATCATCGGAATCGCCAACGTCGCCACCGCTGCTCCGGCCATCCCTCCGCCGCCGATCCACGCCAAAACCGCGTCGAAAGCAATGAGTGAAATCAGGAACAACCGAACCGCATGTTGGACGGCGCCCGGCGACGGCCGGCGAACCGCCCGTAGCCCGATCCACGCGAGCATCACGGCCAGTCCAACGGCCACGAATCCCGCTTCCCGGCGATCCGATGCCCGAACGGCGGGCAGAAGGGTCAGGCCCAGCGCGGCCAACCACACTCCCGACGTCCCCAAACGCAACCGAAAGTGTGAACTTGTGCCCGCTTCGTCCCGCGCGAAGAAGGTGACCGACGCGATATAGAGCCACATGAGCGCCGTCGGCAAAAAAACATGCGCAAACTCAACGTCAGCCGCCGCACTCATCCCCAACCCGAGGTTCGCGGCCCGGCACAACCCCATCACCACCGGACCCAGGACTCCGTGCTTCGCCCACAAGCTGTAGAGGACGATCGCCACGGTCAGCCCCGCGCCGACCAGCCCCGTCCGCGCCGACACCGTAAACGCGCCCACAACTCCCAACGACAGCAACAGCAGCGCCAGCCGCAGCGCCGCCCGCCGCGAAATTCGACCCGAAGGAATCGGGCGATTGGCACGCTCGACCGCGTCGCGCGAGGCGTCGCATACGTCGTTGAGTGCCATGCCTCCGGCATAGAACGCCACCGATGAGCCGATCGACAACCACAGCCCGGGCCCTGCCGAGCCGCCCCCCGATGCGTAAAGATACCCCGCCAAAACATCGGCGGCGGCGGAAAAAAGATTGGGCAGTCGCACCAGTTCTAGATAGGCGCGAAACCGGGCGTTCATTCGGAAAGTCGATCTTGCAGATAGGTCAACGCCTCGCGGCCCGCGGCGTCGGGATCGTCCAGGTAGGGGTAAAGTTCAACGGTCAACCAACCGTCGTAACCCGTTCCTCGGATGGCGCTCAGCACGGCGTCGAAATCAATCGCCCCCCGCCCGGGCACCAGGTGCTCGTGGACGCGCGTCGCCGCGATATCCTCGAAATGATAATGGCGAATCCACCTCTTGAGGCGATGGATCGTCTCCGGCAACGGGTCGCCGACGCAGAAAAAGTGACCCACGTCGAAGTTCAACCCGAACATAGGGGAGGCGATGCGTTGGGCGAGTTCGAGAAACTGATCGGCGTTTTCAATGAGCAGCCCCGGCTCGGGCTCCACCAGCAACATCACCCCCTCGTCCTGCGCACGCGGCAGAACTTCCTGAAGCCCGTCGACGAAGATGTCGAGCGCGTTCTTCCGGCTCATGCCCTCCGGCAACGGTCCACCGGGCTCGGTCGTAATGCACGTGGCCCCAAGTTTGCGCGCCAGCCGCAACGACGCCAGCGTATGCTGAATCCGCAGACGCCGAAACGCCGCATCCTTCTCAATCCACGACGGGTGCCAAAAATCCTGCACGGCGCTCATCATGAAGGCGTTGATGTTGGACAGACCGAGCCCCGCCCCCTCCAGCCGCTTGCGAATCTCGCCCATCTGGGCGTCCGACAACGTCGCCGGCCAGGCATGGGGAACATCGGCCATCAGCTCCATCCCCGCATACCCCAAGCGCGAAATCCGCTCCATCGCCTCGGTGATCGATGAGCGACGATAGGCGTTCGAACTATACGCCAGCTTCATATCCGCGTTCCGTTCACGTGCTCGACCAACCGTCGCCACTGGGTAAACAAATCATGCTCGTCGACCTCCATCGGGTCCTTGAAAAAAAACGCCAGCTGCCGCATCGGCCCCGCGGCCCCGCGGCGATGCTCCAGCGCCGCGAACCGCATCCGTAGGGTCCGCTGTGCGGACCGTTCCCATGCGCGCGCTTCCCTCACTCGACGGCGGTCTCGGAGATGTCGTCGAATTGCGGAGCGTGAGCGGATCGCCCGCGGCACACGCAACCCCAGTCCGAGGCGTAGAACCCTTCCCGTACAAACCGCTCGAACGACGAAGCCTTCCATCCGTGGGGGCAACGGGCCAGCCCGTGCCGCACCGGATTGTAATGAATGTAATCGCAATGACGTTCGAAGTCCCACTCGTCGCGGATCATGTGCTCCCAGAATCGACGTTGCCAAACACCCCGGCGACGGTCCCCGGCTTTCGATTCACTCACCGCCGACTCGCATCCGCCTTCGGCTATCCAAGCCTTTGTGAACGTCTTCTTCAGAAAAGCCCACCGGGTCGAAAAATCCGCGTCGCCCTTGGGCAAGGTCCAAATCGTGTGCAGGTGATCCGGCAGGGTCACAGAGGCTTCGACGTTGAATGGCCAGCGGGCGGTGGTTGCTGTGATGGCGTCGTCCAACAGATTCACGGACCGATCGGTTGCCAGGAAACGGACGCGCTCCGCGGTCACAACCGTAAAGAAAAAGGTCCCCCCAGGCTGGAAGGCGCGGCGGTAGTCGGGCATTCATGAAGTCTACCGTCGCACCCTGCGCTAGAACAAGGTTCCGGTGTTGGCGAACCGACGGGTCCGCACAGCGGACCCTACGTCTTCATGTCCGCGTTCCGTTCACGTGCTCGACCAACCGTCGCCACTGGGTAAACAAATCATGCTCGTCGACCTCCATCGGATCCTTAAAAAAAAACGCCAGGTGCCTCATAGGACCCGCCCCGCCGCGGCGATGCTCCAGCGCCGCGAACCGCATCAGGTCGAGGATGAGCGGCGCGGCCAGGATGGAGTCACTTCCGCACCAGGTAAACTGCATCGACATCTTCGTGCCTAGAAAACCCTCGAAATGGATGAAATCCCATGCCACCTTCCAATCATCAAGCGACGGAACGTAGTCGATGGAGACCAGCGTCGTCGGATTGCTCCCCACGATTTGTGAGACGATCTTGTCTTTGGTTTGGATCTTGGAAAGCCTCGTGCGCGGATCGCGCAACACGGCCCCGTCGCGGTTGCCGAGAATGTTCTGCCCCACCCAACTGAGCACCGGAAGATTCCGCATCGCAAAAAGCGGAGCGAGAACCGATTTCACCAACGTCTCGCCGGTCTTGCCGTCGCGCCCCATGTAGGGAACGCCGAGTTGTTCGGCACGCTCCCGAATCGCCGCCACATCGATTCCCAGCGACGGCGTGAAGTTGATGAACGGGCAACCGGCCTCGACAGCGGCGAGCGCGTACAACGAGCTGCTCGGCAAAACCTGGCCGCCGCGACCGGCAAGTGCCCGCCGCAATCCGTTCCACTGCGCGTGAGCCGCCAATCGACGAAACGGCGGCTCGGACGACGCCACGTGAATTACGATCACATCGTCGAGCCGATGCCGTCGCCGAAACGCGACGATGTCGGCGGACAACCGCTCGACCGCCTGCGCGGCGGACGAATCCCGCGGCAAGCCCCTCAGGTCCGCCAGTTTCCGCACCGTCGGGCCCGCACCGGACAGCGTGCCGGGGCGAATGTTCCGCTGCATCGTACGCAGTTGCCCAGTGCATCGGGCCATCAACCTCTCGTCGAACAGGTTCGCCCGTTCATGCGCCGCCCGGACGGACTCTACGAACGTCTCGCAGCGGATCTCATGCCCGCCGATGACGATCGAACCAGGATCGATCAATGGCGTGTCCGCGAAAGCCGGCAGTTCGCTGACCAGTCCCGCGACCGGGCGATTTTTCCCGCGAAACGCCGCCACCCCCAGAGCGACGGCGCTGCCCACCCGCCCCCCGGCGCCGACCATCCACAACCCGATCCTGCTCTTCGAGTCCCTTACCACCCGCGTCTCCCGCAAACCGGCCATCATAGCGACACGCTCGTAGAATGCCGTCCCCAACACCGCGCACGCAGTATCGCCCGAGACTCACGTGAAACCGTCTACCCCGCCTGGTAACGGATAGGATCGATGACGCCTGCGCGACGGAACCCGTCGAGGCGCAAGAGGCAGCTATCGCAATGTCCACACGCCAACCCCTCCGCCGTCGGATCGTAGCAACTGTGCGTGAGCGAGTAATCCACGCCCAGCTCCACGCCTTCACGAATGATCTCCGCCTTGTTCATTGAGATAAGGGGAGCATGGATGCGGATCGCGTTCCCGGTCACACCCGCCTTCGTCGCCACGACCGACAAGTCTTGAAAGGCACGAATGAACTCCGGCCGGCAGTCCGGGTATCCGGAATAGTCCACGGCGCTGACCCCGATGAAAACGTCCGAGCAGCCTCGCGCCTCCGCCAGTCCCAACGCCAGCGCAAGAAAAATCGTATTTCTTGCCGGGACGTAGGTAATCGGAATCCCGCCGCCGACTCCCTCCACCGACAGCGACTTGGGAACTTCGATCTCGTCGGTCAGCGCCGAGCCCCCGAACGCCCGAAGATCGAGGTCGAGCACGACGTGTTCGACAACCCCCAACGACCGCGCGACCCGACCGGCCGCCTGCACTTCGACCTCGTGCCTCTGCCCGTAGCGGAGGGTCAGCGCCCGCACGCGGAACCCCTCCCGCGTAGCCATCGCCGCCGCCGTCGCCGAGTCCAATCCGCCAGACAACAGCGCAACCGCCTCGCAAACGGGTTCCACGAGGCCGATCTTTCCAGTGCCATCCGTCATAATAAAAGGGCAAGTTTAGCGTGTCGCCTCCGCGGTGTCGAGCGCGCCAGTGAATCGATCATGGCATTACCGATTGAAATCGCGCGCCGCGCCTCGTTGCTCGTAACGCCGTGGTAATGAGTGGTCGCGCGCTGCGACCGAGGTATTGCATTCGCAGTATTGGAAAGATAAGGTCTTCCCTTTTGGTGACCTGCTGGACATCCTGCGATCGGACTCTCCGCTCGCTGAACAAGATGACCCATAGAATACTTTTTTTGGAGAAGGAAACAATGAGGAACGTACGTGGAGGTTGGATCGCCCCGGCATTGGTACTAGGCATGGCCATGCCCCTGTTTGCACAGGCCGGTGGCACGAAGCCGACGGAACCGGCCAAACCCGCAGCGGAACCGGCCAAGCCCGCCGCCCCCGCTCCCAAGCCTGCTGAACCGGCCGCCAAGCCCGCGGCACCCGCCGCAGCCGCTCCGGCCCCCGCCGCCACGGCCTCCGCCAGCGGCGCTGCCATCGGCAAAGCCGCTCCGGATTTCAAGCTCAAGGACACGAACGGCAAGGACGTCAGCCTCGCCGACTTCAAGGGCAAGGTCGTCGTTCTCGAGTGGGCCAACGCCGGCTGCCCCGTTTGCGAGCGGCACGCCAAGGGCGGCACCGCGAGCAAGGTCATGGGCAATTTCAAGGACAAGCCGGTGGCCTGGGTCAACATTGACTCGACCAAGGACGCCAAGGGCGACGCTTGCAAGAAGTTCGTCACGGACAACAAGCTCGGCACCTACCTGCTCGATCCAACAGGCGCGACGGGCAAGGCCTACGGCGCCAAGACCACCCCGCATTGCTTCGTGATCGACCAGAAGGGCAACCTGGCCTATTCCGGCGCGATCGACGACGACAAGGACGGAAGCAAGGGCGACAAGGCCAAGAGCTACGTCAAGGAAGCCGTCGAAGCCGTCCTCAAGGGTTCCACCGTCGCCACCGCGACCACCGACCCCTACGGCTGCTCGGTGAAGTACTAGGTGATGTAGCGCCGCCCCGACGACGCGACCGAAGCGGGAGCGTCGTCCCCAGAGCGTCGCCGACGGCGACGCGCCGGGCCATGGGTGGTGCCGGTCGCATGATTTCTCAAACCGGCGGGCGCGACGTGCAATACGTCGCCCCGCCGGTTTCTTTTTCGATCCAACTCGTAGGTCCAACAGCCGCACGCCGCCCGGGTGACGCCGTCTATGCACGCGCCCGCAAGGGAGCGCACAATCAGAGCCCAGAGCGCAAGCGACGGGTCACCTGGAATGGCGAATAGCGAAGATTGAAGAGCGCATGCGGGACGAAGCCCCGGAGGGATGGAGTGACGCGGCGACGAGGGGAATTACGACAACGCACTTGAGTTGCCGTCCTCGCGTGGTACCCTTCCCCCCAATGGCCGCCAAAGCAAGACCTCGTCCCGCCCACCGTCCCCCCACCGGAAAGCCCGCCTCCCCCCTTATCAAGGGGGGACCCAGGGGGGTCGCCGCGCCCGCCGCTCGCCCGTCGGCCCTGCTCGACACCCGCATCATCTATTGCGGCGACTGCCTCGACCAGTTGCGCAAGCTGCCCGATGCCTGCGTGGACCTCATCTACATCGACCCTCCGTTCAACAGCAACCAAGACTACGAAGTTTTTTGGGGCGAAACGAAGGAGACTCGCGGGTTCGAGGACCGCCACGCCAGCACCCAGGCCTACATCGATTACATGCGACCCCGTTGCGTCGAGCTGGCCCGCGTCCTCAAGAAAACCGGCAGCTTCTACTACCACTGCGACTGGCACGCCAGCCATTATGTAAAGGTGATGCTCGACCAAATCTTTAGCGAGAACAGCTTTCAGAATGAAATTGTTTGGAAGCGAACGTCAGCCCATGGCAACGTTGGAAGGCGGTACGCAATCGTAGAGGACCGGCTTCTCTTCTACGTCAAGTCGGCGTCGTGGACGTGGAACGCTCCGTATCTTCCGTACGACGCGGCATACATCGAGTCTCATTACGCCCAGTCCGATGGCCGGCGTTTTACTGAGCATGTCCCGTTCGTAGTTGAAGGTTGAAAAAGATGGTGGCGGCTCGATCCTATCCGTTGTGTAGGCGGGTAGGGTTGTGAATTCTTTAAGGAGCC
>CAZYEX010000137.1:0-173359 GCA_964646605.1 uncultured Phycisphaera sp. | reverse complement strand
CGCTGCCAGAAGCAGGTCCATCGAATCGGCCAGCGAACTCCGTGTCACGCCGCTGACATACCGCGCTTCGAACGATGGCGCAAATCCCCTATTTTAACATTCTCGATGGCCGAGAATTGCAGACGGCTGAAGAGTTACCATTTTTCCGAGCCGCCGCTCTATGCGGATCATCTGCCGCGGTATCTGTTCGCGGCGGAGTATGCCAAGGGGGCGCGAGTTCTCGACGCGGCGACCGGCACAGGTTATGGGGCGGCCATACTTGTGGATTTCGGGGCGATCGACGTGCAGGCCGTGGACGCTTCCGCGGAGGCCGTCGAAGTGGCTCGCCGCCGCTACGGGAACGAGCGGATTCGGTTTTTTCAGGACAACTGCGAGACGTTGGAGCAGGTGCGCGGACCGGTAGACCTGATTTGCAGCCTTGAGACCATTGAGCACATCGAACGGCCGGAGAAGTTCCTTGCGGCGGCTGTGAGGTTGTTGTCGCCGGACGGCGCGCTGTTGTGCTCGACGCCGGACCGGGCAACGAGTGGGGCCGCGGATGCACAACCATCGAATCCCTTTCACATTCGAGAGTGGTATCGGCACGAGTTCGCGGCACCGTTGTCGCCGTTCTTCGAGTCGATCGACATGCGCGTGCAAGTGGAATCGCACGCCGTGCAGTCTCGACGTGAGGCGGTGCGTAATCTGAACGCACACTTGTCGTATCTGTGGAGCCGGCCTTTGACACGGATGGGTCGCACGGTGGCGCGGATGTTCGGGAAGTCTCGGAGTTGGCCGGACGTGCGCGGACTGGTTGCGCCATCGACCTGCGACTACCCGATCGTGCAGTCCTCCGTCGCGGCGGTGATGGGCCGAGCGTGGTGTCACTTCGCCATATGTCGAAAACCGAAACGTTGATCGCGGGTTCTGACGGTCCACTGGTCAGCGTGGTAATGAGTGCTTACAACGAGCAACGCTACATTCGCGCCGCCGTGGAGAGCATTCTAAGCCAGACGTACAAGAACCTGGAGATGGTGGTTGTCGATGACGGATCGACGGATGACACGCCGACGGTGCTATCTCAGATTCAGGACCCGCGGTTGCGAGTGATTCGACAGCGCAACAGTGGACAACCCGCCGGGCTGAACGCGGGTATCACTGCGGCGCGCGGCGACCTGATTACCTTTCTGGATGGCGATGATCTGTGCGATCCGCGGCGCGTCGAAAGCCAAGCCGAGTACCTTCTTTCTCACCGCGAGGTGGATGGCGCGGGAACGTGGGAAGTCATCCTGGACGCCGAGGGTCGGGAGCTGGACCGAACCCAGTTGCCGTGTGAGCCGGAGGTCATCGCGGGGGAATACGCGTTGGGCCGGACGGGTCTGAACGGCATGAGCGTCATGGCATGGGCGCGGGTTCTGCGGTCGCTGGGTGGATTTCGAGAGCCGTTGTATCAAGCCAATGACGTGGATATGTGGATGAGGGCGACGGAGCGGTATCGCTTTGCGTGTGTTCCGGAACATTTGTATTGGTACCGCCAACATCCTCGATCCAGCAATGTCGCCCAGAAAGAGGCCAACCGCTTCTACCGCAATTTGGTCATGGAACTTCGCGCCGAGCGCCTTTCGACGGGGACGGATCGGCTGGCGCGGGGAGAGACAATTCCCGTTCCCGACTTCAAGGAGCAGTCCGGGCGTGAGGCGTATCGTAAGTCCATTGCGTTCTACCACTCCAAGGAAAGTCGAGATCGGGCCGCGGCGGGTGATTGGAGCGGTGCAGTGGGATCGGCCATGCGGGGTTGGTGGTATGTGCCCACCGACCCGGGTCGTTTTGTTTTCTTGGCCAAGACCCTCCTGGGCGCTGTCTATCCTCCCGCCAGGCCGCATCTGAATGCGCTGCGCGCTTCGTGGAAGGCACTGCTGCCGGGGTCGAGCGGGGCGGCGGTTGAGAACAATGGGCGAATGAAGCTCGATCCAGATGCACAGCCTGCTTATGGCTCGACGGTTCTCCATAGCACGCTGGTAAGTGAGGAAGCGGCACTCCAAGGACTTTCTGCAGAGTGGGATCGGCTCGTCGCAGAAAGCGACACACCGACGTCCTTCTTCATGTTGTCCGTTTGTATGTTGCCTTTTTGGCGGACGTATGGATCGGGGCGTCAGCTCGCCGTCGTAGCGGTGCGGGATGGACGCGGGGCCCTGGTCGGCATAGCGCCGTTCTATGTCGAGTCGTCCGGACGTGGACTGTTGCGTCATCGGCGACTGGTGCTGATCGGAAGCCCTGAAAGCGGGGCGGACTATCTGGATGTGCTCTGTCGGCCGGGGTTGCGTTCTGCGGTTCTTGAGGCCGCATTGAAATGCCTCGAAAAGCATGGCGTTGCCTTTGATGGTTTGAACCTTAACTACATTCTCGATGATTCGCCTACGCTCGCGTTGTTGCACGAACTACAAATCGGTCGGCGATTCCGGACGCACGTGAATCCATCCTCCGACTGTCCCTATGCAAGATTACCCGCGACGTGGGAGGAGTTCTGCAATGGCCTTGGGGCGAGCACTCGGCGAGGGATCAAGTATCAGCTCAACCTCGTCCGCCGTAAGTTCACGGGCGTGTCCTTCGAAGAGTGCAAGGACGAGGGGCAGATCCCGGGGATCATTGCGAAACTCATCGAGTACAAACAGGCTCGGTACGGGCATCGATTCGATCACGATTATCTGGCTTGGGGGGAGCAGGCCATAGCCGCTCATCGCGCAGGGCACTTGCGACTGCTCGTGCTGAGACTGGACGGCCACCCTGCGTGCATCTGGTTTACGTTTTTATTCGCGCGGCGCGTTTTCTTTCAGGCGTGTGCTTACGATCCCGACTATGCATCGTTGCGGTTGGGGAAAGTCATGATGGCCCACGCGATTCAGTCGGCGATCGACGAAGGCGCCGTCGAGTATGACATGAAGCGAGGGACGACACCGTACAAGTACCACTGGGCCGATGCCGAACGCAAGACGGTGGAGTTCAACCTCCTGCGGCGGACGCCGCGTGCGACGTGGGTGTACTTTTGGCTCTACAGTGTTCCGGGAGTGGGGATACGTCGAGCGTGGCGAGAGTCCTGTCGGGCGTTGCGGAGATTCGGGAAAACGGTCCTGACGCCCATTGCCCGGTGTTGGCCCGGCGCCTTGCCAGCCCCATTGCGACGACCCTTCGTTACCCCATTGCCGCAAACGACCGAGGAAGAGATCGCCGCCGTCCATTCGACATAGCACGGTTCGATGCCTCAATCATCAACGAACGGGCGAATCTACTTTGTCATTCGCTACGATGACTACGGTGCGGCGTACTCACCGTCTTGCGCTGCGCGATTTCGTGTCGAGCAGGCGATCGAGGAGCAGATGCGCGAGAGGAAGTGGTCCTGGGTGTGTGGAGTTACGCCTCGACAGAGCGTACATCCCCACAACTGCCAGAACACAGAAACGGTCCACCTTTCGCGTGATGAGGCGCGGGTGGCGATGCTTCGATCCGCGGTGGGGGCCGGATACTGTGTGCCCGCGGTTCACGGGCTGACGCACCATACTTGGAAACAGCTTCGTCGCTATGGCACGGAGTTCGAGGGCCTGCCGGTCGAGCGACAATGCCAAATTCTTCACACCGCCAAGCGAGAAGTAGAGGAGTTGGCGCGGGGCCCGGTTCGCGTATTGATTCCGCCGTGGAACAGTTTCGACGCCACGACGGTGCAGGCCGCGGGGCGAGTGGGTTTGGACATTTTGTCGGGCTCGGTGCGGAGTTATTATCCAACAGACACCGGGGTTCGCCTCATTCCGGCCACGGTCGAACTGATTCATTTGCAGCAAATCATGGAGCGCGGGCAGCGGTTTCCGGATGGGTCCGTGGTCGTACTGCTGACCCATGCGACGGACTTTGTGGCGGTGGATCAGGGGATTGGATACCTGCGAGAGGAACAGTTCGGACCCTTGTTGGACCACGCAGTGCAGAAACTAGGAATGGAAGTCATTGCGATCGACCGCGTGCCCGACCTGGAAGGGATGGAACTGGCGAATCGGGTGATGCGCGTGTCGAAACTCTACTCGCAGTACCAGTCGGTCGCCGCGCTTCCGTTCTTTGGCGAACGCCTTCAACGATGGATGCTTCCGATCATATCCGCCCTCTTGCCGCGGGCCCAGGGAGCTTGGGCTCATGGGTTGGTTTGGGGGGTGTTTGCAGTGTGGTTCCTGTTGATCGTGGCCGCGGCATCGATTCCGGCGGCGCTGATCGGCGGCCTGCTCGCCACGGATCCATGGCGAACCGGCACTGCGGTAGTCCTGGCGCTTCTGGGTGGATTGCTGGTCGTCTATTGCGGACGAAATGCCGTGCTCAAACGCATTCGCGGGCAGTGGGAGACGCAGTCCATCGGTTTGCGTACGTGGACGGGTATGGTCGGCGGCGGGGCGCTGGTGCTCTCCGGTGTGGTCAGTTTGGTGTGGCGCTGGATGCGAGCGTAGGGTGGACGATCGTGGATCGGTAAGCGTGGTTCTCTGCGTTCACAACGGGGAGCGTTGGCTGCGCCAGGCCGTGGAGAGCGTGCTGCATCAAACTCTGCACGAGTTCGAGTTCCTTGTCGTCGACGACGGCTCCACGGATGGTTCGTGTACCATTCTCGATTCCTTTCACGACACACGACTGCGCGTGATTCATCAGGAGAATCGCGGACTCGCCGGCGCGCGGAACACTGGGACGCTCGCCGCCAGTGGAAAGTATGTGGCGTATATGGACGCCGACGATGAATGTGCTCCCCAGCGATTGGAGGTGCAGTCACGTTTTTTGGACGGGCATCCCCGAACAGCGGCGGTTGGTTGTTCCGTGAACATCATCGATGAGGCTGGGCGAACACTGTTTCACCAAACGGCGCCGACGGGGCCCGAATCATGCCGCGGGCGACTTCTAGGCGGCAGGTTCTATAACTACGGGTCGGCGCTGATGGTGCGAAGAAGTGCGGTTACCGAAGTCGGTCTGTTCCGCACGTTCTTCCGGCAACGAGAAGATCAGGACATGATGTTACGTCTGGCGGAGCGATGGGACCTCGACAACGTAGGTGAGTGTCTGTACCGATACCGCATCAACCCCGCGGGGCTTACCCACCACGACTTGCGCATCGGGGCTTACTATCGCGACCTCGCTTTTGCGTTCGCGCGCGACAGAGCCAGCATGGGATCCGACCGTTTGCAGCGTGGGGAGTCGGTGCCGCCGTTTTCGCCCGGTCCGGACGCACCCGCGGTGCGAAGCGATCTGCGGCGCGTGCTTGCGGGCCTGCACCTGAGTGAGGCGGAATTGGAGAAGGAGCGCGGCCGGCGATGGTCGTCGGTCAAGCATCTTGTCCGGGCGTTTTCGATGGACCCGTTTCGTCGATCGACCGTTCGTCGCTGTTGGGAAGTTCTTCTCGAACGAGCCGACGGCGTTTGTCCCGCGGCGTGAAAGGTCGGCGTTGCGGATCACCTTCATACTTCCCGGGCGAGGGTTGTTCGGCGGCGTCCGCGTCGTTGTCATACATGGGAACAAACTCATCGAGCATGGGCACCAAGTGACCATCGTATACTTCCGGCGTTCCTGGCCTTTGCATCCGAAGCGGTTGCTGATACGAGTGCGTCAGGGACTCAGCGATTGGATGGCGCGGGATTCGGATCACTTCGCGACATTCAGAGGTCCGACCGTTGCCGCGTCCGTGGAAAACTTGAGCGCTGCGGTTCCGGACGGAGATGTGATATTTGCGACGCATTGGTTGACGGCTCAGCCGGTGCTCGATCTCCCGTCGACGAAGGGGCGGAAGTATTACTTTCTGCAAAGCTACGAGGCTCACTCTTTCGACCCCGAGCAGGTCGATGCCTCTTGGCGGTTGCCGATGCCCAAGCTGGTGGTCTCGCAATGGCTGCAGAAATTGGCGATCGACAAGTTCGGTGACGCGACGGCCGTGTGGGTCCCCAACGGCGTGGATCCGCGGCAGTTCGACGCACCGCCCAGGGGCCTTCACAGTCCCCGCACCGTCGGGTTTGTATATTCACCGGCTGCAGTGAAGAATGCGGACATGGCGTTGGATGCGATTCGTCGGGTTCGGGAGCGAATTCCCGATCTTCGGTTGGTGAGCTTCGGCGCCTCCCGTCCGCATCGCGAGCATCGGGTTCCACTGAATGGTAACTTCGTTCATCGCCCAGTGCAGGACCGCATTCGCGACATCTATGCATCCGCCGACGTATGGCTTTGCTCGAGCCGGGTGGAGGGTTTCGGTCTGCCGCTCTTGGAGGCCATGGCGTGCCGATGTCCGGTCGTGGCCACACGTTGCGGCGGGGTGAGTGATTTCGTGCGCCCGGGCGAAAACGGTTGTCTCGTCGACGTGGGAGACTCGGCGGCCATGGCCGACGCAACCGTGGAACTGCTATCCGATCCGAACAGGTGGGATTGCGCCTCGCGCGCCGCCTATGCCACCGGCGAGGAATTCAATTGGCAGCGGTCCGCCACTGTTCTGGAAGGCGCGATCGGTTTGGGCGAGGGAGGTTGACCGGCGGTTCTGTGACAGGTTCCCATCCAAACGCGGTTGAGGTTCCTGGGAATGTTCTGCTCCCCACGACGCGGCGGCGTTTCGGGCGCGCGACTGGACTGGCCGTCACCATTTCGACATTGGTGTTGATGGGAGCAGGTTTTGAAACGTGGGTGCGCACCCATCGTCCTCGGGCGCAGATGGAGGGATTGCTTGAATACAGAGAGGACGTGGGCTGGATTCATCGTCCTGGCGGACAGTTCCTCCACGTCGGCTGGGGTGACAGTTATGAATTCGTGAACCGCGTGGTAATCAACAGTGCAGGGTTTCGAGATGTCGAGCGCACGGCGACAAAGCCCGCCGCCTCCTTGCGAATCGCGGTCTTGGGCGACTCCATGGTGGAGGCTTTGCAGGTTCCCCAGGATGAGGTGTTCGCACAGATCATGGAACGGCGGCTCGGCGAGATGTTGGTGCGACCGGTCGAAGTCCTCAATTTCGGCGTCACCGGATATGGAACGGATCAGCAGTTTCTGGTGTATCGGCACTATGCTCGCGCCTACCAGCCCGACATCGTGGTACTGTGCTTCTTCTCGCGGAATGACGTATTCAACAATTCACGAGAGCTGGAGACGGGTTTCCCCGTCACGCCGATGGTCAAGAAACCATTTGCACGGCTGGGATCGGACGGTCTGACCTGGTCCTCGTTCGATGTAGCGGCAGTTCGAGAGTTCGATCGAACGCGCCAGGCGCAACGCGACGCATACCTTCGCACATGGAAGGGGTCGCTGCGGCGCGTGTGTCGCAGCTGTGACTGGGCTCGCGACGTGCTGGCCGCCGGAACCTCGGACGGGCCCTCGATGGAACCGCAGCGGAGTATCTATGCGGCGGACCCGGACGCCCAAATTCGGGCCGCATGGGATCTTACGACCGCGATCTTCCGCGAGTTGGTGGATTCCGTCCGCGCGGACGGCGCGCGGCTGGTGTTGATCGGCATGCCCTGCCCATGGGAACTGGAATTGGAGCAACGGCTTCGTTCGGATGGCGCTGCCGCGACGACGGAAGACCCTCGCCGCCCTGAGCGAGTCGTGAGGGCATTCTGTGAGGCAAACGGAGTCCCATTCCGCAATTTGCTCGATGATTTTGTGGAGTGCGAGACGGATGGCGGTCCGCTGTTTTGGGCCGTGGACGGACACCTCACGAAGCGCGGACATCAAGTCGTGGCCGACGCGCTCATCCGATTCCTGCAACAGTGCGCCGCGCTTTGAACGATCCGGGAGAACGGTTACGGCCATTCGCTGCCATGCGATCCGATGGAGGTTTCCCTGACGCACGCCGCCTCCGGGGAGCGGCTTTCCGTTTGTAGCGAAGATGCCCGCCATACCCTTGACCACTGCAACCCTCGCACTCCTCCTGTGGATTCCGGTCTGCGCCGGGCTCTTTGCCATGCTTCGCCCGGCGCGGGCATGTGTCTATGCCTATGTGATCGGGTGGCTTTTTTTGCCCATGGTTCGAATTCCCATCGAGGGGTTTTGGGACATCGACAAGGTTGTAGCCACGAACGCCGGCGTACTACTTGGCACGCTGCTTTTTTGCCGTCGTCCTTTGGCCGGCTTTCGACCTCATGGGGCGGATCTACTCGTCATCGGATTTGCCGTCATGACGATGGTAACGTCCATTGTCAATAACCTCGGTGTGTATGACGGGTTGTCGTCGAGCAGTCACAAACTGCTCTGCTATGCCGTCCCCTTCGTGGTGGGGCGATGCTTTCTCAAGACTCGTGAGGACCTCCGGGAGGCATGCCGAACCATCCTGGTCTTTGCCGGTGTATACGGGGTGCTGGCGCTGTGGGAATGGCGGATGAGCCCGAACCTTCACGCGGGTCTTTACGGTTTCTTTCAACACAGTTGGAATCAGCACGCCCGAGGCGATTCGTGGCGGCCCATTCTGTTTTTGCCGCACGGTCTGGCCGTGGGGAGTTTCTTTGCTTGGACTGCATTGCTCGGCCTGTGGACATGGTGGCGCGGCCAGTTGCACCGCCTTGCCGGTCTTCCGCCGACCTGGGTGATCATCTGGCCTTGCATCGGACTATTGACATCACTGTCATTGGGGCCGTGGGCGCTGTTTCTCATGGGGGCGGGACTGCTCGTTGTCTGGCACAAAACAGGCTCGCGCAAAGCGGTGCTCGTTCCGGCTGCGTTCGCCGTTCTTTGGATTGTGGGACGCTATTCGTCCGTCATGGACGGGCAGTGGCTGGCCGCCGCGGCGGCGAACGTATCCCAGGCCCGCGCCGAATCCCTCCAATACCGCATTGATGCCGAAACCGTATTAGTCGAACGGGCCAAGGAGCGGGCCGTCTTTGGATGGGGAGGTTGGGGGCGGAACCGTGCCACCGATGAATTAGGAAACAGTCTGACCGCGACCGACGGCGTGTGGATCATCTTCGCGGGCGCCTATGGGCTTGTCGGCGTCGGCCTGTTCTATCTCTGGTGGTGTTGGCCACTCTGTCTGAGCATGCGTTGCAGTCGAGCAATGGAAGCCGACGCATCCCTCATGGCCCTGCTGGTGGGAATCGGACAGGAGGCCGTCAACATGCTGTTCAACGGGTTCCTGAGTCCCATCCTTACGCTGTTCAGTGGCGGCGTCGTAACGTCCCTGATTCTGCTGCGCCGCCCGCCGGGGAGGTTCTACGCTCAAGCGTAGAGCGACGCACTGAACGCTGGCGCCGACAGATTCGAACGCAAAATGCCTGCCGACACTCGATCTGCGGCCGACGCCTCGATCGTGATCGTCAGTTTCAACACACGCGAACTGCTAAGGGAATGTCTGCGGTCGATGGAATCCGGTTGCGAAGGGAGCGTCACAGAAGTTTTCGTGGTGGATAATTGTAGTTCCGACGGCTCCGCGGAGATGGTCCGAACCGAGTTTGCGAACGTGCAATTGTTGAAGAATCGAACCAACGCAGGGTTTGCGGCCGCGAACAATCGCGCGATGCAAGTGGCAACCGGCCGGTACGTAGTGCTGCTCAATTCCGATACATACCTGCGAGACGCAGCGATTACGATGTTGGTGCAGTTCATGGATTCCCACCCTCAGGCCGGATACTGCGGGCCGCGACTGCTGAATCCGGACGGCACGCTTCAATCGTCGGCGCGGCGATTTCCTACGCCTCTAAGCAGCTCCTTTTCCCTGCTCGGATGGGACCGCCGTTATCCCCACAGTCGACACACCTTGGACCTCCATAGGTTGCACGAGGAGCACGAAGCATTTCGCGCCGATTGGGTGTCGGGCGCCTGCCTCGTCGTCCGCACGTCTGCCATACCGAAGGCCGGAATGCTGGACGATGGGTTTTTTCTGTACTTCGAGGAGACCGATTGGTGCCGCAAGATGGCACTGTCCGGGTACGAAGGCTGGTATGTTCCCTCGGCCGAAGTCCTACATCACGGCGGACAGAGCGTGAACGCGGCGCAGGCCGATGCGGGCTCGTGCGGCGATCATCCGCTTCATTGGGCCCACAGCCGGCGAAGGTACATGCGCCGCTACTATGGAACGATCGGGCTGATGCTCGACGGAACGTTGCATGCCTTTTTCCAATGCCTGCGCTGGGCCCGTCATTGCTGGCGAAGAGACGATCAGAGTCGCTCGAAGGCCCGCTGTGCTGCGGCCGCTCTTGGGCACCAGTTCCGGCAGCCTTCATTGCGCGATCATGCAGTCAACCCAGTTTCTGCGGCGCCGTCGCCCTCGGCTGGTATTCCGCCGGCAACGCCGTTAATCAGTGTGGTGGTCATTGGAAGGAACGAGGGCGAGCGGTTGGCGCGGTGTTTGGAATCGGTTCGCGCCGCGGACTATCCTCCGGATCGGATCGACTTGGAATACGTTGATAGCGGCTCGACGGATGGCAGTTGTGAGCGCGCTGCGCAGTTCGGTGCGCGGGTCCTGAAGGTCCAAGGTTGTCGTGTTGGTGCGGCCGCCGCACGCAATGTAGGACTGGGCGCCGCGCGGCACGATCTCATACATTTCCTGGACGGCGACACCATTCTGGACTCCCACTGGCTGCGCAAGGCCGTCGGCCTCCTCGAAACGACCGGAGCCGCGTGTGTGTTCGGCTGTCGCACCGAACTGGAACCCAACAAATCATGGTACATGCGTGTCGCTTCCCTTGAATGGTATGTTCGTCCGGGGCCGGCGCTGTTCTGCGGAGGGGACGCGCTCTTTCGGCGGAGTGCCCTTACACAAGTCGGAGGTTTCGACGAGTCCCTGATTGCCGGTGAAGAGCCGGAAATGTGCTATCGAATGCGCCGCGCCGGGGCCACCATCTGGCGCTGCGACGAACCAATGACAAGCCACGACCTCAATATCACCCGTTTTCAGCAGTACTGGCGGCGTGCCGTTCGCTCTGGATGGGCCTATGCCGTGGTCGGAGCGATCTGTCGCATCGGTCCCGAACGGATCTGGATCCGGAGGAGTCTCGCGACCGTGGTGGAGTTCGCCGCCTGGGCTGTGTTGATCATCGGCGCACTCGCCCTTCCCGATGTGCGATTGCTTTGGGTTTTTGGAGTCTTGGTGTTGCTGCGAACGGTTTGGATCGGTTGCAAGGTGCATGCTCGCGCGGCGGGATGGGGCACCGCGCTCTTGTATGGTATTCACTGTCAGTTCATGCGCATCCCCTTGCTTGTCGGCCAGTTGCGTGGATGGTGGTTTCTGCTGCGTCGCCATCCCTCGGCCCTCATTGAATACAAGGATTGACATTCCGGTCGCGTCGAAGGCAATTCCAGATGATGCACGCGTGGCCGTCGGCACGCGTGTATCGCAACCAGTTGGCGTGGGTTTGCGGACCCGGAGGGAATCCGTCCGCGAGCTGGCCGTTCGGGTATTGGCTGCGGCGCAACGGCTGGTGATTCCGATCTTCCGTTTGGCGAAGCGCTGGCAATGGGCCGCGACTGTCTGCGCCCGCGCTCGTCGCGTCGGTCGCGGCGTTCACGTCTATGGTCCAGTGTATTTTCTCGGAACTCGGAATGTTGCCCTAGGCTCGCGTGGAAATCTTTACGACAACGTGCTGTTTGAAACCGAAGCCGAGGGAACCATTACCCTCGGTGACCGCTTTACTGTGAACCGCGGCGGACTCCTGAGTTCCCATTCGTGCCTCACCATCGGCGACAACTTTCTGATGGGGGAATACGCGAGCATTCGAGACAGCGATCACGTGTTTCTGGATTGCATACGGCCGATTCGTGAGCAGGGTTTCGATGCCCGGCCGATCCGGATCGGCAACGATGTGTGGATCGGTCGAGGCGCGGTCGTACTCAAGGGAGTCACCATTGGGGACGGCGCCGTGATCGGCGCCAACAGTGTCGTCAACCGCGACATTCCCGGCTACCAACTCTGGGCCGGCGTCCCGGCGCGATTCATCCGGGATCGAGGCGGAAGTGATCTTCCTTAGACGATTATTGCGTGCCGCGGTCGCCGTGGGGTGTCGAACGTCCGGCGCATTGGCGCGATGCGAGCGCCGGGATTTCGGAAAACTTCTGATTGTATGTTACCATCGGATTCTCCCGTTCGCGCAGAAGCGGAGATATGCACTGCCGGATCTGGCCGTCACGCCCGAGTCGTTTCATGAGCACTGCAAGACCTTCCGGCGCTTCTTCGATGTACTACCCCTGAGCGATGCCCGTGCCGCGCAGAAGCATGCCCACGGGCGAGACCGTCTGTTGGCCATCACGTTTGACGATGGTTATCATGACAACTACCGCTATGCGGCGCCGATTCTTTCCGAGGTCGGCGTGCGGGGGACGTTTTTTCCGGTAACGGACTACATAGGGCGCAAGGAAATGTTGTGGTTCGATCGTCTGGCGGAGACCGTGAATCGTCTGGAACGAACGTGTGACGGTGTAGCGGCGCTCGTGCAGGCGGGCTTGCGTGATGTTTGTTTGGAACTCTCCCGCAGGACCCCGGCGGACGCGGCGCTGCGCGTGGTCCGTTACGCGCGTGGACTGTCACGCGAAAGACGGGATCAACTAATGGTCGATCTGGGCAACGGAGCCTCCACTCAGGCGCTCACAGGCGAGGATGACCGTGTCATGAATTGGACGGAACTGGCAGAACTGGCGAATGCCGGGCACGAAATAGGCTCGCATGGACGTTGCCATCCGGCCTTGACTCGTCTCGACGACCGAGATCTGCGTTCAGAAGTCGAGGACTCCCGCAAGGTGCTCGGCGAGCGACTCGGACGGGACATACGTTCGTTTTGTTATCCGGCGGGCGACTGGGACGAGCGTGTGCGATCCGCAGTATGTGCGGCGGGGTATGATTGTGCCGTGACCGTCCAGTCCGGTGCGAACGATGCCCAATCCGATCCTTTTGCGCTACGCCGCTGGTTCATTCACGAGGATCGACTGATGGGCATGGGCGGGCGAGCGTTTCCCGCGCTCCTGCGCATGGAGCTGTCGGGTTTGGCGAATCGTATGTTTCGGCGAGACGGGCGGCGGAACGCGAGATGAAAGTTGGTTACATCACCAGCCAGTACCCTGCAGTCTCGCACACGTTCATTTTGCGCGAGGTCGCAGCTCTTCGTCAGTCGGGAGTCGAAGTGCAGACATTCACCGTGCGCGCGGCCGACCCGCAATGTTTGCCGACCGCGTGGGAACGGGAGGAGGCACGGCGCACCGTCGCCATTCTGCCCGTTGGGATATGGAGATTGCTACATAGCCATATGGTGGTTCTGGCGACGGATCCGAGCGGATACCTCTCGGCTATCGTCATCGCATTCCGTTATCGGCCACCGGGAATTCGTGCCATGCTTTGGCAACTGTTCTATTTCGCCGAGGCGGGTGTCTTGGCAGGGGAGCTTCGGCGACGCCGGATTCACCATTTGCACGCCCACTTTGCCAACGTTGCGTCCAACGTAGCCATGTTAGCGGCGCGGATGGCGGGCATCGGCTGGAGTGTGACTTTGCACGGACTTTCTGACTTCGGAAACCCCGCAGTGGCGTGTCTGCGCGCAAAAATCGAGGACGCAAAGTTCGTCGTGTGCGTTTCCGAGTTCGGTCGAGCACAGGCCATGCTGCATTCCCACTCCGATCACTGGTCGAGGCTGCACGTGGTTCACTGCGGAATTGATATCCCCGGCGCTGAATCATCGGAGACCCAGACGACCATTGTTGAGCACCGGCTTGTGGAAATCCTAACCGTGGGGCGGCTGGCGCCGGAAAAGGGACAAGCGATCCTCTTGGCTGCGCTTCAGCAGGTTCTACGCTCCAGTCCTCATGTGCATTGTACCATTGTCGGCGACGGTCCCGAACGTTCACGGTTGATGCATCTCGCCTCCCAATTGGGACTTGCCGAGCGCGTGACGTTCGCGGGTACGATCGGGCAGGATCGACTCGGAGCGCTCTACGAGCAGGCGGACCTCTTTGTTCTTTCCAGTTTCGCCGAGGGACTTCCGGTGGTCTTGATGGAGGCGATGGCCAGAGGACTTCCCGTTGTCGCCACACGAATCATGGGGATTCCGGAGCTCATCGAGGATGGCGTTCACGGGATTCTCGTCGCCCCTGGTCGGCCCGAGCCGCTCGCACAAGCGATCGAAAAGCTCACATCCGACCCTACCCTACGACTTCGCATGGGCTCGGAAGGCCGCCGGCGGGTTGCGGAGGACTTCGACGTTCGCGAGGCGTCGCGGCGGCTTGCACAGTTGTTTGCTTCGGTCATCACAACCGTCCCCGCGGAGTCAACCGCCGGCGCTGACGCCCGTCCCGCGGGAACGTTGATCGGATGAACGCCGTTTCCTATCTCATTGTATCCCCGATGCGCGACGAAGCGCAATACGTGGCCCGCACGATCCGGTCCGTGGTCGCACAGACCCACACTCCCACAAAATGGATCATCGTGGATGACGGGTCGTCCGACGAGACTCCGCAAATCGTACGGCAGGCCGCCCACGATCATCCCTGGATTAAACTCGTTTGTCGTCCCGATCGCGGAACTCGCAAAGTCGGCGGCGGAGTCATGGACGCCTTTTACGCCGGACTGTCCGAGGTTTCGCTCGACGACTATGACTACGTCTGCAAGCTGGATGGAGATCTGGAATTCGCGCCAACCTATTTTGAACGGCTCCTCGACAAGTTCCACGCCGATCCCCGACTGGGCACAGCCAGCGGAAAGTCCTGGATTCGCGTGGGCCAACAACTCGTTCCGGAGCGCACGGGCGACGATTTTTCCCAGGGACAGACCAAACTCTACCGTGTGCACTGTTTTCGCGAAATCGGAGGGTTTGTGCGCGAGGTGATGTGGGACGGCATTGACTGCCACCGATGTCGGATGCTGGGCTGGGAGGCACGCAGTTTCCACGATGAGGAACTGCGGTTTATCCATCTTCGCCCTATGGGATCGTCCTTTCGGAGCATTTTTCACGGCCGAATGCGCTGGGGGCGCGGCCAGTACTTCATGGGCACGCATTGGCTCTATGCCTTGGGCATTTCGGTGTACCGCATGTTGGAACGACCGTATGTTCTCGGCGGTCTCTGCATTCTCGCCGGCTACGTCGCGTCCGCATTGCGAGGAGCGAAGCGGTACAATGATCCTCAGTTCCGGCAGTTTTTGCGTCGCTGGCAACTTGCCAGACTTCGTCAATGGATTTGGCCCTTGCCCAAACCGGCGGTATGCACGTGATGACACCGCCCAAACGGGTGGAGATGTTAGGTGCTTCCTTTGACGCGCTGACCCTTGCGCAGACTTTGGATCTGCTGGTCAACTATGCCAGGGGTAATCGGCATGTTCATGTCATCACCGCGAATGTGGACCACGTCGTTCGTTTAAGTCGGTCTGAGGAACTGCGAGCCCTTTATGCGGCCGCAGACCTTGTCGTCGCCGACGGCATGCCCTTGATCTGGGCATCGAAACTTCTCGGTTGTCCGCTGCCCGAGCGAGTTGCGGGATCGGATCTTTTCCCGCGCCTATGCGAGCGCGCGGCCGAGCAGGGACTGTCGGTCTATTTTCTGGGCGGCGCATCGGGTGCCGCTCAAAGGGCCGCTGAGGTCCTCGTCGCGCGGCATCCTCTTTTGCGAATTGCCGGCCTCTACTGTCCGCCGTTCGGATTTGAAAGCGATCCTTGCGAATGCGAGCGCATCGTTGGCCAAATTCAATCCGCGGCGCCGGATATTCTTTTTGTCGGCCTGGGGTCACCCAAACAGGAAACCTGGATCCACTTCAACCGCGCTCGGTGCGGCGCAAAACTGTGTATGGGAATCGGAATAGCATTCAGCTTCCTGGCCGGCGACGTGAAGCGCGCTCCGAAATGGATGCAGAACCTGGGTTTGGAGTGGCTTCACCGGGTGTGCCAGGAGCCCGCCCGACTCTGGAGACGGTACTTCATCGACGATCTCGCGTTTTTCGTGCTGGTGATGCGGGCGCGTGGGGCGCGAGTCCGCGGTCGCATTGTATCTGCAGGGAATACTCCCGTTGCGCGCTGACGGCCGTCAAGGCACTTTTTCATCGCACGCGACCCTAGCCGTAGATCAGGCTGCGCCTGGACGGACCTCCGTGGTTTCGGATCCGAAAGGAATAGCGGGTCGGCCGACGGGCAACCGCGTCGCCCTCCATCGGATGGTCGCGCAAGACCGCATTCGAAAGATCATCAGCGGGTACGACAGTTGGGTCATCCGTGCGTACTGCCGCATTCGCTTTGTCATCATGCGGCTTCGGTTCCTCGAGGAACTGGATCAATACCTTCCCGCGGAGGGACAAACGGTCGACCTCGGATGCGGTTTCGGGCTGTTTTCTCTTTATTTTGCTTCCGCGACCTCTACGAGACGACTTCTGGGGATTGACCTGAGCGACCGTCGTGTGCAGGCCGCGACGCGCTGCGCGCGGCGGCTGGGACTGGACAACGTCTCCTACCAGGTCGGCGATGCCACCGACACAGCTTTGCCCGAACGCCTCGGCGGCGTCTATATGCTTGACCTGCTTCATCACGTTCCCCCGGATTGCGTCCCCGTACTTCTTCAACGGGTGCATACGGCACTGCGTGACGACGGCGTGCTCTTGGTCAAGGATGTCGATACCTCTCCAGCCTACAAACGCTGGTTTACGTTGATGCTCGATCGAGCCATGGTCGGAATGGAGCCGATTCGATATTGGTCGGCCCGCGAGATGATTGCCATGCTCGAAAACGCCGGATTTCGCGTCTATACACACGAAATGCGCGATCTCCTTCCCTATCCCCATCGCTTGTATATCTGCAGTAAATAATAGATGTTGACCAACATACACATTGACCTAGGCCTTGATGATCCGCACACGCCCATGGCACGCCGGGCCACGACTGCGATGCCTTGGAAGTCCGTTTTGGGCGTCGCCGCTCTTGCTTTGGTTATGCGAGTGCTCTGGGCGGTGTCGATTCAGTCCGAACCTGTTTCCGATTCTCAGGCGTACCATTTACTTGCTAGACAACTGGCGTCCGGCGGAACCTATGGCTTTGACGGAAGCTCCTATGTCTACTGGCCCGTCGGATACCCGTTCTACTTAAGCCTGCAATACAGATTGTTCGGCGAAAGCGCCGCCGCAGTGAACTCCGTGTCCATCGGACTCAGCCTCATGGCGACCGTGCTTTCGATGATGCTTGCAAAGCAATGGGTCGGTGATGACCGCGTCACGGTTTTGACCGGCCTGGCGCTGGCCTTCTACCCTGCCTACATTCAGTTCGTCACGATTCGATCCTCCGAACTGCTTTTCACGGTATTGCTGCTCGCGGGTGTGGTCTGCTGGGGGACAGGCCGCCCACTGACGATCTGGCGGGCGGCGATGACCGGTCTGTGGATGGGACTGGCGTCTTACGTGCGACCGCTCGCGCTGGGTGTAGTTGTCCTGCTGGCGTTATCCCATTGGACCATCCGACAAGGACTCTCTCGGACAGTCATCGCAGCAACAGTCGCCATTGCAGTCATGGTCATCGCTGTCGCCCCTTGGACCTACCGCAATTATCAAGTGTACGGACGTTTCATTCCCATTTCCACCAACGGCGGCATGTGTTTGTTTTTCGGAAACAACCCACTGTCTCCCGATGACTATCAGGAGATCAAGAAGCCGCCATTCGAGGGCAACGACGCCGAGCGCGAGCGCTACTGCACAGCCGAAGCGATGAAGTTCATCCGCTCCGACCCGGTCGCCTTTGTCCAACGTACGCTGCGAAAGGCGGTACGCCTGTGGGAGCGCGAAACCATCGGCGTCGTATGGAACGAGACCGGAATTGTTCAGCGCTGGGGCGAGCCGGCTGTGTTTATCTGCAAACTCGTCAGTCAGGTCCTGTTTGCGGCCTTTGGACTGGGATGCCTGGTCGGATGCCTCAAGCTAATCCGATGCGGAGCGACAAGAACCCTGCTGGCGTTTCCCGGTCTATGGATTACCGTGGCATTTACGGCACTGTATTCGATCACCTATTCGCAGGACCGTTACCACTTTCCGCTCATCGCACTTCTTGCACCCCTCTTTGGATGTGCGATCTTGAGGAAAGAAACGTGCCGCAACCTCGTGGAGCGCGGATGAATCGCGGCCACCGCGCCGGCTCGCAAAGGAAGCCGACGCATCGTATATGAAGAAACCAAACATCCTCATCATCATCATTGACTCGCTCCGCGCCGACCACGTGGGCTGCTACGGCTATCATCGCAACACGACCCCGAACATCGACCGCCTAGCCGCCGAGGGCTGCCTTTTCGAGACCTGCATCACCGCCGCCCCCTTCAGCCCCGCCTCCTACGCCTCCCTCTTCAGCGGCCTCTACCCCCACCAACACGGCGTCAACGGCGACACCGTCCGCATCTGGCCGAACACGTTTTCTCGTCTAGCGGAGAAAATGAAGGCCAATGGATACTCTACGTTCGCCGTTTCCAACAACGACTTCGTCAGTGCGGCGAGCAACGCGGCTGCGGGGTTCGACGTCTTCGTGGATTTGTGGCGACCATCATCGGGGGCGCGAATCGTTCGTCGTATTCGCCGCGGAGTTAATCGAATCATCGGTGCGAGGTTAGCGACTCGCCTGCAATCGAATCGAATGCAATGTGCGGCGAAGGGAGACGCCGGAGAGACGATGCGTCTCGCATTGGATTGCATTGCCAAGTCCTCGTCGCCGTTTTTCGGATTCGTCGTACTGATGGATCCCCATAGTCCCTACAACCGGCGCCACGAGAGGTTTTCGGAACCAACTCCAACAGTGAGACGGTTCTTCCGTCAGGTGAACGATTCGAAAATGTGGGCCAAGGCCATGGCGGCTCATTCAGGTCTACACGCGGACGATCTTCGCACGGCGTTGGACTGCTACGATTCTGAGATATGGCACGCCGACGATTCCGTCGGAGGCCTCGTCGATTCACTACGCGAAAGCGGTCTTCTCGACGAGACCGTCGTGGTCGCCGCAGCCGATCACGGTGAGGCGTTTGGTGAACACGGCGTATGGGGACACGGGTTCTCTTTAACTGACGCACTAACCCGCGTGCCGTTGGTCATAAGGTGTCCCCACTATTGGCCGGCGGCCCTGCGATCATCGGCGCTCGTGCAACTGCATGATCTCCATAGCTTGTGCCTGAGCCTTGCCCGCGACGGACAACCGCAGGTCGACGTTTTTCCCGCCTGCCTGACCCGAGCCTCCGATGCGCAGTGGACCGGCCACGATGTGGCTTTTAGTGAGTTTCCGGTACAGACAAACACTCTCCGGTTCTTGGAGCGACTGAATCCGAACTTTCGGGCGGGCCGCTGGGGGCACGGCATGTGGGCCGTGCGATCCAAAGAATGGCGGTACATTGAGTACGGCAACGGCGACTGCGAGTTGTACAACCTGTGTTCCGACCCACGCGAGACTGCGTCCGTCGCCGATGTCCATGCGGGACTTTGCATGGAGTTCCACAACCGGCTAGACGACCACAAACAGGGTCGGCCTTCGACACCGCACCATGTTGAACCATCGCCCCAGTTTGAGGACATAATCCTCGAGCGTCTCCGTGCGCTGGGATATGCCGAATGATGCATATGGAGCACGAACCAGGATGTCCCTATGCCGCGGCCCTTCCCACAGTGGTTGACCTCGCAGAGAAGGAGGGATGGCTTCGCGCTTTGGAATCCACGATCGCACCAATACCTGGCATTGGCGCCGCGCTTTCGTGGAACGCGACCGACGAATCACAAGGGGATTTGGTCTTCTTGTTGGGCGTTGCCCACGGCTCACGAGTTATGCACTTAGGCTGCGAATTCGGCGCCGTCTCCGTGGCGTTAGCCCGAACCGGCGCGGATTGCATCGTCGTAGGCGCCTCAGGCGAGGAAGCATTCTTTACTTGCGTTCGATGTGTACAGTCCGGCTTCTCGAACGTGACGGCCGCCTGCGAGGATGCATCCGGGAAGTCATGCCTTGCTGACGACTCTCTCGACGCCGTCGTTGTGAATCATGCCTTGGAGCGCACCTGCCCGGGGTGTGCCTGCGGGTGGTTCTCGCGCGAAGCACGGAAGATACTCTGGGAAGAACTGCGCCGCGTCCTCAAAGTCGGCGGCCAACTCGTCCTTGCCACGGGACGTGACGAGAGTCCCACCGTGGCCGGTTTTCGGCGGCAGTCCGCTTATGTTCTGAGTCCACCATGGCCGCATCCCGTCCAGTTCATCCCAGTGCAGTTTGCCGGAGCGATCCCGTCGAACGGCGCACGCAACCAGACAGGTCTGAATGGACAGAAGCCGTCGTGGTGGCCATCGTGCCTCCGACGCGGTCGGGTTCAGGGCGGGGAGACTTCGACTCTCTCGGTGTTCCAAAAGCATTGAGGTCATTGGTTACTACAGTACTGGATTCCTTCTTCGGATCACTGGGGGAGCAAGATCGCAATAACCGCTCGTGGTACATGATCACGGGCAAGGCCGGACCGAACGCCGTTTTCAAGATCGTCGTTCCGTCACACGGTCGTTCGGCCGGTCACGTTCTCAGCGTCGCACGGCATCCAACGACCTCCGTGATTACGCACGAAGCGGATGTCCTAACCCGACTCGCCCAGGTCTTGCCGGAGCGGTGGCGTGGGTCGGTTCCTCGCGTCGAGGCCGGGGGCAAGGTCGATGGGCACGATTACTTCGCGGTCCCTTTCGTCCGCAGTTATACAAGTGGGCGGGTGGCGCGATGGCTCGTGAAAAGGCGGCGTTGTGATTGGGTCGCGCAATGGACCACAGCGGTTGCCCGTGCGACGCGCGGGGTTCGACTCTCGCGATCGTGGTTGGACGAGGAGTATCATGGTCCGCTGAAACAACTGCTGTGCGATCCCACGGTTACCACGGAAGTCAAAGAGCAAGTACAAGCCAGCTTTGAGACCATTCGCGAGCAGGCCGAGCAGATTCCAAGCGTGTGTTGTCACGGCGATCTGTGGTTCGGAAACATTCTCTGGCAGCGCGCGGCTCGTGGTGCGGTGGTGATCGATTGGGGCGCGGCCCGCTGGCCTGGGCTTCCTGCGGTCGATCTCTGCCGCTACCTCTTCGGAAACGTTCGTTCCGACGGCATTTTGGCAGAGGCAATCCGCCTGTACTGCCGTGCCGTTGATCTTTCGCCGAGCCTAGTCCCGGCGCTGTACGACCTCTACACCCTATTCGTCAAGGCCGAACTCGACCTGGCCTTCGCAAACCAACCGCAGCGCAGAATAAACCCATTCTCCGACGTGTATCGCGTTCGGGCGGAGCGCCTTCGGAGATGCGTCCTGACAGTGCGGGAGAGTACCCTCACAGCCGGCGACCTCAGTCGTAGACCCGTGGCCCCAGCGACGCCTCGATGATGAAAGACCGACCCCTTCGTGTATTGCTACTCGCAGAGGCTTGCAATCCGGAGTGGACGTCTGCTCCGCTGCTCGCCTATTACTGGTATCGTGCGCTCAGGTCCAAACTCGACGTCACCTTGGTTACGCAAGTACGCAACCGACCTGCGTTCGAGCGGATGACGCCGGCCCCCGCCAATGTGGTTTTCATTGACAGCGAGCCTGTGGCGAGACCCTGCTATCGCATCGGCCGATGGTTGACGTTCGGCCGCGCGGGCGGGCTTGCGACGAAAGGAGTGGCTGCGTGGCCGGCCTACCTATACTTCGAGTATCTCACCTGGCGGCTATTCCGCGATCGCCTACTACGCGGCGAGTTCGACCTGGTTCACAGGCTCACTCCGCTCTCCCCGACGATTCCCAGCCCCCTGGCCCGTGTCTGTCCGGTGCCCTTCGTACTTGGGCCTCTGAATGGCGCCATACCCTGGCCGCGTGGTACTTGGCGCGAACGCTGGCGCGAGGGCGGCGCGCTCTCTCCCTTTCGTCGTGCCTACCGATGGTTACCGTTCGTGCAAAGTACATATACTCGCGCGAGCCTCATCCTCGCAGGAACTCGCTACGTGGAACGCGAACTGTTTCAACTCTTCGGTTGCCAGTGCCGGTACCTTCCGGAGAACGGAGTCGATACCGACCTGTTCCATCCCGGCGACCGCCAACCGCCCGGCGCCATCGAACCGTTTACTCTACTCTTTGTCGGACGGCTTATCGAACTCAAGAATCCGGCGATTGTGCTGGAGGCCGTGCGGGCGGCGGGACTTGCCCCCAAAGATGTGAAAGTCGTCTTCGTTGGAGCCGGACCCGAGGAGAACAGACTCCGAGCCATGGTCCGCAACACCCCCTGGTTATCCACCACGGTCTTCGCGGGCTGGGTCCCGCACGTGCAGTTACCGGGCTACTATCGTACGGCATCCCTCCTCGTGCTTCCCAGCACCCACGAGTCAGGCGGGGCCGTCCTACTTGAAGCCATGGCCTGCGGGCTTCCTTCGCTCGTGCTCGACCACGGCGGTCCGGCAGAGTACGTGACCGACGACGCCGGCGTCCGGATCCCGCTCGGATCAAACGAACAACTCGTGGGGCGCATTTCGCAGGTCTTCACTCGCCTTTACGCCGACCGCCCTTTGCTGAACCGGCTCGGCACGGCCTGCGTCGATGCGGTGCAGCGATCGTGGCGGTGGGAAACGAAAGCCGCACGACTCACCGCCCTCTATGCCGAAATATCTCGTGAACCTACGGCGAGTCAAACGGCTGGCGGTGCACAACAACGGCGAGCCCGCGACTCGAAAGAGATCACAGGTAGTTTGACCGCAAAGAACCTGACTTAGATGTGCGCCACCCTTTGCCCTCACCTCGCGCTGTGAAAGCGATTCGATCTCTCGTACTGCGGTGGGATCAACTTGTGCAATTCTGCGCCGTCACAGCCAACCCCGTTCCACTCGTGCTCGATCTCTTCCAGCTAAAGCGGACTCCCTACGCGGTGGCAACACGGTCCGGGTTTCGGCTACTCATACGGCCGCGCTCCGGGGATCGCTTTGCATTCTACGAGAATCTAATCCGACGCGACTATCTGAAGAACGGAGCGACCCTTCCGAAAAACGGCACGGTTGTCGACATCGGCGCCAACATCGGCTGCTTCAGCATACTCGCAGCCAGACTCATCGGCAGTCAGGGACGGGTCCTGGCCATCGAGCCGGAACTCGCATGTTTCCAGCAGCTCGTCAAGAACGCTGAACTGAATAACCTTGCCAACATCATCCCGGTCAATGTGGCCGTGGGAGCGTTTGAAGGAACCGTGTCCCTTTGCGTCTCACGCAACTCACTCTTCAGTTCGATCCACCCTGAGGTCGATGCACATCAGGTGGTCGGGCGAAGTCGCACTGTCGACTGCCGAACGATCGAGACCCTTCTTGACACTCACGGCATTGATCGCGTCAACCTCCTCAAGGTCGATTGTGAGGGCGCGGAGTACGAAATCTTTGACGCCATGACCCACGAACTGGCTTCACGCATTGACCAAATCTGCATGGAAGCCCATTACATAGAGGGTCGCACCCCAGCCGACCTTCGGCAGCGTTTGCAAGTCCTCGGCTTCGAGTGGAAACACACCTCCCCACTATATGCCCGCCGCCTCCAGGCGCCCGGGACAAGCCGCTAGAACATTCGTGCGCCGACCCGCTCTTACGGCAAGAATTCGAGGGCGCCAATATCGCAATACGGCACCGCGCCGCCGCCAACGTTGGGCCGTGACGGATCATCCGAACGTGCATTTCCCGCGAAATCATACGGGATCCCCACGTCAACGGCGGCGTCGATGGCTGACGAACCGGCCGCAAGTCTTAGATCGCCAGTCGCAGGGTTCGTAAACCCAACCTGGTTTGCGTACAGGTTGTGGTCCGCCAGAACCGGCGTCTCGGATGAAACGAGTCGCCCAGGGGCAGCGAAGGGAGTCGAATACAGATTGTTACGGATTACGTAGTCGCTCGCGTTCACCACACCCGCACTGAAGAAGACCGGCTCTCCTTCGGTTCGATCTCTGCCGTCGAATGCGGAGTTGTGGTACACGTAGTACCTCTGCTGGGGAAGCAGATCCCCAGCATCATACGCGGCGCTGCTAACAGAAATCGGAAGCCGCACATCGAGAAAGATGTTGTTCCGAATCACGATGATTTCGTAATCGTGGATCTGTACGCCGATGAGACGGTTGTTCCACCCCTGGACAATGGTATTTCGCTCGATGAGCGTATTCTTGCCGACGATGGGTTGGTCGTACTCATTCCCCATCGTGATGATGGCCCAGCCGTTTCGCAAGTAGTTGTCGCTGATTACGACCAAGTCCGAATGCGACTTGATTGCGCTCTTCACCGTCGGCGGATCGACGATCTCGTTGTGCGAAACAACCACGCGGTTGCTCTTCGATAGCCTGACGCATTGTTCCGTAACCGGACTGCGTAGCGTGTTCCCGAGCAGCGCGTAGTGCGGCATCTTCATATAAACGTTGTGGTTTCCGGTATGCTCGATCAGGGATTCCACGAGGAACTGGTACTCGCTTCCCGTCGGATCGTCCGCCATATACGACATGCCGCTATGATGCAAGTGAACGCGCATGACCAGGCAGTGCCGATTGGTCGCACCAATTCCACCCGGGCTCTCGCGAAGCGTGTTCGCCGTCTCGTCACTCGTCAGTTCCAGATCCATCAGCCTGCAATCCGACGCGAAGAACCGAAAGTGGTTCTTTTGGCTAGTGGTTGACACCACTCTTGGTTTCGATCCCGTGTCTCCATAGGCGCCCACGCTGAGGCCCGGCGACGACAGCCCAATGGAGGCAGTGATCGTCCAGCTGTCCCCACGCTTCAGGAGAATGCGCGTGTTCGTCGTAGCGAAAGTGAAAGCCTTGTCGAGCGATGCAAACGCCGCTGATGTCGACAGGCCGTTGTAACTATCCGACCCCGTCGAGCTCGAAACGTAGTACGTGGTCCCCGAGAACGCCTGCACGGTAATCGTCTGCGTGTAATCGTACGACTGTCCGCCGGCCGTAATCACCCGGAGTGAGACGGGATACGTCCCGGGCGTTTCGAACACATGCGCGGTCACGAACCCTGTCGCCTCGTTCTTGCTCTTCCCGTTCGTCGCCCACGCCCCCGATCCTGAATCTCCGAAACTCCACTTGTAATACGGCGACGCATAATCGCCATTCGTCGGCTGCACCACCCCGCTCGCCGGATTGACCGCATCAAAGAACACCGCCAACGGCGCCACCCCCGACGTCCGGCTGGCCGTCGTCATCGGCAACACCCCGCCCGCGCCGGGCACGGACATACTCGCATTCACCGGCGTGGTCGTCGTACCCGCGGACACGGTGATCGCCGACGGGCCATAATTGCCCGCACTCATTCCCGTTCGATCGGCCGTACACGTGATCGTATCATGCTCCCCGGTGCTCGTTCCGCCCGTCGGGGTACACGCCAGCCACGAAATACTCTCGCTGATCGCGTAGGTCAGCGTTCCGCTCCCGCTGTTCCACGCCTGGAACGTCAAACTCGTACCCGTCGAGCCGAAGTCGAGGCTGGTCGGCGCCACGGACAGCGCCGGCGTCGACGTGACGCTCATACTCACCGCGACCGTAACCGCCGCGATGGGACTCTGCCCCGACACAGTGATCGGCGCCGTATACGGACCGTCGCTCAGACCCGTGCGGCTCGCCGCGCAGGTGACCGTATCGTGCTCGCCCGTGCTGGTGCCGCTCGCCGGAGTGCAGGACAGCCACGCGGCACTCTCCGCGATCGTGTAGTTCAGCGTACCTCCCGCGCTATTCCAAGCCTGGAAAGTCAGACTCGTAGCCGTCGACCCGAAATCAATACTAGTGGGGGTCACGGAAAGCGCCGGCGGCGACACTACGCTCATGCTCACCGCCACTGCAATGGGCACCGCCGGACTCGGCGGCGTCACAGTAACCGGAGCGCTGTATGCACCGTCGCTCAGCCCCGTGCGGTTCGCCGTACACGTGATCGTGTCTCGTTCCCCCGTGCTGGTACCGCTCGTCGGGGTGCAGGAAAGCCACGCGGCCGTCTCGGATACCGAATAGCTCAGTGTCCCCGACGCGCTATTCCACGCCTGGAACGTCAGACTGTTTGTGGCCGAGCCGAAGTCCAGCGTCAGCGGCGCCACCGCCAAAACCGGCACAGCCGCCGCAACCGACATGGCCACCGACAAGTTCACGGCCGCTCCGCCGTTGTTGGGTGTAAGGGTGATCTGCGCCGTCCGCGGTCCGGTGGGAAGCCCGGTGCGGTCGACCGTGGCTGTGATCGTATCATGCTCACCACTGCTGGTTCCGCTCGTGGGCGACACCGACATCCAGGCCGCATTGCTCGCCGCCGAGTAGCCGAGTGTCCCGCCGTTCGCCCAGACCTCGAACGTCAGATTGCCTGTCGCATCGCCGAAGTTCAGCGAACTCGGACTGAACGCGATCGTCGCCGGCGTCGCCGTGCCCGACTCGAACTCCAATGTACCCCAAAGCGACTCGTTCCGCGAGGCCTCCGAAGTCGAGAAGAAGAAGTACCGCGTCTCGACCGTTCCCGCCGTCGGTTCCACGTCGATGAGCGCTACGTCGAATCCGTACGTCGTCCCAGACGTGAGTCCCGCGCTCGCCCGGTCAATACGAAACTCGAGCTCATATCCCTCCGCCGTAACAGCCCCGTCGCCGATCCAGCTGCCCGCCGGAACGCCGCCCGTAGCCGCGATCTCCCCCCCCGCGTTCACGTCCACCTGGTACCGACTCGTCCCGATATCCGTCGTGAGACTGTTGTTGGTATCAATGAACAGCTCGACCGAGTCCGCATTCCACACATTCGTCGCGGTGGGAACGACCGCATCGTCATACACCCGCACCCCGACGTAGAAATAGGCCCCATCTTGCTTGAGCAGGATGTCCGCCCGCGTGTCGGTCCTCGTCGCCAACGTGCCCCCCACCACAACACCGGGTACCAACGCATCCAACGCATCCATGGAATACGTGTTCGCATCCGACCATTCGTCAAGGTCCAGGATCCCGTCGATCGTCACAGGTGCAGTCGAAAACGCGGCCACCAAACGACTGGGCGCGGCGCCCTCCAAGCAGTCCGGGATCCCGTCGCTGTCGCTGTCCGCGTTATCCGGCAAGCCCGGACAACGGTCCTCGCAATCCCACACCCCGTCCGAGTCGCTATCCACTTCGCAAGGATCCAACGTGGTTGGGTCCGTGCCCGGCGTCAGTGCCTCCGCGGCGACGGTCACCGTGATTGTATCCATGTCGGAAACGGACTGGTCCGCCGACGTCACCACCAGCTCGAATTCCAGCACCTGCTGCTGTCGTACCGGCGGCGCTGCAAATGTCGAGATGGCCTGGTTCGCGCCTTGTAGAAGCACCCCGGGACCCGCCGTCTGGGACCAGGCGAACGACAATGGATTCCCGCCCGTGCCGTTGGAGCCGGTCCCGTCGAGGCTCACGAGTTGATTCTGGGTGATGGTCGCTTGGCCGGCGATCGGCTGATCCTCGCCCGCGTCGGCCGTCACCACGGTGACCGTCGAAGGGGCAACGTATTTCAGAACTCGGACCACCACGTCGTCCATCGAAGCCTGATCGCCGTCGCTGGCTGAGACTGAAAAAACAAATTCGCTGTCGCTCGCCACCACCGGCGTGACGAAGCTCGCCGTCGCCAGGTCCGCTTGCTGCAACAGCACTGGCCCGCCCGATATCTGGGTCCAACGGAAAGCCAGGGGATCGCCGTCCGGGTCGCTGCTCTCGCCCGCGTACAGGAAAACCAACTCGTTCGAGTCCACGGTCAGATCGGCCCCGGCGCGCGCCATCGGCGCCCGGTTGGTGTGAATCGCGATCTCGATGTTAAGCGTCAGGACAAACGCAAGTGTGCCGTCGCTCTTGTACGCTCGAACCTTGATAACGTGCGTTCCGTTTTCATCGAACGTGTGGGTCTGGTCTGTCCCCTCCAAGGTTTGCCCGTCGCCAAAATCCCACGCGAAGCGCAGCTCTGCCCTCGGAGCCGTCCGCCCCGCGCGCACGGAAAAAGTCCACTCGCCCGACTTGTCCTCTCCCTCCCGTCCGATCAAATCGTAGCGCCCGTAGTCGTCGGTTTCGACGGTGGCCGACATGGTCCCGGACCCAGCCGGGAACAGCGGATCGTCTCCTACGTCGTTTTGCCCAGGAACAAGGTTGCCCGCGGGATTGGAACCACAGCCCGACCCGAAGAAACACAAGACCGAAAGACCTAGAGTTGCCAAGCCGACGATTGGGCGCGCGTAGGAATGCATGAGCTTCCCCTCCCTATATTGCCTTGTTTCCCCCAATACCCCTACTAGTCCACCCTACCATACGCGCAACATGGCCGCACCAGAGGTCCGATACCTCCGCGTCTGGTCCGAGAAACGTGGTCGAAAGCCGTCCAGCGGTTCGCCATTGTGCCTGCCGGAAAGCCCACGCCTTGGTCAGTGACAAATAATGGCACATTATCGGGTGGTTTCGGCGGCTACACGGTCGGTCTACCCCGGATCATGCCGAACGTCCGGCAAGGTCGGGTCCACCTCGCCAGGCCGAGCCGCCGAGCCTGGGGAAGTTTTCGGGCTGACGCAAGCGGACCACCAGCGCGCCGCCGGCGATCCTCATACCCACCCCATTCTATGCCAATTGCCAAGTCAGGTCCAGTAATCTAGCGTCTATAGGAAACCCCTGAGGTCCAGGTCAGATGCGTAGTTTCTTATCGGGCATCCCAGGCCCCGCAACGACCGCAAGCTAAGAAAACGTCCGATAAGCATGAGATCGATTGCAGGTCCGCGCAGTTCCCACATGATGCCGCCGAAGCTGGTTTGGGGCCGGAACCCTACACCGGCACCTCCTTCTTGCGTGGGCCCAGAGCCGATCGAAAAGGGGACGGGGAACCGTCGAATGCGTCCAACCGCGGCGGACCCTCAAACCGCGCTCGGGACGGCGGCCGTCGGCTTGTTCGGCCTGGACCACGCTTCTAAGATTCGCCCGCCCCAACGGGGGATTCGGGGGTCCGATGCCGATGGAGAGTTCGTGATCCAGGACGTGCAAGTCAAGCGCCTCAACGTCATCGCGGACGAACGCGGGCGGCTGATGGAGATGCTTCGCTGCGACGACCCTTTGTTCAAAAAGTTCGGCCAAGTCTACCTCACCACCGCGTACCCGGGCGTGGTCAAGGCCTGGCACTATCACAAGAAACAGTGGGACCACTTCGTCTGCGTCCGCGGGATGATGAAGGTCGTTCTCTTTGACTCCCGTGACGGATCGCCCACCAAGGGCGAAGTGAACGAGTTCTTCCTGGGCGATCATAACCCCATCCTGGTTCAGATTCCGCCGCTGGTCTATCACGGCTTCAAGTGCATCAGCGACCACGAGGCCGTCATCATCAACTGTCCGACGGAGTGCTACGTCTACGCGGCGCCGGACGAGTTCCGGGTCCCCCCCCACAAGAACGACATCCCCTATGACTGGTTGCGGAAGGACGGTTGACGCATGAAGGGCGTGATTCTCGCCGGCGGACTGGGCTCGCGTCTTTCGCCGCTGACGCGCGTGACCAACAAGCACCTGCTGCCGGTCTACAACCGCCCGATGATCTACTACCCCGTCCAGTGCCTCGTCAACGCGGGGATTCAAGATATCATGATCGTCACGGGGGGCAACGACTCCGGCCACTTCCTTCGCTTGCTGGGAAACGGGCATGAGTTCGGACTGCGCCGACTTCATTATACCTATCAAGAAGGCGAAGGCGGGATCGCGGCGGCCCTGAGTCTCGCCGAAGACTTCGCCGACGGCGGCAAGGTCATCGTGGTGCTCGGCGACAACATCATCGAGGGCAACATCCGCCGGGCCGTCGGAGATTTCTTCACCCAACCGACAGGTGCCAAAATCCTGCTCAAGGAAGTCCCCGATCCGCAGCGCTTCGGCGTCGCCGAACTACGCGACGGCCGCATCGTCGGCATCGAGGAGAAACCCAAGAAGCCCAAGAGCAACTTCGCCGTCATCGGCATCTACATGTACGACCGTCAGGTCTTCGAGATCGCCAAAACCCTCAAACCGTCGTCCCGCGGCGAACTCGAAATCACCGACGTCAACAACGCCTACCTCGCCCAGGGCACCCTGACCCACGACGTCCTCGAAGGTTGGTGGACGGACGCGGGCACGTTCGAGTCCCTGCACCGCGCCTGGATGTACGTAGCCGAGAGCGGGGCCAACAAGCTGGACCTCAAGGCCCATCCGTAGATTCCCAATCCTTGACACTGCGCATCAAGGACAGGTTGCCAATTTCCAATTGTCGGTTGCCAATCCGAACCCGGAGCGCGGGCGACGGGTCAGGTGAATGCAGAATGGCGAATCCGAGCAGGGTGGCAATCCGAACCCGGAGCGGGTCCCCCATCACCGCCCCGCCCCCCTTTCGGCACCGCCATTGTCATCGATGGCGACGAGTAAATCAGACTCTGGAGTCATGGCATGGACGGGTTCATCTCGATCTCGTTTGCGATCCGAAACAACAACGGGTACAAAGTTAACGAGTTCAAGGGTTTCAGAAGTTGAAGAGTTCTAGAGTTTGAGCGGTTGAGACTGTACGTGAACGAGAAGGTCCGCAACTTTGAGGATCTCGCGGTCTTCCAAAAAGCGCGTAGCCTGGTCACGCACGTCTACCGGCTGACGCGTAACGCCGGCTTTGCCCGCGACTCGGGACTGACCGATCAAATCCGCCGAGCGGCCGTCTCGGTCGTCTCGAACATCGCGGAAGGCTTCGAGCGGGGAGGCAACACGGAGCTAATCCAGTTCTTATACATTGCCAAAGGCTCGTGCGGCGAAGTTCGAGCGCAGTTGATGATCGCCCACGACGAAGGATATATCGACTTGGCTGCGCACATAGGCTTGACGGAAGAGTGCCGCCGGATCGGCGCAGGCCTTGCGAACCTCATTGCCTACCTGCGAGAGTCGAAATATCGCGGAGCCAAAGACCCCCATCGCCGCGTCAACTCTGTTTCTCCGGAATTCCAGGCCTTGCTCGACAATTTTGTGCCGCCCCCCGCCGACCCCTCAAACCCCCAAACCCTTGAACCCCTCGAACCCTTAAACCCTTAAACCTCCTTTCCCCCTTCGGCGCCTACGCCGCAACGCGACGCCGCATGACCGTCAGCGTCCCGGCCGTGAGCGTCAGAAGCGCAAGGACGACCATGCCCCAGCCGGAAACAGCGGGAATCTGCCCGTTGGGACAGGCCACGGAATCGGTCGCACAGTCCGCGTCCACGCAGTCCGTTGCCCCGTCGCAATCGTTGTCGATTCCGTCCCCGCAAGTTGAACCCGCGACTTCGCCGCCGGGGAGGGGGGGAGTTTCTTTCGCACCCCCGCGACCCAGTCCACCGATGGCGGACTGGGCTACGTTCGTGCCGTGCCGATGGCACTGCGCTCCGATGGGGGAGTGCGGATTGGCGAAGAGCGATCCAAACCGCAATCCCAGCACCGCACAACTCGACGGACCAAGGCGATGCCCGACCGCGCCGAAAAACGAACGTCCTACCGAAGTCGTGCCCAGATGGATGGACTGAGTTTCAGGAGCCCGAAGACCCAGATCGGAAAAAACAGTTTCCCCAGAAAAACGGGCCCCCATATGAAACCATAGGGGTCCCCGAACCATCTCAGGGTCTGAGGATTTGCCTTGATCAGCTCATCGGTCACGACGAAGCAGACGCTTTGCAACAGGCAGCCTAGACAAACCGTGTAGAATCCCCATCTCTTCCAGTTGAGGAGTGCAATGAGTGAAGCACCAATCAGCACCTGGGCTGCCGCCGATGCCAGGGTCACATAACGCGCAGGGCTTGGTACCCCCAAAGCTGCCAGAATAAGAAAGGCGGTCCAGAGTAGACTTGTGAAGATGGGAAGAACCAGGAAAACGAGTGCGAACAGATGGCGTTTGAAGCATTCATTGCAGATGGCATCGATGAGTTCTGCTTGAAGACCGCACTTAGAACAAATGGCGATTTCCGCCCTTTCAACGGGACCAGCGGAGGGGCGACCGGACCCGAGCGCTGCCCACAATACGCAGATCGGCCAAGTCGCGACCCATGCGATCGGACCGACCGAGAGCCCCGCGATCAGGTATATGAGCAGCATGAGGGCCGCGCCGAGCGTCGTGAAATAGAACATGCCGATAGGCCCGAAGAGGATTGCGAGGATGATCGCAAGGGCCCGGCTCTTCCTCGAGACGGCAATGGTCGGGGCGGTTGCGTCCATGTGCCTACATTGCCTTGTCGGCGCCTTCGACGACATCCCAACCATAGTTGAACGCCGCGGCGCCGAAACTAACCAACTCTCCCTTGGGGATCCATCGTCTCCTCGCCGTGCTCAAGCCGCTCGGCGAGCACGCGGAGGGATAGGGCCTGGGCGCGGGTCACCGCCTCCTGACGTGTCCCGCCGTAGGTCAAGACTCCGGGCAGCTCCGGCACCTCGGCCATCCAGCGCCCGTCCGTCTCCTGCTCGACCTCGACCCTGAACATGCCAAGAGCATAGCGAATCCCCGGCGTCAAAGCTCGGCGATTTTTCTTGTCGAAATCCGTCGGATTTCCGAGGGGTCGGGTGCTCTTCCGGCATAATTCATTCGGAAGGACGAAGAGTCTTCATGATGGATGGAATGAGCGTAGCCGCGGTCGTCCCGCTCGGGGACGTGCCTCCGTTGACGATCGCCCGAGAACGGCCGGTCGCGCGATTGGAGGATGTATTCACCCGTTGCGCGGACGCGCTTTACGGATTCATCCTGGTACGCGTCGGCGGGGATCGGCATGTGGCGGACGATCTGCTGCAACAAACGTGCTGTGAGGCCGCGGGCAATGGGCGTTTCCCCCATGACGAACAGGAATGCGAAGCCTGGTTCTTCGGTATCGCTCGCAACCTCGTCCGCCGTCGTTGGCGAACGCAGCGTCGCCGGTGGGGCGAGGCGTCGATCGACGACCAGACGCGGGGCGCGGCGCTGGTGGAGCGGATGGAAGCGGGTCCGCTCGACGATTCGCAGGTCGAGAGCCGAGAGGACATCGCTCAACTCATGCTCGCCATCACCGCCCTGCCTGCCGCCGACCAACGACTGGTCTACGACTTCTACTTCGACGCCCGCTCGCAGGCCCAGATCGCGGTCTGCGAGGGCGGGTCGATCAAGAGTGTGGAATCACGACTGTATCGAATCCGAACGCGCCTGCGGGCCATGCTCCGCGGCGCTGGAAAGGAAAGGTGACCGATGAACGTTCCTAACGACTCGGACCGTAGTTTTCACGACAACCTTCTGGCAGTCGGACGCTGCCACGGGCTGACACCTGGTCCCTCGCCCGAGCTGGTTGCTCGCTGTCGAGCCACATTGAGCGCGCCGCTGTCGTCGAGCGGGTGGTTCCACGGTCGGGCGCTGCGGCGTCCGGCGCTCTTCTCGACCATCGGTTTGGCAGCCGCCCTGGCCCTGGCCGTCGCTTTGATCTATCCGGGCAACGGCGGTCCAGCCGTGCAGGCGGCTGTTGTGCTCGGAAAGCTGAGCGA
Organism: uncultured Phycisphaera sp.; assembly: GCA_964646605.1. Lineage (GTDB taxonomy): Bacteria > Planctomycetota > Phycisphaerae > UBA1845 > UBA1845 > SBAX01. The sequence continues at coordinate 140,004 of CAZYEX010000137.1, read as the reverse complement.
ACAGGCGCAGACCAATCGCCTCTTGGAGGTGGTTCTGGACTCGGTGCAGGCCGACGAGGTGACGGCCAACGGAACGCTGCAAATCGCCGACAAGGCTCTCGTCGCCGATCTGCGCTTCAAGGTCATCGACGAAAGCGAGCCGCGGCCGCTCGAAGCCGACGTCTCCCTCTCGATCACCGAGAACGGGGGCTGGATTCTGGTCCGCAGGTTGCAACTGCCCGATCCCAAGGCCCAGGTGTTCTTGGACATGTTCCTGACGCCAGGCGGGGAAACATTGCTGGTCCTTCCCTCCGGCGAAAAGATGCACGGTCTGTTTGGATCGGGATTGCTGGGCGAGTTCTCGGAGCTCGAAGCGCTTCGTCGAACGGCCTCGACGCACGTGGCGGCCTTTGTGCGCGAAGTGCTGCAAGCCCAAAGCGACACCGGGGCCGTGGTCACCCAACAACCCGACGGCACGATGCTGCTCAGCATCCACGTCAAGGACGCCCAAACTTTGGAGAAACTGCTGCCCTTGCTGCGGAAAGTCGCCGGCAAGGAAATGGACGGCGACGCGGCGATCGACGTGGACGAGGCGGAGGAGCTTGTGGGTTGCAGCGTGCGGATCGTCTACGATCCGGCGACGCAGCTCGTGCGATCGTTCTCCATCAGCGACGTGGCCGGGATGACCGGAACGGTGACCATCTCCCTGCGCGGCGGCGAGATCGACCCGGCACTGCTGGACATGAACCGGGTCACGAAGGCTAACACGCGGGTCATTGACCTCGGGGCCCTGCTGGGCAGCTTCGAGGCGTTGGAACATGTATTCGACGGCAAGGAATAGGCCCCGCCGCGAACGACCGCGTGAACTTCCGAGGCGTTGACCGGCGGCGGTTGGTGAATACGATCCCTTGGGGACCTGCCGCGACAGGCCCAAGGGAGGCGTATTGTCCGCCACGGAACGAGCCGCTTTTGACGCCGCCGAACTCGCCGTCGCTCTGAGCCACTATGACGTGGGCGTGATCGAGTCGATCACCGACTTTCCGCGCGGCTCGCGGCGCAGCCCCAAGGTCGGCATCGTCGCCCAACGCGGCAAGTTCCTCCTCAAGCGTCGCTCTGTGGATCGGGTCCATCCCGATCGGGTCCGCTTCGTACACCGCGTGCAGGCCCATCTGGTTCAGGCCGGTTTTCCGGTCGCCAAGCTGAGCGTGTCGCGGACCGACGGCCGGGCGTTGGTGCAGATCCGCGACCACCTCTACGAGCTGTTCGAGTTCGTGCCGGGTCAGCCGTTCCAGCAGACGGCCGCGGAGACGCAGGAGGCGGGGGCCATGCTCGCCAGATTCCACCAGGCCGCCGAGGGCTTCGTCGCCCCGCCGTCCCTGCCCGCCCCGCGCGGAGACTATCACGATCTTTCGGCCGTCCGCACCGGACTTTGTGCCATTCGTGCGGCACTCAGCGCCCATGACAGCTTCAGTGGCAAGGAGGCGGAGCTGGAGGAGATCGTCGAGTTTCTCCTGGCCCAATACGATCGCGCCGCGGAGCGCGTCAACGCCGCGGGCTTCGCATCCTGGCCCGAGCGGCTCATCCATTCCGATTGGCATCCCGGCAACCTCCTGTTTCGCAACTACAAGGTGATCGCGGTGGTGGATTATGACTCGGTGCGCTATTCGCGGGCCGTCGTGGACGCGGCCAACGGGGCGCTGCAATTCTCGATTCTCGCCGGCGGCGACCCCGCGGACTGGCCCGACCATCTGGACGAAGAGCGACTGGGTGCGTTCCTGGCGGGGTATGAATCGTCGGACCCCATTTTGCCGCCCCAACGGCAATGTCTTCCCGCTCTCATGACCGAGGCGCTCATCTCCGAGTGTGTGCCGCCGATCACGGAGACGGGGTTTGTCGGTCGATGGTCGGGCTTTCGCGTCCTGCAAATGGCCCGGCGGAAGGTGCAATGGCTGGAAGCCAACGGCGAACGGCTGGTGGGAACGACGTAGCCTACGGGCGAATCTGCGTACGTTCGAGGACGTAGAGGTCGCCCACTCCGTGCCATTCATAGCCCTTCGGCGCGGGCGTGGGCTGTTCGGTCTGTCGCGGAACGAGCACCACGGTCCGCCCGCGCGTCGCCGCGGTCTCCAGCCCGGAGGGATCCATAGTTGATGCGAGTGTCACGTCGACGGCATCCGCGCGGAGAACCTGATACCGCACCGCGAACTCGGCCATGCGGTCCTCAACCAGAATGACCCCGTCCTTTCCGGTCAGGGACAGGGCCCCGCGGCTCATCCGCTCCGCCGACCTCTCCACGACGGACCAGGGCGTGAACAGGTAAACGTAGTCGTCGCGGTAGGGTTTGTGTCTTTCTCGACCGGCGAGCACGGCGCAGCGCCGCGCGACCGCAGGCAGCGCGGCATACAGGAGCGGAGTCACCGCCAACAACGCGACGAATCCGCCGACGGCCACCCGTCGCGCACGCCGGGAACTCCATTGAAAAACCGCCGCAAGACCGATCCCGCCGAAAATCGTCGTAAGCACGTACATAGGCACAAAGAATGTGTGTTGATCCACAATCGGATAACGCAACACAAAGACCGCATGTATCGAGAGTCCCGCAAGCAGCGCGCGTCGCACTAAAACCGGTACGGACCTCCGCGCCGCCCGCACGCACCCATACACCGCGGCGGGCAGCAGCAGATTCGGGAAGTTCAACGCGATCCACCCCAACGCGATCATGAATTGTCGGAGAGACACAGTCGTATTGAGCACATCGCTCTGATATCCACCTCCAAACAACGCGGAATGCAGTGTGGTCAGCAGATCACCGGTGCGGCTCCATTGGGCGAAGATCATCACCAAATAGGGCAGGGCCCCAACGATCCAGACGGCGCATCCCATCCAAAGCTGGCGCCCCTTCACAACTCCATCCCGACGAGCGAATAGGGCGACGCCGACTAAAACCGGAGTCGTCAAGAGAGCCAGCGGATGGTTGGAAACCCCCAGTCCGTTGCCGACCGCCGCCGCGATCAGCCAATGAGGCCGGCGGGTGACGCCGTAACCGATCCAGCACCAGCACTCCGCCGAAAGCAGCGCCGCGGCCAGAGTGTAGCTCTCCGCCAACGTGGACATCTGCCAAAACGTATGGGCTACGGCGAGCGACGCCGCCGCGAGGGCGGAGGCGCTCAGGCACCGCGTCAAGGTGAAGACGCATCCGAAGGTGTTGGCTGCCGCGATCGCTCCCGCCAGGGCGCTGACCAGCGTCACCGCGAAGCACGGTTCCACGAGGTTCAACGCAACCGCGAATCGACCGATCCAGTGATGCAGCGGATGGCTGAGGGCGAGTCCCAGCGGGTTGACCGGTTCCTGGGTGACGACGCGAAGAATGTGATACCCGGAGTCCTGCCACTGCGCCCCGCGATTGGCCGTCATAGCATAGAGAGCGAAGGCGGAGAGGAAGCAAATGAACCAGCCGCGCAAGGCGTACACCGTTCGTGCGCTGCGTTCCACCGGGGAAGGGTTGGGTTTTGCGGCATGCATGACCACGGGGCCGCGCTCTTACGGAAGGGTCAACCCCGTGACACGGGCCTCGAAGATCAACCGCCCATCACAGACGCCCTGGGTGTCGGAGATGATCCGGCGGGTACGGTAATCCACGCCCACCCCGAGGATGTACAGGCGCGACGGTGGAACCACGGTCTCACGGAACTTGCACTCCTCGACCCCGCCGAAGGCGATGAAGGCTTCGGTCCCCAAGAGCTTGGCCAGCACGGCGCAGGCCTGCGCCGCCATTTCCAACATCAACACCCCGGGAAGTAGCGGCCGACCGGGCACGTGCCCTCGCACCCACCATCCGTCGGAGCGAACATCCGCGAATGCGATGACCTGCCGCTTGTCGAGATCCGCGTGACAAACCCCGTCGAGCATCTGGAACTCGTGCCGATGGGGCAGGCGCTGGTAAATCTCGTCGCGCGTAAGCACCACGCGGGCGAGGTCCACCGACGAAAGATCCATCAGCAAAGGCGGCGGCATGAATCCATGTCCCGGATCGATGGACAAGGGGCGGACCTGACGGACCGCCCCCGACATTCCTCTCGCAGGGACGTTGGAACGTCTTGGACTAAGCCGCGGGCTGCGAGCGGACCTCGAGTATTTTTTTCCGGATGGTTTGGGCCATGTCTTTCACGTCCTGCATGGTCTTGCGAACCCGAGTGCCTGCGGCCTTGTTCCCACCCGAGGCCTTGGCCACGTCGTCCGCCGCCGATTCCACGAGTTCCTTGAGCTGTTGGTATTCCTGCATATTCCCAAGTCTCCGAGTCCCGCCACAGCGTTGCGGGGCCAAAACAACCCGTCGCCCGCCCCATCGCGCACACCATCGCCCCTGCCAGTGCCCGCACCGCGTTGATTATCCCCGTCATCGGCTTTGCGGACTACTGCACTGCCCTTTTTATCGCCCCTCGCTGGGTCTGTCGAGGTCTCGGGCTATTCGTGCGGTCCCAAAGAGCCCGCGAAATGTGCCGTAAGTCTATGTATAGAAATAGATTACGACGTTTTGTCGATCGTTGTTTTGGGCCGGTTCGCAATCCCCGCCCTCAACACTGCCAATCGATCTGCCCGTGTCTGACAGTGCTGTCACGTGAACCCGCCCACACGCCGCCCGCCGCCAGTGGGCAATGGCCGCGACCGATTCCATTTCGTGGAGCGCGGGCGCAACGCGGACCGATGATGAGCCACGGTTCGGCATGGAGGCCGACGATCTCGACGTTCGCGCTTTTTCGCGGAGGTCTTCTCATGAGGCATGGATGCCTGTTCATTCTGCTGGCTCTCGCCCCGGCCGCCTTGGTCCTGGCCGAGCAGCCGGCTCGCGTTCGCTCTCGCAGCTTCGACATCGAGTACACCGTCAACGACGACGCCCTGCCCCTTGGCTCCGTGCAACTTTGGTACACCCAGGATCATGGACAGAGCTGGTTCGAGTTCGGACTGGACGAGGACCGCCAGTCCCCGATGCCCTTCGATGCCCCCGGCGAGGGCCCCTTCGGGTTCTTTTTCGTCTTGACCAACTCGACTGGGGCGTCGAGTGCTCCGCCACGACCCGGCGACACTCCCCATCAGCAGGTGTTGGTGGATTTCTCTCCGCCGGTCGTTCAGCTTCATCCGCTTCGTCAGACGATCTCGCTGGGACAAACCGTGGTACAGATTCGCTGGACGGCCATCGACTCGCAGCTCACCGCCCGCCCCATCGAGATGGTCTATCGTCGTCCGCCGGACGATTCGTGGTTGCCGGTCGTGAGCGACCCCGTGGCCAACACGGGTCGATACGATTGGCGAGTTCCCGAAGGCGTCAGCGGTGCCATCGCCGTACGGGTGACCGTCACTGACCAAGGTGGGCACCGCACCGAAAGCGATCCCCAAACGATCGAATTGAACGCGGCATCGGTGACGAAGGGCGAGATAGCTTCCAAACCCGCCTCGAGCGCTGCGGGGAGCGCCGGGCTGTCCGGCGAACCTCCGGCCCTTGCAGGTTCCAGGCGGGCCCAAGATCGTGCCGCGACCCTCTTTGCCGAGGCACTCGCTCATCGCGACCGCGGCGAGGTCCCGCAAGCGTTGGTCCGTCTGCGGGAGGTCATTAAGCTGGATTCCCAGAAAACCGAGGCGTTTGCGGAGATGGCCGGTCTGCTTTACCGTCTGGGCGATTACGACAAGGCCCTGGGAGCGTACGACATCGCGTTGCGGCAGCGTCCCAACGACCGACAGGTGTTGCAGGGGTCGGCTCTGGTGTATCGCCAGAAAAAGGACTATGCCGCCGCCGCGGAACGCCTGCGAACCATCCTGCGCTTTAACCCCAACGATGCCGAGGTGTGGATGAATCTGGGTGACGTGTCCGTGTATCAGGGGGATGAGGTGACGGCCCGCGAATGTTTCACGCGGGCCGCGAGCATCAAGCCCGCGTCGGCACAGGTCCTCACCGATGCCAAGGAACGGCTCGCTCTCCTCACGCAAACATCGAAGGGTTTGAAGGCGGAACGAAGATAGACCCATGCCCGCCGCGCCGCCGACCCATTCCGTTTATGCCATCGTCGGATCCGACCGGTTCCTGCGGGGCCTGGCGCTCGATGAACTCCTCGGCGCCTTGGGTTCCGACATGGACGCTCTTGGCCCGGTCCGCATGGACGGCCCGTCTGCGGACCTCGCCGACATCCTCGACGACGTCCGCACTCCGTCACTCTTGGGCGGGCGACGCGTGGTCGTGCTCGACGACGCCGATGAATGCATCACCGCCAACCGCGCCCGCTTCGAAAAGTACTGCGCGGAACCGGCGGTGGAAAACTGCCTGGTGTTTCTCTGCGACAGCATGCCCAAGACCACCAAGCTCCACAAGATCATCGCCGAAAAAGGACAGGTGATCGCCTGCGAAGCGCTCAAGGGGCGGGCGATTAACGCGTGGGTCGCGCGGCGGGCCAAGGATGTGTACGGAAAGCGAGTTTCCGAAGCCGTTGCTCAGGTCCTTCGCGATCACGTGGGCGACGCACTTGGTTCGTTGGACACGGAACTGGGCAAGCTCGCGTCGTTTGTCGGAGAGCGTGGGGAGATCACGGTCGCGGACATCCGCGCGGCCACCGGCGAGTCCCGCGAGGAAAAAGTTTTCACGGTCATGGATGCCATGGCCGCCGGCGAGACCGGGGTTGCGCTGCGGCACTGGCAGCAGGTGCTCGCCACGGATCGTGCCGCCCCAGCCAAGGCGGTGGGAGGATTGGCCTACGCCGTGCGTCGTTTGATCGAGGCCCGCAGCGAGTGGGAAAAGGGCCAGGATTTGTCTTCAATCGCCCGGCGGATGTTCACCGACCCGGCGGTGCTCAAGCGCCGCCTCGAGCAGAATCCGTTGCCGCGCTTGCGACGGCAACAGGGCGACCTGTTGGCGTTGGATGTGGCGGTGAAGACCGGGGCGTCGACCGTCGACGTGGCCGTCGAGAAGTTCATCGTTACCCATAGCGCCGCATGAAAGCTGGAAAACTCGACGCGGAGCGTTGAGTGAGGTTTAAGGGAGAGGAATATGACAGGCAGGTCCTTATGGAGGGGGTCCCGACTGGCCACGTCGGTTTCTTTGGGTGTTCTTGTTGCTTTGCCCGCTTGTTCGACCATGCGGATGGGCGCCGCGCCGCCACAAGCGTCGAATCCGACGCCGTCCGTTGCAGCGGCGACCGATCCGCCGCATCCCGAGAACAAGCAACAAGACCTGCTGGCCAGCGTCGAGGACTTCCTCGAACGGACCCGCTCCTATGCGAATCTGGAATCGGCGCCGTCCTCCGCGCCGGCGGGCAAGACGGGCTCGACAACTGCGACACCGCCTCAGACACAGCGCCCCGCCCCGGTCGTCGCACCCGATCAGACCTTCGCCAACACCCAGGTCTCGCTGGCCGACGACGCCCTCGATCGACCGAAGCTCGCCATTCCCGCCTTGCAGGCCGTGAACGTTCGATGGAACGAACCCCCCAAGGGAAAAGACGCCGTCCCCGCGAGGAGCAGCGCTACCAACTCTCCCTTGGACCTGACCGCTGTGAACCGGCAAGCGCCCGGCGAACAACTGCTCGTTGCACTTCAACGTGAGGCAGCCGCATCCAAGGAGTTGGACGCCCATTGGCGGTTTCATATGGCCCGCTTGGCCCTCGAACCGGACAGCGAGGGCGAGCCGATTTCCAAGGAAGTTCCCGAGCCGACGCGAAACCTGCTGTCCTCGCTGATCGAAACAGGCGGAGCGATTCGGCGATCCCTGCGTGATCCCACGCTGGCCTCGGATCAGGTGTTGCTCCGCGCCGGAAAGCTGAAAGACCTTGTCGCCGAGGCCTCGGACCCCGTCATTTCGTCCGTCGCCCTGTGCAAGAAGGTCCTGACTTTTGGGAGTTTCGAGGAAATCGGAAAGGACGACTTGGTTTCCGGCCGGACGTTGCAAACCATCGTGTATTGCGAGATCGCCAACCTTCGATCCGAGCAGCTAGCCGACGCGTCGCACCAAAGCCGACTCGCCGCCAAGCTCGAGGTCCTCACCGCCGATGGTCGATCCGTCTGGCAGCGCGACGAGCCCGAGATCCTCGACACCTGCCGGAGAAAGCGAACGGATTTCTTTGTGGCTCAAAGAATTACACTGCCACCGACATTGCCCGCTGGCGACTACGTCCTGAAGGTGTTTGTCGAGGACAAGCTCGCTTCCAGAGCAAGTGAGGCCGCGACCAGCTTTACCATTGTACCCCCCATTTCGGTTGCCCGTCGGCAGCCCTAAAAATCCCTTGACGCGTTCGGATGACGACCGTAGCCTGCCCGCCGGTTTGAGCGGGCTGAGGTGGCGCGGGTGGTAGGTCCGCTAAAGTCATTCGGCTTGTTGCGCCGACGTAGGCAACCGTTGGACACGGTCGCGGCCGCAGCTCGGTCGCCCCGAGGCAACGGGTTTTTTGGGCTCCGTGGGCACGGTGTTCACGGTAAGGGTCGTTACAGGATCGACTTTTGGAGGTAGTCAAACAATGAGAAGGTCAAGACTTTCCCGTTCGTTGGGTCTGGGTCTGTTCGCCCTGAGCTGTATGCTCACCACAGGGTGCAAGTTCTTCGAGAACGTTCAGTTCGGTTTCGCGGCCGGATTGGGCGGAATCCCGGCGACAATCGTGGGCAATTTCCTCGCTGACCTGCTATTCGGGGCCGCCGACGGCACCGCTCCGTGACGCACGGGTGGTGGTCGCCTTGCGTCCGCGCGCGAAGGGAGCAGGACGTAAGGACCGCAGTTGGGTATCACCACAAATGAAGCACGTGCGTCCAATTGTGATTGGTGCTGTTGTTGTGTTCGTTCGCGAACGTTTTTGCCCGCCGGCTTTCCGTAGAAGAGGCTTGGCGCGGGCCGATAGTCCATTAGACTGAATTGCTCGTTCTGGAGCACGCGTGAACGCCACAGCGGCGCGGCTGGGCGGTCTTGCGTGATGGACAGGTTTCCGCCGTTTGGAGTGAAAGATAATGAAGCAAACACTTGTATCTGTTTTCGTACTGTCGTTCGCAGTGTCGGCGATGGGGCAACAGAAGGAAACGACGACCGTCAAGACGACCGAGAAAGTCGTGGCGAGCGGTTTCGACCTTCTGGGCGGCGAGACGTTCAACGTCACGGACGCTACGCCGTTCGCCACGTGCGCGGTTGATTTACGGTTGGCGTTCCGCTGGGAGTCGGAGAGTGCTCCGGCGAACGCGGGCGATTCCAACGACGACTTCTTGGTTCAGCCGGTGCTGGTTTGGGGCGCCGCCGAGAACCTGGAGTTGTCCTTTACGACGCCGATCGACATCGGCGACGGCGGCCACATTCCGGGTCAAGCGGACGGCCACCATGACGACTATGTCGGTCTCCTTTGGCGTCTGAAGGAGCAGGACGATTGCTGGCCGGCGCTGGCCTTGGCGAGCAATCTTCGGATCCCGACGGGACAACGATCCAATGGCGTCGATTGGGAGCTTCGGCTCGCACTGACCAACGAATACGACAGCGGCATTCGATCGCACCTGAACTTCTTCGCGATCACGGCCAACCACGACAACTACGAGAACCTGCGCCACTTCCAGTACGGGGCGGTGGCGGGTCTGGACGGTCCGTTGTGCGGGGATGGCGCTGTCCGCTGGGTGTTCGACTACATGTACCGGATCGGTCAGCATGACGGCGGCGGCGGTAAGAACATAGCCGAGGCCGGCTGGCAGTGGCAGATCGATGACTGCAACAAGCTCGGCATGTCCGTACAGGCCGGCTTGGATCACGCGGAAGACGAGACGTTGAACGTAGGCGCAGCTTTGACCTATGCGCACACGCTGAAGTACTAGGCGTTGGAGACCGGTTGAAGATCCGGTCCCCGAGGAAACTCCGATCGGCCCGACGCATGACTTGCGCCGGGCCGATTTGTTTTTTGGGGGCGTCGATCTCGACCGATAACACGTTCGTGGGTGCCGTCTCGTCCCATCCCGTGGATCGTCTGAGCGACGACAAGCTGCGCGACATCCTGCTGCGCGTGGACGTCGACGGTTTCCCGGCGGACCTGCATCACCTTTGGCGGGTCGAACGGGTTCGTTATCGAGAGACATTGCGTCGGATCCCGCCGGCGCGAAATGGCGAATCGACGCTGCTCGATCTGGGGAGCAGCCGGGCGTGGCTGCCGTTTTTCCAGCTAGTCCTGGGATACCGTCGGATCGTCCTCAACACGAGCTATCCGGCGTCGGGGTTCGTGCGCGAGGACACAACGGTCGAGGGTGCGCCGCCGGCCGATGTCGCGGTTTCCGTTTTCGACGTGGAGCGGGAGGATCTTCCGCACGGCAACGAGTCGTTTGACGTGGTGCTATGTTTGGAAGTGCTCGAGCATTTGAGCGTGGACCCGATGGCCATGATGGCGGAGGTGAACCGGGTGCTCAAAGGGGGCGGGACATTCGTGCTGACCACGCCCAACGCGGTTCGATACAGCAACGTGGTGAACATCGTTCTCGGCGAGCAGCCGTACGGTTGGGCGCCCTACAACGGGTTCGACGGCAATCGTCATAACCGCGAGTACACGCCGTCGGAGATCGAGCGGCTGTTTCGGGCGGGCGGGATGACGCCCCGTGAGGTGACGACATTTGGCACGAAACGTCGGGGTTTGGGGCGCGACGCGCTGCGACGGATCGCGGCGTCGGTGCTTTGGCCGGTGTTCTGGTGCCCGCCTCGTTGGCGGCGGGATGTCATCCTGGCCGTGGGGGCGAAAACCTCGACGCGGGTCGAACGCCGTCCGAGCTGGCTGTATTTCGATATGGCCGAGAGGGCGCACCTACGCCAAACCCGCGAGTGCGTCCCCGTAGCCGTCTAGCGGCGCCGTGCGCTTGACCGGTTCGTAGCGAAGTGAGAGACTAGTCGTCGATGGGGCCTTGGTGTTTCGCAGCGTGGAGATCCGCGAGCCAAGGGTCGCGGGTTTGACGGGCGGCGGCGGCCAACACCGGTCCCTTACGGTCGCGGTTCTGATCGGTGGGCGGTTGCTGGAAGGGTGACGGCGTGGGGAAGTTACCGTTTATCGCGGGGTTGTTCTTCAAGACGCTGGGCGTCGTGGTGGTTCTCGTCGTCCTGGTTTGGTTTGTCGTCGTACGGTTTTTCGGGTACACGATGACGGCGGCGGACTACGGCGGAACGACGATTAGCACGATTCTCTTTTCCTATCTGGTTCATCTTTGGCTCATGCCCGGCGGTCCGCACGAGGATCACGACGAGCCGCAGTAGCCTTCGTTGCCGGGCACAGAGCGACGAACAACAGCATCGGGATCATGGCCACGCGGAATCGCGGGTCGGTTTGCGGCGTCGCGGCGAGGAGCAGGGCGAGCGTCGTAGCGAGCGGGAAGTAGAGCGCGGCGATCGACGCCCTCCGTCGAAACAGCCGGACGACGACCATCACAACGAGGAGACCGTAGGCCGAGCCGACCACGGCGGAGCGCGCCCGGTTGGTCTCGATCCCGCGCGGAGGGGCGACGGCCAGATCGAGGGGGAAGGTCAGGAGCTGTGCGCAGCGCGTCATGTAGCACGCGACCGTGCGGAGCGGCGACTCTGACAGCATTTCACAAGCGATCCGCGACAGGTACGCGGACACCTCAAAGGAATCGGCGGAAGTTCGGTTGCCTTGGGCAAGCGTCGACCAAGCGAGGTCCGGTTGCGCGGGAAAGCGCTCCCGCAGGCGGCGGTCGATGTCTTCCCAAACGACGTGCGGATCGGCGGCTCTGTGGGGGTCGAGGGACGTTTCCAGATAACGATCGGCGGTTCGCCCCTCGCGCCAAAGCACGACCTCGGCAGCTTTGAAATAGGCGAGCACGATTCCGCTTTGGTGGGAAAGTGCGACTCGGCCCGCGACGTGGACGTTTCGGACGATCCAGCTACCGATCACAAAAAGGCACACCACAAGAAACGTCGGGACGTTGACCCACCGGTGAGGTTGCGATGTCCACGCCAAAACCATCACACCGGCAAGCATGAAAACAGGAACGAGCATTGCGCCAGGCCAGGTGAGTACGGCGAGGCCGCAGAGTCCGCCGAGGGTGCAGGCCGTCCAAGACGTCATCCGCCGTGGTCCGTGGGGCCAAAATAGCCAGGCCGCCAGAACCAGGGTGGTGAGAAGTGTCGTGGACATCACCCAGAGCGAGTAATACAGGTGATAGGGTTCGAGTGCGAAGAGCGAGGCAGCAAGTGTCGCGCGGCGATCAGGCATCCAACGGCAGGCGATGCGAAACACCAACAGCACGTTGAGGATGCAGAGAAGCTGTTGCACGAGCACCAACGCAGCAGGGGACTCACCGACCAGGAACATGCAGGCGGCGAGGAAGAGCGGGTATCCCGGGGTTCGCCAGGTGTCGGGGCGGTAGGGAGACTTTTCGTCCTGGCTGAAGGCCCCGTGGTCAACCAAGTTTGCGGCGATGGCGTAGTATTCGCGGCTGTCGAGGGATCGGAAGGCGAATGCGTCGACAGCGCCCGCTTTGAAGAACGCGACGGCAACGACCGCGCCTTGAATGAGGGTGGCGAGACCCAGAACGACGACCGTAGATCGAGACTGGGCCCTCATGCGATCGTGATTGTAACGCGCCGCGGTGGATTGGGGCGGTCTTGAGGGATAGGATGGGCGTCAGACCGCCGACTCGGTACGGGCGGCCGTCGGCCAGGTTGACCCCGCCCCACTCCATGAGGGTCAGGTGCGCACCATGATGGTAGACTCCGGTCACGTCTTTTCTGTGCTTGTCGGACTTTGCGTCTACGGATCGGTTCCAATGGCCGTTTTCGGCGACCCAATCCCGGTGGACCACGAGGCGCTGCGTCTGGCCAGGTCCTCGGACGGTCTGAGGTTCGTGGCCGACCCAGGCGAGTTTGGCAAAGGGCTGAGTTCGCCGGACCTGGAACGGTTGCCCGGCGGAGAGTTAATCGCCGTTTTCGACGGGCCGCCAAGCGAAGGACGCGCTTCGGGCGGGTTGCAGTACAAGGTATCCAAGGACGAAGGGCGAACGTGGTCGGACGCGGGGGCGATCCGTTTCGAGGGATCATCGTTCGGGCGGCGACAGCCCCGGCACGGCGATCTCGTGGTCCTCAAGGACGGGTCGCTTCGCCTCTATTTCACCTTGGACTCGCCGGGTCGAGGGACGAGTAACGATCGGCGAAGATCGGCGGTCGTCCGCTCGGCGGTGGCCAAGGATGGGCTTCGGTTCGCCCTGGATCCGCGACCGGCGCTGCGCCTTTCCAACATGCTCGACGGGCACGCTTGTGTCGTGCATTTCGATAAGCGCTTCCGCATGTTTGTAAGCGGCAAGGAAAGGTCCGGGGAGGGCGGGTTGCGCAGTGCGATCTCGCGGGATGGTCGCCGGTTTGCGCCGACGGCAGAAATCGAGTTCGAGGACGGGGTCCGCGTCTCGTCGGTGTTGCCGTATGAGGAGGGGTTTCGGGCGTATGGGTGGACGCCCAAGGGGATCGTTTCGATGGTCTCCGACGATGGCCGGACGTGGCGGCGCGAAGCAGGCATTCGACTCGCCGAGGGATGGGATCCGGCGGTCGTCCGGCTCAAGAACGGGACGTTTCTGATGCTCTATCAGGCGGGCCCGCGGCCGGCGGATGTTCCGACGCTCGCGTCCGCCGAGGCGGTCGAGGCCCCGGGACTAGGGATCGACGGTCTCACGGCGGATGAAATCGAGGCTGTGACGGACGACAGTTTCGACGAACCGGACGCGGCGCACGAGGAGGATGACGGGTACGGATTGGCGCGCTCTCCGGATTATGCGAACCCGGTGGACTACAACCGTTGGTATCACGAGCAGGTCCTGGAAACCACGGACGACAATGCCTTTGACGCCTACGTTGCGTTCATGCCGAAATTCGACGAGGACGGAGTTGCGGATCGAGCGGATTGGCCGGAGTTCCATGACATGTTCAACGGCGGGCAGCATGACGGTCCGCCTCTGCCGTGGGACCCCAAGGAGCACCCGCATTGGGAGGAGACGCACCGCACCGCGCGGGAGGTGCTCGCGAAGTTCCGCGAGGCCAATCAGCGAACCGGGTACGCCGCGCGGGTGGATCCGACGCCGGACTCCGACCCTGCCGGACCGAGCGAGGATCGGCTCTTGATGAACCTGCAACTGCCCCATCTGCAACCGCATCGGACGCTGGCCAAGGCGACGCTCGCCGACGCCTGGAGGATCGGGAAGGACGGCAAGGTGGATTCGGATCGGATGATCGACGCGTGGAAGACGGTGCTCCAAGGCGCGGAGCACATCGAGCGCGGATCAACCTTGATCGAGAATCTGGTGGGCATCGCGGAGCGCGGTTTGGTGGAATCGAACGCGCGATGGGCGCTCCAACACGGGGTCTTTAAGGAGGAACAGCTCGAGCGGGCGTTGGACGCGCTGCGCGAGTACGATCGGAACTCCACCGACGTGGTGAAAGGCGTGCGCGGGGAGCACGCCATGGCGCTGGACACGACCCAGTATCTCTTCTCCCCGCCGGACGCGAACGGTGAGCCGGTAGTCAACCCGGAGCGCGTCGAGCGCCTGCAAGAAATCATGGGCGACAATTCGGGCACGTCCGTGGACGATGTTGCGAAGATGGGTCCGCAGGACGCGCGAGCGACGGTGGATGCTTTCCACAACTATTACCGGGAAGTGTCCGAGCAGTTGCGCATCGGGTACCCGGAGGTTCGCGCTTCGGACTTGGAGGCCCTTGCCGGACATTACGTCGCAACGTCGCCGATCACCAAGATGCTTCTGCCGTCGCTGTCGCGTGTACATGCGCTTCGCACGAGGGTGGAGGCCTCGCGCCGGGCGACGCAACTGGCCTATGCCGCGCACCTGCACCGCGCTCGCACCGGTGCTTGGCCCAGGTCCCTGGACGAACTTCCCTCAGAGGTGGGGGAGACGATCCGCACCGACCCCTTCTCCGACCGGGGCTTCGGCTACCGCCTCACTGACGATGAACCCGTGATCTACTCACGCTCCGAAAAGGGCCTCGACGACGGCGCGGTCCACTCCCCTCGCTGGGCCCCCACCGAAGAAAGCGACTCCGACGACTTCGTCTTCTTCCCGCCCCAGCCATAGGTCCCGACCGCGCCTCTGGGATCGACAAGGTCTGATAACAGAATCGGCCCGAAGGAACCGTGCCATTCGGCTGCATCCTGTCGCTCTATTTGCAGGGTGTGGTCGGGTGTGGTAGACTCGCCATACGTCGCTGCCCCGGGGGATTGGCCAACGTGGTTCGTCCAAGCCGTTCGAATGCCCCCGGCCACATAACGGCCTAGGGCCCGATAGACCAAGCTGAGGGTCGCTTCCACCCGGTCGGCAGATTGGCGAAGGGGAGACCATGAGTCCACGCATCTTCGTGCTTACATTCGTGCTGGAACTGTCGACGGCTATGGCCCAGAACGAGCCGGACATGGACAACAGCGGCTGCGTCGACCTTGTCGACGCGGGCATCTTTCAAGACGGCTTTGGAACGATCGCCCGTCCGGGCGAGTCGCGTTGCGATCTGAATTCCGACGGGTTTTGCGACTTTGAAGATTACGCGCTCTTTATGGCCGTTTTCGGTGGACCAGCGTGCGCTTGTGCAACCGATGCGGATTGCGACGACGATCGACCCTGCGCCGTCGATGACCGTTGCGCCGGCGTGGAATGCAGGGCTTCCATCAACTGTCCGAATCAAGATGACAACGATGCGGATTGCCTGCACCAGTACTGCGACGGTGACGGCTGTTTCTCGCTGCGCGAGCCCGACGGTTCCCCATGTGATGACGGGTTGGCGTGTACCGAAGAACACTGTGAGGACGGAATCTGCCGGTCCGAGCCGGACGATTCTGTCTGTGGAGGGCTGAACGACGCGGATGGCGATTGCACTCACGGCTACTGTGGGCCGAACGGATGCGTCCAGGGCTCAGAACCCTTTCAATCACGTTGCGTCCAGGGGTCGCCCTCCGTAGAGGATTACTACGACGCGGACTGCGGTTACGCGATATGCATAGGTTCATTCTGCTTCGATACTCCTGAGGGCGCTGGGGCGCCGTGTCAGGACGGCTTGGGTTGCACGATTTCCGATGTCTGTGACGACGCCTATCGCTGTATTGGAAGAACGTCGACTTGCGGCAACGAAAATGATAATGATGCCGATTGCCAGCGCGCGGAATGCACGCCGGACGGCTGCCAGTTCCTCGATGAGCAGGACGAATCGCCCTGTGATGACGGCATCGCGTGTACGGTTTCCGACTACTGCTTCGTGGGACAATGCTACAGCGGCATCGCCGACGATTCCCTTTGTCCCAACCGGGACATCTGCGACAACGATTGTCTTCAATACTATTGCCATTTCGCCCAGGGATGCGTCCAGACCTTTGAGCCGGAACGAGCCCCTTGCCGGTTCTTGTCGTGCGGGTTGAACGGGACGTACGCGGCGTGTACAAACAGCGGCTTCTGCACCTGCTGGGCGCAGCCGCCGCCGGACTGGGGCTGCCCGCCATGAGACGAGTTCTCGGCGATCCTCATAACTGCCGCTGACCGATTAGTGTTTGATACGTCGGCACAGGATCGGCGTAGGATCCGGGCGCGGGTAATCTCCATTTGGCAAACAGCTTCTCGTTGTCCTCCTCGCCGCGGCGTAGGTCGGAGAGTTTGCGATCGTCGTGATGTTCGTCGTGGTGGATGAGGGCCTTGCGACAGCCGAAGACCTTCAGGCCCTCGCCGAGTTGGATTTTCAGCGACAGGTCGGGATCGAAACCGAAAAAATAGAAGCGCTCGTCCGCGAAGCCGATCTTTTCGAGGAGCGCGCGGCGGAGGAGGCCGAAGTTGGCGTAAGGGTAGCCGCGCACGTGGCAGAGCTCGTAGCTTTCGCCATCGTGCTCGATGCGGTCCAGGACGTTCCGCTCGTTGTGCCAGTTGTGGTAGAAGGCGACCATGCCCAGGTCGGTGAGGTCGGGTCGTTCGATCATTTCCACGGCGGCTTCGACCGCCCCGGGGAGGGGATAGGCGTCGTCGTTGAGCCACATCACGTAGTGTCCGGTTGCGGAGCGGAAGCCAAGGTTGAAGGCGGCCACGGCGCCTTGGCGGTTCTCCTCCAAGGTCACACGCAGGTCGTCTTGGAGCTCCAGCCACTCGCGCGTGCCGTCCGTGGAACCGCCGTCGACGACGATGACCTCGCGGGGATGCGAGACGTGCTGTCGGATTTTGTCGATGCAGCGCCGCAGGCGGTCGAGGCGGTTGAAGGTGGGAACGACAATGGAGACAATGCGATTCGTGGTCATGGGACGATCCGAAATCCGGTTCTTTATTGACTTATCGGCCGCGCCCCAGGGCGGGGTCGATTGCCAATTGCCGATTTCCGATTGCCGATTGCGATCAAGGCGGCGTCGTCGGCTGGTTGTCCGCGCGGCCAGACCCCGGCGAGGCGCTGTCCACGCGCTGGCGGTTACATTCCTGATCTCGGCGACGGTCCATGCCCAAGATGTGCCCGAGGCGCCGACGGTTGCCAATGCGCCGGCGGAGATTGCCGTCGGCCCGGAACAGGTCGAACCGGGCGGGCTCGAGGGTCTGTGGCCGTCGCCCAAGCTCTTGGACCTGATGCTGCGCCGTTGGGCCGAGGAGGCGTGCGAGGAGTACGATCTCGATCCCGAGCAGCGGGTGCAGGTTCGTGAGGAGGTGACCGCGCGCTTTGGACGTTTCCTCAACGAGAATCGGTCGGCGATTCAACCGCTGGCCAACGAGTTCATCGAAATGCGCATGGAGTTGCAGCCGCCGGCGGCCCAGCGCGTGCAGGCTTGGGCCGATCGGGCTTTGCCGGTTTTCGAGAAAGGCCGCGAGCAAGTCCGGCAAAGCCACGAAGACTTTCGCAAGGTCTTGCAGCCCACGCAACGCGCCAAGTTCGAGGTGGATGCCCTCAAGCTCGGCGTGGGGATGTCCGTCGCGGAGGCCAAGCTCACGCAGTGGAAGCAAGGCCAAGTGGACAACGACGTATTCTGGGAGCGGCTTCCCGCGGAGCGTCGCGCTCGCCGCGACGAGCGCCGCCGTCGCCGGACCGAGACCGAGGAACCACAGGTCGCGGCTCAGGCGGCGTCCGTCGGGCCGGTCGATCAAGTCGCCCTCGAGATGGGGCGGTGGGAAGAGTGCGTCGCCAATTTCATCCGCACCTACCAGCTCGACGACGGGCAACGTACGACGGCGCTGTCTTGTCTTTCGGAGTTGCGGGAGCGGGCTCTCTCCCACCGCGACCGACGGCGCGAAGAAATCGCCCAGCTCGAAAAACGCATCGAGCAATTCAGCGGATCGCCCGAAGCGCTCGCGGACTTGAAGAAACAGCTCACCGAACTGTACGGCCCCATCGACGAGATGTTCAAGGAGCTGCAATCGCGCCTGGAGCCCATCCCAACGTCCGGCCAGCGGGCGCAGGCAGTGGAATCGGCGCGGCAAGAGCAGCCAAGCCCCGAAGCGGCGTCCGCAGAGAAACCGCCGACGGAACCGTAGCGCGGCGGGAACCCCGGCACCTCGTAGCTCGTCGGCGCGCGGGGCATGTCACCGGGCCCGTCCTTGACACTCCGCGTCAAGGGGAGCCGCCCGGTGCTCGGGTTTTGCCCAAAACGCCGATCATAGCATCCAATGGCACGAGGCTCAGCGCGGTTTGTGGTGTCGGCGTCGTTGATCGCGGGCTTGACGCTTGCGTCTCGATTGCTGGGCTTGGTGCGCGAGTCGCTGTTTAGTTACTACTTCAGCACGGGCGAGCTTCTCTCGGCGTTTCGGATCGCGTTTCAAGCGCCCAATCTTGCACGCCGGTTGTTCGGCGAGGGGGCCCTGTCCTCGGCCATGATTCCAGTTTTGACGGAGAGTCTTCAACAGCGCGGCGAGGAGGAATCGCGGAGGCTGGTCGGGCGGTTGCTGACGGTCCTCGCAGCGATCCTGGCCGCGGCGGTGGTGGTGATCGAGTTGGTGCTGTGGGTCTGGCGTTGGATCGCCGACGACCCCGCTCTCCGCCTTACGGCGCTGCTCATGCCCTATATGGCGCTCATCTGCACGGCGGCGGTGGCGAGCGGCGTGCTCCACGTCCGCCGTCACTTCGCGGTGCCCGCGGCCGCGCCTACGCTGCTCAACGTCGCGATGATCGCGGCGCTGCTTGGGGGCACATTGTTTTTCGGTCTCGATGACCCTGCGCTAATGAATTGGACATGCGTGAGCGTTTTGGTCGCCGGAGTCTTACAGGTTCTGTTGACCGCCGTAGCGTTGAAGCGGGCCGCTTTTTTTCCCCGATTCGGCTGGGCGTGGAGGGACCCGCAGCTTCGACGGGTGCTTGCGCTCATGGGACCGATGGCCCTGGGTTTATCCGCGGTGCAGATCAATACCTTGCTGGACAGCGTGATTGCGTACCTGTTCATCACGGAGAATGGCGAGCGTGTGGGACCGGCCGTGTTGGGGTACGCGCAGTTTCTGTATCAACTTCCGCTGGGGGTGGCGGGGATTTCGCTGGCGACGGCCATTTTTCCGGAGCTTTCGAGCAAGGCCGCCGCCGGTGACACCGCGGGGATGGCGGCGGTCTTCGAGCGCGGGTTGCGGGTGAGCTTGTTCATCGCCCTTCCCGCGGCCGTGGGGCTAATCTTCGTGGCGGAACCGTTGGTGGCTACGCTCTATCAGCGCGGAGAGTTTGACGCCGCGGATACCACGCGGGTGGCGCGGACGTTGGTGTTGTACAGTCTGGGAATCCCGGCCTACTTTGCGCAGCACATCGTGGTGCGGACGTTCTATGCGTTGCACGACAGCCGCACTCCGGCGCGGATCGCAGTGATGATGGTGGCGTTGGATTTGGCGCTGAATTTGGTGCTCGTGTTCGTGATGGAGGAGCGGGGTTTGGCGTTGGCGACGGCCATCTGCGCGACCGTGCAGGTGGTCTACTTGCTGCTCAAGCTCGGACCGAAGGTCCGTGAAATCCGATGGTTGGCGTTGGCGCGGGGGGTTCTGCGTACGCTACTGGCGACGGCGGCGATGGGCACGACTTTGGCGATGCTTTCTTGGTCAGGCATCGGCGCTGGCGCGGCGGGCGTTCAATTGACCGTCATGGTTCTCGGCGGAATGGGCGTCTACGGCCTGTTCGCGTTCATTCTAAATCGGGACGAACTCCGGACCGTGCTTCATCACACGTAATGTGAAACCTGCCGGTCGAATCTTCGTAGAGCGTCAGGATCGCTTGGCGATGGCTCGCACCAGTTTGCGAAACTCAGGGCGAACCGTCTTGTCGAGCTTGGCGGCAAAGGCGGCGGTGAGGCGGCGGGCGCGGATGAGCCCGATCACGTCGGCGAGGTCAATGGCGCGAAGCGGATCGCGCAATCCGGAGGCGAGCTTCATATTCACCAGGTCGGGCAGCGAAACGGTGAGGATGTCGGCGATAGCCACGAGCTTGCGCGGCGTCATCCGGGTCTCGGCGACCGTGACCAGGTGGACGGGGATGTGGCCGCGCCGAAACTCGCGGCGGGCCCGATGGAACGAGTACCCGGCTGCCCGAAGTGCGTCCGCCGCGGCCTGCGGCGCGTCCCCGACGAATACGTCGACGTCGATCGTTGTGCGCACATACCCGTGGAGGACGACGGCGACTTCGCCGATCACCGCCGCATCGAGGTTGTGTTCGCGTACGACGCTGCTGACCTCTCGCGCCACGTCCAGAATTGCACCGCGACCGTCCAAGAGCAACAACGCCTCATCCGTCAAGCTGCGAATCATACGTTCCCATGAATCGTACTCAGAGACCCGGAGCGGTCAAACCGTGACCGCGGCTAGTCTGCGTCGGGGGCCGCGCCAGGGCGATCGTCGCGTTGCGATGGAGCATGGCGAGGGTGGCGCGGGTCATGGCGCTGCCGCGGAGGTGATGGCGATAGTCCTCCGCCGTCCACGAGGCGAGTTCGTGCAAGCGGGGATCAGGACCGGGCGGGTGGATGGCGAAGCGCGGTTCGCGGGTGGTGGGGGCGTCGCGGTTGAAGGGGCAGACCTGTTGGCACACGTCGCAGCCGAAAACCCAGTCGCCCATCATTTCTTGGAAGGGTCGGGAGATGTCGCCGCGATGCTCGATGGTGAGATAACTGATGCAGCGCGAGGCGTCCATCTCGTAGGCCTTGGGGAACGCCTTCGTCGGACAGGCGTCCAGGCACGCCGTGCAGGAGCCGCAATGATCGTTGAGAGGTTCGTCGGGCGGCAAATCGAGTGTCGTCACAATGACACCTAGAAAAAAGAAACTGCCCAGCTCCTGATGGAGCACCATCGTGTTCTTTCCGATCCAGCCGATGCCGGCTCTGGCGGCAAGTTCGCGTTCCAGGATCGGGGCCGTGTCTACACAAATCCTTGTCTCGAACGGTTCCGCGACTAGGGTATGTAGGCCATCGACGAGAAGGCGGAGTTTTTCGCGGAGCACGTCGTGGTAGTCGTCGCCCCAGGCGTACATGGCCACCCGTCCGCGCGGTCCATCGTCCGGGGGAGTGCTCGGCTGGGGCTGATGGTAATTCAATGCGACGGCGATCACGGAACGGGCGTTCGGCAAAATCTGCGCGGGATCGGATCGGAGGTTGAAGTGCCGGTGCAGGTAATCCATGGACCCGGCCCGTCCCAGGCGAAGCCACTGGGCGAGGTAGTCGGCCCGTCCGATAGGTTCGGCGGGGGCGATACCGCAGCGGTCGAAGCCCAGCGAGGCGGCGATTTGCTTCACCAAGCGGCTTGTTTCGACGTCATCCACCCCCACATGCTACGATCGGGTATAACCGATACAATGCCGTCCTCTGGCGGGGCGGTTTTTTCACGAACGGGCAGCGATGTTCAATCACGACTGGTTCCACGGACCGGCCTATCAGGAGCAGGTAGACGAGGCCAAATATCGCTGCGCCATCGGCCACTTCCCGGACGTAGACCCCGAGCAACGACAAGAACACGAGGGGATGAAAGGCGTTTTCGCGGAGCTGCAAACACGAACGCTCATCTATCTCCGCGACGGATTCAGCTACGAGGTCAAGCAGCTCGCCGAGGTAGGCAGCAAGTCGCACCTGGTTTTCGAGTGCATGCCGGTGGACGATCACTACAAGGTGGGGGCGTTCGTGGTCTCCCTGCCCTTTGACGAGATCGTGCGCGTGGAAGTGTTCGCCGTACACCCCACCCAAAAACCAGAGGATTTCCCGCAGATCACCGGCTTCCGTGGGCACCCGGACCAGCCCTTCGACTCCCGCCATTCCGAGCCAAAACCGGGCAAACCGGGGCGGTAGCGATCGACCGGCCTTCCCACTCAGCGTTAACTCGGAATCCCCGCCGCACCCTGAAGTTCCCATACCAAAGTTTGCGCTTTGTCGTTTCGCGGACATAATCGCCGTCATAAGCATGATGGCGGTCTGTGTCGAAATGCAACGATGACGAAACGCACGCACATGAAAAACGCGACCGGCTTCCTTTGGGTCGAGGCGGGGGAGGCGAAGGAGGGGTTGGTCGCCGAGGTGGCGGTGGTGTTGCCGCTGGGGCACACGTATTCGTTCGCCGTTCCGCCGACTTGCGCGGGGCTGCAGATCGGGCAGCGAGTGACGGTGCCGCTGGGGCGCATGGGGCGGGCGAGTGTGGGGTTCGTGGTGGGTTTGGATCGCCGGCCTTGGGACAGCACGCTGCGGCCTGTAGCCTCGGTTGTCGACGAGCAGAGCTTTCTCACCGCGGATTTGGTCAAGCTGGGGCGGGAGATTTCGGAACACTACGTTTGTCCGCTTGGTCCCACGCTCAAGGCTATGACCCCGGAGGCGGTCCGGCGGCGACGCGGACTGGTGAAGGTTCGATACCTGCGTCTGGTTCGACCCCTTTCGGAGATACTCGCGGAGCCGGGACGGCGGAGTCGCCAGCAGACCGCCGTCCTCGAAACCCTAGCAGCGACCGCGGCAGGGCTTGGGTGGGCGGAGTCGCTTCGCCTCGCGAGAGTCACCGGATCCGTCGTGCATGGACTCGTGGCCAAAGGTTGGGTCGAGTGTACGGTGCGCTATGAGCCGCGGGCGGATGCCAACGAGAGTCACTCCACGGTCGAACCGACATTCGAACTCACGCAGGAGCAGAACGCGGCGTTGGCGGCGATTCACGAGGCGATCGACGCGGCGCGGTTTTCGGTCACGTTGTTGTACGGCGTGAGCGGTTCGGGAAAGACGGAGGTTTACGTTCGCGCCATCCGCCGGGTCGTGGAGGGCGGAAGGCAGGCGATCCTGCTGGTTCCCGAGATTCTGCTGACCACGCAGCTCATGGCCCGGTTGGCTTCGCGATTCGCCAACGCCGCAGTGATGCACAGCGGAACCACCGAGACACAGCGTGCCGACGTCTGGCGGCAGGTGGCGACCGGCGGCAAATCCGTCGTGGTGGGAACGATGAGCGCCGCCTTTGCACCTTGTCCGAACCTGGGCCTCATTTGCGTCGATGAAGAGCAAGAGTCGAGCTACAAGAGCCTTCGCGCACCCCGCTTTCACGCCCGCACGGTGGCTTTGATGCGCG
Organism: uncultured Phycisphaera sp.; assembly: GCA_964646605.1. GTDB lineage: Bacteria > Planctomycetota > Phycisphaerae > UBA1845 > UBA1845 > SBAX01. The sequence continues at coordinate 116,541 of CAZYEX010000137.1, read as the reverse complement.
GGAAACAGCTCGGAATCCCGATCGTGCTCGGTTCGGCGACGCCATCGTTGGAGACGTGGCACGACGCGACCAGGCGAGCGGATCACCAGCGCGTCGTGCTCACCCGGCGGGTCAAGGAGCTGCCACTGCCCAAGGTTCATCTGGTGAACATGGAGGACGAGTTCGACGAGGTGAAGAGGCCGGTGGTGCTGTCGCGCACGATGGAGCGGTTGCTGGGGGAGACGCTGGGGCGCGGCGAGCAAGCGATCATCTTGATGAACCGGCGGGGATACGCCCATCGCATCTATTGCCCGGGGTGCCGCACGCGGATCACCTGTCCGAATTGCAGCGTCGGACTGGTCGTACACACGGCGGTGGACGAATCCATCTGTCACTATTGCCGCAGTCGCATCCCCACCCCGACGCATTGTCCCAACGTCACGTGCGGCGAGAAGCTCCTTCGCACCGGCCTGGGCACGCAGCGCGTGGAGGAGATTCTCGGCGAACGTTTTCCGCGGACGAGAATCCAGCGCGTGGATCGTGACACGATGGTACACCGGCGGCAGTATCAGCGGGTGGTGGACGATTTCGAGCGCCGCAAGATCGACGTTCTGGTGGGAACGCAGATGATCGCCAAGGGATTGGATTTTCCCTTTGTCTCCTTCGTGGGGGTGGTCAATGCGGACGCGGTCGCCCTGGCCGTCGATTTCCGCGCTCACGAACGGTTGTTTCAGCTCATCACCCAGGTCGCCGGTCGCGCGGGCCGGGCGGACGCGCCGGGACAGGTCGTGGTGCAGACCCAATCGGCGGAATTGCCCGCGCTGCGCTTCGCCCTGCATCACGACTACGTCGCGTTTGCCGAGGCCGAGCTGACGGACCGGGAACGGGTAGGACTGCCGCCGTTTCGGAGTCTGGCCCGGGTGGTGTTCATCCATGGCCGCGAGGAAACGTCCCGCGGTCAGGCGGAGGCCACGACCATTCGCATCGCCTCGGCGATTTCGTCGTTGCGGCTTTCCAGCGCGGACGTGCTGGGGCCCAACCCCTGCGCCCTGTCGCGGCTTCGAGGGGCCTATCGGTATGACTTGCTGATTCGTACGAACAACGCCTTCGACCTGCGCCGGCTCATGCACCACCTTGACCAGGCAGGCGCGTTTCGCACCAAGGCCGACGCGACGCAGATCGACGTGGATCCGGTCTCGCTGACCTAGACGCCCGCGGAAGAGGGCGGGCCTTGCACGCCGGGGGGGGTCTGACGCAGGAGGACGCGGCAGAAACATGGGGTAGGGCGCCGGTCGGGAGTGCCATCAGGTCCGACGCACCTGCCCCTTGCATGCGCCGGGTTTTTCCGCTATGATGTCCGAGGTTCGCGTGGGTCGTCTCGGGTTCCGCTCATCCAGAGGTGTGCGAAATGAACGCGAAGTTGTACCTGATCGTTGCGCCCGTACTTACCATTGCATTCCTCGCCGCTTCCGTCGGCCCAGTGTTGCCGGCCCACGCGGAGTCGCCCCGGAAAGGTCCCGGCGCGGTGTCACCGACTGTCGCCAACTACGGGAACATTCTCAGCACGGGGTTCGAGGCCGAGGACGGCTTCGACCTCGGGCACAGTATCTGCGGGGCGGAGTTCGCCAAAGGACTCACCTGTTTCCAGACCCTGGTCTACCACACGCCCGCGGATTGCCTTCCGACGCACGAATGTGTTCCCAAAGACCATGCCGCCAGCCAGAACTGTTGCCCCGATGACCCCAACGAAACGAACGGCTGGTCGATGTCGTTCACCTCGCGCCATTGCCTGTATCCGATCATCAGCGACGCCCACCCTTTCGAGGGGTCGCAACATATGCGCTTCTCGCAAGACACGGAGGGCGGTTGCTTTCCGGGCTGCACGGGGGAGGGCGCGGCCTGCCGACAACGGGCGATCACGCCGAGGGTCCCCGTCGCGGAGATTTCGAGGACCACCTGGAGCCTCGAAATCGCGATCTCCGATGTGTTCATTCTGGGGTTCAATTTGCTGACGGGACAGGAAACCGGCCCGGAGACGTTGGACCTGACCTCCCGCGTCCTCTGGTATTACGGGGGCGCCCTCTACGTTTACGACTTGCACGTGGACCGTTTCGCGTACGGCCTGCACTGGGATGACGACATCCCGAACTACTCCAACTTCACCATCGACCTGGACCCGTGCCGGGATCAGGTCGTCTACACGTACAACGGGGTGGTGTTCCGCGTCGAGCCCTACGGCTTTACACACCCGTTGGGCGATCCTGTGCATGACGACCGCCCGCCGACCACGGATCGGGCGTTTTTCACGTGGGGCAACTTCTACGAGACCGTGGATATCGACAACCACGTCGTGACCCATACGCCGTGCGCGGACGCCTGTTGCGACGGGGTTACGGGACTGTGTACCCATGCGTCGCAGGCCGAATGCGCGGGGTTGAGCGATCAGACGGTCTGGTACGAGAACGTGCCTTGCGAAATGCTCGGTGCTCCCGACAAGGTGTGTGAGGGCGGCGCCGATCACGGCAACGCCTGCGAGGCGGATAGCCAGTGTGCGTCACCCGGCGTCTGTGTCCGGCGCTGGCCGCCGGCGTGCGAGCGGCACAGCGGAGCTTGCTGCAATCGTGCGCCCGGCGCCGGCGGACCTGAGCCCGAGGGAACCTGTCTGGACAATGTGTACCCGGAGGATTGCGACGGCGTGGAACTCACCTGGCACAAGGGCGGAACCTGCGCGGATAGCGCTTGCTTCGAAACCAGCGGGGCTTGTTGTGACATGCTGGAGGGCGTTTGCACCGACGGTTCGTTCCAAGGTGAATGCGTCGGGGCCCAGCGCCTATGGAGTCAGGGCGCGGCGTGCGCTGAGGTCGATTGCGATGCCGTCGTGGGGGCCTGCTGTGACCGCGACACGTTCGGCGGATGCACGCAGACCACAAGCACCGGTTGTACGTGCCCTCGTTGCGATTGGTTCAAGCGGCGATCCTGCGACGACATCGAGTGCGGACACGTCGCCATCCCCACCGTCTCCGCCTGGGGCCTTGTCGTGTTGACGTTGCTCGTACTGATCGGAGCGAAACTGGGGATGCGCTACCGGGCTCTCCGGCAGCCTTGATGGGTTGCGGACCGCCGTCCGCCCTCCGCGAACAGCCGGTTGAGGAATTCGGCGGGCTCTTGTGTGGATGTAGCGCCACCCCTTGTGGGTGGCGCGCAATGCTGATTGCGCCGCCCACAAGGGGCGGCGCTACCGTGTGTAACCGGTCCGCTAGGGGCCGCCTCGCGTGGTCACGCTCACATCAAAATCAAGCAGCGCGTCCGAGTGGTCGAAGGTGAACACGATCGTATCGCCGCAGCCGAAGTCGTCGCCGTCGCGGAGTACGTCCGTGTTGGCTTCGGGGCCCACGTCGCCGACGATCTGCAGGCTGGCGTCATCAAGGATGATGGCCTGAAGGTCGTCGCAGCTCAGGGAAAAGGACGTCCGCCCTCCCGCGGTGAGCGTGAAAGTCCGCTCCGTCCCGGTCTCCACAAGAACTTCTTCGATCGTGTCCTGGTCGTCGTCGTAGAAGAGCGTGCCTTGCACCGCAAAGTCGCCGTTGTTGACCAGTTCCACGGTGACCAGATTGGGTTGCAGGGCCCCCAGGAGCGGCGTCAGCGCATCGCATCCGGCGACCAAAGCCGACAACGTTCCCACAACAAGAAGCTGTTTCCGCGTCATTTTTTTTCTCCAATACCAGCCCAAGCGTTCTCCAGGACTCGGAGTCAGCATACTCGATCCGAAGCAACGACGCGATCCGTGGTTTTGTGCTCCCAGCGCCGATCGATGGCGCAACCATTTCGGCGTCTGGGCACTTACGAGGTGAGTCGATCGACAGCCTCGCGGTACTTGGCGGCGGTGTTGGCGACGATTTCAGAGGGGAGTTCGGGGCCTGGGGGAGTCTTGTTCCATTGGCCGGCCTGGACGAGGGTGGTGAGGTAGTTGCGGACGTACTGTTTGTCGAAGCTCTCCTGGTCGCGGCCGGGTTCGTAGCGGTCGGCGGGCCAGAAGCGCGAGGAGTCCGGGGTCAGCACTTCGTCGATGAGCAGATACTCCCCGTCGAGGAGTCCCCATTCGAACTTGGTATCGGCGATGAGGATGCCCTTTCCGCGGGCGTAGTCGGCGGCTCGAAGATAAAGATCGAGGCTGCGCTCGCGGAGCAGCGTCATACACGGCTCGCCGACGGATCGGCAGGCCTCGTCGAAGGAGATGTTTTCGTCGTGTCCGCTTTCGGCCTTGGTCGCGGGCGTGAAGATCGGGTCGGGGAGGCGGTCGCACTGCCGCAACCCGGCAGGCAGTTTCACTCCGCACACGGAACCGGTCCGCTGGTAGTCGCTCCAACCCGACCCCGCCAGATACCCGCGTACGACGCATTCGATGGGCACGACCTGCGTTTTCCGGCAGCGCATGGTTCGCCCGCGCAGCTCGTCGAGGTGGGCTTCGAGGCCGCGGGGAGCGTGGTTCTCGACCACCTCCAAGAGATGGTGCGGTACCCGATCCTGGAAAAAGTCGAACCAGAACTTCGAGATGCGGGTGAGCATCTCCCCCTTGCCGGGGATGGCCGTGGGAAGGACGACGTCGTAGGCGCTGATCCGATCGGTCGCGACCAGCAGGACCTCGTCGCCCAGATCGTACACGTCGCGCACCTTCCCCCGTCGAACGGGGTAGGCGGAGAATCGCGTGGTTGTCACTACCGGCGTCGTGGCTGCGGTCATCCTTTTTCCTTCCCTGGCGCGTCGAATGCCACTTATAGCGGATCGTTCGGGGGTTGGGCAATCCCTCGCTCGGGCGAGGGTGTTGGAGAAAACACCGTCCCCGGACGTGCCTCGACGGACCCGAATGGTTCGGACATAATGGGAAAGTTCCCTCCGGGCGAGTCGTCGGCGGGTTGGTGGGCAAGGACGTGACGTTCACCCACCCGTTGGGGGGGGTGGGATCGGATGCCGAGGTGCTCTAGGTCCGCTTTTTTGCAACCTGGGGTTTAGAGGTCGCGGATACCGACGTCGATGCTTTCGTTTGCGATTTATACCAACGGACAGTTGGCCGAGAAGGTGAATCTCGCCGGGGCCTACGTCGTAGGCAGCGACGACGTTCCCCTTCGGGCGGAGATTTCCTTCAAGGGTGGGGTGGTCTCGTGCAAGAAACGGGCCGCCGGACCTGCGGGGCTGGCCCTGCTTTGGGAGGTTCCGGGCGCGGGGACCATCCTTCTGGAGACCATCCGCGTGCAGGAGCGCGACCGACCCTACATCCTCCAGGTGGAATTGGCCCGGGGGCGCTTGATGCGCATCCAGCACAAGCTCGAGGATTGGGGGCTTCTGGATTACGAGGGGGTGCCCGAGCTGGGGGCGAAGGTCGGTCAAGCGCGGGATCGGCTCATCGATGCCCTGAAGTGCGACGACCCCGGTCAAGCCGCCGGTCTCGCGGAACAGTCGTTGAGCCTTTCGGTTCAGGCCAGCGAGGAAATCAGTCGCTACCATTCGTCGGTCCTGCTGTCGCGTCGAAAGCAGAGCGGCGGAATCCCGCGCCGCCTGTTCGGGTGTTTGCTGCAGCTCGATTATCCGACGGAGTCGAGCCGAAAGCGTCTCGCGGGGGCCTTCGATTTTGTCACCTTGCCGATGGTCTGGCGGGACATCGAGCCCAGCGAACAAAACTTTAACTGGAAACCGTTGGATACGTGGGTCGAGGCGCTATCCAAGGGCCCGGTGCCGATGCGCGGCACGGCGCTGCTCTCCTTCAGCGAACGAAACGTCCCCGACTGGTTGTACATTTGGGAGCACGACTTCGATACCATCCGCGATCTGGCCTTCGAGCACGTGCGTCGGGTGGTCAACCGCTACGGTCAATACATCCAGACCTGGACGGTGGCCAGCGGGCTGCACGGGAACAACTGCTTTACGTTCAGCTTCGAGCAGCTCATGGAGCTTACGCGGATGACCGCGGCGCTGACCAAGCAGCTCTGCCCGCGGGGGTCGGCCATTCTGGAGCTTATCGCGCCTTGGGGCGAGTACTACGCCCGCAATCAGCGGACGATTCCGCCGCTTCTGTACGCGGACATGGCCTTGCAGAGCGGGGTCAACTTCGACGCCTTCGGGCTTCAGTTTCTCTTCGGTCCGGCGTTGGATGGGATGTTCGTTCGGGACATGTTTCAGATTGCGGCGGCGATCGACCAGTTCGCCAAACTAGGCAAGCCCCTGCACATCACGGCCGTCCAGGTCCCGTCGGACACCAGCGCGGGCAAGGGCGATGCCGCGGGCGAGGGGTCCTCGTCCGACGGGGGAAGCTGGCGTCAACCGTGGAACGAACAGGTCCAAGCCGAATGGCTGCAACGGTTCACGGAGACGGCCCTGAGCCGACCCTTCGTAGAGACAATATCATGGCACTCTCTGGCGGATCATGTTCGTCAGGAGGTCCCCCACGGCGGGCTGCTTCGCGCCGACCTCGCACCCAAGGCGGCCTACAAACAACTCCTTTCGCTACGGGCCGACCTCCTCGGCGGCGCCCAACGCGCCCCCACCGAAGTCGCGGGGGCGTAGGGTGTGCGGAGTGCGATATGAGCGGCGAAACAGCGTTCTCGGATCCGGAGGGTCGTCGTAGGGAGAGGGGGTCTGCGAATCGGCCCTACGACGCGGTCATCATGAGTTTGATGTTGCTGGCGGTGCCGCTTGCGTGGGCCGTGGGGCGGGCGGCGTTGCAACCGGATCAACCCGCGGGCGATCTCCCCGCCGTTCGAACCGGGGTGGACCCGAACACGGCCCCATCGTGGGAGCTGTCGGCGTTGCCGGGGATCGGCGAGGCGACGGCCGGGAAGATCGTCGCCTTTCGGGCGGCGAACGCCGACTGGGCCCCAGTGTTTCGTTGCCCGCAGGACTTGGAACCCGTTCCGGACATCGGTTCCAAGACGATCCAGCGCATCGCCCGGCACCTTCGCTTTCCGGACTAGCCTTTCCGAAGGGCGTGTTCGCGCGCCAGCGGCGGGAGGGTGGCAAAACGACGGCGAACCAGTTCTGCAAGAGCCTCGGGCGATACGTCCAGGACCTGCCGCAACATCTCGGAGCGCGATGCACGTCCCGCACCGCGAAAACGGCGGAGAAACTCGTCGGCGCTGGCCTGGGCCAGGTCCTGCTCGACCCGATCGTCCACCGCGGCTTCGATTCCGTGAGGGTTGCGGCGGGCGAGACGTTGAAGCTTGCGAAACTCGGGGTCCGAGTCCAGGGCCTCCCGGACGGCCTCGCGGAGCTGCGCGTCGCACTCGGCGACTCGGGCATAAGACGAGCGCGTGTCTTTGGCGATCTGCCGCAAGGGTCGGCGTGACTCCTCCTGGGGGATCAGGTAGCGCTCCTCGGTGAGAATGCGAACGAGTTGGGCGCGGTCTCCGCGCGTGGAGGTGCGTGCCGCGGCGGCCAGGGCGGCGGAACCCACGGCCCGTTCGTACTTGTCGCGGAGGCGTTGTCCGATGGTTTCCGGCGCGGTTGGTACGGCATCCGGGTGCGTTCGGGGATCGGCGGGACAGGGCGATCCGTCCGGATCGATCGCAACGTCGGCGTCACGGTTCGGATTCGAGCGCCGACGTCGCTTCTTGCCGCCGACGCGCGTGGAACGTGCGGTTGGTGAGGGCGTCGGTGCGCCGGACATCCGCCACAGCGCCTGGCTGACGGCATAGTGGATGCGCGGCAGGGCGAAGGCCGCGAAGGGAATGCCGCGCTGGGGGCGAAACTCGATCGCGGCGCGGATCAGCCCCAGACATCCTTCCTGGAAGAGGTCGGCGCGTTCGCGGTCGCAGCGCTGCCGGGAGGCGTTGGCGACGTAGCGGCGAAGGTGTACGCCGACCAGACCGATGTTGTCGCGCACCCACTGACGTTGCTCTTCGCTTAGCGACACGGGTGTTGGCACCAAGGACATGGGCATCTCCCCTTTCCGCGCCCCGTGGGGCGACCGTCCATGCCTAACGTATACCTAACTATAGCAAGGGTCAAGCCGGCTCTGGCCGGCGACGAGAGAGTACTCACGGTCGCGCAAGGTCCGATATTCCGCTGTCTAGCGGTCAGGCGACGGGGCGGGCGCCTGGCGCATTGCCTCAACCCCGACGCCGGATGCGGTCCGCCGATGAAATCCCGGGATCCAAGCGCCGTGGTCAAGTTCGGGCCGCCCGTTCATGGCTTCGTTTCGTCGTGTTCCGCGGGCGGCTTGCGTTCCCGCAGGACCGCCTGTCGCGCGGCAGGACTCGTTGGGGAGCTGAGGATTCGCCATGTCCGGTGCATGGGCACGTCGTCGATGGGTGTTCTTTCCGGCGCTGGGGGTCTGGGCCACCGCGATCGCGCTGGGTTTGTCCGTACTGGGACAATACTCGACGAGCGCCGGGCCGACGGTCGAGCCGCCCGTGCTTTGGCCGGATGACAGCAGTCTGACACGCGATGGGGAGCGGCCGACCTTGCTCCTGTTTGCCCATCCGCATTGTCCGTGTACTCGGGCGACGGTCAACGAACTGGCCCGCGTACTCGCCCGTACCACGCGACCTCCTCAGTGTCGGGTACTGTTCATCCGTCCTTCGCAGGCCGCGGAGGGTTGGGAGCAGACCGGTCTATGGGATGACGCGGCGGGGATTCCTGGTGTCGACGTGCGCCTGGACCTAGCGGGACAGGAAGCAAGGCGTTTTGGGGTGCAGACCTCCGGGCATGCTTTGCTGTACGACTCCCACGGACGGCTGCGGTTTAGCGGCGGTTTGACCGCCCTGCGAGGGCACGAAGGGTCGAGCACCGGCGCCGAAGCGCTGCTCGCGAGAATGCCCGACGAGACCCTGGAACCCGCGTCGGCGACGGTGTTCGGGTGTTCGCTGTTTGAACCCGGTTCATCGCCGTGAACGGGAACGTGAACGGAATGAACGGGATGCAACTCGAAGTCGCCGCCGATCACCTCCGCGCAGCTCAGCTCTTCGACGAGCAGCGGCGGCGCATCCATGGCCGAACAGACCGTCTCTTTGCGGTCTTGATGGTGATCCAATGGTTGTTCGGGATCGTGGCGGCGGTTTGGATTTCGCCGCGGACTTGGGCGGGGCAGCAGAGCTGGGTCCACGTTCACGTCTGGACGGCGGTCTTTTTGGGCGGGGTGATCGCGGCTTTGCCGTTCGCCCTGGCTCTGTGGCGTCCGGGTGAAACGAGCACTCGACACACCATCGCCGTCGCACAGATGCTCTTCAGCGCACTGCTCATTCATCTGACCGGCGGGCGAATCGAGACCCATTTCCATGTCTTCGGGTCGCTGGCTTTTCTCGCGGTCTATCGCGACAACCGTGTCCTTTTGACGGGCACGATCGTGGTCGCCCTGGATCATTTTCTGCGCGGGGTGTATTGGCCTCAGTCGGTGTTCGGCATTCTTGCCTCGAGTCCGTGGCGCTGGGTCGAACACGCCGCGTGGGTGTTGTTCGAGGACGCGTTCCTGGTGTACGCGTGTCGGCAGAGCCTTAGCGACATGCGAGCCACGGCGGGATACAACGCAGAGCTGGAGTCGTCCAACATCCGCGTGGAGACCGAAGTCAAAGACCGGACCCGCGAACTGCAAAAAGCGACGGAACAGGCCCAAGCCGCCAATCGGGCCAAGAGCGAGTTCCTGGCCAACATGAGCCACGAAATCCGCACGCCCATGACCGCCATTCTGGGTTTCGTGGAGACCTTGTCCGAGCCGGACCTGTCGGATTCCGACCGTCTCAACGCTCTGTTCACGGTTCGTCGCAACGGCGACCACCTTCTGGCGGTGATCAACGATATTCTCGACCTTTCCAAAATCGACGCCGGACGCCTGGACGTCGAACGCATTGCGTACTCGCCGTGCCGTATCGTCGCGGAAATCCTCTCTCTGATGCGCCCCCGAGCGGAGCGCAAAGGGTTGTTCTTCGAGGTGGAGTACGCCGGCGCGGTACCCAAGGTCATCCAGACCGACCCGGTTCGACTGCGGCAAATCCTAATGAACCTGTCGGGCAACGCCATCAAGTTCACGGAGACGGAGGGGGTGCGTTTGATCGTCCGCTTCGTTCCCGGCGATGTGCCGCTTATGGAGTTCGACGTACAGGATACGGGCATTGGCGTTGCTGCGGAGGAGGTCGAGCGTCTGTTTCGTCCCTTCAGCCAGGCGGACTCCTCAACCAGTCGTCGCTTCGGAGGGACTGGCTTGGGACTTGTGATCAGCAAGCGTTTGGCGCAACTCCTGGGCGGCGACGTGGTGTTGGTCCGAAGTCAGCGGGATGTGGGGACATTGGTCCGTGCCACGGTCTCCGCGGGACCTTCGGCGGGCGCTTGCATGACGCAGGATCCGCAGATGGAAACGGTCCTGCTGACCGCGGAATCCTCGCAACCCCGCAAGAGCGCGCCGCGTCTGCAATGCCGGGTTCTTCTGGCCGAAGACGGGATCGACAATCAACTGTTGGTGACGCAGGTTTTGACTCGTGCCGGGGCGCACGTAACGGTGATGGAAAACGGGCGGCTGGCGGTGGATGCGGCGATGGCCGCCGCGGGGCGCGGGGAACCGTTCGATCTCGTCCTGATGGATATGCAAATGCCGGTGATGGACGGCTATCAGGCGACGAGCTTGCTGCGGGCCAAGGGCTATCGCGGGAAGATCGTCGCCCTCACCGCTCACGCCATGAGCGGCGACCGCGATAAATGTCTGCACGCGGGCTGCGACGACTTCGCCACCAAGCCCATCGATCGGCGGAGGCTCATCGAGACCGTCTATCGACACACCGCATCCTTGCAGCCGACTGAAACGGCGATGGCCTAGTACCGCCGCCCCACCATCGTCAGACGGAGGGATCAGCGGGTGTTGCGGCCATCGCCCGCCCCATGAATGGGGCGGGTCGGGCAGCTACTCCGCAAACAAAGGCGTGGAGATATAGCGATCGCCGCCGCTGGGGAGGACGGCGACGATGACTTTTCCCTTGTTTTCCGGCATTCGGGCGATCTTGTCTGCGGCGCAGAGGGCGGCGCCGGAGGAGATTCCGCAGAGGATGCCCTCCTCCTTGGCTGCTCGGCGGGCCCAGGCGATGGCGTCCTCGTTGGTCACCTGCACCACCTCGTCGATGACCTCGAGATTGAGAATCTTGGGGATGAAGCCCGCCCCGATGCCCTGGATCATGTGCCGTCCGGGTTGCAGCGGCTGCCCCGCTCGTTTCTGGGTGATGACCGGGGAGTTGGTGGGCTCGACGGCGTAGCACTTGAACGAGGCCTTCTTCAACTTGATGACCTCGCCCACGCCGGTGATGGTTCCGCCGGTGCCAATTCCTGACACCAAGATGTCGGCCTTGCCCTGGGTGTCGTCCCAGATTTCCTGGGCCGTGGTGCGGCGGTGGATCTCCGGGTTGGCGGGGTTTTCAAACTGTTGAGGCATGAACGAGTTGGGCGTCTCGACGAGCAGCTTTTCGGCGGCCGCGATCGCGCCCTTCATCCCGTCCGCGGCGGGGGTGAGCACGAGCTGAGCGCCGTGGGCCTTGAGGATCACTCGCCGCTCGACCGACATGCTTTCGGGCATGGTCAAAGTGAGCTTGTACCCTCGTGCGGCGCAGACGAACGCCAGGGCGATGCCCGTGTTGCCGGAGGTCGGTTCGACGATCGTGGTCTTGGGGGTGATTCGCCCGTCGCGTTCGCCGGCGTCGATCATGGAAACGCCGATGCGGTCCTTGACGCTCGAAAGCGGGTTGTAGAACTCGAGTTTGGCGTACACCGTGGCCGGTGCGTGGATGATGCGATTGATCTTCACCAGCGGGGTCCGACCGATCGCCTCGGTGATGTCCTTGTACGTTTGCGCCATGTGACTTCCTCCAAGTCTTGCAACCGAATTCCTGATGCCCGAAACGGGGATACCCTAGAGTCGGCGGGGGGGCGTGTCAACGCGGCGGGCGGTTGGCGCCCCGGTGATCCGCCAGTTGAAGTCGGACGGGAAAGCCCCTAGAATTCCCGTCGGGCAGGGGTTATTGCCCTGACGCGGGCGGACCCGCAAGCGGGTGGACAGGCGTCCCGACCCGGTTTCCGCACCCCGGACACCCGCCGGGGGTTGCATGCACCCGTCGGGTGCCCGCCGGAGGGTGAACCAAGCGAGGCGATGGCCAAAGTACGCAAGAAACTCGGCGAGACGTTGGTCGGTTGGGGGCTGCTCGATGCGAACGCCCTGGCCGACGCCCTGCAATACGCCAAGGAGCACAACAAGCGGATCGGCGAGGCCCTGGTCGAGCTCGAGCTGTGCAGCGAGGACGACGTGGTCAAGGCCCTCGCCACCCAGTTCGGGCTCGAGTACATCGACCTTGACAAGCACGCCGTGGACCGCGAGGTCCTGAGTCTGATCCCCTCCAAGATGATCGAGGACTACAACGTCCTCCCGCTGGCCGAGAACGGTCCGCGGTTAAAGGTCATCATCACCGACCCGTTGGACCTGGAGACCCTCGACCTTCTTCGCTTCCGATTGAATAAGGAGATCGTGCCGACGCTGGGATCGTTGAGCAAAGTCAAGCGCTTCATCGACAAGTTCGTAAACACGCAAGGGGACGTGCTTTCGCAGACCATGGCCAGCATCGACCAGGACGCTCCCGAGGAGGAGGATGGTGACGGCAAGGGCGCTCGCGTGGAGGACAGCGACGCGCCCATCGTGCGCCTGGTCAACCTGATGATCACCGAGGCCTGTCACAATCGAGCGAGCGACATCCACGTGGAGCCGATGAACAACCGCGTGCGCGTGCGCTATCGGATCGACGGCGTCTGCCAGATCCGCGACGACATTCCCAAGCACATGCAGGGGGCGGTGAACACGCGGTTCAAGATCATGGCGGGGATGGACATTGCGGAGCGCCGCGTGCCGCAGGACGGGCGCATCAAGATGCGGGTCGGCAACGGCGACATCGACTTCCGCGTAAGTTGCCTGCCGGCCTACCACGGCGAGAGCATGGTGCTGCGTATTTTGCGGCCCGACTCGGTGAAGGTGGGTATCCCGGCTTTGGGATTCGCCGAGGACGACTACCAGAAGTTCTTGAAGATTATTCATCGGCCCAACGGGATTTTCCTGGTGACCGGGCCGACCGGTTCGGGAAAGACCACCACGCTCTACGCCGCTTTGCAGGAGCTCAACAAGCCCGACAAGAAGATCATCACCGCGGAAGACCCGGTGGAATACAACTTCACGGGGATGAACCAGTGCCAGGTAAAGGACGATATCGGGCTGAGCTTCGCCAAGATTCTTCGCTCCATGCTGCGTCAAGCCCCCAACATCATCCTGGTGGGAGAGATTCGCGACCGGGAGGTGGGGGACGTGGCCATTCAGGCGGCCCTGACCGGGCACCTGGTGTTCAGCACCTTGCACACCAACGACGCGCCGTCGGCGATCGCCCGTTTGATCGACATGGGGATCAAGCCGTTCCTCGTGGCCAGCGCCATTCAGGCCATCATGGGGCAGCGCCTCATTCGCGTGATCTGCGTGGAGTGCAAGGCCGAGGACCCCAACCCCGACCCGCGAACGCTCAAGCTGCTGGGCTTCACCGAGGCGGAGACGGCGGGCAAGAAGTTCTGGAAGGGCATGGGGTGCAAACGGTGCAACAACACCGGGTACCGCGGACGAATCGGCGTGTTTGAGATGATGAGCATGAACTCCCAGATTCGCGATTTAGCCTTCAATCGCGCGACGACCACGCAGCTACGAGCGGCGGCCCGGGCCAGCGGAATGCGTAACCTCCTGGAAGATGGGAAGCTGAAAGTGTTGAACGGAATGACCACCGCGGAAGACCTCCTTCGCGTCACCCAAGCCGAGGGAATTGTTGCCGATTAGGAAACCGACACACGCAGACTGAGCGACCCGCATGGCGACCATCCATATTGATCGACTTCTGGAGACGGTGATCAAGCAAGGGGCTTCCGACTTGCACCTGACGGTGGGCCGCCCGCCGGTCATCCGTCTGCACGGGCACCTTCGGAACCTGGAGACGAAGGTTCTGGCGCCGGACGACGCCGTGGCCCTGATGAAGGCCATCACCCCGGAACGCAACCAGCAGGAACTCCAGGAGGAAGGCGGGACGGACTATGCTTTCGCCTTTGGGGATGCGGGGCGCTTCCGTGTTTCGGTCTTCAAGCAGAAGGGGAACATCGCCATGGTCTTGCGGCTCATCCCCAGCAAACTGCTCACTTTCGATGAAATCGGGCTACCGCAGATTTGCCGGGCCTTGTGTCGGCGACCGCGGGGGATGTTCCTGGTGACCGGGCCGACGGGTTCGGGAAAGACCACGACCCTGGCGACGATGTTGGATTACATCAACAAGAACCTGGACCGCCACATCGTCACCATGGAAGACCCCATCGAATACTACCACGTCCACAAGAAGTCACTGGTAAATCAACGCGAGATCGGCAACGACGTGCCCAGTTTTTCCGAGGCCCTACGCCGTGTGTTGCGTATGGACCCCGATGTGATTCTGGTCGGCGAGCTTCGCGACCTGGAAACCATCGGGGCCGCGATCCGCGCCGCGGAGACCGGACACTTGGTCTTTAGCACGCTGCACACCACCGGTTGCCAGGGAACAATTAACCGTATCATCGACGCCTTCCCGCACGAGCAACAAGAGCAGATTCGCGTACAGCTTTCGACCAACCTGATCGCTGCGCTATCCCAAGCCCTGTTGCCGAAGCAACCGAAGGGAATGATCGCGGCCTATGAATTCATGGTGGTGACCCCCGCTATCTCCAACCTCATCCGCGAGAACAAGACCTTCCGTATCGACTCGATGATCCAGACCGGAAAGAAATACGGCATGCAGCTTCTCGACGAGCACCTTTGGTCGCTCTATGAACAGGGTGTCATCAACGCTGAGGACTGCGTGGACCGCTCGCGACATCCTGGGTCCTTGCAAGACAAGATCGACGCCCACCGCCGCGGCATGGATGTCAGCGACATGGGTAAGAAGCCCGGCGAAGAGGGTGAGGAACCGCCCACACCGACGTTGAGGACCGGATGATGAGCACGCAACCCGCCGCCAATCCCGCCGCGTCCAAACCCGCGCCGCCGCCGGTCACTCCCAAGGGCAAGCTGAAGATGCCGCCCATCGAGCTACTTCGCGGCCGACAGCTGGGACGAGTTCTCATCAAGATGGGCCGCCTGCGCCGTCAGCAGGTGCAAGAGGCCCTCGACATCCAAAAACAGAAGCGGCAGCCGCTGGGGCAGATTCTGGTCGAGCTCGGCTACATCACGGGCGACGAGCTGAACATCGCCCGTGCGGCGCAAAGCGGAATGGGCGCGGTAGATTTGGCCAAACTGGACGTTCCCGCCGAAGCGGTCGCGGCCATGACCTCCCAGATGGCTCAGACCTATCGCGTCATGCCCTTCGAGCTCAACCGCGAGCGCAAGGAACTCTCGCTGGCCATGGACAACCCCGACAACTTCCTGGCCACCGACGACCTCAAGACCTTGCTGGGGTTCAACATCAAGGCGTTCCTCTGCACTCCGGCGGAGTTGCAAACCGCCCTCGCCCGTTACTACCCAGAGGGCGAACAGGAGTCGATCACCAACATCATCGACGAACTGAGCGAGGACGAAGACCTGGCCAAGTTCCAAGGCCGGGGTGACAGCATCGACCTCGCCGACATCAAGGAGATGATCGAGTCCAACCCGGTCAAGAAACTGCTCAACCTCGTTCTTCTGCAAGCGATCAAGGACAAGGCCAGCGATATCCACTTCGAACCGTTTGACGACGAGTTCAAGATGCGCTACCGCATCGACGGCGTGCTCTACGAAATGGTGCCGCCGCCGCGTTACGTGGCCTTGGCGATTGCCTCGCGTATCAAGGTCATGGCCAACCTGGACATTGCCGAACGCCGACTTCCCCAGGACGGGCGCATCGAGTTGCAACTTCGCGGCGTGCCCATCGACCTGCGGGTCAGCGTTCTTCCCACCATGTTCGGGGAGAGCGTCGTGCTCCGCGTGCTCGACCGCTCCAACGTCCAGTTGAGCCTGGACAAGATCGGCATGCGCGACGAGGAGCTGGGCGTCCTCCGCCAGCTCATGCACAAGCCCAACGGGATCGTCATCAACACCGGACCCACGGGATCAGGAAAGACGACCACGCTCTACGCGGCCCTCTCGGAACTGAACAAACCGGACGTGAAAATCCTCACCGCCGAGGACCCCGTGGAATACGACATCGACGGTTTGGTCCAGACCCAGGTACGGCCGGAGGTGGGGCTGACCTTTGCCCGTGCTCTGCGGTCGTTCTTGCGTCAGGACCCCGATATTATCCTGGTCGGCGAGATCCGCGACCTGGAAACGGCCCAGATCAGCGTTCAGGCCGCGTTGACGGGACACCTGGTCTTTTCGACCCTTCACACAAACGACGCCCCGTCGGCCATTGCGCGCTTGCTGGACTTGGGGTTGGAGCCGTTTTTGATTACGGCGACGCTGGAAGCGATCGTCGCGCAGCGCCTGGTGCGGCGTATCTGCCTCAACTGCAAGGCGGAGTACAAGCCGACCGAGACGCAGCTCATGGAGGTGGCCCTGCGGCGCGAGGACGTCGGCGATCGGTCGTTCTTCTTCGGCAAGGGGTGTGACTATTGCAACAACACCGGGTACCGCGGACGAATCGGGATTTATGAGATCATGCCGCTGGACGACGCCATGCGCGAGATGGTCATGCGCCGGGCCTCGACCGCGGTCCTCCGCCACGAAGCCGTGAAACGGGGAATGCGGACCCTCCGCGACGCGGGGTTGATGGCCATCTACGAAGGCATCACCTCCCTCGACGAAGTGGTCAAGGAAACGATCATCGAAGAGTAAACACTGAAACGCAGACAGCAGAAACGCAGAAACAAACAACGGTGAGTTATGGCGACTTTTGCCTATGAAGCGATGAACCAGGCCGGGCAGCAGGTCAAGGACGAGTTGGAGGCGCTCTCCTCCGAAGACGCCTTGGCCAAGATCCGCAACCTGGGCTATTTCCCCACCCGCATCCGCGAAAAAGGCGGCGCCAAGGCCAAAGCCGCGACCGGGAAAAAGAAGAAGGGCCGGTCGTTCGGCTTTGGACGGGTCAAGACCAAGAACATCACGCAGATCACCCGCCAGTTGTCCACCCTGCAAGACGCCGGTCTGCCGATCCTTCGCAGCCTGCACATCCTGGCCGAGCAGCAGAAACCGGGAACGCTCAAGAACATTCTGCGCGCCGTTGGCGAGGAAATCGAGGGCGGTTCGACGCTCTCCGAGGCGTGCGGCAAGCATCCCAAAGCCTTCAACCGCCTGTATGTCAACATGGTGGCCGCAGGCGAGACGGGCGGCGTGCTCGACGTCATTTTGCAACGCCTTGCCGAGTTCATGGAGAAAGCCGAGAAGCTCAAGAGGAAGATCATCGGGGCCATGATCTATCCCGCCGTCGTGATCACCTTTGCCGGGGGAATCGTGGTGGGCATCATGATCTTCGTCATTCCGAAGTTCAAGGAAATCTTCGCCGACTTCGACGTGACCTTGCCCGGCGTGACGCTCGTGCTTCTGGGCACGTCGGAATGGGTGGTCAACGGCAGGCCGCTGCCTGGATGGATGATGATTCTCTTCGGCCCCGTGGCGGCGATCGCCTTGTTTAAGCTGGTCCGCTCTTCGCAGGGCGGGCGATACGTAGTGGACTTCGTGGCTTTGAAGATACCTGTTTTGGGGACCTTGGTGCAGAAGACCTCCGTGGCCCGTTTCGGTCGAACCCTCGGTACGCTCATCAGCGCCGGCGTGCCGATCCTCGAAGCCCTGAAGATCACCAAGGAGACGGCGGGCAACGAGGTCTACGCCCGGGCCATGGAAAAGGTGCATGATTCCATCCGCGAGGGCGAGAGTTTCGCGGCGCCGCTTCGGGCGGCCAACGTCGTCGACGGGCTGGTGACCAACATGATCGACGTCGGCGAGGAAACCGGTGAGCTGGACAAGATGCTCCTCAAGGTCGCGGATACGTACGAGGAAGAGGTCGACGTCACGGTAGCCAGCTTGGTGTCCCTGCTCGAACCGATCATGGTCGTGGTGCTGGGCGGCATGGTGGGGTTCATTGTCATCGCCTTGTTCATGCCCCTGGTGCAGTTGATTCAATCGGTTTCGCAGGGCTAAGGCGAGAAGAAAGGAACGAACTGGATGCACCCCCGCGCAGGACAGAACCGAGATGCCCGCCCGCCGCGAGGCGAGGCTCGAGCCCGGCGCCGGCGAGGCTTCTCGCTCGTCGAGCTGCTCACTGTGATTTTCATCATCTCGCTGCTCATCGGAATCCTGATTCCGTCGCTGGGCAGTGCCCGCAATGCGGCGAAGAAACTGACCACCCTCAAAACGATCGAGTCGGTGAAGGTCGGCCTGGAGATGTTCAAGCAGGACAACGGCTCCGAGTTCCCGCAAACCAACGGGTATCCTCCGTCGTTCTCGCATCCGCCGATCCATAAGGATTTCAGCTTCCAACCCGAGCTCGGTCAGTTTCCGTTCCTGCCCGCCAATCCGGTTGTTTACGGCGCCCATTGGCTTCCCGCGATGCTCATGGGCGTGGACCAATTGGGCTACATCAAGCGCAGCTTGGTCCCCAATGTCGATGACATCCGGAAGGAACCGTTCAAATGGTATACCGCGAACGCCCTGGGACCGGGGAAGGCGATTACCGATCGAGGGACGCAGCTTTACCTTGATCCCAACGGGACCCCGACACGAAAAACAAGGCAGCTTCCGGGCCGTCCGAACATGACTCTTTTCCCCGGTTGGACGGACAACAACAACCTCCGCGGAATGCAAGAACTTCCCGTGATCGTGGATGCATTTGATCAGCCGATTCTCTACTACGCGGCGAATACGCATGGCCGACCCACGAATATGGTCGGCGACAAGCATGAGCTGACGAATGAGTACACCGGTGGCATCCAGCAAGAGGGGCCGCCGTTTTATTTTCACGAGGATAACGTCGGGTTCACAGGGACGGAGGAGGAGGCGGGGTGGGACTTCGGCAACGCCGCACGTCCCCACCCCATCGCCCGCTCCGGGGCTAGGTTCACCCGTATCGAGATCGTGGCCGACGCCAACCGTGAGACCTTCGCCCGCCACGTGATTGATCGGAAACTGTTCGCAGGTCTCGCCACCCAGCGCGCCGAGAACGTGCCGCTGCGACCGGTGAATTCGGATACCTACCTGCTCATCAGCGCCGGGGTGGACGGCCGATTCGGCACCGCTGACGATCCTTCCAATCTCCCGCCCTGGCCCCAGGATTGATGCCTAAACAAAGGACGAACGACATGAGAGCGAGCCGGCAATACGACCATTGGAGGGCCTTCACCTTGGTGGAAATGCTGGTGGTGATCGCCATCATCGCTCTTCTTCTCGCAGCGCTCCTGCCCGCCTTTTCGACCGTGCGGGAGAAAGCCAAATACGCGCAAGCCAATGCCCAGTTCCGGGCTTTGGACACCGGGTTGCAGACCTTCCGGGCCGAGGCGGCGCTGGGCGGAGCGCTTCCTCCATCTGCTGGGGATGACACGGATCCTCCGACCGACCGCCAGAAGATCGCTAACCCACAAGGTGAAGATGCAAATACGAAGGTCCGTATCGCCGGGGCCCATTTGCTCGTGCATGCCATGATCGGAGCGGACGGACTGGGCACGCCGGGCTTTCGCGACATCAACCGCGATTCCAAGGGACTCTGGTCTGACGACACGCACAAGAAATTCGACGCGGATCCCAAGAAATCCGGCATCTACGCGATCGACGACAAGGGCAAAGAGAAGTTCCCGCGCTACGGCGGCGGCGGATACGTCGATGAAAAGATGAAGGAAGCCGCGGCGTCGTTCGAGGACCTCTTCAATCGCGGAAAGCTCCTCAAGTTGCCCGCAGGTGCGGACCCTGCTATCGGGGAGCGCGTGTTCCTCGACCCCTGGGACCATCCCATCCTTTACTACCGCGCCAGTCCGGCGGGAATCAAGATGGTCGGCAAATCGGGCGAGCCGGGGATTTTCTGGCAAGAGGACAACGGGGTGATCACGGGTAGCGACAGCCAAATACAGAACGATGATGGTCTGGACTTCGGGCAGGGCACGGAAGGAACTTGCAACGGGGGTAAGTGTTACCACAACATCGCCGTCGCCAAGGTCCCCGACCCGCCGGTTCAGAACTACAACCCCCAGACGATCTTGACGGACACGCAGTACGATCATTCGTTCTTCCGATTCATCCTCGATACGTCGGTCAAAGCGAGGCCCACGCCGGTGCAGAAGGACTCCTACCTGCTGGTCAGCGCCGGTCCCGACGCCCGCTACGGCACGGCCGACGACGTGACGAATTGGACGCGGAAAACGGAATAGGAAGACTGAAGATCGAAGACGGAAGACTGAAGTTAGAAGAGAGAAGAAGATGTCCGCCCGCCCGTTTCTTGGTTTTCAGTCTTCTCACTTCTCACTTCAGTCTTGCCGCAGCCGCGCTCTCACCCTCGTCGAAATGCTCATCGTCATCATCGTGATCGGCATTCTGGTCAGCGCCATCCTGGTCGCCAGCGCCGGGTTGATTAACAAGAGTCGAACCAACAACACCCGGTCCGTCCTGACCGTGGTCAGCGAGGCGTTGGAGCAGTTCAAACGCGATCAGAGCGGCAGACCGACCATCAGTTCAGCCCGACAACCCAAGAAGCCCGGCGAGGGCGACCTTGCCAAGAACACGATCAGCTACTCGGATCGTTACGGCGCCTATCCCCCGGATGAGTTGGAAGTGTTCACGCCCGGAGGGCTGCCCGGAAGTACTGGGCCGGCAAACGTCAGCCGGTCACTCGCCCCGGGAAAAGCGCAGATCATTGCCACCGACGCCAATCCGCCTTGGGAAGCCATGCGATATTTCAAGGACGGCGCGGACCTAGCCAAGGACCGCGTCGAGCACCGCGATTTGCTTGCGATGATATTGGCCATTGAGACGCTGAGCGAATCCGGTTCGGCAATCTTGGATCGCATTCCCGACCGCAATCGGACGTCCGCACCCCTCGACGGTGACAAGCCGGCGATTTTCCTTTCTCGGCCTGACCCCGGCGACGCAACCATCAATACCGAATGGGATAGCGAGTTCGACTCTGAAGTCCGTTTCATCGTCGACGACTGGGGCATCCCGTTGAGTTACCTCGCCCAGCGCGACTGGAAGGAGGATGTCGAGATCCCCTCGAGCAATCACGAGGACTGGAACGAGGCGTCCACGGAGTTGATTCGTCTCAACGGGGGCGTGCCGGTGCTATTCTCCTACGGCCCCAACGGAGCGGACCAACTCACCAAGGACATCATGGGCGACAAGGGCACGGCCTCGCTGGTGGGTGACTTCGAGGACGAGACGCTTCACGGCGTGATCGACAACCCGCTCAACTACGACAACGTCTACGCCAAACCCGAATTGCGCGAGAAACTGGCCAAGGGGATCGAGTGAACATGAAGTTCAAAGTTCAAAGTTCAAAGTTCGGAAAAGGGCGAGGCGCCGTTGAGTCCGTGAATGGCGGATGCGGTCTTCGAACTTCGAACTTCGGACTTCGAACTTCGGCCTTTACGCTCGTCGAGATGGTCATCGTCGTCGCCATCGTCGTCGCCCTGCTCACGATGGTGGTTCCGGCGGCCAGCACCATGTGGCGCGATCGGCGCATCGCCGAAGCCCAAAACACGATCAGCGGCGTATTCATGACGGCGCGGGCCCGGGCCTTGCAGTCGGGCGAAGCGCAAAGGGAACCGCTGTTCATCACCGATAGCGCGGGTAACAAACGGACGCTGCTGGTGGGGAACGAAAGCGGTTTGTTCTTTTTTCTGGACGGCGAAGGCGTGCAGCGCATCATGGCCATAGAGCAGGTCACGCTGGACGACGATCCAGGCACCCGGGAGGCGTGGGCAAACGTGTTCAACGTGGTGCCCGAGCGCAGCTACTCGCTTCCCGCTCCCATGCGCGTCGTGCCGCGCTACGCGGTCTACGATGAAAAGACGGAACCCGACAAGACGCGGCGCTTCGATCCCGATGAACTCGCCCATAGCGACCTTTTCTCCCCGGCCAACGCCGACACCGATCAGGCCCAGCGGCATCGCAACTTCTTCACCGTGATGTATTCCGCGACGGGCGAACTGATCGTGCGCCGCGACGTGCTCATCCGCGACCTGGACGCCGACGCTGCGGAGAACCGCGGCGGCGACCTAACGGGGTTGGAGGTCCGCGACGATATCAAGAAATACTACCGGCAGGACAACAGCAAGGGCGAGCTTCCGATCAACCCCGACAAGAGCATCGAGGACGTCGACTTGGTGGCGGAGAGCGAGGGGACGGCCCTGAACTTCCCCTCGGTTGACGGACTGTTGGTGTACGACGAATCCTTGTTTGCGGCCGCGGGGGACCCGGGCCAGAAACGGAAGTTCCTGATCGACTCGGCCCAGCCGTTCTACGTGCATCGCATCAGCGGGGTCGTCATCCGCGGACCGATCGGCGAAACGGTGGCGAAAACAACGCCATGAAGCAGCGTATAGCACATCAGAGCCGCGGGCGCGAGCCCGCGGACACGCCTCCGCAGTGTCACCAGGCTTGCGCCTGGTGCTCTGATGGTCGTGCCTTTTCCCTTGTCGAGATGATGATCGCCATCGTGATTCTGGGTCTGGGATTGATCATGGTCGCCACGATGTTCCCCGTAGCCTGGGATCGGGCCCGGACCCTCAGCGAACACACCATCGAGCAATCCACCACCGCCGCCGCCCGGGCCACGCTCGAGGCCCTGCTGCGCCCGGCGGGCGTCCGTATGGTGGCCATCAAGGACCCGAGCGACGGTCCGCCATTCGAAGAACCCGCGATCCACTCCGGGAGTCTCGCCGGGGATTTGTTCTATGATCGTCAACTCGCCAAGGAGTTCATCAGCGAGAACAAACCGGAGGATGCGTTCTGCAGCATCCTCCTTTACAGCGATACCCGCGTCCATGCATTAAACATGTGGAACGTGCGGTTGAGCAACGGCCAGACTGTTGCCGAGGACCCTTGGCGACTCGAGCAGGTCACCAATCTTCTGGATCCCGCCTACCCTCCGTGTGACGACCCCGAAAAGGATGTGAATTTGAGCGATCGCTTCAGGCAACAAGCCTCGTTCTACTTCCCGCAGGTGAACGTGGCCGATCGCAGCTACCCGCCGTTGGACGACCGCTGGCGAGACCTTCTGTCCAACCGAAAGTTCTTTTGGGCAGCGCTGCATCGCCTTCGCCAACCGGCGGGACCCGCCCGTCCGCGAACGCCCCCCGCGATCACTCCGGAACAATCGCTCGAATTGGTGGTCGAAGCTGCCGCCGCCATCGGCTCGACGCGAAACTTTGACCTGTATTACGTCACGTTGCGGCGCACGCAGAGCACGCACCGCTACGCCCGCCAGAACGACCAGCTCGTTCCCGATCCGTACAAGTTCGAACGCCCCGCAGTCCCCGTGTCGCCGGCGGCCCTCAATGGCGACAATGACGTGTTGCTACCCGTCGCCTGGCGGGTCCAGGTTGAGCTTCCTAGTTCGCTCGCGTATCGCAGCGCCCCGGACGACTCACCAAAACGCCCGACCCACGTCCCGTCGGAAATCCGGGTCCCTCCTGACACGATCGCAGGCAAACCGGCGGCGATGCTGGTTTCGATGTTCCCTTCGGGGACCACGTTCGTGGATGAACTTGAGGGGCACATCTACCGTGTCACGAGGCGCCGCATCGTTGACGCCAACGGCGAAAAGGCCGTGCTCACGCTGGACCGCGAAATCGTACAGGAAGACATCGACATTTCAGAGGGAGATCCACATTGTGAGGAGTGTACGGACTCCGATTGGAACAACCCTCCCGATCCGGAGGAGCTTCTCCGTTCCGTGTGGGTTTTCCCCCCGCCGGTGGACCGCACGCTGGGATCCGACACCGTGCTCTTCGACGGCCCGTCGCCCGTGGTCGCCATTGAAGTCCGCACGCTCAGCATTTCGCCGCCGTCGTAGACGATCGAATTAAAAAGTTCGACGCTGACAACGGTGCTCGGCGTTCCTTGCGAAACGCCTTATTCGTGACGCAGTGCGTCAATGGGATGCAGAATGGCCGCCTTGAACGCCGGGATGATCCCGAAGATCACGCCGACGCCCACGCAGAAGGAGATCGCCAGCAGGACGGCCCAATAAGGAACCGCGATTTTCACCATCGAGGGGTGCAGCGAAGCAATGCCACAAATGCTATACCCGAAGATGATGCCAATGATCCCGCCGACCGTCGCCAATACGACGGCTTCGGTCAAAAACTGCAAGAGGATGTCGCGGCGCCGCCCGCCGACGCTCTTGCGCAGACCGATCTCCTTGGTGCGCTCCGTGACCGAGACCAGCATGATGTTCATAATACCGATGCCGCCGACAATGAGCGAAATACCCACGATCCCCGCGAGGACACTGGTGGCGACCATCTTCACTCGCTGAAAGTCGCGGAGCATTTCATCCTGGCGGAAAATGCGAAAGTCATTGGGCGCCCCCGCTTTCAATGCATGGCGCGTGCGAAGTACGCGGCTGATCTGCAGAGATGCCTCCTCGGTGTCCTCCTCCTTGGTGGCTTCGACGATGAAGGGCATGAAACGCGACATAAACGGCATCATTTTCAGGACAGTGTTAAAGGGTATCAGGACGATCTTGTCCTGGTTGTCATCCATGAAGTTCCCTTTGGCTTCCAAAATGCCCAATACGCGGAAGCGCATGTTGTTAATGAAGACGTAGTCGCCGACGATGCGTTCGTCGGCCTCCAGCAGTCGCAGAATCTCCCGACCCAGCACGCAGACATAGGTGCCTTGATCGACGTCGATGGGTCCGAAGAAGCGCCCCTCGTCGACGAAGAAGTTGCGGATGGTCTGAAAAGATTCCGTCGTTCCCTGGAGTTCGATGTTCTCCGCCTTCTGCCGTCCATATTCGACCGTGCCCTCGAAGAACAACATGGGTGAAATCCGGCGGACCTTGTCGCACTCCGCACCGACGGCGCGGACGTCGTCGAGGTCCATGGAAATGGTCCCCATCATCCGTCCGTCCATGCCCGAGGGAACCCACGGCACGACGAACATGATGTTGGTCCCGAATCCCCGGAGCATGTTGGTGACGTAGTCGCCGAACCCCTGCACGAACGAAACCACGGTGATGGTCGAAGTGACCGCAATGATGATTCCCAGGGTGGTGAGAACGGAGCGCGCCTTATTCGCCCATATCTGTACGAACGCGGTGAGGATGTTCTGCCACCGGGTGAGCAGCCGTCCTCCGAACCACGAAGCCGCGCGCCACGGGGCGGAGACAGTCGCGGTCAGCAGGCCCGACCGAACCCCAGGGGTCGCTCTTGTTGGCAAATTGGCGGTGGCTCGACCCATCTCTGTTTCTACGTTTCTGCGTTTTGCCGTCTATTCGTGCCTCAATGCATCAATGGGGTGTAGAATGGCGGCTTTGCACGCGGGGATGATTCCAAAAAGAACTCCGGCGGCGGCGGAAAAGCCCAGCGCCATGACCACCGACCACCACGGGACGGTAATCGCAACCATCTGTGGATGCAGAGACGCGAGGTACGTAAGTATGTATCCGAGTATCACTCCCACCATTCCGCCGATGGTGCAGAGGACCACGGCTTCGGTGAGGAATTGCGTCAGTACGTCGCGGCGGCGGGCGCCGACGCTCTTTCGCAGTCCGATTTCGCGGGTACGCTCCGTGACGGAGACGAGCATGACATTCATGATGCCGATCCCGCCGACGAGCAGGGAAATGCTTACGATGCCGGCCAGCGACCCCGAGGCAATGTTGCGCACCTTCTCAAACTCGCGCACGGCCTGGTCCTGACGGTTGACCTCAAAATCGTCGGGCTGGCCGGGCCCAAGACGGTGTCGGCGGCGAAGCACGCGGGTCAGTTCGGCCTGCGCCGCATCCAGGTCCGCCTCACTGGTCGCTTCCAAGAGAAACGGCATGGACCGCCGGCGATCGGGAAAAAGATTGAGCGCCGTGGTATAGGGAATCATGATGGTCTTGTCCTGGTCCTCACCGTGGATGCTGCCCTTGGCCTCCAGGATTCCGACAACTTTGAACCGATGCCCATTGACCTGCACGAATTGACCCAGAATGGAATCGTCGGTGGCGAGTTGTTTGAGAATGCTGCGGCCAAGCACGACGACATACGCGGCGGTCTCTACCTCGATGGGACCGAAAAACCGCCCCGCATCCACGAAGTAGTTGCGAATCACCTGATATTCTTCGGTGACCCCGCGGGTAGGTGTTTGCGCGGCCTTTTCGAGTCCATAGGCGACCTCGCCCTGGGTAGTGTAGACAAACGGCGTGACCCGTCGAACATGCGGGCATTCCGTGCGCACGGCCTCGATGTCGCGAAGATCGAGCGTCACACTGCCCAGTCCCAGTTGCCATGCATTCGGAGGGTAGTAAGGGTGAACGACGATGAACTGCGTGCCATATCCGCGCACCATCTTGGTGATGTAGTCGCCGAAGCCCTGTACAAAGGCGACGACGACGATGGTGGAGGTCACGGCAATGATAATGCCGAGGGTGGTGAGTATGGATCGCCCCTTGTTCGCCCAAATCTGGACGAGCGCCGTAAGCACATTTTGACTTCCCCGGCCGATCATTCCGACCGCGGCATGAAAAGCGCGGAGCGGCGAGAGGAGGACAAGTTGCATCATACAGGGACCGCCGCCTTCGCGGGGTGGACCGCATGGACCGAGCGCGGAGGCTCCGCTAGTACATTCTGCACGTCCGTGGCGATCAACCCGTCCTTCAACCGAATGATGCGCCGACAACGAGCGGCAATGTCTTCTTCATGCGTGACAACGATGATGGTCTGACCTTCGGCGTGGAGGGAATCGAAGACGTGCATAATCTCCTCGCCGGTCTGACTGTCGAGGTTGCCGGTCGGTTCATCGGCGAGGATAATGTCCGGTTCCTGGGCGAGCGCCCGAGCGATGGCCACGCGCTGCTTCTGTCCGCCGGACAGCTGATTCGGACGGTGCGTGGCGCGATCCGACAGACCGACGCGATCCAGTGCCGCCATGGCTCGCTGCTTCTTGTGCGCCATCTGCGTATACATCAGGGGAAGTTGTACATTCTTGAGCGCCGTGGTGCGCGGCAACAGCTCGAAAGTCTGAAATACAAATCCGATCTGTCGTCCGCGGATTCGTGAGAGCTTGGACTGGGACAGTTTGGAAACGTCCTTGCCCCGTAGGCTGTACATTCCACTGGTGGGAATATCGAGGCATCCGAGGATGTTCATCAACGTGCTCTTACCGGAGCCGCTGGGTCCCATGATGGCCAGGTATTCGTTCTCCGCGATCGTAAGGGTCACGCCCCGTAGAGCGCGCACCAACTCCGTGCCGACACGATAGATTTTCTCGATGTCGGTGAGTTCGATAAGGGGAGAACCGTTGGCACTCGAGTTCACGGTTTGGCACTCGCAGTGGCGCTAGCGGCGTCGTCCTTCTCTTGCTCATCCTTCTTTTCATCCTTCGGCGCGTCCTTAGAGGCGGTCTTTTCTGCGTCGGTCTCGGCGGACGGTTTCTTCTTATCCTTGTCCGACAGCGCGACCTTGCGCCCCTCCTTGAGTTGGTCGAGACTTCGATAGGGACCGGTGATCACCGTGTCCTCCAGTGCCACGCCGTCGACGAGTTCCACGCGCCGGGCGTCGGCGATGCCCGGTTCCACCACCCGTACCTTGGCCGCGTCGTTCTCCATGATGTACACCACCTTGATGTACTGCGCTTGCCGCGCACGTTCGGAAAGGTCCACACCCGCCTGTTTGCGATCGAACTCCGCCACGATGCTCTCGGGCAAATCCTTCCTCATACGATGCACAATGGCCTCGACCGGCACGGTAATCGCGTCCTCACGCCGCGCCACCTCGATCTCCACGTTCGCCGTCATCCCCGGTTTCACGCGCGAATCGTTGGTCTGCACCTCCAAGATGGCCTCGAAGGTGACCACGTCGCGCCCCTGGGTCTTGATCCCCTTGGACGCCACGCGGATCACTTGCCCGGGAACGGGATGATCCTGGTCGGACTGCAAATACACTCGTGCCTTCTGCTCCGAGGCCACGAGCGGAACATCGACCTCGTCAACCCGCGCCCGCACCTGCATCTTCGACAAATCGCTGATGGTCATGATGACCGTTCCGGGGTTGTTCATGGTCCCCATGACCACCACTTCCCCTTGTTCCGCTTGCAGTCGCGAGATCACTCCGTCGATCGGCGAGCGGATGACCGTGCGCAGAAGGTCCTCGTGCCCTCGTTTCAGCATGGCGTCGGCCTGGGCGAGCTCGTGACGCCGCATGTCGAACGTGGCTCGGGCTTTGTTGCGCAGTGTCTGATAGTCACGCAGCTCGAGGTCCGAAGTCGCCTCCGACTCCGACAGGGTCACTTGCCGGCTGAGATCGCGCTCCGTCTTCTCCACGTCGGCCTCGGCCTGTACGATCGCCGCCTTCAGTTGGGCGATCCGCGCCTGGCCCGACTCGATGTCGGCCAGCAAGTTGTTGTCATCCAATCTGCAGAGAAGATCGCCCTTCTTGACCGTGTCGCCTTCCACCACGGGCATCTCTTCGATCTTGGCTACGATCTCCGAACGGATTTCGACCTCCAACACGGCCTCGACGTCGCCGGGCGCCTGTACGATGCGAGTGATCTCCTCCCGCGAGGGCTTGGCGATCTGTACCGTCAGCGGAACCTCCTCCGCGACGTGCAGCAACGGCTTGTCATCGCCCTTCTTTCGCACCGTACCCAGGGCGAAAACGCCGGCGCTGATCAGGGCCAGAACGATCAATGTCAATAACGCCTTCATTGCGCGATTCTCCGACATAAGCTTTCGTCAATCGCCTCGGTCACGCGCCCGCGCCTTGGGCCAAGCCCATCGCGGCGTGCATCCCCGCGCTCATCAGGCAGAGCATCGTGCACGAGACAATCGCCATTCGACGACTCAACTGCTGAGTGACGGTCAATCCGACCGCCACCAGCACCCAAAACCAAATCCGAAACGGGTCGATCCCGCCCCACACCGCGGCGAGCGCCGGCGACCCCAACTCCCGCAGCGACGTGTCCACCGCCGTCGTTCGGTAGTACAGCATCATTCCCAATTGCAGGACGCAACCCACAAGTTCGATGTACGCCGCATACACCCCGATCGACATCAGCGTGTGGTACTCCGGCTTGCGCCCGGTCAGAGCGACCATCGCGTACAGCACCGAGGCGATGATCATCAGCGACGCCAGAAAATAGAGCGGCTTGAGGACGATCACGCCCAGCCGCGTGATCGTGGTCTCGAAGACCGCGGCCTTGCGAATCGACTCCATGCGGTCCTTGAACTCGATCCGGTCGACCAGGTGCAACTGCGCTTCCTCCAGTTCCCCCAACCGAGTCTCGGTGCGCTGCTCGACCATGCGATCGTAAAGCGCCGTCTGCACTTGGGAGTACCCGACCAACATCACCAGCCCCAGCAGCGTGACCAGAGACAGTCCGTAGGCGCCCGTGTCCTCGACCCGCGAGAACAACGCCCGCGGAGCGACGAAGACCCAAAGTGCATGACGCACGCCGAGCCCGCCGCGCAGCGGTTGCAGCATTCGGTTGGTCAGGGTTGTGCTCGCCACGACGCCAGTCCTCGCCGCGCCTACTACGTTCATCGAATCGGCGCGGACCTCATTATAAGCTCCATTCGACCCGACGGGGGCTTTATTCGTGTCCCAGTGAGCGTTTTGTGCGCTTGGCGACAAGAAACGACAGTCACGCGGACTGCGCAACGGCCCATCCGAGCGCGGCGACAAACGCCGACAGTGCCCCCTCTCTGGCAACATATTTTTTTGCGGGTTGCGAATACAGTTGGAGAAGCGGACCTTACGTACGGTCAGGAATCTGGACGACTCGACGCTGCTGCCTACACTGTGTCCCGGCGCCGGGTCGGACGGACGTGAAAACTCCCTCGGGCGAGCAGAAAGGCTGAGATTCGTGGACGCACTAGGTTCTTCAGGCAGGCGCGGTCGCACCCTTTCCCTTTGGATATTCATCGCCCTCATCGCCGCGGCTTGGTTCGTTGCACGCCCGGGCGTCGAGGCCCAAACTCCTCCCGACCCCGTAGCAACCGAGCCGCAACCGTCGGCTGCCGTCGCCCCGGCCTCCGACCCGGCGGAATTTGGTTCGGACGATCCACGAGGTTACGGATTGTGGGTCCTGGTCCCGGCCGTCGCCGCTATCGGATTAACGATCCTGACGCGGCAAGTGGTCGCCTCGTTGTTCGTCGGACTGATCCTGGGGGCGTTCATGTACGCACTCTGCTTGCCCCAGGGTGCGCCCTTTGCGGGCCACAACTTCTTTGTCGCGTGTATCCGGTTGACGATGGAGAAGTACATCGTCGGCAGTATCCACGAAACTCCCGAGCAGAACTACGCCCGTATTAAAGTCCTGATCTTCACGTTCCTCGTGTCCTTCATGGTCGGGGTGATCGGGCGCAACGGCGGGACGGCGGGGATGGTGCGCATTGTGGCCGGGCAGTCCGCCTCCCCTCGACGAGGGGCGCTCACCGCGTGGCTCGCGGGCATGATGGTCTTCTTCGACGATTACGCCAGTTGCATGATCATCGGTCCCACCATGCGCCCGGTCTTCGATCGCCTGAAGCGCTCCCGGGCGATGCTCGCCTACATCGTCGACGCCACCGCGTCTCCGGTCGCGTCGCTGGCCATCATCGGCACCTGGATCGGCGCGGTCCTCGGGTACATCTCCAGCGGACTCGACCCCGTGCTCAAGGCCGGCGCGCCGGGCTTCCTCCTCGACGCTCAGGGAAACGCGGTCACGGCCATGCAGGCCTTTATTTACAGCCTTCCGTATCGCTTCTACCCCATCCTTGCCATCGTCTGTGCGTTCGTCGTGGCGCTTCTCGGTCGCAATTTCGGTCCCATGCGCACCTCCGAAAACCGCGCCCTGAGCCGCCGCGACTTGGACGCATCGGCACCGGAGGCTGGACCGCAGCCAGCCGCGCCTACCTGGTGGCTGGGCTTCTTCCCGGTGGCCGCGCTGGTCCTCACGACGTTGGTGATCCTGGCCGTCACGGGTCTCGCCCATCCTCAGACCCAGGCCATGCTTGGTCAGACCGACCTCGCGTGGTGGGAAAAGGGGGCAAGAATCATCGGCGCGGCCGACTCGTATCTGTCGATCCTCTACGGCTCTCTCGCCGCGGCAGTCAGTGCCATCCTCCTGACCATCATCGCCCGAACCTGTCGCCTGGCCGATGCGATGGACGCGGGGCTGGCCTCCATGGCCCACACCGTCCCGGCCCTCGCCATTCTCGTCCTAGCCTGGGGACTGTCTCAGGTCGAGCAAGACCTCATGCTCGGCGAGGTCCTGACGGCCAAGATGCAGGCCATGAACTTCCCCGCGACTTGGCTTCCTCTGGCCATCGTCATCGTGGCCTCCCTGATATCCTTCTGCACGGGCACGTCGTGGGGGACCATGGGGATTCTCTGTCCGATCGCCATACCTCTGGCGGTGAAGTTGTGCGCCGACCTTCCCCCCGAGCAGGCGCTAACGATCTTCTACGCATCTGTGGGCAGCGTGCTGGGCGGGGCCATCTTCGGCGACCACTGCTCGCCCATCAGCAGCACCACCGTGCTCTCCGCCATCGGGTCTGACTGCCCTCTCGTGGAGCACGTTTGGACGCAAATGCCGTACGCCCTGGTCACGGTCGTGGTCGCCATAGGAGTCGGCGAGGTGGGGTGCGTGGTGTACGGCCAGCCGTGGTACTACGCTCTTGCGGCGGGGAGCGCGGCCATTTTCCTTGTGGTGCTGATCTTCGGACGCCGCCCGAAGACGAGCTTCGATCTTATCGAGGCTTGAGGATCGGTGGGGAACCTACTGCGGGATGCCGTCGCAGTGAAGCTGATAGGCGCGGATGTCCAGCAGGTCCACGTCGCCGTCGCCGTCGTAGTCGTGGGTCGCACAGTCCCGGGGGAGGGAGTCTCGGGGCCCCGATAGGCAACCGAAAACACTACCGTCACACCCCGACGCCACCCTGGACGGCGGGACCGGTCGCCAACTCCACACACCTACGGCCAGTACCACCGCCGCGGCTACGGAAAGTCGCCGAAGAGTAGCCAGGGTGCGAGGGCCTCCGCCGGACTTCGTCTCACGGAGAAGAAGGGCGGCGTCGACCGGCGTACGCCGAAAAACGCCCGCATCCTCCGCGTCGCGAAGGTCGCGCAGGACTTCCGCAATGCGCTTGTGTTGCTCCATACGCTCTCTCCACCCTAGAAGTCGCCTATGTCATCGCCGGGCGCGAACCCGCGGCCAGTCTTTGCCTCCAAACATGCCCGAAGGCGTTCCAAAGTCCGTTTCCAACGCGAACGGAGAGTAGATTCACTCATTCCCAGCTCGGCCGCCGCCTCCGTCCATTTCCGGTCCAAAATGCCCTCCAGGGCACCCCAAAGCCGCACGTCCTCGGGCTCCAAACCGTCCACGCACCCGCGGAGAGCTTCGACGTTTTCAAGTCCGATAATCATCTCAAGCGTCTCTTTTGTTTCGGCCTCTGACGTCGCGACTTCCACGTATTGGGCGGCAGGTCTGGGCAAACGGCGTAGCGCGGAGGACAGTTTGTTGCGGGCGATGGTGACAAGATAGGCGCTGGCCGACCTGGGAAGTTCCTGAGGTTTTCGATGCAGCGACCGGAGGAACCCGGCCCAAGTCTCGTTGGCAAGGGAATCGAGCCAGTGGCCGTCACGGGCGCACTCGCTCTTGGAAAGGCGGAAGATCGTGTATCGAACCAAACGGTCGTATCGATCCATCAAAGCCCGCAGGGCGGCGGTGTCACCGGCTCTGACGCCGGAGATGAGCACGTCGTCCGATACTTGGGCGGCGGGGGGCGTTCGGGGGGCGTCGCGTGGATCGGGGTCTGGTGGCATGTTGGCATTGTCCGCCGCCGGTCGCAAAGGCGTCAATGTTCGATTAGGATGCCATTCTTGGACTCGCGTCGGGGGCCGTCCCTGGCGGGTATGGGGGGAATAAGTCCGCGGGTTTGCCCTTGACGCTTCGCGTAAAGGGGAGCCGCCCGCGGCTCTGATCGGGCGCGACGGGCGTCGACGAATGATGGAACCGATACGCGTTTCGTTTGTTTCCTTGGGGTGCGCCAAGAATCTGGTGGACTCCGAGAAGATGCTCGGACAATTGGCGGAGGCCGGCTGCGCCATCACGGCCGACGAAGACGACGCCCATGTCACGGTCATCAACACCTGCGGCTTTTTGGAGGCCTCCAGGACTGAGGCCGACGAAGTGATCCGCGAAGCCCTGGCCCGTAAGTCGAACGGCGTCTTGCGGCGCGTCGTGGTCGCGGGTTGCCTCGTGCAACGCGACAAGGATGCGATCCTGCAACGGATGCCGGGCGTCGATGCCCTGGTGGGGGTCAACAACCGCGACGACATCGTACGAGCGGTGTTGGGTGCGGTAAGCGATCGTGCCTCGCGGACCACGGACCTTTTTCTTTCCGACTATCACCCGTTCGTCCAACTCGACACCGCTCGCTTGCGGATCACGCCGCGGCACTATGCGTACCTTCGCATCGGCGAAGGGTGCGATCAGAAATGTACGTTCTGCACGATTCCTTCGATCCGGGGACGGATGCATTGCAAGCCGCCGGAAGTGGTGGAGGCCGAAGCGCGGGAGCTGGTCGCCGATGGGGCCGTCGAAATCAGTCTCATCGGACAAGACACCACCAGTTACGGGCTCGGCGAGGATCCGCTCGACGGCGGGCTGGCGGGCCTGCTGCGGCGCCTTGACCGCCTCGACGGGCTGCGCTGGATTCGGTTGATGTATGCGTATCCGTCGGTGTTCACGGATGAAATGATCGACGCCATCGCGGAGTGCGCGCACGTTTGCAAGTACATCGACCTGCCGCTGCAACACATCAACGATCGAATGCTCAAGGCCATGCACCGTTGCGTCACCCGCCGGCAGACCGAGGACCTTTTGCAACGAATCCGCGAGCGCATCCCCGGCGTTTCCATCCGCACCACGTTGATCGCCGGTTTCCCGGGCGAATCGGAGGCGGAGTTCGAGGAGCTCGTGGACTTCATCCGCGACTTCGGCTTTGACGCCCTCGGTGTCTTCCCGTATTCGTTGGAGCCGGACACGCCCGCGGGTCGAATGAAGGAACAGCTTACGCAAAGGGTGAAGGAAGAACGCGTGGATCGGTTGATGCGCGTCCAGCAGAAGGTCGCGTTTTCGCTGTCCGACCGGCGCAACGGGCAGCAGTTCGAGGTCCTGGTGGATCATCGAAACGACGATGGTTTGGCGGTCGCTCGACATCAAGGTCAAGCGCCGTCGGTCGACAGCGTCACGCGGATTCGATCGTGCGACGCCGCCCCGGGCGAGTTTCTCCACGTTCGGTGCGTGGGTCGGAAGGACTATGACCTTCTGGCCAAGCCCACACGGGTCCCCTTGTCCGTCCTGCACCGATGAAGCAGACGCTGAATCTACCCAATCGGATCACCTTGGCCCGCCTGGTGCTGGCCGTCGTATTCGTAATCCTCCTCTCGCAATACTCGCAGCGAACTCCGCAACTGTGGATGTTGGACGTGGCCGTGGCTATGTTCATCATCGCCGCCGCTACGGATATCATCGACGGATACATCGCCCGAAAGCGTGGGTTGGTGACCCCCCTGGGGCGGATTCTCGATCCTCTGGTCGATAAAGTTCTGGTCTGCGGGGCGTTCATCCTGTTTGCAGGCCCCGGTTTCGTGGACGCGGGCGGACACAACGTCACCGAGGTCAGCGGGTGGATGGTGGTGGTGATCGTGGGACGGGAGATGTTGGTCACGGGCCTGCGCGGGTTCAACGAATCGGTGGGCAAACCGCTGGGGGCGTCGCTGCACGGGAAGCTGAAGATGTGGATGCAGAGCATCGCGGCCCCGGCGCTGCTCCTCATCATCGCGCATGAGGAGCGTTGGTTCACTCCGTCATCGGCGGCGGTGGTCAAGGGCGTGTTGGTGTGGCTGACCGTTTTGGTGACGGCGCTCTCCGCGGTTCATTACATGCTGCGCTCCCGTCATATCCTCGAGGAAAGCGCCCCGGCGTGAGCGAACTGGGCTACGGATGGGCCGTCGTGCTGGGCGTGATCCAGGGACTGACCGAATTCCTCCCGGTCAGCAGCAGTGCCCACCTTGCCCTCTCGCAGGGCTGGATGGGGTTGAACGCTGATTCGCTCCCCATGCTGCTGTTCGACTGCGCCGTTCACATCGGAACGGTGATCTCGATATTCGTCGTGTTCCACGAATCGATCCGCGGTCACGTTGGGCGTTTGATTTCGGAGTCGAGTCGGTCCTGGACCGGGCCGCGTTCTGCGTGGCGGATCGTTTCGTTGGCCGTCGTGGCGTCGATTCCGACGGCGGTGATCGGACTGACCTTCAAACCCACGTTCGAAGCGGCATTCGGAAGTCCCCGATCCATCGGTGTGGGACTCCTCGTCACCGCGGGTTTACTGGCCGCGACGGCGCTCGTCGGTCGAGGGCGGCGAGGGTGGAAGCGGTTTCAGTTCTGGCAGGCGGCGCTCATCGGCGTCGCCCAGGGCATCGCCATTCTGCCCGGCGTGTCGCGCAGTGGATCGACGATCTGCACGGCCACATTCATGGGACTGCGTCGGCGATGGGCGGCGGAGTTCAGCTTCTATCTTGCGATTCCCGCGATCCTGGGGGCGACGGTGATCAAGCTGATGGACGCATTGCAACTGGGGTCGGCGGTGACGGCACTGCCCTGGGGTCCGATTTTCGCGGCGGCCGTGGTTTCCATGCTCGTGGGGATCGTGGCGCTTCGCTTGCTTCTTGGGGCCGTTCGGCGTGCTAAGCTCCACTACTTCGCAGTTTATTGCCTCTTGTTGGCGTGCGCGGTTCTTTGGGGGCCGCTCTGAATCCTTCCAACCGTCAACCGCACGATGGGCCATGTCGGGTCATTCGCCGGCGACCGCGGTGCGGGATGCGACGGTGGGGGACACGGCGATCGTCGAGGTCGTGGGGTTCAGGTGCCGCGCGTAACGATCGGCGACGCGATACAAGGGTTGGGCAAACACGAACAGGAGGACAAGCGCCGCGGCACAGACGTTGACCAGAGCCAATCCGCCGATCGGCGTTTGGGCGGCGGGTCGACCGTCATCGCGGAGGGTCATTTGCACGACGATCCGCAGATAGTAGTACAGACTGAAGAGGGTGTTGAGCACCGCGGCTATAACGAGGAACCAACCGAGGGTGCTGTGCAGATTGCCGAGGGCCAAGAGGATCCACCACTTGCCGACGAAACCGGCCAGCGGAGGTAGGCCCACCAGTGACATCAAGAAAATGACCATCGGTACGGCGAGCCATGGGGCGCGTCGGGCCAACCCGTTGAAGACTTCGATGCGATCATGTCCCGCCTCCCACGACACCAGTGCGGTTACTCCGAAGGCGCCCAGGTTCATCAACGCATAGATGATCATGTAGACCAACAACGCGGTCAGACCCGACGGGTATGCCGGTGTGGAGGGGTGAAGGAAGACGGCGGCGGCCATCATCATGTACCCGGCGTGGGCAATAGAGGAGTAGGCGAGGAGGCGTTTTGCGCTTCGTTGGCGGTATGCGGCGAAGTTACCGACGGTACAAGTGACGGCCGCGGTGATGGCAATGGTCCAGGCAAGCGGTTGCAGAATGGGCATGGCCAGGGGTGTGTCCACGGACTGGCAGAAGATCAAGACCAGGCGGGTGAGCAACACCAAGCCCGCGGCTTTGCTCACCACGCTCAACCAGGTGGTGACTTCGATCTTGGCGCCCTCGAAGGCGTCCGGACACCAGAAATGGAAGGGGACGGCGGAGATCTTGAAGGCGATTCCGGCGAAGAAGCAGAGCAGTCCGGCGAACAGGAGGAGTTTCTCGCCGCCGCCGGCGAGCTGGGCGACGGCGTATCGCGCCACATCGACGGCGCTGAGACTGCCGACCAGGCCATAGAGGAGACTGGCGCCATAGAGCATGATGGCGGCAGAGACGGCGCCGAATACCATATACTTCAGCGAGGCCTCGGCGCCGAGTTTGTCGCGCTTGTCGAACCCGACGAGAGCATAGCTGGGCAAGGACGCCGTCTCCAACGCGACGACGATCATCAGCAGGTTCGTGGAACTGGCCATCAGGACCATTCCCACGGCGCTGCCCAACAAGAGTATGAAAAACTCAGGGGCGTTTCGTTCGGTTTCGGCCGAGCCGAGCTTCCACAGAAGCGTGACACCACCGAGGAATGCGATTAGCACAATCTGAAAGACGATCGAGAGATTGTCCGCGATCAAGAGCCCCGCCGCCGGTTGGGTTGACAGACCGCTTACACCGCCGTTCATCACCGCGCCCCCGACGGAAAGGGCCAGAAGAAATGCGGCCAGAATCCCCACGGCGGCGACTCCGCCAATGGTTTTGGATGACCGGCCGGCAACCAACGGACACGCGACAATGGCCAACATAGTCGCCGTCAACGCCAGCAAGGGCGAGAAGAAAAACAGGTGCTCGACGACGGGAATGGTAGACCAAGAATTCATGTTCACGGACCGCCGAGCGAGCGAGTAACATGGGCCAACATCACATCCAGCGTGCCATTGGCGTAATTGAATACCGTTTGCATGGGGAGAACGCCCATCGCAATGCAAAGAACGGCCATGGGGGCGAGAATCCAAGTCTCACGGACGCTGGCATCGGGGTATTGGGCATATTCTTCGCGTTCCTTTCCGAGGTACACACGCCGGATGAGCCACAGTATGTACCCAGCGGTCAGGATCACGCCGCTCGCGGCGAGAATGGCCATGGGCATGGCCCAATCGAAGCGATGGCGGGCGTCGAAGGTGCCCATGAGCACCCATAATTCGCCGATGAACCCGCACAGCCCCGGCAGTCCCAGGGATGCAAAGAAGCCGATCGTCGCCAGCGTGCCATACTTGGGCATGGTCAGCCACAGACCGCCGAAACGATTGATCTCTCGATGATGAGCGCGGTCATAAATCACTCCAACCAGGAAAAAGCACATGGGCGAGCTAATGCCATGGGCGATCATCTGGAACATCGCTCCCTGAAAGCCGGCCTGGGTCATCACTGCAATGCCCAGCAAAACATATCCCATGTGAGAGACGGAACTATAGGCGACGAGTTTCTTGAAGTCCGTCTGCGCCATGGCGCACAGAGCGCCATAGAGAATGCTCACGACGCCGATGACGGCGAGAGTGAAGGCCCACGTTTCGGCGCCCACCGGGAAGATCGGGTAACATAGTCGCAAGAAACCATAGCCGCCCATTTTCAATAGAACGCCGGCAAGGATCATGCTAATGGGAGTCGGGGCCTCGACGTGGGCGTCCGGCAACCAGGTATGCACGGGAACGCACGGCAGTTTGATGGCGAACCCGATGAACAGGAATATGAACATCAACGGCGCGAATTTGAATCCCAGAAAGAGCGTGGACTTGGCGGCAAAGTACTCGTGTATCACCGGGTTTGTCGCCAGTTCGATCAGGTCGAACGTGCCGTGGGTAAGGACCGTGCCCTGCGTCGCGCGATACGCACTGGGCGCCTTTCCGCCGGCGAGTTGAATCGCGGCGTCGCTATAGAAGTACATGGCCACGAGGGCGACGAGCATCAACACAGACCCCGCCAGGGTGAAAAGGAAGAACTTGATGGCGGCGTATTCCTTCCGCGCACCGCCCCAGACGCCGATGAGGAAGTACATGGGGAGGAGCATCACTTCCCAGAATATGTAAAAAAGGAAAAAGTCCAGCGAGACGAACACGCCCAACATACCCGTTTCGAGGAGAAGGAAGAGTACGAAATAGGCCCGCGGCCCTTTGTGTATGTTCCAGTGATCGAAGTTCCAA
Organism: uncultured Phycisphaera sp.; assembly: GCA_964646605.1. GTDB lineage: Bacteria > Planctomycetota > Phycisphaerae > UBA1845 > UBA1845 > SBAX01. Next base: position 77,692 of record CAZYEX010000137.1, on the reverse strand, counting down.
CTCGCCCAGCAGGCGAGGAAACACACGAAAGTCGTCAGAACGAAAAGCGGAAACCCCAGTCCGTCGATCCCCAGAAAGTATTCGATGTTCAGCTTTCCGGGTATGGCGATCCACGTTGCCCGTTCGACGTGATGAAGCAGCCCATAGGTTCCTCCGAAGACGGACGGCGCGCTCGCCGGATCGCCGCCGTTCCAGAACGTAGGAAACAAGGTCAACGACAAGAGTAAAGTCACCAAGGTAGCCAGCAGTGCGATGGTCCGCGCCTGCCGCTTGGGCGCGAACAGAACGAGGACCGCACCGATGCTTGGGAGAAAGACCGTCCAGGAAAGTATGTGTTGCATGGTCAAGTCGCTCGAGCCCTAGGGGCGCATCATCGCTGCACCGCCGCCCATGGGAGCGGCGAGGCTGACAGTGGCTCCCATTCCTCCCCCCTGTGGGCCGTACAGGAGGAGGAACACTAGAATGATCGTCGCAACCGCGGTTGCGAAAAGTACGTAGTTGCGGATCCGCCCCGTTTGCGGTCCGCGCAGGGCGTCGGACACGATCAAGGAAGTGTCGGCGACTCCATTGACGATGCCGTCCACGCCGTGTTTGTCCAGCACCATTCCCGAGAAGACCGCCAGCCGCTCCGTGGCGCTCGCCAGCGTATTGAAGATCAGGTCCACGAACCAAGTGTCGATGAAACGCGCGATTTTCGCAAGCAGAATGCATCCCTTTACCCACACAATCTCGTACACCTCGTCAAAGAAGTATTTGCGCTCCAACAAAGAGTGGAGTGGCCAAAGGACGCGGCGGATTCGCTCGGGGAGGGCCAGGCCGCGAGAATATACAAGAATGGCAAGCACGAAGCCCGCCAAGAAGGCGCCGCCGACGCCGAAACGGAGCCAATGATGGGCCGACGTGATGGCGGCGGTGTGCAAGTGGCCGTCCGTGGCGAGAACGATCGGCGCAGCCGTTGCTGCCGTGGACGCATCGGCGAACAACGGTCGAAACAGAAAGTAGCTCGACCCGACGGTGCCCAGCGCCAGTACGACGAGGGGGATATACATCAACGGGCTTTCGTGTGCGTGATGGTGAACGTGTTCATCGCGCGGTTTGCCCATAAAGGTCATCCACCAGCAACGCATCATATAGAAGGGCGTCACATAGGCGGTGGCCAGGGCGAGGTAGAACATCCAGGCCGGCAGAGGCCGGGTCCGCTGGAAGATCGCTGACTTGCTGAATTCACCGTGGCGGGCCATGATCGAGGGTTCGTACGTGACGGGGTCGCTCGCCAGGCGAATCGGCGTTCCATGTCCCGTCGTCGTCGGAACAACACCCGTCGGTTGCGCTCCGGGCTCTGAAAGGGTCTCCGCCTCGGGCACTGAAGTAACGTGACCGCCCTCGTGTGCTTCGTGTTTGTGATAATCGTTCCATTCAAATGCCCGTGCATAGGCGACGGCAAGGATTTCGTCTTTGCTGAAGAAGCCGCCGAGGCCGATTTGCGTACCGGGAATGCCCGTTCCCGCAATGGCCAGCACTCCGATGAAGAATGTCCAACAGGTGACCGGCATCTTGGAGCGCAGACCGCCCATCTTTCGCATGTCCTGCTCGTGATGGCAGCCTTCGATCACCTGTCCCGAGCCGAGAAAGAGCATGGCCTTGAAGAAGGCGTGGGTGATCAGGTGAAAGAGCGCCGCAATCCACGCACCACACCCCAACCCGAAGATCATATAGCCAAGCTGCGACAATGTGGAATAGGCCAGACACTTCTTGATGTCGGTCTGCACAATGGCGATCAGGGACATGAGAAACAGCGTCAGACACCCGATCGTGGCGACGAACATCAGGGCATCGGGAGTCATCAGACGAAACACGCGGGCCACAAGATAGACGCCTGCGGCGACCATAGTGGCGGCGTGGATGAGGGCGCTGACCGGCGTGGGACCGGCCATGGCGTCCGGCAGCCAGACGTGCAAGGGGAACTGTGCGCTCTTACCCATCGCCCCGCAGAACAACCCGACCCCCATGATCGTCGCCAGCGACCAACCGAGGAGCGTGTAGCCGCTCGCGAAGACGCCGGTACCGGCGGCAAACTGCTGCGCGAACTTCGCGGCGGCTTCGTCCAGATCCAATGTTTGGAGGTGAAAGTAGACGAGCATCAGTCCGATCAAGAAGCCGAAATCACCCACGCGGTTGGTGATGAAAGCCTTGATCGCGGCGCGGGATGCGTAGGGTCTGTCGAAGTAGAAGCCGATGAGAAGATAACTGCACAGTCCAACCAACTCCCAGAAGATGAATAGGAAGAGCAAACTACTGCTCACCACCAACCCCAACATGCTGAATGCAAACAGGGACAAATAGGCGAAGAAGCGATGATACTTGCTGCGATGATCGACCTCGTCACTGTGACCGGCCATATAGCCGACGCTGAAGACGAAAATCCAGAAGGCGACGAAGGTGACCATGAAGTACATCGCCACGGTGAGGGAATCGAGCTTGACGCCGATGGTGACCGGGACGCCGCCCAGATCGGCCCAGTGATAGCGGAGTGCGTCGGCAGTCAGTTGGGCGGATTGATGGGTGTGAACTGCGTCGAGCCATCCCAGCAGGACATAGGTAGCCAATGCCAAGGGCACGCCCATTCCCAGGACGACGCCGACCCATCCGGCGGCCGGCTTGCCCAGTCTGGGACCCCAGAACACCAGAATCCAAAAACTAACCAACGGCGAGAGGACGCCCAGGGCCAGCGCGATTTCATACGAATGTTGCGCCATATGCCGAATTACGATCCGATCCGCAGAACGTCAAAGAACAGGACGCTCAGTCCGCCGTTCACAATAAACTCCACCAACTGCAGTGGAAACGTGAGGATGTTCAGCAGCATATCCAGCAATGTACCTTCGACGATCATCGGATCTTCTCCAAGCACCGGCATCCTAGCCCACGCAGGGATGCGGAACGCAATTCCTACCCTTGCAAGCTCACCGCACGGTCGACGTCGACCGTGGACAGATTCTTGTAGACGTTGATACAGATTCCCACGGCCAGCGCCGCCTCGGCCGCCGCCAGTACAATGACAAACAACGCCGTGACCTGCCCGTCCAGTCGCCCCGGTCCCAAATATCGATCGAACGCCGCAAGGTTCACATTGGCGCTGTTGAGCACCAATTCGACGCCGATGAGGATGCCGATCGCATTGCGCTTGGTCATCATCGTGAACAGTCCGGTCACGAAGAGGACGGCGGCGACGACGAGGTAATGTGTCAGTCCGATAGCCATCGTCCGCACACCTAAGTTCGAAGTTCGAAGTTCGAAGTTCGAAGAACGTCCTCGCGTCCCATTTTGAACTTTGAACTTTGAATTTTGAACTTCATGCTTCCTGTCTCGCCAAATGAGCCGCGCCGACCATCACGATCATCAAAAGCACGCCCGCCACCTCAAAGGGAACCAAATAGGTGGTCAACAATCGCTCTCCAAAGGCGGCGACGGAGGCGCCGGGAACGACTTCCAGGGTACCCGCCCACGTGGTACGGGTCATCACCGTGCAGAGGCATACCAGCAGGGCCACAGAGACGACGCCGGCGCCGACCAACTCCAACTTCGGAGTGTCATAGCGTACCCAGGGTGACTTGCTGGTGAGCATCACGCCGAAGATCAGCAAGACGAGCGTCCCGCCGGCATAGATGATCAATTGGATGGCTCCGAGGAAGTTCGCGGCCAGGAGGAAGTACACCATCGCAACCGAACCCAATGCCATGAACAGCCAGACGGCCATGCGCACGATGTTCTTGGAGATACATACGCCGAGCGCCGACGCCACCGTGGCCCCGGCGACGGAATAGAACAACAGCGCCTCCATGAACCCCCCGGGCGGGGCGGCGTTGACCACGTCCGTGATTTGCGCCAGGGCGATTGCGTTTTGCATCTATGCACCCGGTAAAGCGTCAACGGCCAGATTGCCGACCAACCGCCGCCGATGATAGAACCCATAAGCGGCGATCGCCGGAAACATCAGGACGAATACCGCGCCGATGCCGCCCACCAAACCGTTACACACCTTGGCAAACAGGGTCCAGCCGGGATGGGCGGACGTGGAGGCCCAGACCCAAAGGGTACTTCCAAGAAGCACGAGCATGGTCATGGGGAGGAGGACTTGCACGCAACCATACAATACTTGGTCGATGCGTATTCGCGGCAGGGTCCAACGGAGCCAAATCTGAACATAGAGGAGGAACACGCACTTAGCGATCAACCAGATGGGACCGCTAAAGAGAACGCCTTGAATCCCGTGGGTCAATACCGACTCCGCGCCGAAACGCACCGCGACCGCATCGCTCCACGACGCGGGCAGCGGCGAGTGCCACGCGCCGAGAAAAAGAATCACCGCCAACCCGCTGACGACGAACATCGCGGCGTATTCGGCGAAAAAGAAAAAACTCCAGCGCAAACCCGAATACTCCGTGTGAAACCCGGCCACCAACTCGCTTTCGGCTTCGGGGAGATCGAACGGAGCTCGCTTGCAGCTCGCCAGCGAGGCGATGAAGTACGAGACAAAGGCGACGAACGCGAACGGGCTGCTGAATGCCAACCACGAAAACCACCCGCCCGCCTGGGCCTCGGCAATCTTATGCAGGCTGAGCGACCCCACGGTCACGACGGGAACGAGCAGGGCCATGCCCATGGGGATTTCATAGGAGACCATCTGGCAGGCCTCGCGCATCGCCCCGTACACACTCCATTTGTTGTTCGACGACCAACCGGCGAGGATCACTCCGACCACTTCCACTCCGAGTACACCGAGCGTGAACACCAAGGCCACGTCCAGGTCTCGAAAGACGTAGGTTGCCCCAAACGGCAGGGCCACGAACCCCAAGGCCGCGGGGATAATCGCAAGGTACGGCGACAGCCGAAATAGGACGGCGTCCGCATCGCGGGGGATGAGGTCCTCCTTGAGCATGAGCTTGATGCCGTCGGCGAGCGACTGGGCCCATCCGTGCCAGCCGCCGACGCGCATCGGCCCCAAGCGCGATTGAATCCGACCCGCGACCTTCCGTTCCCACCAAATCGTGTAAATGGGAATCAGGTTGAACAAACCAAAGATGGCGCCCAAGGCCACGAGGTCCCGAACGATCGTGAACTGCAAGGGCCAGAGAAGGTACTGCAGGAGGCCGCGAAATGACGCGATCCAACCTCCCCCCTGCTCCATCAACGAGAATATCGTGGACGGCGGTAACCCCCAGGTCGACGGGGCAAGATAGCTCGACTCGGCGGGAATCACCCCACCCGCAGCCGCAGGTCCGAGAATCCGCAGATCGACGTACGCAAAAACCAGCGCGTGGATCCAAACGACAACGCAGGTCGTGATCGTGGCCCCGATGAGAATAGCGCCAGGAAACCGGGCGATGACGGGTCCGCAGGTAAGATAGACCCCGCGGGCGGCGGCGATCACCATTCGTGCGATCAGCCCGTATCGAACGGGCCGCACCGCCTGCCATGGCACCGAAAACTGCGTCAACCGACTCCTCCGCCGACCCAACGCGGCATGACTTCGTGAAATCCGGCACGAATGCTAACCCTGCCTGGGCGAGCGGGCAAGGGCTCCACGTCCTGCGGAACCCCGCGGGTCCCTGACGGATTAGCCGGCCTTGGATGGCCACGGGTCTGCCCCCATCCCGAATCATGGTGGAGGGAGTCCTGCAGCCAAGCGTGTTCCCCGTGAGCCACCACGGGGTGGGGCCGCAGTACGACGATCCCAGCGAACCCATGTTTCACCGATTTTCGGGTCAAACGAAGCCATTTGCGGACCAGTGACCTGCGTTCTTGACCGCGCCAGCGGGGGGAAATGGGTTCGTTTCGCACGGGCGCTTTTTTCCGAGTAGGCACGAAGGGACGGAGGAAACGTAGAAACGCAGAAAGCAGAAACGCCGAAACGGAAGGGGCGAGGGCGATAGGCGCGGCGGGGGCATGCTCCGCCGCGGGGCCACGAAGCCGCGCAGCCGAGGGTGAGCGACAGGGCGTGCCTGATCGGGTTCGAATCGGGTTTGTCTTGCGCACGACATTTTGACGTAGATCCTCTGGCCGCAACCGATTGCGGCATTTCCAATCCGGTTCGTTTGGTAGGGGCGCTTTTTCGCACGTCGTTTCCTTTCCGGTGCGCCGCTGGGCGCGTGCGGGGCGCGGCGGCCTTTCTCTACCAAGATAACTTGCGGGGTGATCGGCGGGGAACGCGTGATGGAGCGATCACAGGGAATGGGGAAGGGAGGGGTGAAAGCAATGACCAATTACCAATTACCAGTTACCAGTGACGCGTTACGAGGGACTTGGGATTAGGGACAGGGGGAAAGGCATGAAGAAAAGGCATGGAGGCACCAAGGGGATTGTTGGTTCGGCCTTCGGCGGATCGATTGCCGAGTGGAGGCTGCGGGGAGGCAGGGATCAACGGAGCGAGGAAACGAGACGATTCGCCGCCCGAGAGAATGCGCCGTTTCTCTCTACACGAACAGCTTCGCAGCGATCGGGCGAAAAAAATAGGTGGCTGTCCCCCGGTCCCCCCCGATGGAATGTCCGGGCGCGACCGATCAAACCCGATGGAGGAGGGGAAGCCGGTTCGACTGCTGGTTTTTCGGATCATTTGACATCCCAGCGGCCAAAGAGTAGGATGGCGTCTTCACGTCGGGTGGCCATGACGGCCATTCGGGCAGGCAAGCACGCATGTGCTCACGGAGGGAGAATCATGAGGCATCAGAAGAGACGTGCGGACCATTCATCCGACGGACGGCATGGAAATTTATGACCGTCCATGAGGCCTTGGTCGGCGCATGAGCCGTTGAATCAATAAGTAATACCGGGGAAGTCCGCGTCCGGCCGGTGTAGGTAGGCGCGCGCCCTTCCCCACTGCCTAGGAAAATCGAAAAGGAGCATCCGATGAAACTTCTACCCAACACATCGACTTTGCGCACCTCACGAGGTGGGATCGTGCGGTCGGGCTCGCGTGCCCGTCGATCGGCGCTCGCTGTGGTTCTGGTTTTTGGAGTCGCGGCGCCGGTGATGGGCCAGGAACGGTCCCCGGCCTCGGTTCGCCCCCCAAAGCGGGATTGCAACGCGCAACCGGACAACGACAACAGGAGCAAAGCGGAAAAGATCAACGAGCGGATCGATTGCAGGACCGAAAACCTGAACGTCGAGTTGTCCACCTTGGTGGATCAGGCTTGCGCATCGGACGGCATTTTCACCGATACGCAGAAGAGAAACTTGGAGAACATGCGTGCCCACGGTGAAAACGCACGGAAACGCAGCAAGGAGGCGGGCGGCTTCAAAGGAATCGGCCGTAAACAGAAGAGCAATTGTTACGTGCAAGAGTATGACAAGCCCCTCAATCCCGATGGTTCACGCGCCCCTTCTGACGACGGCAATAACGACGGTGTGTGCACCAATCGGGGCGGCATTAAGGAGACCTGCGCGGAGGTCCTCGGGGACGGGATTGGCGACAACGACGGCATTTGCAAGACAACGGGAAACCCAAAGGAAGTTTGCGTGGAGATCTGTGAGAGTCCTTCGAACGATCAAGATGACGACAACTTCGACGACGAAGCCGCCGCGGACATGGAACAGTCGCTCGAGCACGCAGAGAGCGCCTTGGCGGAAACGAATCAGAAGGTGGCAGCGGGCCTGAGGGCCTTCGCTCACGCCAAGGAAGCTCTCGCGAGCAGTTCCGGAAGCGGTGACAATTGCAGCGAAATACTCACCGGGGTGCGCGATGTCGTAACGCTAGCATTAAGCCTTGTAACGGATGTCCTTAGTGCGGCCTACGATATGTTTGACTCCGGTTGCAATCAGGATATCGTGGGCAACAACTGCTCGGCCGGTGGTGTGGTGCTGGCCGCCGCGAAGGGGATAGCTCAAATAATCAAAGACGGCTGGACGTATACGGACGACGTGTTGACGCAAGCAGGCTTTGACAAGTCGCTTCAATGCCAAGAGCAAACGGCCGCCCAACAGAGTGACATCAAGGCAACGGCCGATCGGACCGAGGTCCAACTGGACGTAACGGATGGACGGGTGGGGGTAATCGATGGCAAGGTCGACGCTCTCCAGGTGACGGTAGGAGAGACCAGTGATAAGGTGGAGGAAATCGAGCGCAAGATCGACGCCCTCAACGCTCGATTGAGCGAAGTGATCGATCTCCTCAATACTCCGCAAGGCCGCCAACCCGATTTCCCGAAGAAGCCGTAGACGGGTTGGGCAGGGGCGCGGGGTTGCTTTTCCGATGTGAACCAATGGTAACGGCGGGTGCGCGCACCTGTTTCACCGGACTTGGGCGTGCGTCGTCAAGGGGTCGCGCTTTGCTTGGCCGCCGGCTACATTCGTCGGGCCGTTGGAGCCCATGCCGCTCACATACCAAAGTAGACCGTGGTTTTTCCGTGCCTTGGGCAAAGAGGATCTTTGCCCTCCCCGGCAGACCCGCCGCCCTGTTGGGGAGAAAGGCACTAAACACATACCAAACAGGATCGTTGCGTTCGCCCGGCAAAGAGGGTCTTCGCCCTCCCGTGCGAAGAGGATCTTTTCGTTCCGCTGATCTGGGCAAAGAGGATCTTTGCCCTCCCCTACTTCGGGCCGCCGTACCGAAAAACACATGTGAAGCTGCGGCGATTCGAGAAGATCGCCCGGATTCTACTGGCCGTAGGGCTGGAACGTTGTACGCTATGCAGTAGCTAGGGCGCGGGGGCGCCTGGGTTGGTTGCAGATCGCGTTCCAGAGGGTGGCCGCAGGGACGGGAGTTCGCGCGGCGGCGGAGGCATGAACGATGTCCACGGTGGCTATGTTGTACATCATCGCCCTGATCGTGGGCGGCGGGCTGTTGCTGCTCTCCGTGCTGTTCGGCAGTCACGGCGGCACCGACGTTCATGCCGACCTTTCCGGGGGCATGGGAATGGACGCCCACGCGGGGGGCGACCTTCATCACGGGGTGGATACGGAGCACCACGGTGGACACGGGCTGTCGCTGTCGAGTTGGTTCTCGATGCAGTTCGCCGTCTACTTCCTGGTCACCTTCGGGCTTCTCGGGACGACCCTGACCTACGTGGCCCGGGTTCGCTCCGGGGTGGTGCTGGCGTGTGCCACGATCGGGGCACTGGTGGTGGGGCAACTCGTCCATCAGGCGCTTCGGGCGTTGAAACGATCGGGGGTCGGAAGCGACCTGACCCCGGACGATTATCTCAACAAAGCGGCCCGCGTGACCATCGCCCTGGAGGCTTCTCGACGCGGGGAGGTCGCGTTGCCCTCGAGGAATGGAGAGCGCTTCCTCGCCGCGGTGGCGCGGCGCGGGGATGATCGCTTCAAGGTCGGGGATCGCGTGGTGGTGGTGGGGCTGAGCAACGGCGTGGCGGAAGTTGTGTCCAAGGAAGAATACGAATTCGTAAACGAACCCAAGTCGGGAGAAAACGCATGAGCGCGTGGATGTTGAGTCAATCGGACGTGGTCGGGACGGGCATCATGATCGGCGTGGGCGTCTTGTTCGTCCTGGCGACGTTCATCGCTCTGGTGGCGAAGTTCACCGTGGTGGGCAACCCCAGCGAGCTTCTGGTGATCAGCGGGCGCAGTTCCAGTCCGACGATGGGTTACCGAACGTTGATCGGCGGACGCACGGTGGTGATCCCGATCCTCGAAAAGGTGGCCCTGCTGAGTCTGCGCAACATGCAGGTGGCCCTGGAGGTCAAGGCCCAGTCCGGGGGGGGGAAGATGATCCCCGTCAACGTGAACGGCGTGGCCAACGTCAAGGTGTCGTCCGATCCGGACATCCGCGGCAACGCGATCGAGCGGTTCCTCGGCGAACCGCAGCAGGAGATGGAGCGGGTGGCGCGGGAGACGCTGGAGGGCGGGCTGCGGGCGGTGATCGGGAAGATGACTCCGGAGGAGATCGTCGAGGACCGCGACAAATTCGTGGCCACGGTGATGAACGAGGTGACCGACGATTTTCGCAAGCTGGGCATGGTCATCGACAGCGTGAACATCCAGAACGTGCATGACGACGACCAGTACTTGGAGTCGATCGCCCGCAAGGCGTCGGCGGATGTGCGTGCCAGCGCCCGGCAGTTCGAGGCCCAGCGCAAGTCCGATGCGGACATCAAGGAGGCCGAGTCCGAGGCTTTGGCCCGTCGGGCGAAGGCGGAGCGTGACGCCGAGGCTCGCACGGCGGAGGCGACGGGACGTCAGAAATCCGAGTCGGCCCGTCTGGGTGCCGACAAGACCATCGCCGAAGCGAACAACCTTCTGCGCATTCGACAGGCGGAGTTGTCCCGGGAGGCGTCCATCAAGGAGGCGGAGGCACAGACCGCCGCGGCTCAGGCCGAGGAGGCGAGGCTCTTGGCCACCCTGGTGAAAAAGGCCAACGCCGATCGCGACGCCGCGAAGGCCAGTGCGGAGGGGGCGGCTGCGACGGTCCTCGAAGAAGGCAAGGCCCGGGCTGCGGCGATCGAGTGCATCGGACAAGCCATCTCCCGGAACCCCGACGCCCTGAAAGTCATGCTCGCGGAAATGCTTCCCGGGGTCGTTCAAGAAATCACCAAGACCATCTCCAACGTCCAATTGGGCCACGTCACTGTGATCGACAGCGGCAGCGGTCAGGCGATCGCCGGCGCGGCCCTGGGCCGCGCACGGATGCTTACCGAAACGCTGGCGACGCTCGAATCGGTCTTGGGCATCGACCTGCGCTCGCTCACCAGGAGCATCGCGGAAAGAATGGACGGATCGCTGCCGACGGGCGAATTGTCCACCGTTGCGTCCGCCACGCGCGGACCGCAGCCGCCCAAGCACGCTTGACCAGCGCTGGGCTTTTCTTAGAAACTGTTTCAGACCACCCTCTCTCTGGGAGGGGGGGGAGTCTGGAAACATTCTCCGAGAAACCAAGGGAGGAGTTCGAGGCATGCCAGTCGTTCACTCGCTTCGGGAGGTTGTGGACCTCACCGACCCGTCATCGAACATTCTTTTCAACGTTTCGCTCGACGAGGCGCGGTCGCGCGTGGGGAGGGGTGATTTCGAGGGGGTTCGCAAAATCGAAGGGGCGTTTGCCCTGGTCGGGCGCGAGGGGGCGACCGTGCGCATGGCCCGCTCCTTGTCCGTGCCCATGCGCTATTTCATCGCCAAACGGAGCGACGGTCCGGCGCTCGTCGTCGCCCATCGCATCGACGCGATTGCGGCGTGGACCCGGCGCGAAGGGCTCGGCGATCAGTTCCATCCCACGTATACGCGGATGGTTCCGGCCCATTACATCACCGAGATTGCCCTGTTGGGCTGCCCGGACCCCAACCCCACGTATCGGCGCTACCTCACGCCCTCGCCCGATCCGCTTGCGACGGACTTGGAAGACATCGGTCGTCGCTACGTCTCCGCCGCCGCGGACGGGATCGCCAAGTGGCTGCGAACCCTTGCGCCCGGGGCTGCGATCGGAGTCTGCTTTTCCGGCGGGATCGACAGCGGGGCCGTGTTCCTTTTGACGTATCACCTGATGCTCACGATGGGGCTGGACCCATCGCGGCTAAAGGCGTTCACGCTTTGCACGAATGGCGGCGGGCGGGATGTCGAGCAGGCCCGGCGGTTTCTGGACGCGCTACAACTGGGGATGTTTCTGGAAACGGTCGAAGTACCCGAGGATGCGTTGAACCCGGAGGAGGCCGTTCGGGTGATCGAGGATTATAAACCGCTGGACGTACAAGCGGGGGCCATGATGTTGGCACTCTGCCGTGGGATTCGCCGACGCTACCCCGACTGGACGTATCTGATCGACGGCGACGGCGGGGACGAGAACCTCAAGGACTATCCCATCGAGGAGAACCCGGAGCTGACCATCCGCAGCGTGCTCAACAACCGGCTGCTTTACCAGGAAGGTTGGGGCGTGGATTCGGTCAAGCATTCGCTGGTCTACAGCGGCGGGCTGAGCCGCGCATGTACTCGGACGTTCGCTCCGGCGCGGTCGCTGGGTTTTCGCACGTTCAGTCCGTTTACTCTGGCCGACGTCGTCGAGGTGGCGGAACGGATTCCGTTCATCGCCCTGACGAATTGGCGGCACGATCGCTTGTATCAACTGAAAGGGGAGATCGTCGCTCGGGGCGTCGCGGCCGTAACGGGTCTGAAGATGCCCGTCTTTGAGAAACGGCGTTTCCAACACGGCGTGCTTGATGTGGCTGTTCTGACCGAGCGTTTTCCTCTATCGCCGCAGACGTACCGCCGGGCATTCCAGGCCGCCTTCGATGGCTGAGACTTCCCTTCTCGACGATCCGCCGGTTCTCCGGCGTCGCGGTTCGCGCAACGTGGTGGACCCCACTCGTCCCTACGCATTCTTCGTCGAACCCGAGTACACCGCGGCTGGCGTCGTGGAGGACGTGGCCACGATTTTCATCACCAACAGGGAGTGCCCGTTTCGCTGCGTTTTCTGCGATTTGTGGAAGAACACGACCGAGCAGCGGGTGCCGTCGGGCGCTGTGGCGGGGCAGGTGGAGTGGGCCTTGCGGCAATTACCGTTTGCTCCGCACATGAAGCTCTACAACTCGGGCAACTTCTTCGATGAGCAGGCTGTCCCTCGCGCCGACCGGCCTCGAATTGCGGAATTGGTGAAGGATCGCAAAACCGTCATCGTAGAATGCCACCCCAAGCTCGTCGATCGACGGTGTCTGGAATTCGCCGATCAGCTTCGTCCTCAGCTCCAAGTGGCTATGGGTCTGGAAACGATCGACCCGCGTGTTCTTCCCCGACTCGACAAGGGGATGACGCTTGAGGACTTTGAGCGGGCGACCTCGTTTTTGTCCCGGCGCGGGATTCCGGTTCGCGCGTTTATACTTCTTCCCGCGCCGTTTCAGACGCTCGATGAAGGTACGGCGTGGGCGAAGCGGAGCATCGAGCACGCGTTCTCGATCGGCGTGGAGTGCTGCTCGATTGTGCCGCTGCGCAGCGAAAACAACGCCAAGATGCACCGGCCCGATCTGCGGGCGATGGAGGCGGTCCACGAATTCGGTCTGTCCTTGGCGCGGGGACGGGTCTTTGTGGACCTTTGGGATGCGGAGTTGCTTGCGGGTTGCGGGCTGTGCCGGGCGCGGCGGATCGAGCGACTTGCGGAAATGAATCGAACGCAGCGGGTGTCGCCGGCGGTTCGGTGCGAGTGCGGAGCCTGACCCTTGACCGAGATCGTCGCGGACGTGGCCATCATCGGCAGTGGGTTCGGGGGGAGCCTGACCGCACTGCTGTGCCAACGGATCGGTCTGCGGCCTGTGCTCCTCGAACGCGGGACGCACCCGCGGTTCGCCATCGGCGAGTCCTCGACGCCCACAGCCGACCTCGTGCTTCGCGGACTTTGTCAAGGTTACGATTTGCCCCGGTTGCTGCCGCTTACATCCTATGGTTCGTGGAAACGCACGTACCCGGACGTCGCCTGCGGTCTCAAGCGGGGTTTCAGCTACTTTCATCACCGCGCCGGGGAGGCGTTCGCGCCCAGCGCCGACCACGCCAACGAGTTGCTGGTGGCGGCCAATCCCGACGAGGAGAACGGCGACACGCACTGGTTTCGCGCCGAGGTGGATCACTTTCTGGTGCGCGAAGTGCAGGCCGCCTCGATCCCGTACTTCGATCGGACCCTCATCGAGTCCATGACGGACGATGATCCTTGGCGGATTGTCGCCGCGCGAGAAGGAACGCCTCTGCATGTCCGCGCGGGCTTTGTCGTCGATGCCTCGGGCCCCGCGAGCGCATTGGCGTCGTACTTGGATATCCCCGTAAGGCCGACCGACCTGCGGACGCACTCGCGGGCGGTTTTCTCTCACTTCCGGGGCGTTCGACGCTGGCACGATATCCATGAACGGCTGGGCGGCGCGACGGGCGATCACCCCTTCCCGTGCGATGCGGCCGCGTTGCACCACGTCTTCGACGGGGGCTGGATGTGGGTGCTGCGCTTCGACAACGGAATTACCAGCGCCGGATTCATGCTCGACGGCAATCCGGATGGGTTTTCTGAGGACGATGCGGAGATGTCGCCGGAAGATGAGTGGGCGACGCTTCTTCGCCGCTTCCCGTCGATCGCCGAGCAGTTCGCCGAAGCGCGGCCCGTGCAGCCGCTTCAACGGACGGCTCGGTTGCAACGACGGGCGGAACGTGCCGCGGGGCGCAACTGGGCGATGCTGCCGCACACCGCGTACTTCCTCGACGCCCTGCATAGCGCGGGCAACGCCCATACGCTCCTGGGCATCGAGCGTGTGGTCCGCATCCTCGCGGAATCGCGCGATGACGCCGATCGCACCCGACGACTGGAGGAGTACGACCGTTCGCTGAAGGGAGAGATCAACCTGCTCGACGCCATCATTCACGGTTGCTATTGCGGATTCCGTGATTTCGAGCCCATGGTCGCGTTTTCGATGCTTTATTTCGCGGGGGCGACGTGCAGCGAACACCGCCGGCGAGGAGGTTGGCACGGCGACCACGACGGCTTCCTCATGGCCCATGACGGTGGGTTTCGCGCCGCGGTCGAGAGGGCGTATGAGAGTGTCCGCGCTTTGTCATCCGAGCGCCGGTCGCCGACCCCAGATGTGCGAGAGTTCCATTCGCAGGTACGTGAGCTCATCGCACCCTACAACCTCGTGGGGCTGGCCGATCCCGCTCAGGCCAACATGTATCGCTTTCGGTAACCAGCCATGGATTCTCAACCGCCCTATCGGTCCGCGGTGATCCTCGATCTCGACGGCACGCTCACTCGCCCCTATCTGGATTTCGACGCCATCCGCCGCGAAATCGGAATCGCCCAGGGGCCGATTTTGGAGGCGCTGGAGGTCATGGACGACATCGATCGCGGCCGGGCCGTCGAGGTCCTCGCGCGGCACGAATGGCAAGCGGCGCGGGAGGCGACGCTGTACGAGGATGCCGTCGAAGTCCTGCATGACTTGCGATCGGGGGGGTATCCCATCGCCATTCTTACCCGCAACACCCGCACCGTCGTCGACTTCATACTTGGTCGATTCGCCATCGTCGTGGACGCCGTCCGTACGCGCGAGGATGGCGCGATCAAACCTTCGGCCGCGCCGGTGCTCTCCATCTGCGAGGAATTGCACGCCGACCCGGCGCGCAGTTGGATGGTCGGCGACTATCTTTTCGACATTCTTTCCGGCAAAAGCGCCGGCACGCGCACCGTGCTGATGATCGGCGAACAAACGCCGCCCAGCTACGCCCCCCAGGCCGATTTCGTCATTCGCCGACTCGACGAGCTGCGCAAAATCGTCGCCGCCTGAGAGGGTCCGCCGTTCAGAGGCGGCATTCCAAACGAGACGCGAATTTGGAATGGACACCGCAGCCTTACGGCAATTATCATAGTCAAGCCGAGAAACGCCGGGAAAAGTGGGGTGGGCATGGCAGAGCGTGTGGTCGTGGTGACGGGCGGGGGACGAGGAATCGGGCGGGCGATCTGCCAGCGCTTTGCCGCGGAGGGTTGCCAAGTTGTCGCGGCCTCTCGCTCCTCCGGCGAACTCGAAGAAACCCAGCGGTTGATCGTGCAATCGGGCGGGCGCTGCGACGTGCGTCCGACCGACCTCTCGCGCGCCGCGGACATCGACGCCCTGGTGGATGAAACCGCCAAATGCTTCGGACGGATCGACGTCTTGGTGAACTGCGCGGGTGTGGCGCCGATGTGCCCGATCGAGGAGTTGGACGCGGCGCGTTTTTCCGAGATTCTGTCGATCAACGTCGAGGCGGTATATCGCACCTGTCGTCGTGTTTGGCCGGTGATGAAGGGCAAGGGCGGCGGGGTGATCGTCAACATCTCGTCCATCGCGTCCGTGGATCCCTTCCCCGGTTTCGCGGCCTACGGGGCGGCCAAGGCTTGGGTCAACGCGTGGACGAAGGGGCTGGCGGAGGAAGGTCGGGAGTGTCGCATCCGTGTATTCAGCGTGGCTCCAGGGGCCGTCGAAACGCGAATGCTCCGCGACGCATTCCCGACCTTTTCGGACACCCAGACCTTGCAGCCGTCGGACGTCGCCGACATGGTCTTCACGCTTGCCCAGCCGGCGTGTCAATACGCGACGGGCCAAACCGTCTTCGTACGCCGGGCGGGTGACTGAGAAAGGAAGGTCGAGTAGCGCCATGAGTTTGTACGGTTTTTTGGGAGGCACGTCATTCACCATGGGCGAGGCGGTTGGGGCGGCGGCCGCGGAAGGCGCTTCGCGGCGATCGGAGCGTGCCGCCGACGAAGTGGGCATCCGCCTGGACCGAACCGTCCTCGCTGTCGAAGCATTGTGGACCTTGGTCCGCGAAAAGCTGAACATCAGTGAGGAGGAACTGGCCCAGCGAATGAATGATCTGGACTTGTCCGACGGAAGACTGGACGGGAAGGTGACCAAGGGGGCCGTGAGTTGCCCCAAATGTCGCCGGACCATCTCGCGTCGCCTGCCCAAGTGCATCTACTGCGGCCAGGCGATCGTTCATGACCCGTTCGTCTGATCCCGGTCGTCCAGGCGTCGGCTACGAGGGGCAACGGCCTGCGGGAGCGTCGTCCGCCGCCCCGTGGGCACGCCTCGGGATGGGGCTCGGACGGAGGGTGTCGAAGGGGCGACCTCCGCCGTTTTTTACATTGACACGGGGGCGGGTTGGCCGAAGAATAAGAATAGGTCGGGCAGGGGGCGAGAGGGAGGAAGGGATGCTCGGGAGATTACTGATGATGCACGGCTTGACTTGCGAGCGAAGCTTGGTGTTGGGCACGGTCGTTGTTCTGGCGTTCGGATCTCTGGCGGTCGGTCAGGTCGCACCGGCGTTTCCACCAGTCCTGAACACTGAGCAGAACCCGCTTCGTAACGTGGGGGCGGGGGCCCTAGCCGGGCGGTCGCCTGGAAACATGGTGAGCGCGGGGGTGGCCCGAACGCTCGCGGCGGCGGATTTCGGGCGCTCGATCATCGAGATTGACGAGCCCCTCGCCGGTCCCGATCCCAAAGCGACTTTCCTGGTCGACGCCATTGAGATCGTTTTCGATCAACTCAACCGGGCGATCCTTTTATTTGAGAACGCTCTTCGTCTCCGGGCCGGTCTGCCGCCGCGCGTGCCGATCGACTTTAACGTGCCGTCGACGGATGACGGTTCGCAAGTCGACGGGACGGTCGACGCGGGGGCCATCGCGGACTTGTTGAACCCGTAGTAGTACATCTCACTCCGCCTGGGCGTTGGCGTTGCGCATCCGATCCGCTGGCGCAAGCCCGCAGACACGCGTGATCCGAGCAGACCGTCGGCGCTGGGGCGCGGAGACTGAAACCCTCGGCGTGTGCCGGTCGCCGGATGGACCTTGGGAAGAACCCTGCGTTTCGAGCGGACAAAGTGGATTCTCCGGCAAGTTGTCCGATCACGGCGCTTCGTGGTAGGATTCCTTGGTTGCCGTGCAGGTGCGGCGGTTGCGGACACAGCCGGCGATGATTGACGACCAGGTCCCATGCAGTGGATGAGCTAGGCAACGGGTCAGGCTGGAGACAGAGCAGCCCACCTGGGTCGTTCAGGTGCCGTGGATCACCTGGTCGTCAATCATCGCCGGGACCACCCTCTCCCCTCTGGGAGCGGGTCCATACCGGATCGATGGAACACCGTCTCGCGTCCTGGCGCGGGTGTTTATAGGCGGGCGCGGCGTAGTTCATGCCCATCTCCGCTGACAGGCCGTAGAGCCTTGCTGTTACCCACATTTTGGCGGTCGTGCGTGACGGTGTCCCGGCGGGACACACTGAAAAATAGGGGTAGGAAGGACGCAGTGCGTCCCTCCTCCCTCGGAACCGGACGTGCGGATCTCCCGCATCCGGCTCTCCGGTCAGTGGACTGCCACAGACTGACGCGCCTGGCGATAGGCCTCCACCATCGTGAAGAGGCCTGCCGTAGCGAAGTAAACGTTCGGCCGGCGTTGATGATCGGCCCCGCGACCGCGGGTTCCACCCACGCCCATCGGACGCGAATGTCTCCGGCTTGTTTAGAACTCCTCTCGG
The DNA here is from genome assembly GCA_964646605.1 of uncultured Phycisphaera sp. GTDB lineage: Bacteria > Planctomycetota > Phycisphaerae > UBA1845 > UBA1845 > SBAX01. The sequence continues at coordinate 59,729 of CAZYEX010000137.1, read as the reverse complement.
AGTTCACTGTCGCCGGTGTCCCTTCCCGCGGGGTGCCCTTCACGAATCCGCCTTCCTACGGCCCTTCGCTCCACGGGCGTTACCCCGCTGCTTCGCTACTATGGCCGCTCTGACTCCTGGCCGTCTCACGTGACGGCCAGGTCTCCCTGATTCATGTACTCGACCTTCCCCTCGTTCCGTCGCCAACCACCCGGCGCGTCCTCGCATCGCTTTATCGCGCTACCCCTCAGCGTACGAGGCTTCCTTTGCTCGTTCGCAAAGGTCTGGGCTTCGTCATTGGCCAGCAGACTCGCCAACACGCCCGGCCGAATCGTCCTTGACTCGCTGCGCGGGCTACGCCCGCCGGTGCCCTGCACCGCAACGCGTAGCGTCGGCAGCGTGTCAAGGATCATCCTACGGACCGAGGGTTCACCTCCGGTTGCTCTCGACCTCGCCTCGCGGCGACGCCGTTACCTTCGATTACGGGCCGGAGAGCGTATGCCCGATGGGGGCTTCCACCCCACAAGTCAAGTACACTTTCAGGCGCACTAGCCATTTAGGGCCTGTCGATTTAGTCCCGTTGCACCTTCACGAAACGGTTGTCAAGAATGAAAACCATGGTATTGACCATCGATCATGCCGTTTCCGGCGCTCGATTTCGATTAAATCGACAGGCCCTTTATGGCTGGGGGGGTGAATGCGTTCCCACCGAGTCCCGGAGGGACGGCTGAGTGCTTCAGTCGTCGCTCCGGGCTTGAGAACAAATTTCCTTGACGCGGCGTGTATATTAGGGCCATGCAAACGACATCCTTATTATTTCCCGGAAGGGTGGTCGCCGCCGCGACCTGCGGCGGCGGCGCGGGCGTGAACGACAACCGCTTCGCAGCGCCCCGTGTGCGACGACGGGATCGGCAACCGACGACTCTGGAGCCCTGTTGTCTGGAGGATCGCCTCCCGGCCGATCACCCGGCCCGCACGGTTTGGAAGGCGGTCAAGGCCAAGCCGCGGGATGACCAACCCTCCAAGCATCGGGAACCACGGGCTTCGACGACCGATGCGGATGCCCGAACGATGAAGATGGGCCATGGGGGCTTCGATCCGGCCTACAACGTTCCGATGGCTGCGGATACGGAGAGCCGCGCGATTGTGGCGATGGGCGTCACCCATCATGGTTGTGACCGCGGCGAGGACAGAGCGCTGCGCGAGCAGATCCAACGCCGAACCGGGCAGATGCCCCACGAACATCTGCTGGACGGTGGATACCTCCATCGCCACGGGATCGAGCCAGCGCGCCAGTAAGGGGGCGGCCCTGTACGTGCCGCTGTCCCCGACGGGCGGTCAAGGGCAGGTGGGTACGGAGCACAAGAGCGATCCGCCGGGGGTGGCTGCCTGGCGAAAGCGCATGACCTCGGAGGCAGGTAAGACGATCTACAAACTGCGGGCTTCGACTTCGGAGACGGTCCATGCGGATCGGACGACGTTCCGAGGTTTGCGAGCCTTCAGGGTTCGAGGGTTGGCCGAAGTGCGTTGCGTGGCGTTGGGGTCCGCGCTGGCGTACAACGTGATGCACTTCGGGGCGGTGCTGATGAGCAGAAGCGCGGGGAAAACGAGATGGTGAGCGGCCCCAACGCGAGCGGCCAGCAACCAACAGACTGAAGTGTAGTCTCTCGCTCGGCCAACGCGCCGTGGCTCGGGTGTGAGCGGTGATCTGGGGACCGTCCTCAACGCCATCATGCTCCGTTGCCGCAAAAATTTCTCAGGCTCTCCGGGGCGGAGCCTGTCCGCCGCGGCGGATCCCTCCGTGCCCGTCGCTCGCTTCGCGCTTCGAACCTCGTTACGCCACCAGCTCTTCGCAAAGCGTTCCGTGGAAGCGTTGTCGCAACCGTTGCAGGATTTCCTTATGGATTTGGCTGACCCGCGATTCGGAGAGATTGAGCACGCTGCCGATCTCGGCCATGGTCATTTCCTCGAAGTAGTAGAGCACCAGCACGAGCCGTTCTTCGCGCGCCAGGCCGCGGGTCAGATGATCGGTCAACATCTCGCGCGAGACCTTGACCGCCGGGTCCTGGCCGCCTTTGTCGTGGATGTCCCAGGTGTGCGACGCGCCGTTCTGGCGGCGTTCGCCGGAGGGCTCCATGGCACTGAAGTGGACTTCCTTGCCCAGTTGCGACAGACGCGAAAGGTAGTCGAAGCGGTCCACGCTCATATCCAGGCGCTTGGCAACCTCGGCCTGGGACGAGGCGTAGTCGGCATCGCTGCCCATGGCCTCTTTGACCAACATGCGTTTCTTCTCGAAGGTGCGAACGGTCCGACTCTGCGGGTCGAGGCTCCGCAGCCAGTCCATCACCGCGCCGGAAATGCGCTGCTGGCAGAACGTCTCGAACTTCGCCTTCTTGTCCGGGTCATAGGCCTCGACGGCTTCGATCAGACCGTCAAACGCCGCGCTGCAGATTTCGTCATACGAAATTTGTGCGGGGAGCTTTCGTGAAAGCCGCGCCGCATGGGTGTGTACCAACCCGCTGTAGTGGACCACGATCCGGTTCCGCATCGGCACCGCCCGCGACTTCAGATAGCTCTTCCACATTTGCTCGATGGTCAAAGTCCTCGTCGCCATTCGTCGTTCTCCAAAGAAACCGAAGGCTCCACCCAACCGCCCGCGAGACATCCGATCGCCCGCGCCTTTACGTCAAGCTGCGATCTTGGGTAGTCTAGCTAAAATAGGCAGTAAAGGTAATTTCGGTCCACCATCGACTAGGACTTCACATCAAATCCCGGTAGCGCCGAGCGGATTCCCGGTGGGGTGGGGCCAGGAGGTGAAGCATGAAACGGCCTACGCCGCGACAGCCACCCAAGCTCTAGTGGCTCCGCTACGTTCGGCTCGCATATATTGTGGGCAGTGGACCGTTAGTCCGAGAAAACCGTCAAATCGTCGAAGCTCGTCTGGGCGTCGGCTTTGGACCACAGGCCGATCTTGCCGCCGTTTGGGAATGTCGAATCGGTGACTTCGATCCGCTTGTCACCGTCGTAATGGCACTCGATTTTGTCCCCGAGCATGGTGATCTGAACGGTGTGCCAGCCGGGCTTCGCTGGGATGTCGGCGGTTCCCAACTGGGTTCGTTTGCCGGCTTCGACCTTGTAGACGCGAAAGTTTTCCTCCAGCGGGTTGTAGCGGCAGATGTAGTAGTTTTGGGCGTCCTTGGCCCGCCAGACGACTCCGCCGCCCTGGTCGATCTCGCCGGCGACGGCCTTGAACTTTACGGAGAGGTCGAGGTTCTTGTAGTTCGTGTCGCTGATGAGCAGGACGTTGTAGGCGGATTTTTCGCTTTTGGCCGTTTGGGTGAGGACGTTGGCCTTGCTGGGAGCGGAAACATCGGCGGCCACCTTCCAAGTTCCAGCAGCCGCTTCAAAGCCCTTGGGTAACTCGCCAGCTTTGTCGGTGTCGAAGTTCCAGGATTTGGTTTTCATGGTAGGTTCCTCCCCTGCAAGCGCCACGGCCAAAGACAGACCCACGACGGTTGTAACCCTTGCCCCGAACGAAAGCATCTTTTTCGGCATGGTCAGCCCTTTCCAAAAAGACCCACGCCCAGCAGTGTAGCGTTCCGCCGTTACGCGACAAGTCGAGCCTCGGCGATCCCCGGCTGGTGACGGTTCCAGCAGGAGGCCGTCGCAATCCGCACCCCAACCGTAGGCTTTCCGCCGAATTGCTCGAGAGTCGTCGTTGTAGGTTTCCCAAGGAGCGTATGTCGCGCTACACTGTGGCGGTCATGACCGAAAGCGCGCTACGCGAGCTTCTGGAATCGCTCCGAACGGGGCGGTTGACGGTGGACGCGGCCTTGACCCGCCTGCGGGCCATGCCTTTCGAGGACCTGGGTTATGCCAAAGTCGATCACCACCGAGCGATCCGCTGCGGGTTTCCGGAGGTCATCTACTGCGAGGGCAAATCGGTCGAACAGGCGGCGGGGATTTTCGGCAAGTGCGCGGCCTCGGAGGTCAACGTGCTGGCCACGCGGGCGTCGAAGGAAGTGTACGAGGCCATCGCCCGACGGCACCCAACCGCCCAGTACCACGAATCGGCGCGGACCATTACTTTGAGGCAGCGAGCGAAAGTGCCATCTCATGGCACGATCGCGGTGATTTGCGCCGGGACCAGCGACCTGCCCGTGGCCGAGGAGGCCCGGGTCACGTGCGAAATCATGGACCAGACCGTCGCCACTTTTCATGACGTCGGGGTGGCGGGGATTCATCGGCTTTTGGCCCACGCCGCGGCACTGCAAGCGGCGAGCGTGGCCGTGGTGGTGGCGGGGATGGAGGGAGCGCTGGCCAGCGTGGTGGGAGGCATGGTGGATTGCCCGGTGATCGCGGTACCCACGAGCGTCGGCTATGGAGCGAGCTTCCACGGGCTGGCGGCGCTTCTCGCCATGCTCAACAGTTGTGCCGCGGGGGTGACCGTGGTCAACATCGACAACGGATTCGGCGGCGGGTACGCGGCCTCGATGATCAACCGCCGACGCTCGCTTGCCGGATCGGGACAAGAACCTCATGCCCCTTGAGCCGATCGTCACCCACGAGATCGCGGCCGCGCCGATGCGGCGCGACGACGCCCACAAGGGCGAGGTCGGGCGGATCGTCGTCCTCGGCGGATGTGTGGGCGAGACGATGATGGTGGGCGCGCCGGCGCTTGCGGCCAATGCCGCCTTGCGCAGCGGGGCGGGGCTTGTCCAAATCCTGGCCCCCGAGTCGATTCGCGCCTCGATCGGGGTGCTGGCGCCTTGTGCCACGCTGCGGGCACTTCCTGTGAATGTGGAATCGCTGCTCGACGCGATCGAGGCGTTCGCGGCGGATGTCATCGCGCTGGGGCCCGGGCTGGGGGATTCGCTCACGCCGGACGTCGTCGCGGCGCTGCTGTCCGCGTTTCGCGGGGCGATTGTCGTGGACGCGGATGGATTGAACCTGCTGGCGGCCGGACCACGGAGCGACATCCCCAATGCTCGCCGTATCGTGCTCACCCCGCACGTGGGTGAGGCCCGCCGCTTGCTCGCGGCGCGGGGAGTGGATCGGGCGATCGACGCCTCCGCGCCGTCGCGTCGAGCCGCAGCCTGCGCCCTGGTCGAGACCTATGGGTGTACGGTCGTGTTGAAAGGGCGCGGGACGGTGGTCACCAACGGCGAACGCCTGTACGTCAACCAAACGGGCAACGCGGGCATGGCCACCGGCGGAACGGGAGACGTACTCACCGGCGTCATCGCGGCGTTGATGGGACAACGGATGGAAGCGCTCGAGGCCGCGATCCTCGGCGTGTATCTGCACGGACTGGCCGGCGACTACGCGGCGGAGGAACTCGGTCGATGGTCCATGACGGCGCTGGACGTGATCGATTACCTTCCCGAAGCGTTCTGCGAGCACGGGCTGGCCGAGGCGGAGTGACGCGACCTGCGGAAGCCAACTGAATTGCCGATTTGCGGTTTGGGACTGGGGAGTGATCGCAACGGTCACAAGTCAACGGCACGCCTCGGGGTATCCATACCCCTGGGCGAGGTGAGGCACAAAAGTCATCTTGGCACCTCTTCCGGGCCTCATTTCTTGTTGGGATCCTTACGAGGACGAGATCCGGGGTACGGAATGGTGGAGGATAGCCGTCCGCCCTGGACCTCCGCGGCGAGATCCAGAAGCCGCGTTTGATCGTCGTAGTCCATCTTAAAAAACGTCCCACATCGTCTGCAAACAAGGTACGTAGGAGCCTCCAGGAGTTTATACTCGCTCGACGCCGATTGGCCATGCACCCAAATGGTCCCAGCGGGGCAAAACTTGGACCTATGATTGGTCCGGTTCTCCAGCGTGAGATTTCGTCGCAGCACCGGAAGAGCGACTTCCAATGGCAGAGCAACGTCCTTCTTGACGTCGCCTGTGAAAGTAATCGCAACCACTCTGGACGGGAGAGCGCAGCACGATTCCGAAGAGAGTTCCGTGCCTATCTTTCCCGAATCTTGGTGTTTACATGCGGCGGGAAGAGAGACGACTACGAGAGCCACGGCTGAGACCCAGCGTGAGGCCGTCGTAGCTTCCCGAGACATCATCGGTTCGCTCGCCGCGGTGTGGAAGGTGCGATGAATCGCTGAAACATACTACCCAATCCGTTGTCCGTTACATAAGCATACCTCGGTTCTGTCGGTCTGAAAAGGGCATGGCCCATGCTTGCACGCACGATCGGCAGGGCGTGACCCGCCGCCTGAAAGCGACGGCTTCGGAACGGGGGTCGGCGCGCTGCCGACCCGGGCGTGCCGACCCACTACTTTCCGACGGCGGCGGAGAGCATGGCTACGGCCTGGTCGATTTCGGATTCGTTGGTGTGTCGCCCGAGGCTGAAGCGGATGGCGCCGAAGGCGACTTCTTCGGGCACGTTCATGGCGGCCAGAGTGGCGGAGCGCTCACGACGAGTCGAGTGACACGCGGCCCCGGTGCTGGCGCACAAGTCGGGACACGCTTCGAGTATCTCGCCGCCGATCCGATCCCGAAATCCCACGCATAGCGTGTTGGGAAGACGAAGCGTGGGGTGACCCAGAAGCACAGCGCGATCGCCAAGGGACGATCGCAAACCGTTGTAGAGTCGATCCCGCAGAGAGGTGAGTTTGCCTTGATGCTCGGACTTGCGTGCGAGTGCGGCGGCGGCGCCGAGTGCGACGATGAGGGCGGTCGGTTCGGTTCCGCCGCGACGACCGCCTTGATGACCCGCGCCGTGGTGCAACGGGTCGATGGCGCTGCCGCGGCGGATGTAGAGAGCCCCGATTCCCTGCGGGGCGTACATTTTGTGGCCAGCGATGGTCAGGAAATCCACGCCGAGGCGATCGACGCGCGTCTCCACCTTGCCGCAGGACTGGGCCGCATCGGTGTGCATGAGTACGCCGCCCTCCTTGGCGATCTCGGCGATTTCAGCGATGGGTTGAAGAGTACCGACCTCGTTGTTGGCGTGCATGATGGAAATGAGAATGGTATCCGGTCGGACCTCATGGGCGACGCTCTCGGGATTGACCCGGCCCGTGGAATCGACCTCGACGAATGTGATCTCGAAGCCTTCGTCTTCCAAGGACTTGCAGGCGTTTGCCACTGCGGGATGCTCGACGGCGGAGATGATGACGTGTCGCCCGCGACACTTGCACGCGGCGGCGACGCCTTGGATGACGTGGTTGCAGCCTTCGGTTCCGCCGGAGTTGAAGACAATTTCGTCGGGCGTGGCCCCAAGCAACTCCGCGACCTGGGAGCGCGCCGTTTCGACGGCCTGGCGCAGCGGCCGACCCAGGGCGTGACTACTCGCCGGGTTCCCGAAGTGGTCTCGCCCGAGGAAGGGAAGCATGGCCTCCCGAACGGCATCCTCCACCGGAGTCGAAGCGTTGTAATCGAGGTAGATCATGCGTGGGATGGTAACCGAAACGACAAGCCCTGTGGGGAGGTGGATTCGTTGTCACGTTCTACCTCCGGTGTGGTCGACGCCCCAGGCCGAGACTGCGGCGCAGCCTGCCGCGGACCTCGATGGGTATGTGGCCAAGCTGGAGACGCGGGGGCTCGGAGGGGGCGCGGGGCATCGCGCGTGGCGCGGATCGTGCAGCGCGGTCCGATCATCGTGCGTCGGGGGGAGGGCGGCGGTGATCTGCGCGGGGGTTGTTCAACCGGGGCGGGGGTCCGGTCGATGGGTTGGGCGCTGGTTCGGTCTTTGGGAGAGCGGACCTGGGCTTGGGTTATGGGACACCGGCCCGCGAACGAGGAGCGCATCCATGACAACGATGATGGACACGGATCAACTGAACGACACGATGCAAGGGTTGAAGGAGGCCGCGGCGAGCGCTCTGGCGCACGAGTCGGTCGAGGACTTCGAATCCTTCGAGCGCTACCTCAGCGAGGTGGACGGTTTCGTCCGCGAGGTGCAGCAGTCGGCTTGGGCCGTCGAAGCCAAGACGACCATCCGCCGGCTCGAAAAAGGCGATCCGCTGACCGAACAAGACCACGATCTGATCCGCACGTTTCTCGTCTCCGACGCGCAGCGATACCTGGCCCATGAGAACAACTTCCAGGATTGGCTCACCGAGTTGCATCGGCTGATCGACGACCTGGGCAAGCGCGTGAACACGGTGGATCGGCACTCGATCGCCGATCTTCGCGGAGTCCTCAAAGACGCCATCCGCTTGGTGCCCGACATCCGCAACTATCTGGAAGAAAAGCGGCGCGTGGAAAAGTTCGAGCAGGCCCAATCGACGCTCGACAAGTCCTCGCGGGACTTGCTGGTCCGCGTGCTCCGCGAGCAGCTTCGCAGCACGACGCGGTAGATCGTCGCCCGACCCCCGAGAGAAACGACCCTCGTTTCGTACGCCCACGCGGCGTGAGGAACGAGGGTCGCTCATTTCTGGTCCTCGACGTGGGGATGGGGGCTTGCCCAGCCGTTCGGCTTGACGAGTTCCACGAACTGTAGGACCATTCATGAAGGGCCTGCCGCATGCGCTGCGGGTTCGGGTGGGCGTGGCGACGCAAGACGATACATGGATGCCGAGGGGTTTATGAAGATACGATCGACCGTACTGAGCTGCGTTCTTGTCGGGTTCCTCGCCGTGGGTGCGCTCGGCGCTGGGGACGTCAAGAAGAAAGAGGCGGCGGCGGCTTCTCTCGAGAAGCACAAGACCGACTTGGTGAAGCTGAGCGAGCAGATTTGGGCGTTCGCGGAGACGGCGCTGCGGGAGACGAAATCATCGAAAGTCCTGGCCGACTATGCGGAACAGCAAGGGTTCAAGGTCACCCGCGGGGTTTCCGGAATGCCCACGGCGTTCGTGGCGACGTACGGGCAGGGCAAGCCGATCATCGGGATCCTGGGCGAGTTTGACGCTCTGCCTGGACTCTCGCAGAAGGCCAAGGCGTCAAAGGAGGTGTTGCAGCCTGGGGCGGGCGGTCACGGCTGCGGGCACAACTTGTTCGGTCCCGGGAGCCTGGGGGCGGCGATCGCGGTGAAGGAGTTGATCGAGGCCGGGCAACTGAAAGGCACGATCCGCTTTTACGGCACGCCCGCGGAGGAAGCGGTGGGGGGCAAGATTTACATGGCCCGCGACAAGCTCTTCGACGACCTCGACGTCTGTCTGGCGTGGCATCCGGCGGACGAGACGGTGGCGGATACGACGAGTTCGCAGGCGCTCATCGACTTCGTGGTGGAGTTCGAGGGCAAGGCTGCGCATGCGGCGCATGATCCGTGGAACGGTCGAAGTGCCGTGGACGGGCTGGAGCTTTTCACGCACGGCGTCAACATGCTCCGTGAGCACGTGAGGCCGTCGGTGCGGATGCACTATGTCATTCAGGACGGCGGACTGGTTCCCAACGTCATTCCCGAACATGCCAAGCTGTGGTGTTGGGTGCGGGACTGGAAACGGGCGGGCGTGGATGAAGTGTTCGAGCGGGTGAAGAGCATTGCCGACGGGGCGGCCCTGATGTCGGGCACGAAATCGTCCTTGCGGGTGATCGGCGGCGACTATGAGATGCTGGTCAACCTGACCGGGGCGAAACTCTTGTACGACAATCTGGTGTGGCTCAAGCCCATCGAGTTCACCCGCGAGGAACAAGAGTTCGCCGCGGCCATCCAGCGGGCGACGGGCGTTCCCGAGCGGGGGCTCAATTCGAACATCAAGCCGCTCGAAGGGCAGGAGCCTGAGGGTGGTTCGACGGACGTGGGCGACGTGAGCTGGATCGTTCCGACCCTGCACCTGTCGGTGACGACGGCGCCGGAGGGCACGCCGTGGCACTCCTGGCCGGTGGTGGCGTGCGCGGGAATGTCCATTGGACAAAAGGGGATGATCCACGCGGGGAAGACCCTGGCGGCCACGATGATCGACCTCTACGAGGACCCGGCCGCCGTCGAGGCGATCCGCGCCGAGTTCAAGAAGCAAACCCAAGGAACCGTGTACAAACCCTACATCCCCGACGGTCCCCCGCCCCTGCCGGCCGATGAGCCGGCGCACACGGCGCGGTAGGGCCGCGAGTTTTTGCCCCTGGACGCTTCCTTCGGTACGAGTGAAACATCAGGAATCGCCTTGCCCGCGTCTGCGTCTTGGCGGACGCTTGGGTGCGTCTATACTATTGTCGATGGCAAGAGACCGTGTCCGCCAACCGCGGCGGGCGAGATTTTGTTCGGAGCGTAACGTGAAAATGAAAAGAACCTGGCTCGGTATGAAACCTGCGGCAGTTCTGTTCGTTTGCAGTCAACTGGGTTGGCTCTCTGGATGCGGGATCGTGGGGGTCTCGTGCGGTGGACTGGCCGCCCTGCTCTGCGGCGAGGGGCTGTATTGTCTCTATGACGAAGGGAGTTGTGGGGACGATGGGGCTTCGGGTGCTTGTGCGCAGCGGCCTGACTCTTGCGCCGAGATTTTCGCGCCCGTGTGCGGGTGCGACGGAGCGACCTACGGCAATGCATGCGAGGCGGCCGTCGTGGGCGTTAGTGTGCGGAGTGAAGGCGCGTGTCCGACCGACGATGAACAAAAACCGTGCGGCGGATTGGCGGGATTCGCCTGCCCCGCGTCAGAGTCCTGCAAGTATACGACGGGGACATGCGGGGCCGCCGATCAGACCGGCGTGTGTGTGTCCGTTCCCGAAGTCTGCGCCGAAGTGTTCGCACCGGTCTGTGGATGCGACGAGATTACCTATCCCAACGAGTGCGAGGCCGATCGCGCGTCGATCAGCGTGCTAGGCGCGGGTGAGTGCGCCGACGCAGGGCGCGTCTGCGGCGGAATCGTGGGGATTGGGTGTGAGGATGGTGAATACTGCCATCTGCCGATGGGGCAGTGTTGCTGCGATATCCAGGGACTGTGCGAACCGATTCCCCAGGTATGCACGCTTGAATTCGCCCCGGTGTGCGGCTGCGACGCCGTAACGTATGGCAATGCCTGTCAAGCCGCTGGGGCGGGGGCGAGCATCTCCGGCGAGGGCGAGTGCCCAACGCCCCAGGAACCTTGACCGTCATCCAACCCATGTGGGTCATGGGTGCAGGTGGATCTGCACATTGACGAACTCGAAGTCGTCAATGTCGGAAGTGCTGGGGGCGGCGATGATCTCCAGGGTGTTCGCGCCGCTGAGGAGTTGGGAGGCGTCGAAGGGGGCGGCGAACTCGCCGAAGCTCCCGTCTTCGGGGGCGTGATCCAGTCGCCGATCGAGGGTCTTGCCGTTGATGACAATGCGATGCCGCCTCTGTACGCCCTTGGCGAGCAAGCGCACCTCGCCGCGGGTGAACTGTGCGGGCCGCCGATCCACGCCCAATTCGAACGCTCCGGCGAAACTGGCACCCTCGGAGCGCTTTTGGAATTGGCTATTGATCGTGCCGTCGAAATGGTCGTCTCCCAGGTGATGGACATCGGGGACGGCTTCCATAACCAGCACATCCGCATGCACCGAATCGAGCGCAAAGTTCACCCGCAGTGTTCCGTCTATCAGTTGTGCCCGCTCCGCGTTTGCGCTTCGGGGAATGAATCCGTCGTGAGAGGCCGAGAGGGCGAAGAATTCCGGCACATTCGGCGCATCGAGTACATAACTTCCGTCGGGTTCGGTGGTTGCTGTAACAGCCGCGCCGTCCGGTAGGTCCAGTCGGACTGTGGCGCTGCGGAGCGGTCGCGCTGTCGCGGAGTCCGTCACCGTTCCATGAATCGTTCCGATCGATTCGATCGCCGGTTTTTCAGTCCACTCCAGTTTCGGCGCACCAGCGGAGAAAAGCGGCAAATAGCGATAGTAGACTTCGAGCATCAGTGTACAAAGAGCGGTCTGGTATACCCGACCGCCGACGTCCGCCCATTCGCCGACAGGGTCCCAACTGCCCGCCGCTCGCCCGTCCTTTCGTTGATGGGACGTCAATTGACCGCGAAGTGACTCGTTCCATCGCTCCCACGCTTCGCCTTGCTGTTGAAACAACGCCAGGGAAGCATAATACCAAAAGTATGTATTGGGCTGAGACTGCCAGTTCGGAAGATTTTGCAGTATGTACTTGACGGATCCCTGCATGGCGGGGTGTGCGGGCGCCATTCCGAGCAACTGCTGCACGAACATGCCCTCGGCCGTCATGCTTGGGGTTGGCTTGCGGCCGGGTTGATACGAATACCTGCCCGCGTGCCCGCGATCGCTGACACGGTGCAGCCACACTCTTGCGCTGCCAAAGTTTTCGGGGGATACGCGGCAACCGTTAAGGGACGCACTGCGCAGGGCCATGACTTGCCAGCCCAGTACCGAGGTATCACCCGACTGCCCCGGATCATATCGCCAACCGCCTACCGTCTGGTTGCGTGCCTGGTCAATGAAGTCCGCGGCTCTCTGCACGGCGTCGCGTACTCTGAAGTCGCCGGTCATACCATAGGCCTCGGATAGTGCGAGAGTCGCAATGCCGTGACTGTACATGGTTTCCTCACCGCGAAGATCGCCGTCGCGCCGCTGCTGAGAAAGGAGCCAGGTCAGAGCGCGTTGCACCGCGTCACGATAGGGCCCGTCTTTTTGGTGTGTATGCCCGGCACCCAGAAAACATAGCAGACTCAGGCCCGTCAGGGCGTGATCGGCTGCGACGGATGTGACGCCGCCGCACGCGCCGCAGCCGCGGTCAAACCCGTCGGCGTCCCATCGTCCGTCGCGGCTTTGATGAGAGGCGAGCCATTGAAGGGCTGTGGTGACGGCCTGCTCGGTTTCGGCACTGCCTCCCATGCGCTCCACAATGTCCATCCGCGCCTCGGAGTTTCGCTGCACATACGGATTTTCCGGGGCACTCTCTTCCGCCGGAAGGGCCAACTGAAGTTCACGGTGTGTGGCGACGGCCACCGGGGTCGGAACGGCGCGATCGGGTAACGACGGATCACCCGAGACAAGGAGGTCTAGAGCCCGCACGGACGGCGCGAGACTTCCCGCGACGCCTAGTACATTGTCGCTTCTCTGAGGTGAAACGCGTTCCCGAAAATCGGAGAACCTTCCGGCCGGTCCGCGATCGGTGAACATCTGAGCGCGGGGCGAAGCAGTGTTTTCCCCGAACGGCGGGCGCTCCCCCTCCGCGTGAGGGAGCGCGCTCTGCGTTTCGAGATTTGGCGTGAAGGACGATGCCGCCGGGGCCGGAATCCATCCTGCGGCGCTAAGTGCGAAACCAGCGGGCCATGGCGCAGCAGTCGGGGAATCACCGCCGGCAAGGGACTCCAAAGCGGCAAGGGACGAAGGCGCAGCCTGGGACCCGTGCTTGCCGGGCTGGAGTTGAACCGATTGCACTGCGGTATCCGCTATGGGGGGAATATCCATCGCGGCTCGCGTCGACGAAACAGGAGCTGCCCCAGTCGCGCGAGACTGGTGCTCTTCACTGGTAGACGGTGGTACAGTCGATTCCCGCGGAAGTCCAAGTTCAACGCCCAATTGCGTCGCCATCGGCGGCGCCGCCTGAGCTGTCCGCGCAATCTGCATTGGCTCGCGCATCACTTCGGGTCGAATCACCGCGTCGCCGACCACGGGCTCGGCGACTACACTCCGTACCGCAGAGGGAAGTGCATCGGTCGGCGCGCGGATGGGGGCAAATTCCGTGACGACCGAGACAGGTTGCAGGTCCGAGGGGATGTGTGCCACGCGAATCAGTTTCGTCGGCGCTTCTCGAACGATATGCGGCGCCACATCCGCCTCGCGTTGCGCCTGCGACACAGGCAAGTGCGGAAAGGTCAATGCCGTGGCGCTCAAAGGAAACTCGATCGGCGGTGTTGCGCTGGGGAGCATTCGCTCATGATGGACGGTGGCATCCGACGGCGGCGTGGTCGATTGTATTGTGTGCATTGCCTCTAGGGCCGTCCCGTTGACGGGTATTTGCGCCGAATACTCCTCCACATGCGACTGCAACAGCGAAGGGGCGCGTTCGGGCGCCGGAGAGACATTCGCAACGTCCACGGACGTTAGGTGCTCGCGGATTTGACTAAAAAGAGAACCGCTGGTCCCGGGCGACGCAATGGCCACCTGGATCGAACCTTGCCGACCGTGTGAAAGCGTGCCCGCCAACGACGCCGCCACTTCCCATACGTTGAAAAGCAACATGAGAAGGAGATGGGCTGCCAGAGACCCCAACACACACTTCGCCAATAGGCTCAACCTGCGGCCTTGCATTCCGCGAAACAACCACAGCAACAACAGCAAGAGGAGCAACGCCAAGAGTGCAAACAGTAGATTCGGCGCCGCCGCCTTCCACAGTGCAGCCCAGTCGATCGAGGACCGAGGCTGCACTTCGAGCTCGGAGAAGACCTCTCGTGAGGTGGTCTGGTACAGGTTGTAATCTCGCGAGGCGCCTGGCACACCGCCGGCTGCAATGCGATCCGAACTGAAATAGAGCCGGTACCCACCCAAGCTGAGGGCAGGATCCAGTTCATTTCCGTCCGTGTTGACCGTCTGTCCGAGATTCTCCGCCAGTCCCAGTTGTCCTCGCAGTCTGCGGCAACGGTACATGTCGAAGCCGCCGCGTCCCGCCGGTCGGTCGGACGCGAAGTAGAGAAAGTCTCCGAAGGGACTGACGGCCGGCGATCCTTCGTGATGAATGGTGTTCAATGCCGACAGGGGCTCGGCGTGTGTAAAACCGCTCTGCGTTACCGAAGATCGGTAAAGATCGTACGTGCGGCGGAAGAGGTCTTCCCGCAGCGTTGCCGGCCAGGCGTTGGGATCAGGAGTGTGGGTGTCCGTCGGTTGGGGGCGGTTGGATGCAAAGTACAGCACACTGCCGTCGGGTGTGATCGCGGGCCCGTAGTCATTGAACTCTGAATTAATCGCCGGGCCGAGGTTAAGCGGCGTCTGCCATCCATTGTGTCCGCGCCGCGACAACCACAGGTCATACCCGCCAAGTCCGCCGTCGCGATTGCTGTAGAAATACATCGTCTCGCCGTCGGCGGACGGTTCGGGGCCCAGGTCGTCGAAAGGGGAATTTAACTCCGTCTGAGGTTGCGGATCGCTCCATCCGTCCGGTGTCCGGCGAGCGAAGAACAACTCCGCATTGTGCCCGGCCTTGCCTCGAACAAAGTACAACGTCAAACCGTCATTGCTGAGTCGAGGTTCGTAGTCGTCGTCCGTCGAGTTAAGCGGAGATGTTAGGACGACGGGGGGTTGCCAGAGAATGTCTCTTGGCGAGGCGGTCGCCAGCGGCTCGCGGATGGACTCCGCGTCGGTGTAGAAAGCGACCGCCCTCGGCCAAAAGTGCCACAATGCGGCCCCGCCAATGGCGGCGCCGAGGACGATGACCATGATGACAAACGCTCGTTTCACGCGAAAACCGCCCGTGCGTTCGGTATGATGAACTCCGACATTGCCGCGCCTCGACTACTTTTCCAGAACCGTGTCGAGATACGGCTCTTGAATCCCCGACCCCTTACAAATGTCGAGTACGGCGACCACGTTCTCGTATGCCGTGCCGCGATCCCCGCGGATGGTCACTTTCTGTTCACGATTCGCCGTTACGGCCGCATTGACCATGCCCTGAAAATCATCTTTGGAAAGCCGGCGGCCCGAGACGATGATTTGGCCGCCTTGGTCCACATTCACAACCAGTTCTTTCAAGAGCGTGGTGATCGGCGCCGTGTTGCCCGCAATGGGCAACGCGATTTGCATTTCTCGTTCCGATTGATGGAATGTCGTGGCGACGAGAAAAAAGATCAGCAATAAAAACACCATATCTATGACTGGGGTCAGGTCAATCCCAACGTCGATCGCCGTCGTGGCAGGTTTGATACGCATGAAAGCCTCGTGTCCTCCGCGTTTGGAAATCAGAATGGATCGACGTCAACCCGCGAGGGCCGCAACGGCGGCGCGTCCGTCGTCGCTTGGTGATGACTGTACTTCACTGATACGCCGCGGCGCTGGCAATGACACCGGGGCAAGCCGAGCGGTTCCGGAGGCGTATTTCTCGATGAACTCCACGGCCATGCGATCCATTTCCCCCACCAACGTATCCACTCTGGCGGAGATGCCGTGATAGGCGACGAGGGTGGGAATGGCGACCATCAAACCCGCGGCCGTGGTGATCATGGCCTCGTAGATGCCTTTGGCGAGCAATTCCGTGCGCCCCAGCGCCTCCGCCGCGCTGGCCACGGTCTGGAACGCCGTGATCATTCCCGTGATCGTGCCCAACAGTCCCAGAAGCGGCGCCACGGAAGCGATGACGGATAGAAGCCGCAAGTGCTTACGCAGCTTTTCGACCGCTCGTTCGCCGGCCTCTTGTATGTGGCGTTCCAACAACTCGATCGGTTCACCCAGGCGTTTGATTCCATCGGCAAACACGAGAGCGATGGGACTTCCGTTTCTGCGACAGTGTTCGTACGCCTTCTCGCCCCCGCCATTTCCATCCTCGAGCAGTTCGCTGATGCGGCCAATGAACTCCCGCGGAATGACATTCCGCCGACGAAGTGAAACGAGCCGCTCGACGATAATGGTGAGTGCCGCGAAGGAACATATTCCGATGGGAATCATCACCGGTCCGCCCTTGACCACGAAGTCCCAAACCGACTCGACCTTCACGGAACTCGACGCCGACGCTGCACTGTCTGCTTGAGCGACGAACAAACTCACCAGACTGGAAAACAATGATTGCATTTCTGTGCTTCCCATCGAGCATACTCCCCTGTGCTACAGTCCGCCGGTCGGCTGAACTACCTTCCTTCAGCGTCCGGGTATGGCAACACGCGACGACAGATCGGACAGTTGCTTGGCCGCAAGCTCGGCCCATTGAGTTTGAGCGTACTTTTGCCCAATCTGTTGAAACTGACTCTGCGCCTCCGCCGTTTTTCCGATCCGCTCGAAGCAGCGCCCGGCCTCGTATAGCGCCGCCGCGCTCCATTCCGGGTATGCATAGAGGATGTCCACCTTGAGCAACTCGCGCACGGCCTCCTCGAACCTCTCCTCCGCGAAGTAACACTGGCCGATCTGGAATTGAGCCCGTGCGGCCGTGGGACCTTGTTGCGCGGCGACGACCTGCTCATAGGCGGCGATGGCCTCAGTGTAGCGTTGCTGATTCTCCCGCGCCCATCCCATTCCGAATTGGGCTTGGTATGCCTGTTCGCCTTGCGGGAAGCGGTCGAGATAGGCGGCGAAAGTCTGTTCACTGGTTGCCCAGCGCTGCATGAGGGCCAGACATTCGCCCAGTCGGAGCAGTGTGGGTCCCAAGACTTCGTGGTCTTTGAATTCCTTTACGATGCGCGTGAAGTGGGAAACGGCCCGTTCATACCGACCGGCTTTGAGGTTTGCGTCTCCGCCATGAAAGCTCGCAAAGGCAATCAATGAGCTTCCGGGGTGCGAGGTTACGAAAGCGTCGAAACATTCGGCGGCCTCGGCATAGCGCCCCAACTGCAGTTCGCAGGCGCCAAGTCGATACAGGCAATTTTCGCGCAGATTCGCGGACCCTTCGTCAGCCCGACTGTCCAGAGCGGTCCGAAGTTGGCGCAGGAGATTGGCGGCCGGTTCGTAGCGCTTCGCGCCGCACTCAAGCTCGGCAAGCTCCAGCATGGCGTGAAAACCGTACGATCCCGGCGACGGTTCCGACAGAACGCGCCGATACGCCTGAGCGGCGTCGTCGGTTCGACCTAGTGCGCGAAGACACCAGGCACGTTCATAGAGAAAGGCCGTACGTAGCTCCGGGGGCAGTGCGTCGAGCGTCGTCTCGTCGAGCTGGGAAGCCGCGGCGACGACCTCGTCGCATCGATCCATTCGTGCCAACGCGATGACTCGACGAGCCCGGGCCTCCCCATGCCGGATGTCATGGGGAAACCGCTCGATGAACTGTTGTATGGCTGTCGCCGCCGCCTCGAACTGTTCTGCCGCGGCAAGGGCAAGGAACTGCTGGAACATGGCATCCGCACGGGATGAATCGTTCTCCGCCTTTTCGGCCAGACGTTCATACCATGCCGCCGCCGCCTGCGGACGCTCACGTCGACCGGCGATCGCGGCCAGATGCCTCACGGCCGGCGCCGCGAAGCGAGAATTCTCACTCGATTCCAAAACCATCTCAAACGCCGTCTGGGCGTCGTCCCATCTCTGCAGCGCAGCCATACACTGTCCGCGTTCGAACTGTGCCTGAAGGCGATGGGGACTGTCGGGAAACTCCGCGATCAATCGATCCAACGAGGCGAGCGCCGGTTCGTGTTGGTCGCGGCGCTCCTGAGACAATGCGATCTTGAGCAGTGCATCGTCCCTCGCCGCAATGCCGAGTCCCAAGTCGAAATACTCGCCTAGCCGCAGTTGAGCCTGTTCCCACTCTCCGTTCTGGAAATGTACATCCCCAAGCGCGAGAAGTGCCGGCGCGAAAACGGAGTCCCGCGGAGCGGATTGCGCTACCTCCGAAAGAACCTTCCTTGCCTCGGCAAACTGCTCGAGCTGGTAATGGGCGAGTCCCAGTCGCAGTTTCGCGCGTCCGGCGAATGTGTGATTGGGGAACGTCCCCAGGAATGAGGAATACTTCGTAATCGCGGCAGGCAATTGGCTGCTCAGAAAGAGATTCTCCGCCGAAAGGAACAGGGTTTCGGGCACTCGTTCGTCGTCCGCGTATTGCGACAAGAATGCTTCGCAGAGGGCGTCACTTCTATCGTAGCGGCCGAGCCGATGTTGCGTCGTTGCTAACGCGTACAGGGCGTCGCGGTGCAGCGCGTGAGTGGGGAACCGCTCGCAGAACTCCGCCCATTGGCCGACGGCGCCGTCGTTGTCACCTGCACGTGACAGTGCAACGGCGCGGTCGTATACCATCTCAGCCAGCAGGGAACTCTGGGGGAACCGACGGACGGCGTCCGCGAGCCGCGCCGCCGCAGACGTGGCATCGCCCTTGCGCAGTTCGCACTTGGCTAGCCAATACATCGCTTCGTCGCAGCGCTCGGCGCAGGAGTTTTCCAACAATCGGAACCCGTCCGCCGCGCGATCCCACTCGCCTTGTTCGAACCATACTCGGCCGCGTTGCAATCGCGCTTGGACTGCATCGGGACCGTCGCCGAATTCGCCGATCAGGCGATCCAGCGCCGCCCCGGCATCCTGCAGTTCATTGCGTTGAAAATGAATGGAACCCAGTCCCGCCAGAGCGTCCGCTACATATCGCCCGCCTTGTTCGAGTACCGTTCGATAACTCGTCACGGCGCGATCGAGTACATTGCCGCGGTGATAACACTGCGCCAGGAGGATGGTTCCCGATTCGACGAAGGCGCCGGACGGATGGCGCTGAATGAGTTCCTCGAACCGGTCGATTGCCGCGGGGTCATTCTTCCGCCCGACTTCGGCGAGGGCCCAGAAGTATAGAACCCGCTCGTGCAGGGGGCTCTGCGGCCATCGGGCGACGAACTCCCGAGCGCCGTCGGCGGCATGATCGAATCGGTCCATGAGATAGAGCGCCTCGACCGCCCCTTGGGCGGCGTCATCGGCGAGTTCGTGCTCCCCGTGGCGTTGCAGCACCGTCTGAAATGCGTCCGCGGCGGAACCATAGTCTCGTCCGGCAAGACGACACTGGCCGACCATCGTCCAGGCTTCCGCGGCATAGGGGAAGTCCGCGAGGTTCAGCAGCGGCGCCAATTCGCTTGCCGCCTCCGGCAACTTGTTGAGACGGAAGAGGCTGACAGCCAGTCCGTAGCGGGCGATGGCGGCCTTTTCGTGGTCGGCGTGCGAAGCGAGAAACTTGCGATACTCCGCGGCCGCAAGGTCATACAGACCGCGGTTGAGCAACCCATTGCCGCTGAGGTACAAGCGAAGCGCGGGATCGGGTTGTGCGGCGGGCGACTCTGGCGCCGAATGCGCCGCACCGATGCCGACCACCAGGGCCGCGGACAACGCACCGACCTGCAAACCGAGCCAGGCTCGACCGCCCTTCTGCGACTGTGTCATGATGGAACATCTCATCAACATAGGTACTCGCGGATTGTGGGAGCGCACCCTCTCCGCCGTGGGGTCCATGACCCCTCTGAACGCCGCGCCGCGGCGGTTTCGTAAATCCCTCTAGGAATGACTACTGCGAACGACCGAACTACCCGTCGAGACCGGGCGCCTGCGGAGCGGGGCCGGGCGTCTCGTCGGCGTTCCAGTCCACTTCCTCGATCACCGGCGCGTCTTCGTCCGATGGAACCACTTCCGAGCCGAATCCGTTCCACTCGTAGGCGGCGGCATGCTCGTCGTCATCACCGTCGTCGTCGGACTCCTCGTCCAGACCCTGCAATTCCTCTTCCAAGTCGCGGATTTGGTCCTCGGCCTGTCGGGCCTCGTCTTCCATCTCGTGGGACCGTTCCTCGATAGCGCCCGCTGTTTCTTCCAGATGCTGGCGCTCTTGATCCATCGCCTCGGCTTGGTGACGCAGGGCGAGGGCCTCACGCTCCAGCTCCGCCCGCCGGTCGCGCTCACTCTGGTTCGAGGCCCGCTCCGCGATCCGCTCGGTTCGTCCACGGATCTCCTCGGCCCGTTCGTTCATCTCTTCCGCCTGTTCGCGCAGGGCCTCGGCTTGCTGGGCGAGTTCTTCTTGGATTTGCGACTTGGTGAGGGACTCGGTGCGGGCTTCGTCGATCTTCACTCCGGCTTTGGAACGTCGCTTCTCGCGCTTCTCCATTTCTTTGGAGCGGCGTTTGGCGGCTTTTTCCATCTCTTTTTCGTGCCTGCGCATGTCCGCGGCCATGTGGCGATCACGGCCCGGGCCGTCGCCCGATGCGGGACCCATCCCGACGGACTCGTTGCCCGGATCGATGATCCGCACGAAGGCTCCGAAAATGCGGTGCTGCCGCGGGGTGGCATTGACTTCGATGCCGTCCTCCTTGGCGCGGATGAGAACCGGCACATCCGGGCGCGACATCAAGGCGATGAGCGCTTCCAGCTTCCCCTTCGACAACTTGTACGTCCGGGCGGAAACTTCGCCGCCATCGGGACCGAACGCCTCGGCGTCCATACCCGGCATGGGAGGCATCGGGGGCATGGGCGCCATCGCAGGCATGGGCGGGAGCGGTGCATGGGGCGGAGTCGGCGCACGCGGTGGTGGCGGCGTACGTGGTGCGGCGGCGCGCGGCGAGTGCCCTTCGCCGTCGCTGTGCCGGTTCTCCATGGCCTCCATGAGCCGCTCCAACTTCTCGCCTATTCGCTCCATCCGCTCCTCGAGGCGGGCGATGCGGTCATCGTCCTCGTCGTCGTCATCGCCTCCACGACCGGCGGCGAGGGCATAGAGCGGGGCGGCGCGGATGGCCGGGGCCACGCTCGAAGCCAAAGCGGCGAGTTTGGCGGCCATATGCGTTTCGTAGGTGTTCTTCGCTTCCGCCTCGGGCGCCGGCGTCGGTACTACTGTCGCCGAAGCCTTGCCGCACGGTTTCTCGCACGGCTTGGCGCACGGCTTATCACACGGCGCCGCTTTGGCCTGCGCCGCGGCCTTGGCCTTTTCTTCCTCGGGGCACGATCGCGCCGGCGACGTAAGCCAACCCGTCGTCGCCAACATCAACACCAACCCCATGCCCGAAACCGACAACCTGGGCTTTACCGATCCTGTCATGACCATCGTCAATCTCCTTGCGAAACGTCGCGCTCGCCCGGTGACCATTCCCATGCCCGTCGCGGGGACGGGCAGACTTCCCACACCTACATACTGCCTCGTCAGCAACAGCGCCTCGGCATACGCCCGGCGCGTCCGCGGAAGCAGCGTCGTGACCCATGCGTCGCAGCAGTCGTCGGCCTCGGCGTGCAGGCGCTTTCGCGCCCACCAGACCAACGGATGCCACCAATACAAAGCCCCCACCAGCGTCTCGATCCAACAGACCCAATGGTCCCGCCGTCGCACGTGGGCCAGTTCATGGAACAACACGGCCCGTTGACCGGCACGCCCAAGCCGCGACCACAGCGCGGCGGGAAGGATGAGACGCGGCTTGAGTCCACACCAGATCATGGGCGACAGACGCCCTGGGACCATGACCGTCTGCGGCGCTCGCCGCAGTCCGAGCTCTTTCGACGCCGCGTCCACCATCGCCACGACCCAGGACGGCGGCGGCACGGCGTGGCGAAACTGGCGGCGGAAACGCAGGGCGTGCCCCAATCCGAAGGCCAGGACCAGCAACGTTCCACCGATCCAAAGGCCGATGGGAATGGGCGGCAATTCCACAACGGCGTCGCGCACTCCGGTCACACCCGCGGCCCAGGCCTGCAAATCGCCAGACTCGGGCCACAAGGAAGTTCGCGGCCGCAGAGAGTCCGCAAGTTTCGCAACCGACTCCGACGAGATCAGCGGAACGTCGGTAGGCACTTCGGTCAAGAGTGGCGGGGGATCATGGCGGGTCGGCGGCGATACGGATGCCACCGTGCCTTTCGGTTCAAGGACCTGCGGCGGATCGAGTACCACGTCTACGTCGAGGGCAGTCGGCTCACGGAGGGCGGTAGCGGCATGACCGCTGCGCTCGCCTGAAACCCTCGAAGGCCGCGGCATCGGTCGATCGACGCTCGAACGCAACTCGCCCAGAGTGGATTCCAGGCGTGGCGAACCCGTGGACAGGCCGGACCGTCTCGGTACAACACTTCCCAGGGTCAGCGGCCCGCCGACGCCCGTCGCCCGGGCGAGCATTTCCGGCGTACGAAGCATCGGACGGGCCGCTGACCTTGGTGAGGGTGGGGTAAAGCTTTCGGTTGCAATCCGCGGAACGGTCACCGGCTGCGGCGGAACGGTGCGGGCCACGCAGGCCAGCACCTCGCCCACCGATTCGAACAATTCGTTGGCGTCCAGCGGCTTCGCTTCGCGCGTGGTCAAGTCCGTCCAGATCGTGGCCAACTGCGGAGTCGGCGGATCGGGAAGCAGCGGAGGCACGACCATCCATCCCAGCACCACCAGCCACATGGTGTGCCGCGTCGCCGGGCGGCAGGGGAGGAACTTGACCAGCGTCGCGGTCAGGATCACCAAAGGGATGGCGGTCAAACCGTTTCGCCAGAGCATTTCGGCTGTTTGCGAGACCCACTCCGACATCCCTTATCTCCCTCGCCGTCCCAGACCTCTTAGCCCTGGGCGTCTAACCGCTCGATCAGCTTTTGAAGCTCTTCGATTTCCGCTTGGGTTAACCGCTCCGTGCGAAGAAGTTGCAGAACCAAGGGGCCGGCCGCTCCGTCGTACATCTGTTCGACCAGAGTCTTCAGCCGCGACCGCGTCACCCGTTCCCGCGACACCCGGGCCCGGAACACGTGGGCGAGATCGGACTTGTCGCTGCTTACGAAGCGTTTGAGTTCCAGCCGGGTGAGCAGGGTCTGCACCGTGGTATAAGCCACCATCCGGCCGCGGTCGTGCAGGTGGCCGAGGACCTCGCGCACGGTGGCCGGTCCGACCTCCCACAAGGACTTGAGGACCTCCAACTCGGCACTGCCTAGATCATGGTGTTGTCGTTCGGCCATACGTTCCTCGGCGCGATGCTCTCCGCTCTTCCGGACGGCCCAGCCCGCAACCTCCTACATCCGTCGGACATAGCCTACTACATTTGTCGGAGGCAGTCAACCACAATCCCCTCGATTTACAAAACTCGACAACTATCCAGGGATTCGGCGGGCGAGGTGCATTATTGCGGGGGGCGCGGCGGGGCATGGTGCAACCGCGCCAAGCGTCGGACCGCGGACTACTTCGATCCGGAGAGTTCGGCGGGACGATCGAGGAAACCCAGGCCGGTGTCCACGGGCTGCTCGAGACTGCGCTTGGATTCCACGAACTTGAGCAGCGCCGCGTCTTCGGCGATGGCCAGGCGCTCCTTCAACTCCTTGGAATCCGGGAAAAGCTGCAACCCGTCGTCCCAGGTCTTGCGGGCCTTTTTGTACTCTTTCGCCTTGGCGTACGCGTCACCCAAGGCGAGGTGGCTCCGAGCCCAATGGGCTTCACGTCCGCCCGAAGGGAGTTTCCGTTGAAGTTCGAGGCACTTTTCCAGGTCTACGGCTGCGTCGTCGGAATGAAGCAGCGATCGAGGCCAATGAAGGTGGTTCATCCCCCGCGTGTAGTACCCCACCCACAGATCGGGCAACTCCTTGACCACCGCATCGAGTTGGTCGAGGGATTTGCGGGCCAACGTCCCCTTGCTGACGATCGCGGCCATCCCCCCGCAAGTCGGAATCTTGTCCACATAGGCGCAACCGAGCTCCACCTTCGACCGCCAGTCGCCGGGCTGCTCCTTGACGAGCTGTTGGAAGAACCCGATCGCCCGGTCGTGGCGGCCGTAGGTCGCACATTGCTGGCGGTAGTTGCTGGCCAGCGAATAGGCGGCGGGACGGGTGCGGAGGATGGTTTCCATTTCCTCGAGATGACGATCGAGGTCGGCAGGTTCGGGCGGGGCAGGCTTGGGTCGCGCGGCCTCATGCGAACCGCCCCAGGGCTGCGGTGCTCCGACCTTCAAGGCCACTTGCGAAGCGTATTGCGACGGGGCTTGTTTGATCTTCAGGCGCTGATCCGCGGGAACGTGTTCGCGGTATTGCAGCCCGCCGTCGGGCCAGCGTATCTCCAGGAGCTTGACTTCTTTCTCCTTGCCCAGCCCGAAGTGAATGCGCGGGTCGCTCTTTCCCGAATATCCGTTGCCCCCGTCGCGTTCTCGAATCTGTAAACCCTGTGCGGTCGAGACCGTTACCCGCGTTCCCACCGCGTCGCGGTTCACGCCCGTGGCCGGATCGATCTCAAGCTCAATCATCAACCAATGATTCCCATAGCTTCCGTCGTTCCGAAACAGCTGCGGGGCTTGCGCCTGGTTGGCGATGAAAAGATCGAGGTCCCCGTCGTTGTCATAGTCGAGGTAGGCGAGTCCCCGCCCGTCGCGCGTCGTTCCCAAACCGAGCTGCTCGGCGACTTCCGTAAACGATCCCATGCCGTCGTTTCGCCAGAAGCGCTCGCGTTCATACCCGGAGAACGATCGATCGCCGATGGTCGGCCAGTTGCGGGCGTCGGCGGGGTCCTGACCGAGAACCGTCCACGACGCCAAGTCGTACCAATAGTTGCCTTCGCCGGCGCTGATAAACCCGTTGGCCGACACGAGGTCCAGGTCGCCGTCGTTGTCATAATCGAGGAACTTCGCCCCCCAACCCCATCCGCCGTCGTATGTGCCCGTCTCCAGGGAAATGTCCGTCAGACTCAGCATCCCGTCGGGGCCGATGCCGTTGTTGTGCCACAGCATGTTGCCCTCTTGGAGGTACTCGGCTGTGGTGATATTGGTGACGTAAATGTCCAGCCAACCGTCGTTGTTGAAGTCTCCGAAATCGACGTTCATCCCTTTTTTGGTGTCGCTGCCCAGAACCTCCTTCGACACGTTCTTGAAGACCCCGTCGCGGTTGAGGAAGAGTTGATCGGGTCCGAAGTCGTCGGCGCAATAGAGGTCGGGCCAGCCGTTGTTATCCACGTCCGCCGATCCCACCGCCAGCGTCCAGCCGGGGTCGTCCAACCCGAGCTCTTGGGCGACTTCCTTGAACGTGCCGTCGGGCTCCTGGCGATACAGGAAGTTTCGACCGGCGTTGCGAGCGGCCTCGAAGCTGTCGTGCATGATTTTCGTGGACTTGAGGTTCCACAGGTCCACCTCGTCGAAGTAGTTCCCCACATAGATGTCCAGCTTGCCGTCGAGGTTGTAGTCCAGAAAGACCGCGGCGTTGCCGTTGGCCCAGTCGATCCCCGGCGAGCCGTCGCGGCGACGGAACAGCTTCGCGGTTACGTCGGAGAAGGTGCCGTCGCCGTGGTTGCGGAACATGGCGTCGCGGCCCCAGCGGACCAGGTAGAGGTCCGTGAATCCGTCGTTGTCGTAGTCGCCGACAATGCAGTCCATGCTCACGCCGTCGTCGTTGTTCAGGTCCGCCAGACCCGCCTTCTTGCCCACGTCCGTGAAAGTCCCGTCGCGGTTGTTGCGGTAGAGGTAGTTGGGCGTGCCCTTGTGCGAGTCCGTCACGTACAAGTCCATCCAGCCGTCGCGGTCGAAATCGAGCGTCGCCACCGACGCCCCCACGCTGCAAACCCAGGACATGATGTTGTCGAGCTGATGGTCCAGAACGGGCTTGTGGTGGCGATGATGGATCCCGGCCGCATCGGTAACCTCGGTGAACGCGGTCGTTGAAGGACTCGGCGCGGGTTCTTTCTCCTTCCCGCAACCGGTGGAAAGTAACAACGCCGCCGTCAGAACCGCGGTCGTAAGGGAGCAGTGTTGGGAGAGGCGGGACGAAGGGACGAAGGGACGGAGGGACATAGGAATCAGAGGCGCGGGCGGCAGAGAGCGGTGTTGGCACTCAGCCGAGGTCCGCGAGCGGATTCGCGGCCTCGTGTTCCGCCAATCGCCGCAACCGAATCCATGCGATGCTCTGTTCAATCCTGGCACACCGTTCCTCCGTGAGAAACCCGCACGCATTCTAACGAACTGGACTGGGAAGGAAAAGGCGTCGGGGCTTCGCTCAAAACGTCCGCCGCGAGTCGAGGAGGATGCAGACGGGTCCGGTGTTGATGGAATGGACGTTCATGGTGGCGCCGAACGATCCGCGGCGGACGGTCAGGCCCTCACGCCCCAGTGCCTCGCAGAACAGCTCGTACAAGACCCGGGCGCGGTCGGGCGGGGCGGCGGAATCGAACGACGGACGGCGACCCTTCCGGGCATCGGCGCACACCGTGAAGGCGCTGACCACGAGGACCTCGCCGCCCGCTTCCAACACGTCAAGGTTCATCTTCCCCGCCCCGTCGGGAAAGACGCGCAGGAAACGCACCTTCTCGCAGAGGTAGGCGATGTCGGCGTCGCCGTCGTCGGGTGCGACGCCGACGTAAAGCAGAAATCCCGGTCCGAGGGCGGCGATCTCTCGCCCCTCGACCTGGACCGACGCCCGTTCAACACGTTGGATCACAGCGCGCAACGCACCGACCTATTTTCGTTTCCCTCGCCGTCCGCCGCGAAACGCCGGCGACAGTCGCAAGCTCCTCCACGCCCGCGGGACGACCGCTTTGCAGGGCCTGCATCAGTCTCAGCAATCGTTCCACGCGCCGCGTCCGCACGAATGATGCACTCCTCGGACCCAACTCATTCCAACCGCGACGCGAAGGGCGCCATCCGCACCACAATGAATCCCACGGTCGAGACCACGGCCAGCAAGGTCAACAGGTGAAAGGTGAGCCGCCGCAGGCGTCGAGAACACCACAGCATCACCAGGAGCAGGAAAAGATGCGCGGCGAGCCCGGCCGAGACCCGCCCCAGGGTGTGGTCCATGCTCGCGATCGAGGGGAGACGCGGCCAGTAGGTCATCAGCGCCGCCGCCACCAACGCCAGTGCAGCGCTCAGGAAGGCGCTGCGCTTGGCATGGGGAACCCAACGCACCAAGTCCGCGCCCGCTGCGGGAACCTCCGCCGCGGTCGACCACACTCCCGCGAGGTACGCCCAAATCCCTGTGGCCACCGTCAATCCCACGATCATCGTTGTGAACATCATCGGATACCGATCCCCGAGGGGCATCTCCGCGCCGGGGACCGCCAACATCGCAAAACCACAGCACGCGATCGACGCCAGCCCCATGGCCGCATCGGCGAGGTTCTCGTTCCAATGCCGCGTAAGAAGCACGAACATCGCCGCGGCCGTGAGCGACGCGGACAGACCCGTCATCACCCAAGCCCCATATACCCCTCCCCAACTCACCCGGATGGGAATCAACAGATGATAACAACAGAGCACGATGATCGCAAAGCTCAATGCCCCGCAACTAGTCACAAACCCCGGCCAAGTCCCATGGGAGGGGGCTGCGGGGTGCGGCGGAGCTTTACGGTTGCCTAGCTTGGGACGACGGGCACTCCATTCTGTGACCAGCACCGACGTCGCCAGAACGGCGCTCAGCGCCGCGAGCAGCACCACCGACATGGCGGAGCGCTCGAAGGCCCCGGTCACGTGGACCCCCAAGGGCGCGCCCAACAACGTCGCCCACGTCGTTCCCATGACCACCAGCCAGAACAACACCGTCCCCAACCGCGGATCGCGCGTCGAACCCAGCCCCACCAAGCACGAGAGGATCAGCACCCCCATATTCCACAGTCCTTCGTTCCCGAAACCGTACTCCCGCACCCGCGCCGCGGGATGTCCGCGGACGATCTCCAGGCTCACGAAGACCATTCGCATGACCAGGACCACGACCAGGATGATCCAGGCCACGACTCCAAACAACAACGCGGCCAACGCTGAAGTATAATCGAGCCCCACGATCCCGTTCGATGGGGCGCGGCGATAGGCTCTGCGCCGCCGTAGGAGGGCGGCGCCCACCACCGACCAGAGAAGCGACAAGGCCCCGCAGGCCCAACCGGTCTGTTGAATCGCACCCAAGGGCGGACGCCAAAGGCGGGCGAACAACAACATCGCCGCGGCGCTGACCAGGAAAATCGAAAGCGCCCAGCCCGTCGAGAGACGTCGCCGCAGCACGACGCACCCGATCCCCATGAGCAACAAAACCGGGACGTACCAGGCTGCCCGGTCCCCTGACCATCCCTGCGCCAGTGCGACAGTGACCACGGTGTGGCACTCCCAGAAATGGTTGGCGGAGCTAACCGGCGGCCGTCACCGGACCGCGGGAGACGAACTTCGGGGCATTCTTATCGCCCTTGTACGCGGATAGGACCGATTGCTTGGCGTCGAGCGCGGCGCGGAGGAACTTCGCCGCCGCGGGCAACGCGGCCTCGGGAGGGGGAAGCGAATCCACCCACAGCTTGGGCCACTCGAACATCAGGTATCCGTCGTAGGCCATTCCCGTGAGAAGCTCGATCTGCCGTTTGCACTCGACCTGCCCTTCCCCGAGCGGCTTGTATTGCGTAAGCACCCCGGCCTCGTCGAACTGCGCGTCGCAGATGTGGACGATCCGCAGCTTGTTGCCCAAACGTGGGATCGAATTGGTCGCCCGCTCACCGACTGCCATGGCCGAACATTGGTTCCAACAGCAGCGAATCGACGACTGCTCCACGGCGTCCACGAGGAACCAAAGATCAGAGCTGCTGGGAAAATCTCCGCCGTTTTCGACCAGCAGCGTGACGCCCAGCCGCTGAGCGACGGGGACCAGCGAAATGAGTGCCTCGGCCGTCCTTGCCAATACAGCCCGCGCCGTGTCCCATCGCCCGACCTCGCCCGCGAAAATACGGACGTAGGGACAGCGGAGTTTCGAGGCCAACTCCAAGAACTCGGTGATCGAGGCCTTTTGTTTGGCGAGCTCTTTGCGATCCTTGGCCGACAGCATCGCCGAAGCGCCCAAACAAACGAGTTCCACTTTGTGGTCGGCGAACAACTGTCGAACGCCCGCGGGATCGGCGGCGAGTTCGGGAACCAGCGGAAGGTGCAACTCCCCACGCAGCCCGCGCAGCTCAACCCCCGCAAAACCCAGCGTGGACGCCTGCGTCACGATGGTAGGGAGGTCCCAAGTCGGACAAACCAACGAACTAAACCCGATCTTCATATCGCCCGGCGAAGGTAGCACATCGACTTCCGGCGTCAACCGCTGTGACGTTCCCGGACCCACCCCCTGGACCCAACCGAGTTGACGCCGCAACCGATTCCTCACACGGTAGCAACGGGGCATACGGGCGGTCTTGCGGGCCACGGTCTAACATGGTGTGAGGCAACACGAATGGACTCATCGGCGAACTACACCACGTTGACTCAGGCCGTTGTGGCTTATTGGCCCATCGGCGTCTGCGCATTCGTGGTCTCGTTGATCGCCACGCCGATTTGTCGGCGCTTCGCGCTGGCACGGAACATCGTCGACCGTCCCGACGACTACCTGAAACCACACAAGACGCCAGTGCCTTACCTGGGTGGAGCGGCCATTTTTCTCGGTTGGAGTGCCGGAGTTGCAACGGCCCTGTTTCGATGGGGTGAAGCGGGACTTCCCTTTGAAGCCGACGCAACCGGACCGGCGCTGCCCTTCTCCACGTTGGGTATCCTGTTGGCCGCATGTGTCATCACGGCCGTGGGGTTGTTCGACGACATACGAGCGGCTTCGCCCAAGGTGAAGCTCATCGGCGGCGGTGTCGCGGCTGTGGTACTCATGGTTTCGGGTGTGGGAAACGACCTTCTCGAGCACCTGCTGAGGTCGACCGGAACCGACCCGGGGGATCTTCCGCGGACATGGGTGCTGGCCTACTCCGCGCCGCTGACGATCTTCATCGTCCTGGGCGCATGCAATGCGACGAACCTCATCGACGGTCTCGACGGACTTTGCTCCGGAGTGTTGGGCATCATGGCCGCTGGGTTCCTGGTGCTGGCCGTCCACCTGCACCTCTGGAGCGCATGGCGCCCGTTGGATGTCCAGCGGGTCGTCCTCGCGCTGGCCATGATGGGGGCGAGCCTGGGGTTCTTGCCCTACAACCGCAACCCCGCGCGAATCTTCATGGGCGATGCCGGTTCCATGCTTTTGGGACTCAACGCGGCGACGCTCCTGCTGCTCTTCGCCGAGTCCGGGGCCATCCGCTGGATGCTCGCGTCGTTGATGATGTTCGCTCTGCCGCTGACGGACATGGTGCTGACGCTCGTTCGTCGCTGGCGGAGTCAACGACCGCTGATGGCGGGCGATCGCAGCCATTTCTACGACCAGCTTGTGGATCGCGGTTGGCCGGTGCGACGGGTGGTCCGCGTGAGCTATGCCCTGGCGCTGTTCTTCGCGGTGATGGGATGCGCCCCGATCGTCCTCCGCCTGCGCTACATCGTTCCCCTCTATCTCCTCGTCGTCGTCGTCGTCGTGGTAACGCTCAAAAGACTTAAGATGGTGCGTGCCGACCCTGCCCCTCCGGTATCCGTCCCGAACCGCGGGCCCTAACCCCCACGGATGCTTGGACAAGGGGGCTTGCAGACGGTTGCGAGAGGGGTGGGGACGACGTAGAATAGGCGCGTGCGCGGAGGGAATGGCTTGCAGTTTGCGATCGAAGTGGCGCGGCTGGCGTCCGACCTGAAAAGCGAGAACGTCATCGCCCTGGACCTGCGCGGAATTACGGCGTTCACCGACTTTACGGTCATTGCCACGGGGAGTTCGGACCGCCAAATTCGCGCCGCGGCGGAGACCATCATCGACTACGGACGGAAGGTCGGGCAGCGGCACTATGGCTATTGCGGCCAAGGGAACGCCGTCTGGGTCATCGTCGACTTCGTCGACGTCGTCTTCCACATCTTTGCCAAACCCTATCGCGACTATTACGATCTGGAACTACTGTGGGGCGACGCCCCGCGGATCGAATGGGTGCGCTCCGAGTCCGCGTGAAGGTTCAGATTCCGCGGACGGCTTCTGAAATCGCCGCGACGTAGCGTCGCCCGCGATGCGCGCTATCTTCCAGAATCCGCTCCACCAACTCAAGGGGATCGAGTTCCAGTGCGTCGGCGAACTCGATCAGCTTGGCGAAGGCCAACGTACGCTTCCCGCCTTCAAGCAGTGACCAGTAGCTCTTGCTCATACCCAGTTTTCGCGCCAATTCGTTTTGCGTGAGCCCTCGGTTGCGACGTGCCCATGCGAGCACCGATCCGACCACGGCCGAATCAAGAACCTGTCCAAGGGTGTCCGAGGACGTAGACTTTCCGGAGGCGCCAGAGCGCGACCGTTTTCCATTGATAGTATGCCTTTTCGTCGTTGCGACAGAGCGCGTCTTGGGCATCTCGTAGCTCCCGAACCGCGTGTTCCGATTCCACCCTCTTGCCTGAGGGAAGTTTGGGCTGGTCCGCCTCAAGGGCAAGGATCAGCAGTTCGATCCGCGCGATCTTCTCTTCTCTTTGTATCCGGTCCATGACGCCCGCCGTCCGTCAGGATAACGGACGTAGGCGTGCAAGCCCAACCGCCCACGGTCACTCCCCGGCAGTCCCATCCCTTTGACGCGGCCTTCTTTGCGATCATACCCCAAGTTGACAAATAGTCAACCTCCCCGACGCAGATCCACCTCGGCGCGGCGGCTTTTGCACGTCGAGTGCGGTCACGGGCGGCGCGTTGGGCGGAGATGCCGCGGGTAGTCCCCCATTGGGTTTGAGGTTACATTCGCATCCCGCTGGGTCGGCGTGGCGCTGGAGGTGTCCATAACTGTGCAATCGGTGGTCCAACAACTTGCTGGGCGCGTCGGGATCGCCCTCCAACGGGTGAATGCCGGAGGCGATCCGATGATTGCGCCTTCGCAGGACGACAAATTCGGCGATTATCAGTGCAACGCGGCCATGGGGCTGGCCAAGAGCTTGGGCAAGAAGCCGCGCGAGGTCGCCCAGGCGATCGTGGACCATCTGGAGATCGACGACCTTTGCGAAAAACCGGAGATCGCCGGACCGGGGTTCATCAATCTGCGGCTTAAGCCCGAGTTCCTCGCCCGGGAGCTGGCGTCGATTCCTCCCGCGACCGATCACGCCACCGATCGCGTCGGACTGCCCGTCGCCGATCGGCGGGAAGTCGTGGTCGTCGACTTGTCGAGTCCGAATCTGGCCAAGGAGATGCACGTCGGGCACCTGCGGAGCACGGTGATCGGCGACTGCGTGGCCCGCATTCTCGAATTCCAGGGACATTCCGTCCACCGCGAAAACCACGTGGGCGACTGGGGCACGCAGTTCGGCATGTTGCTCGCTCACCTGCGTCGAGTGAGCCCCGAGGTCGTGGAACAACCCGACCGTCTGGTGATCCGCGACCTGGAATCGTTTTACGTGGAAGCCAAGGCCCGTTTCGACGCCGACGAGAAGTTTAAGGAGGAATCGCGCGAGACAGTGGTCGCGTTGCAGCGCGGTGACTCCGCCATCCGCCGCGTCTGGCAGGCGTTCTGTGACGAGTCGCTGCGTCATTGTCATGCGATTTACGACCGCCTGGGCGTGCGGCTGATCGACCGCGGCGAAAGCTTCTACAATGATTTGATGGCCGAGGTCGTGCGCCGCCTCGAACGGATGCGCGACGGCGGTTCGCAAGCCGAGGTCCGCGACAGCGCGGGCGCCCTGTGCATCTTCCCCGCCGGTTTTTCGTCCCGCGAGGGCGAGCCGTTGCCGCTGATTGTCCGCAAGTCGGACGGGGGTTACAACTACGCCACGTCGGACTTGGCCACGCTCATCCACCGCATCGAAACGCTCGGGGCCTCGCGCATCGTGTACGTGGTGGGGATGACCCAGAAGCAGCATTTCGAAATGCTTTTCGCCGCGGCTCGGCGGGTTGGTTTCGTTCCGGAGGGCGTGGGACTTCAACACTTGGGCTTCGGCAGCGTACTGTCCGCCAGCGGTCAACCGTTCAAGACTCGTGAGGGCGGGACGGTCAAATTGAAGGACACTCTCGACGAGGCCGTGGCCCGCGCCCGCCGCGTCGTGGAACAACAGAAGCCCGATGAATTCCGCCCGCAGCGCTCGTTCACTACGGATCAGATGGACCTCATCGCCGAGACGGTGGGTCTGGCCGCCATCAAATACTTTGATCTGTCGCACTCGCTGGGCAGCGACTACCGCTTCGACATGGACACCATGCTGTCGTTGGAGGGCAACACCGCGCCGTACATGCTGTACGCCTATGCCCGGATCTGCTCGATCGGTCGTAAGGCCGGCGTGGAGTTTGCGAGCCTCCCGTCCGACGCGCCCCTGCTGCTTGACCATCCCTCGGAGATCGCCCTGGCCAAGAAACTGCTGCAGTTCGCCGATGTCATGGACACCCTAGCCGTCGAGCTCCGCCCCAACATGCTGACCGATTATCTGTACGAACTGGCCAAGAGCTTCAGCCGATTTTATGACAAGAGGCTCGGAGTCCGCGTCATCGACGCCCAGCCGGAGTCCGTGCGTCTCTCACGGTTGCGCCTCTGCGACCTCGCCGCCCGTGTGTTGCGGTTGGGGTTGCGGTTGTTGGGCATCCAAACCGTGGATGAGATGTGACCCTGCGATCGCTGTGATGGTGCCAGGCCCCGCCTAGCTGCAACCCTTCGTGCCTCAGCTTCCGCCTTTGCGGGTGACGACGAAGAAGATCACGACGGCCGCGGCGGCCAGGAGTCCCACGATCGACCAGTCCATACACACTTCCTCCCAAATCCGTCGGCGGACCGTCCCGGCCATGCCGTTCGCGCTTCCCTGTTCATCGGCCGTCCTGCACTCCGCACTCCCGATAAAAGCATAGGCGCGGTCGCCCGACGTTTCCTCCTTCGGGTCCCATTCCGAAAGAGGGTCGGATCGTACGATAGGGTCTACGGAGTGTCGCCGGAGTCGCAGCGCGCCGACCGTGCGCGTCCCATAAGAGAGGGAACCGTTCATGAATCCGTTGAAAGTCGGGAACGTCATTCGCGTCGAGAACGGCCGCGTGCAGGTGGTCATCACCGCCAAGGACCTCAACCTCGTCCACGAGGAACAGACCTACCGCGTGGGCCAGCTCGGCTCCTACGTCACCATTCCCATGGACAACAAGACGCTCATCGGCTTCGTCATGGGCACCGGCCGACAGGAAGTCGCCGTCGTCGACGTGGAACCGCAACTTCTCATGGACGTGCAGCTTGTCGGCGAGGTCCAGGCCGGGCGCTTCACCCGCGGCGTGACCGAATATCCGATCGTGGGCGACGACGTGTGGGTGGCGATCAGCACGGACTTCGAAATCATTTTCGGAAGCTTCGATCAGTTGCTGGCGGGTTCCAAACATCCCCAGAGTTTTGCGCTCGGGCGCTTCGCGCTCAACCGCGAGTTCGAGGTCAAAGTCCTGGGGACCGAGCTCTTCGCCAAGCACGTCGCGGTCTTGGGAAACAGCGGCAGCGGCAAGAGCTGCACCACGGCGAAAATCCTGCAGGAAGTCGTGGACTTCAATCAGGCGCAGGTGGTCATGTTCGACATGCATGGCGAATACCGCGCCGCCTTCAGCGACGAACACGGTCAGATCAACGCCAACGTGACCTACCTGGGCTCCGAGGACCTGGTCCTACCCTATTGGTTGTTGAAATATGAGGAGTTGGAAGCGCTTTTTCTGGACCGCTCGAATCCGCTGCACACCAGCACGCAAATCTCGTTCCTGCGCAGCGCCCTCTTGGAGTTCAAACAGGATGCGGCCCGACAGCTCGGGCTTACACGCTCCCTCACCCTGGATACGCCCATCTACTTCTCGCTCGACAGGCTCAAGACCTACGCCGAGAACTTGAACGACGCCCGATACGTCCTCAACGACGATCACCTGGCGTTCAGCCAGCTCGCCTTGCGATCCCTTGCTCCCGAGGAACAGCAACGCCTCATGCGCGAGAAACGCTGTCAATTCAACCGCGGAAATCCCGAAGGCGAGACGCCCCATCCGCTCTTTTTCTCGAAGCTGATCGGACTGATCGACCAGGTCGACACCAAGTTCCAGGACCGTCGCTACCACTTCCTTCTCAAGCCGATCGAGCACGGACTCAAGTCCAAGTTCTTCCGCGATCACCTACGGCAGGACGACCACCACGAGCGAACCTCGAGTCTGATGAATCACCTGATCCGACTGCTCACCGGGCGGCTCGAACCGCGCAGCAACCTGACCATCATTGACCTTTCGGGCATTCCCTTCGAGATCGTGGACATCACCGTGGCCGTACTCACCCGACTGCTGTTCGACCTCAATTTCTGGACCCCCTCGGGTCAGCGGCATCCCAGCCTGCTGGTCTTCGAGGAGGCCCACAACTACATCCCCCGCGAGGAGGTCGGCAAGCACTTCGCAAAGACGGCCGTGGAGCGCGTGGCCAAGGAAGGGCGAAAGTACGGCGTCAGTGCCATGGTTGTGTCTCAGCGCCCGTCGGAGCTCTCGGAGACGGTCCTGGCGCAGTGCAACAGTTTCGTGGTCATGCGGCTTTCCAACCCGGAAGATCAAAAATACGTGGCCAAGGTGGTCGGCGATCATTTCGCGGGCGTCATTCAGATGCTCCCGGCCATGCGCCCCGGCGAGGCCTTCGTCATCGGCGACAGCGTCATCATGCCCATGCGGACGCTGGTGGATATGCCCCACCCGGCTCCGCTCAGCGCCAACCTCGATTTCTTCAAGATATGGTCGGCGGAAACCCGCGAGGACAACCTGGATCAAGTCATCGAACACTGGCGACGGCAGGATCGTCAACTCCTACACAACTGGTCCGAAGATGAGACCGGTCCGCAACCCTCGGGCGACGGCAAGGAGGCTCAGTCCGCGGCGACCTCGCGAGCAGCCGGGTCGCCTACCGCCCCGCCCCACCCGCCCGGCAAACCGGGGTCCACGCCGCCGAGAGGCCCCGTCCCGGCACTGACCCGTCCCAAACCGCCTGGACCGCCGGCTGCGGCCAAACCGCGATCCAAGTGGTTGGTCAAGAACGTCATGGAGTCGTAGCCCCCGGTCGGGAGCTGCAAGCCGAGCGGGCAACGAACAAGGCACGCCACCCCGGCCGCTGGGCCGACCGCGGGACGGCTACGCCCCGCGTTTCATTCCGTTTGCAATCCACTTTCTTTGCGCGTGAGGAACGACCCCGTTTTCCGTTTATGAGGATGTGAACCGCCCTGGGCGGAACCCCCCCGCTGCCGGTGGGGGGTTTGACACGGGTGGTCGTTGCGGGCCGCGGTCCGTTTGGAAAGAACGGACGCCGCGTGGCGCGACGTGTTGCGGACGAAAACCGGGGGCTCAAACCGGCGTCCGTTCGGGCCAAGGGCGCGAATTTCGGAGAACGAGACTATGCAAACCACGAAGAAGTTACTGGTATTGGGGGCGATCGGCGCCGTTGCGATGGCGGTAACCGTTGCTCGCGCGGAGTCGCGGGCGGTGCGCGACGCGAAGAAGGCGGCGTCGGTCAGTTTTCGACTGGCCGGCGTATCACCGAGAGAGGGGTTCGAACGGATCGACCTTGGGGGCGATCGGGGGGCCATGTATGTTTCTTCCCGACCCGTGTGGCATCCATCGGAAATCGCATCGGTGCGCACGCGGGACGGCGGGTTGGAGTTGACGTTGACGCGGGAAGCCGCGGATCGCGTCCGGTCGACCGAGCACGCAGACGACTTCGTAGCTGTCGTCGGCGACGGTCAAGTTGTATCCGTGGGATCGCTCACCACCGCCGGCGATCTTGCGGCGATCACGGGTTTGGCGAGCGGCGACGCCGACCGGATTGTGCGATTGCTGGGCGCTCCTCGCCCGTCGCCGACCACCCCGTCCCCGACCATCACGCTGGTTCCGATGGGTTCGCGCGACGGCCTGTTTCAAATCGACGTGTTCGTCCAGGGCGTCAGCGAACTGCGATCGTATCAGGTCGGTTTGCAGGTCGACGGCGGCGACGGCGGGGCGCTGGTGCTCGAGGAAGTCGAGATTGACTCCGCGCGCGAGACGTTCGTGTACCGAAACCTGGATGCGATTTCCGCCGCCGATCAGGTCGGCGGACGGATCGCGGGGGTCTTGCACGAGGGCGGGATCGACAGCGCCGACCAGGCGTATCTCGGGACCTACAACTTTCGAGCGACGCCCGAGGCGATGGGAACGTTCCGCGTGAGCGTGGCGGAAATGGGCGTGAAGACATTCCTGGCCGACGCGCGCAATGAGAGGATCGAGTTCGTCTCGGGCGCCGATGCCCTCATCAACGTCGGGCGGTCCTTCGTTCGGACGCCGGCGAAATAACGGCTAACCGGCCCGATGCCCAAGCGTCGGGCTCCACCGTTCAACCACGACGGGTCCGCGGGCTTGCCCCCGCGGCTCTGTTTTAGGGGCGCAGACGCAGGAGCGCGGCTTGGGCGTCGGCATCGGCCGGATTCTGGGCGAGCGCCGTCTCGTAGTGCCGTTGGGCGTCATGGACTCGCCCCACCTGCTCCAACGCCACGGCCAAGTTGAAATGAACGCCGGGCAGGTCCGGTGCGGCGCGAAGGGCGGCCTCGTAATGGTCGATCGCCTCGGCGAAGTTCCCGGTCAGGGCCAGACCTTGGGCGAGGTTGTTGTGCCCTTCGGGAGACGCCGGGTGATCCGCGAGAGCGCGACGAAAGTACCCGATCGCGTCCTGCAATCTGCCTTCCTGGGCGAGCGCCACTCCGGCGTTCATTCGCGCCAAGGCGTTGAGTTTCGACTCGTCCTGGATCGGGACGTTCGCCGCCACTGCGGTGACAGCGGCGACCGTCAACCAGAGCATGAGCCTTCGCCACGCACCTTGGCGAACCGCGTCCCAAGCCGCCACCGCTCCGGCCGCGGCAAAGAGAATCAGCGCCGCAACCAGCGGATACCGATAGCGTCCCAAAACGTAGAACAACGCCACGGCCAGAGCCATGCTGACGATCATGGCGTAATAAAGCCAGAGTCGTCTCCGCTGAGACCACGAACTCAGGACGCCGACCGCAGCCGCGGGGATCAGCACACCGAAATGCCACACACGCCCTAGAACGGCTAGAATCAGCGACGATTCGCGGTACAGGTAGAAGCTCTCGGCGTCCGCGATTTCGTATCGATGGATGACCAATGCCGCTTTGCGGGCCAACAAGCTGAACCATCCGGGGAGGTCCGCGGTGATGTCGTTCATCGCTCGGCGCATCCAATATCGGGACACTTCCCGCGCGGTCAACGCCCGACCTTCGCCCTGCTGTGCCAGAAGCGTGGCATCCGTCCGTTCAAAGGACGGGGTTTCATGCCCCCGCACGAGGGGTTGATAGCGACCGTCGGCTCCGCGATGGTTTCCGATGTAGAAGTTGGGACCGGCCTGGAAGGTCGAGATCGACCACTCCCCGCCGACCACGCGATTGCGAAACGCCACCGGCGCGAGCACGATGCCCGTCCCGACGGCGAACCAGAGAATCGCGACCCACGAACCGGTTTTCCGAATCGGCTCTCCAATCGGCAATCGACAATCGACAATCTTCCATCGCCAATCCCACCACACCCACACCGCGAGCAGGAGCACCCAGACCAAGGCGTTTTCGCGGGTGATGGAAAGAAGCGCCGCCACAAAGCCGACGACGGCGGCACTGCGCGGTCGGCGACGGTCGCCGGACCACGCCGTCGTCGCCAAAAGGACGCAAGTGAGCAAACCCGACAGCGTGGCTTTCTGAATGATCGTATCGTAGTAGATCGCAGGCCCATAGAGCGCCAACATCCACCCGCCGGTGAGTCCGATCCGACGCCCCAGCAAGAGCGAAGCGCCGAACGCCAGACATCCGCATCCCGCAGCGCCCCAAAGGGCCTGAATCACGCGGATCGCGGTGATCTCACTGCCCAACACCGCGACGCAAACGCCCAGCACATAGGGATACAAAGGGGCCTGGTAAAACCCCTCGCTCCCCCACCAGTCGCCGCCCGCGATCCGCTGGGCCCAGGCCAGGTAGCCCGCGGCGTCGCCGATGGGGTGCCGAGAGGTCGGCACTCCGCGCGTCTCCCAGACGACCAGCAGGCGCAACAACAGCCCAACCGCGACGACGATGATGATGCCTCGCCATCGCACCGCATCCCGCGCTCTTGCGCCTGAATCGTCCACGAATCGGCCTCGAACTCCGCTTGTCACGCTCATCCCCGGCGGAGGGAAAGGCTACCGCCGCATCGCCGCCCATGCACGCCGGCGGTCAATCCAACCAGGCTTCGCCTTCGAGTCGTGGGTTGGCTAGAATACGCAGGCGCCCGACGACAGGAGAGTTTGTCGGCGCTTGTACCACTGCAGGGACGTCTCTATGCCCGATAGCCCACCCGCCCGCTCGACCCGTCCCGCCGCCGTCGGACCGGTGGGAACGGGCGATCCCACCGTGACCCCCGGTGATCTACGCGTCAAACTCGCCGAACAGCGTTTGTTCATTGATTGGAAGGACGGCAAGCGGAGCGAGTTCGCCCTCGGCGACTTACGCCGCGTTTGCCCCTGTGCGGCATGTCGTACGGAGCGCGAACACCAAGGGGCCAACCCTCTGAGGATTCTTAAGGCCGACCCCACCGGCGTCCGCGTGGTCAACGCCAAGCTCGTCGGACTCTACGCCATCCAGCTCGACTGGTCCGACGGGCACAACACAGGCATCTTCGATTTCCGTTTCCTGCGCTCGCTCGACAAGGGCTCGCAACCTAATCACGCTTCCAAGCCGGTCCCGTAGCTTTCGTGTGCGGGGTTGACGGCTTCGGTGGCTCGTGTAGCGTCTCAGGGGCACGCCGAGTTCGGGCAGGCAGTGGTCGGACGCAAATGGTAGGATTGTGATACGATGTGGATCGCGGATAATCGCCGTGAAACAAGAGCACGGTGAGCAGGATTGCGGAATCCACTATGAGTCCACTGGGGCAGCCAGGCGCGGGGTTGGTTGGACAGGATCGAGACATCGTCGATCTCGACTGTCCGAGTCCTTGCGCGGTCGCAAAGTCGACAATCACCCTCGACGACCTCCAGCGCCTGAACCAGGAGTTGGAACGTAGGTATGAAGATGTATTAACGATCGGCAAGTCGCTGACCCGGTCGCTTGTGAGCTTCCAATCAAACAAGGGACGCGCGGTCTATCGGTGGTTTAAGTACAAGGAGGCCTTCTCCGCCGGGCTCATCGAGCATCTCCTCGAGCGCTATCAGCTTTCGGGCGGCGTCTTGTTGGACCCGTTTGCCGGAAGCGGCACCGCGCTTTTCGCAGCTGGCAGCTTTCGAATGCGCGCGGAGGGAATTGAGCTCTTGCCAATCGGGCAACGGATCATCGCAACCAAGCAACTCATCGAGCGCGAGATCAACCCGGACCATGTAGAGCGACTGCATGAGTGGAGCCGCACGCACCCCTGGACGGCTTCCGTCACACCGCGCACCCTCCGTGAACTGCGGATCACGAAGGATGCCTACCCGCCCGATACTAAGCTGGCGATTGGTCAGTACCTCGACGTGGCGGCGCACGAGACCGAGGTCGTTAGGCTGGTGCTTACCTTTGCGCTCCTATGTGTGTTGGAGTCGACCAGCTACACTCGCAAGGATGGCCAGTATCTGCGCTGGGACTACCGATCCGGGCGACGACAAGGAGCCAAGGTCTTCGACAAAGGCACCATCTTGTCGTTCGAGAAGGCCATCGGCGACAAACTCCAGCAAATTGTCACGGACCTGCGTGCTGTCGAGTCTCCAGAGGATTTATTCGCGGCGGTTCGCGCGCCCAACGACATCACCCTACACTCCGGATCGTGCCTTGACATCCTGCCGACGCTCGATGCCGGGCGCTTCGACTGTGTCGTCACCTCTCCACCCTACTGCAACCGCTACGACTACACCCGCACGTACGCGTTGGAGCTGGCGTTACTCGGCGTCGACGAGATCGGGCTTCGGAAACTGCGGCAAGATATGCTTAGCTGCACGGTGGAGAACCGGGCCAAAGACTTGACGGCTTTCAACCCGGAATGGCGAGTTCCAGTGTCCGTGGCTGACGCCCAACCAATGCTCCAAACCCTACTGGGGTATCTTGAGAACCAAAAGGCACAGGACCTACTGAACAACTCCGGAATCCCACGAATGGTGCGTGGGTACTTCTATGAAATGGCCTGCGTGATCGCCGAGTGCGCACGAGTGCTCAAGCCTGGTGCCCCGCTTCTGATGGTGAACGACAATGTCCGTTACGCCGGGGCCGTCGTGTCCGTGGACCTCATACTGGCGGAGTTCGCAAGGCAACTTGGTTTCGACGTCGAGACCATCCTGGTCTTGCCGAGTGGCAAGGGAAACAGCAGCCAACAGATGGGCGCACATGGGCGCGAGGCATTGCGTAAATGCGTCTATGTCTGGCGCAAGCACTGAACGATGAAAACTCCCTACCAGGAACACGTCAGATCGAGTCGCGATCTGGAAACGACTTACGAAGCAGTCCGAGCTGGTTTCGTTGCTCTTGCGCTAGAAAAAAATCGAAGAGCTACGCCATATGTCGCTGAGGCCCGGGCATTGAAGTCCGCCGCGTCGCACGCGAAAACTCCCGGAGACCTCGTTCGGATCACAGAGATTCAACCCGGTCTGCTTACTGCCGCCGGCGTCTCTGATAAGGCCGCAAACCACCTGCAGGATGCTGACAAGCAAGAAGCGGTTGCCCGTTTGATCCGGAATTTCCTCGAACCCGCCGGAGCCAATTTCGTTGAGGAGCTGGTCTTCCGCTTCCTTCTGACTCGAGGTGACACGTTGGGCGGTTCCATGCGAAACGTGGGCGGTTTCATGGCGCAATGCAAACTCATCCGCTCGGTCATTGCGAATCTGAGGTTGGGCGGACAGGCTTGTCGCTGGCTTCCTTCCGATGCGACCCAGTGGACGGCGATGCCGGAGGACGACGCCGACATTGAACTCCATACGCGCGGCCTGGCTTGGAAAAATAGCGCGGGGTCGCGTACTTTACTCATCAACCTCACGGTACCGCTTTTCCGGAACAACGTAGACTTATGTCTTCTCGACTCTGCCCCCGAGGATCTGTCAAAGGACACCTATCGGACTCCCGCCTCCTACATGGCGTTAGGCGAACTCAAAGGCGGCATCGACCCCGCCGGAGCGGACGAGCATTGGAAAACAGCGGGGACGGCGTTGACACGAATCCGCGACGCCTTCGCCAAGCACAAGCTACGCCCGCACACGTTCTTCGTCGGCGCGGCGATTGAGGAAAAAATGGCCGTCGAGATATGGAAGATGCTCAAGAAAGGGACCCTGGAGAACGCCGCAAACCTTACGGATGACAATCAGATTGCGTCGATCACTCGTTGGCTCTGCTCACTCTGAGACTGCACGCCCAAACTATCAATCTCTGAAGGTCGCCTGCTCGGCCTTCCGCCCGCTCCCCACGGATCGAATAATCGCCCCCTCAATTGAGGGCGCCCCCCCGTTTGCCGCCCGCACGGAGCGCGAACACCAAGGGGCCAACCCGCTGAGGATTCTCAAGGCCGACCCCACCGGCGTCCGCGTGGTCAACGCCAAGCTCGTCGGACACTACGCCATCCAGCTCGACTGGTCCGACGGGCACAACACGGGCATCTTCGATTTCCGTTTCCTGCGCTCGCTCGGGGTGGTCTCCTGAACGTCGAGACCCGTTACGGCGGGCAATCGATCGGACCCGGGAAGGGATACGCGACCCCCTTGAAGGCGTCGACGATCGAGGAGATGTCCAAGGCGTCCACGTTCTGATCGGGCGGGTCGGGATGTACGTCGGTCCGGGCCGTGATCAATGCACCGTCGAAGTTCTTGAACTTGTCCACCACGCCTACGATGTCCAGGGCGTCAGGTTGGACGCCTAGCGCGGGCGGATCGAACGGTTCCGCGAGATCGCCCCATCGACCCGTCGAGATGGCCAGCGGCTCGGAGAAGTTCCCTTCGACGCCGGGATCACAAGAGACGACCTGAACGTCGTATGCCCCACCAGGGATAACATCCACGCCGAAGACGTGCAGCAGGGGGATCGATCCCCAATCCTGATCGTACGGCTCGCACTGCAGCTCCGCGAAGGTGAAGTCCGTGGGCGGAGTCGTTCCCTCGGGAATGGTCTGCGGAGGACCCACCCAGCGGTCCTGACCGTTGAACGCCGCGAACGGCGGGGGAAGGTCCGTCAACTTCACGCGAATCGCGGTTTGCCCCCCTGCGTTGCCGGGTACAAAGGAGAGATAGCGGACCTTGGAAACCTGCTGCGGATCGGCCTGGGCGGCGACGACCGCAATGCCAGAGCATGGCAGGATGGTGAAATTCGCGTTGGAAATGTCGAAGTAGACGCTGTTGGCCGCCTCCACCTTCATCCGCGCCGTGGAGGTCGAGAGACTGGGTAGGAATACGGCATGCGAACCGTCGTTGGCCGTATCGGAGGCCAGGGTGACAGGAAATGTCACCCCCCCGTCCGTGGAGAGCAGAATCCGGACCGTGGCCGTCGAGACCGGCGGGAGGTCGGTGTTGGCTACGTTCCAAGTGACGGTTTGCTGTCCGGAGAGAATCGCCGCGGCGTTGGGGAAGGTGACCAGAAACGGTCCGGCCCCGCCTTCCACGGTCAAGACCAGGTCGTCCCATCCCAAGGCGCCGCCCCCCGATACGTTGTCTCGCCCCGTCACGCGGAATTCCATCAGGCGATCCACCATGGGGAGCCTTTCGCCGGGGCTCGCGGTGTTGTTCAACAGATTCGTCAAGCGCGGGAACGAGCGAGTGGGATCGGGCGTGGGGTTGAAGGAGCGTAGCAGCGGAATCTGCCCGTCGTCGGCGGCGGAGAGCACCACCGCCGGTCCCAGATCGCGCTGTTCCCAGCAGTACGTCAGCGTGTCCCCATCGGGATCGTCCCCAACCGCGGTCAACGCAAAGGGAGTCGCGGCCGGGATGACGTAATCCGCCCCCGCATCGACCGCGGGCGGCTGGTTTCCCGTCGCCGTCACTACCGGGCAGGGGCTTCCCAGACCGGTGGTGATGTTGCTGAACATCTCGTCGAGGTTGACGGAGTGGAAGTAGGCGTCGCTGTTGGGCTGGAGATTGTCTTGCCCGCAGATTCCGGCATAGGACATGACCGTCGAACCGCTGCCGGGTTCGTAGGCCGTCGAGCCGTTGCGATTGCCGCCGCAACTTCCTCGCGTG
Source organism: uncultured Phycisphaera sp. (assembly GCA_964646605.1). GTDB lineage: Bacteria > Planctomycetota > Phycisphaerae > UBA1845 > UBA1845 > SBAX01. The sequence goes on along the minus strand of CAZYEX010000137.1, from coordinate 15,412 downwards.
CCGTTGAAGCTATGGTTGCCGCCGAACTGGTGACCCATCTCGTGGGCCACGTAGTCGATGTAGAACGGGTCGCCGATCGGATCGTTCAGGGCCGTGACGCCCTGCGCCTTTTGCCCGGAGCGGCACACCACGCGTAGCCCGGCGATGCCCCCGCCGCCCGTGCCAAACACATGTCCCACGTCGTAGTTGGCGCTGCCGATGACGGTGGTCAGGTTGGATTGGTTCTGGCTCAACATGGTGGACACGTTGCCGTTGGAGTAGGGATCCGTCGCCGCGTTGGTGTAAATAATGAGGTCGTTGTTGGCGACCAGGACCAGTCGCACGCCGAGGTCGGCTTCATAGACCTCGGTCACGCGGTTGACGGCGGTCACGACGGCGGCGAGTCCCGCGACCACGGTCCCGCCGTGATACTGCGTGTATTCCGCGGTCGCCGCGCACGCCAGGCGATAGGTCCGCAACATGCCGTCCGACTGACCCGCGGCGACAACCCCTGCCACACCGCCCGCGAACTCATCGTCCGCGGGAGTCAGACACTCAAAACCGTTTTCGCGCCGTAAGACGTCCTCGCGCCGGTAACTGGCGTGAATGGTCGAATCGCCGAGCCATAGCGGGTCCACGTATACGCTCCCGGACGGCGAGCGAATCTGGGCGTGAAACCCGGCCGGGGTCCAGTCGCATCGAAGGCTAGCCGCCGGGTCGTCGATCCCGCGACCGCGGAAGGTGCGGATTTCGGGGTACTTCGCGGCCAGCGGAGGCTCCATGATCGGCGATTCTTCGAGGACGAATCGCGCGGTCTGGCCGTCGGGCATCGGCACGGCGATCGTCGCCTCATCGGCGAGCGCCGCCACGCCCTCCGCCGGGATTCGGGAAAGCTGGGCCGCGAACCCTTCCCGGTCCAACTGCCAGATTTGATAACGGGTGGCCCGTACGCCCAAGCGCATGCCTGGGGCGCGGAGCGGTGCCTCAGCCAGCGGACGCCAAGGTGGATCCGTCGGTTCCGCCCGGACCGACAACGCCGAGCATCCGACGACGACGCCCAGCCAAACCCGCCACGCGCGCAACACGTTCCACCCCTGTTCGTTCATTCGCTTTCGACTCCCCCAACTTCCGCGCGTTTCAGACTGAAACGCACTTTCCACCGGCGGGGCTACCCTAGCATACCCCCAAACGTCCGATGTTTCAAGCCCGTTGCGCTCAAAATCGACCCTATTTTCGGGATGCAAGGTGCCTCGACCCCGCACCGGGAAGCTGGGGCCTTGCCCGTCCCGTTGCCCCGAATACCATCCCACCACCGCGGCAGGTTCGTTCAACGGACCCTGCGGGATAATGAAACTCCGAATGCCATGACGCCGTCACGCAAAATTCGGTTGACCGATTACGCAAGCTGCGCGGGTTGAGCGGGCAAGCTCCCTATGGGGGCCCTGGCGCAGGTCGTGCGCAATCTACCTCGACCCACCGACCCGAACCTGCTGGTGGGCACGGATCATTTCGACGACGCGGGCGTCTACAAGCTCGACGACGCCACCGCCCTCGTGCTCACCGTCGATTTCTTCCCACCGCTCGTGGACGACCCCTACCAGTTCGGGCGGATCGCCGCGGCCAACAGTCTTTCCGACGTGTATGCGATGGGCGGGCGGCCGCTGACCGTTCTCAATATCGTGGGATTCCCGGACGAGGATCTGCCGATCGAGATTCTGGGCGAAATCCTCCGCGGCGGCGCGGAGCGCGTGGCCGCCGCCGGCGCAGTGGTCGCGGGTGGGCACAGCGTGCGAGACAGCGAGATCAAGTTCGGACTGGCCGTCACCGGGGTGGTCCATCCGGATCGCATCCTGACCAACGGCGGAGCGAAAGTCGGCGACGTCCTGGTGCTGACCAAACCGATCGGCAGCGGCATTCTCACCACGGCGGCGAAGAAGGGAATGATCGGCGAGGATGATCTTACCGAAGCGATCGAGGTGATGGCCGACCTCAACCGCGCCGCCGCCGAAGCTGCCATCGAGGTCGGCGTCCATGCCGCTACGGATATCACCGGATTTGGTCTGGTCGGCCACGCCTTCGAGATGGCGTCGGCGAGCGGAGTCAGCGTCGAAATCCGCGCCGAGTCCGTGCCCCTGCTGGCACGGGCGCTCGAACTCGCTGGGGCCGGGGTCGTCACCCGCGCTCATCAATCCAACCTCGAGTACCTTGGCGATCGGTTCTCGGGAGGGACCGTCGATCCGACACTTATCAACGTGCTGGCCGACGCTCAGACCTCCGGCGGGCTGCTCTTGGCCGTAGCTCCCGACCGCGCCGACGCCCTCGTCGCCGCATTACGCAAGCGGAACACCCGCACCGCCGCCGTGATCGGCCGCGCCGCCGCGCCCACGCCCCACAGCGTTGTCCTCCTGTAGGAGGCCGTTGAAAAACACCACGGCTGCTTGTCTTGATGTAGCGCCACCCCTTGTGGGTGGCGCAGAATGCAGCCCGCGCCGCCCACGAGGCACGGCATGATCGTTTTTCAACGGGGCGCTACGGAATCAGAACGACCTTGCCGCGAACGGCGCGGGAGTCGATGTAGCGGTGCGCTTCGCCCACGTCCTGGAGCGGATAGGTCCGATCGACGACGGCCTTGACCTTTCCTTCGGCGAGGAAGCCCAAGCCGCGGCGAAGCTCGTCCATGCTGCCCATGAACGAGCCGCGGAGTTGGTGTTGACGGAAGAAAAGTTCGCGGATGTTGAGCGTGGTTTTCATTCCGCCGACGAGCCCGAAATTCACGAAAATCCCGCCCACGCGAAGGGCCCGCAGGTTATCCTCGAACACGCTCGCTCCCACGTTGTCGATGACCACGTCCACGCCTACGCCGTCGGTCCAATCGAGGAGTTTGTCGACGAAGTTCTCCTGATTATAGTTGATGACCAGCTCCGCGCCGGCGAGTTTTGCGGTTTCGACCTTGGCGGGTGAACCGACGGTCGCGGCCAGGCGCGCTCCCAGCGCTCGCGCCACCTGCACGCAGGCGTTCCCGCTTCCCGAGGCCCCGGCTTGGACGAGAACGCGGGTCCCTTCGCGAACTTCACCCAAAGTCTGCACGGCGTGTACCGCGGTCATGAGCACCAACGGCATGGCCGCCGATTGTTCGGGAGGGAGTCCGCTTTCATCCTTGAGCACGAAGCGCGCCGGGACGCGGATGAACTGCGCGTTGCCGCCCCAACCGTGCGTGCCCGTGACTTCGAAGCTCGGGGCCATGTTCTCCGGACGGACGGACCAGTCCGCGGGGTCGATGGGATACCCCGGTGCGACGATCACCTGGTCGCCCTCCCGCCAGCCGGATACATCCGGCCCCAGCGCGGCGATCACACCGGTGACGTCCGCGCCCAGAACGTGGGGGAATTGCACGTCGGTATGGACGGCGCCCATCCGCAAATACAGGTCATAGCGGTTGACCCCGCAGGCCTGGACACGGACGATCAGTTCGCCCGGTCCGGGCTTGGGGTCGGGAAGATCGTCGTATCGAAAGACCTCGGGTCCGCCGAATCCGCGGATGAAAGCCGCCTTCACGTTTACCGTCCTTTTCTCTTTCGCCGCGTCCTACGCACCGAAATCACGCCATCGTGCGAAAAAGCGGATTCTATCGGAACCATGTCTTCATGACGACTCGCGGGTTGGGGATTTGAGTCACCGTCGCGGCCTAGAATCGGCATCGCCGCAGCGAAGGGGGGCCCCTGCGGGACGCGCCGCGAGGTCAGGGCCCCGTCTGCCGGCGACGGGAGGGGAAGGGAGCTTTGGTCGAATCGTTTTCCGGGGGAAAGACTCCGCGCTGCTGGGCCGGACGTACGTCGGCGAGAGGCGGATGTCTCGGCCCCACGCTGTGGTGCGTCGGATGCACGCTATGCGTGGTCTACGCTTCGCTGCTCCCCTTCGACTTTCGCGGCCTCCCGCGGGTCGACGATTTCCGAGCGCTGATGGAGCAAGTCCGCGTCCGCAGTACGACGCCGGAGGACGCGCGGACCAACCTCCTGGTGTACATCCCCATCGGACTCCTTTACGCACGGGTGCTGGCGCGATGCGGGGCGGGGCGGCTCGGCGCCGTCGCAGGTGCGACGTTGTGCGGGGCCGGTCTGAGCCTGCTCATGGAGTGCCTTCAGACGGCACTGGCATCGCGGGTGTCGTCCTGGACGGACGTATGGCTAAACGGTCTGGGAACGCTGATCGGGGCCGCGGGGTTGGGGCTGGGCCGGTTCCTCTGCGCGGGTCAGGCCCAGTTGCGACGCGAGCTCGGCGTGTCACCCTGGACCTCGCTCGGCTCGTTGTTGATGGTGGGTTTGTTTGCCTACGGGCTGGCGCCGTTTGATTTCGTAACCGACACAGCCGGCCTGCACACCGCGTTCGGTCGCGCCCTGTGGGCGCCCGTGGGTCCTCGAATCTGGTCGCAGGAAGGGTCCGCGTTCGGTCCTTTGATGGAGCAATTGAGCGGCGCGGCTTGGTTCGCGGTGTTGGGTGCTCTGCTGGGGCTCGCTGCACTGGAGCACGAATTGAGCCCCGTGCGTGCCTTCGCCAAGGCCGTCCGGAACGCGGTGGGTCTGGCGGCGCTGATCGAGTTGATGCAGTTGTTCACCCAATCGCACGTGTTCGACGCCGCGACGATCCTCTTGCGGGGGTATGCAGCGGCGCTGGGAGCGTGGATGGGTGTTTTCATCATGGCCCAGGGCGGGTCACAAGGTTGTCGGGCGGCGCCGTCGCTGCACATGCCTCGCCCGATCGTGGGGGGGTTGATCGTCATGCAGCTCGCTCTGCTGGCGGGAGCATGCCTTCCGTGGGGGCGGGCGGGTTCGGCGGAGGGCGGCGTGGCCCTGGCCTGGCCGCCGCTGGCGGGATTGTGGCGGCAACCCGCGCAGACGGCGGGAATGTGGCTCGTGTCGGTCGGTGTCACCTATGCGACGCTGGCTGCGACGGTATGGTTAGTCATGGACCGTTCGAATACGAGGTACGCCCAGGTCACGGCCGCGGGCGTAACCGTCGCTACGGCCCTCGCCGTAGAGCTACTTCGATCCGTTGCAATGGGTTCGACGGCGGACCCGGCGGTCGCCGTGGTTGCATTCGCGGCAAGCCTTCTGGCTCTTCAGGTCGTTTCGACGACGGCGAAGCCGCCGACCCGCGCGTGCCGACGCGTGACGCAAACCATCGGATGACCGGCGTCGCTACTCCGCGCCCTCGTCCAGCAGTTCTTCCGCCTTTTCGAGCATGGACCGGACGTAATCGGGGTTGTGGACTCCCAGGCTGCGGTCGCTGAGAGAGTAGTAGTAGAGGAAACGGGTTTGTTTGACGCGGTCGGAGAGGGCGGCTTGGCCCGCTTCGTCCGGGCCGCCGCTGGCGGTGTATTCCCACGTCGCGGGGTCGCCGAGTGCGGCAGCAATTCCGTCCAGTCGTGTTTGCACCTCGGCCTGCAAGGTCGCCTGAGCGGCAATGGCGGCGTCGGTGGACGGGTGACAACCGGATGTCGCACAGCCGGCGTTGTTGACCGTGAAGTTATGCCCGCTGATGGCCGGGGCGACCTCGCTCTGGAAGTCCTGGCGATACATGTGGCAGGTCGAGCACTGCTCGGTGGCGAAGGAGTGGACCGAGACGCGGTTGAGCACCAACGGCTGCTGGGTTTCGAGGTCGGACACCGGCATTTCGCCTACGTAGACGTTGCTCTGGTTGCTGGGATGCGTCGGACGGGCGGTCGCTTCCCAGGTTCGCCCGCGGTCGTGGTGACACTGGCCGCAAAGGTTGAAACGCTGCGGATTGGTGACGTCCTCAAGGGCATTGGAGGGCGTGGGGCTGACCGCCTGACGGAAGCGCAGTTGATAGTCGCGCCCGGCCTCCGGAGCGGCGGCGAGACCCGTGCGAGCGTGCGGATTATGGCAGATCACGCAGGTGATCGGGGTCAGGTCTTCGCCGGTGAGTTCCGTGAAGGCGTCCTCGGCGACGGTCTCACCTTTGACCGTCACGCTATAGAACACGTCGCCGGAGTGGCAGGCTCCGCAGTTGTTGACGAAGGAACCGCCCTCCAGCAGATCGGCGGTGACGGTCTCGTTGATCTGACTGTGACGAGCTTCGGACCACTGTTCGAAGTTGGGATGTTGAGCGCCTTGGTGGCAGGCACCGCAGACATCGGCAGAAATCCCCGCCCTAGGCTTCAATTGATCGTTCAACGGATCGCGGACGTGTTCGCCGCCGGCGCCGTGGCAATTTTCGCACTGCACGCCGACGAGTTTCGGGGACGTGTTGCGATCCACGAAGCCGTCGGTCTGTCCGAATCCGACCGTGTGACAGCCGAGACAATCGGAGTTCGTGCCCTGTCCGATCGCTTCAAGGGTCTCAAGGGCCCCTTGATGGAGGGTCTGCGACCAGTCGTCGTGTTGACCCGGATGGCACAGTTGGCAGGTGTCGGCGCCGACGAAGGCCTTCCCCGTCGTGTCTCCCCCGTCTCCGTCGCCGTCGTCGACCGGCGGGGCAGCCTGCGGGCAACCGACCAGCCAGAACAGACAGCAACTCAACAACGCGGCGCTATACCCGAAACGCATCCAACCACTGAATCCGACATTGGCTCTCACGACCGGCTCCTTTTGAGATCCCGCCGCGTCGGCGGAACGAAACACACTGCTGCAAACCTAAAACGTCACTTCCTAACGGGGTTGCGCCGCAACCGTCGCTTTCATGGGACCGAAGGGTTTGGCGACCCCGGATAGATCCTTGTTGTGCATGTTCGCGGCCACGTCCGAAAGGACGGCCGACGACGTAAACCCTGGAGCGCTGCCGACGTCGTTGTGGCAACGCAGGCACACAAAATCGAGGCTGACCGCGGCGCGACCGGCATTGTCCTTCACCACCGCGCTTCCGTCTTCCGTGAACATCTGCGAATACTCCGCGCTTTCGGTGTTGATACGGAAGATGTGCGTCTTCGTATCCCCCATGCGCCCCGCCGTGCCGACGACGTCCGCGGAGGCGGCCGCAGCGCTCTTGGTGGCGTAGGGCATGTGACAGCTCGCGCAGGCGACCGTCTCGCTGTAGTCGCCGCGGGTGAAGGTTTTTCCCTCGTGCAAGGCCAGGTTGTGATCGGTGTGGCAGACGCCGCACTCGTTGCGGATGGCTCCGGCGCGATCGTAGTTGGCCGAGCGATGGGGTTCGTGACAACTGATGCAGTTCAACTGGGCGTGTCCGCCGCTGGCCAGCAACTCCGGCCACTGTTCGTGGTGTTGGATGTACCCGCCCTTGGCAATGATGATGTTGGGATCATCGCCGCGGGTGTGGCATCGCCCGCAGGCCGACGCCAAGAGGTCAACGAAAATATCGCGTGCTGCCGGATCGGGAATGTGGTGCGAGCCTGGTCCGTGGCAGGCCTCACATTGCACCCCCGCTTCCTCCCAGGTGCCGATGAAACCGGGGCGGTTCTCCTGGAACACCGGGAAGTCCTCATCCTGCGCGAGGGGACCCGTGGTATGGCACTCGAAGCAGGAGAAGGCGTAGGGCTTGGGCGTTTCGGCTTCGGGTTCATAGGGGACGAAGCCCGGCTGCGTGCCGTTGGGGGCGAAGACCAGATTCCACTGGGTGCTCACACCCTCCACCCCGGTGGTGAGAATGAAACCCTCGTTGTCGATGAAGCGCGCCTTTCGCGTATAGCCGCCGATGACGTAGGAGATGTCGCTCCATTCGAACCCTTCCGGCGGGTTGGGGACGCCGGCGCGCGTGCCCTCCTCGGGGAATTCCGGCGGAGCGCCCTGCACGCGAGTCAGTTTGTGCCCGTGGCCGTGGATCGCGTGCATCTGATTGATGCCCGAATGGCAGGCGCGGCAGGCGTCGGCCCCGATGTAGGTCGCGCTCTTGTTGGTCGCGTCGGTGGTGTTGTTGTAAATCCGATCTCCGTCCCCGTCGCCGTCGGGGGGAGTCAACCCTGGGGCGCAACTTATCGTGGAACCCATCGCAAGGGCCAACGTTCCCGCCAAAACCGCGACCGTTCTCCCCCGCCGGTCCCATCGTCTCTTTGACGCCATGATGAGCAACCCTTTCGCGACTGCAACCTCTACGTCCAACCCGAACGGTGCGGCGACGCGGTCAGATTTCCGCGCCCATTGCCGACGTTCATTCTTCGGCCATTTTCAAGGAATACCGGTATACCCGACCCGTCCCTCGCCGACACGCCTCGACCGATATACCCTCGAACCGAATTCATAGCCACCCTGATAACACGAGTGACGCGCGAAATGCCCACGGTCGAGGGTGATTCTCCGCAGGGCTCCTTGCGGACGCGGCGGGATCATCGCCAGGTTGCAACCTGGGTGTCACTCGGGGTGGATTCGCGGGCGATCGGCCGCGCCCCGTTGCCCGCGTTTCCCAAAAGTGGGAATGAGCCTCGATGGCGACATTGCAATTCACCCGCGCTCGCCACGGACCTCGGTCCGCTCCGGCCCGCCCTTTACGCGAAGCGTCAAGGGCAAGCGAGCGGGCCAAGTCCCTAAGCGCCGCCGCCCGCGCGCTATCCGAGCCCCCTCGTTCACGAGGGGGGGTTCCCGGTCAGGGCGTGCAGCGCCCGCATCGATCGCGGCAGAAACCCGCCCCGCACGAACCGCCCGGGCAGTGGCTGTTGTTGATGCAGGGCAAGGTATCGTTCGTCCCACCAGCACACGTCTTCACGCACGTACCGTTGCCGCAGGGCGTGGGGTTTGCGCACGGCGTGACGTTGCAGGTCACTGTCGAGGGGCAGACGCATGGGCCGCTGAACGAATACGCGAAGCCCTTGAAGTTGTCCACCACGATGACGATGTCGATGGCGTCGATGTCCGAGTTCAATCCGGGAAGGTTGGGCTGCACCTGCACGTTGGCCTTCTTGGGCGCTCCGGGCAGGTTCTTGAACTTGGCCACGATCTGGCTGACGTCCAGCCCGTCCGGCTGCTGCGTCGGCGAGGGCGGGTTGTACGGAGAGGCTACGTCGCCCGCCCGATGGGTGGCCATAGTGACAGATTGTGACACCGCACCGCACCCCGGCTCGCTGCCCTTGCAGCTTGAACCGTAGACCTTCACGCCGTAGCTGGAGCTGGGGGCGATTTCCCCTCCGGTGACGTGGATCAGGTTCTCGCTCGCCCAGTCGTGGTAGTAGGCCGTACATTGCAGCCGCGCCCCGCGGAAGTTGCCCGCGCCGGGACTGTCCTGTGATTCCAACGCCGTAATCGGCGGACCGACCCACCGCGCGCAGCCGCCGCTCTCGCCGACGGCCGTACACGTCCCGGCCTCGTAGGTCGAGAAATCCGGCGGCGGATACTGCGGAGCGTTGGGCGGAATCGGGTTCTGCAAATCGAGCATGGTGATCTGGATCGCCTCCCCGCCGCCGGGCATGGCGATGGTGCAGTTGGGAGGGCCGATCGCCATGGTCAGCATCCGCGTTGCGCCACCCTCGGGGCCGAAAACCGGCGACGACGGTTGGCAGTCTGCTACAACACGCAGCGGCAGCGCCGAGATTTCCGTATGCGGCGGGGCATCATCGTCCGTCACGCGGAGGGCGATTACGTAGCTTCCCACTTGCGGGTACGCGTGATTCACGACCAGCCCCGTACCCTCGACGTCCAAGGTCGTGCCGTCGTAATCAAAATCCCACTCATACCCGACCACCGACCGCGTCGGCGTACAATGGGTCGAGCTCGCGGCGTCGAAGGTGATCGACAGACCCACCGGACCGGGATTGCCTCCGATCGTGAAACTCGCCAAGGGCTTTTCGGGTTCATCGCAAAGCACGAACAATCCGCGTTCCATGTCCGACCCCACGACGAGTCGGGTGGGATAGTCGCTGTACGATCCCCACATGCCGGAAAAGTTTGGCGAATTATCCTCCGGATAGCTGTCGAAGTAGGCCGTCTCGACGGGCGCCAGCGGGTCGCTGATGTCCAGCACACGCATCCCCGCCGTGTACTGAGCCTGGTATACACGGTCGCCTCGGGTCATCAAATCGTGGTCGATCCAGCAGCCGGTCGGGTGCGCATAAACGGCCGCGAGAAACGGGGCCAGCAGATCCTGCACATCGACGATATACGTGGTGGTATTAACCACCTGAAACAGGAACTCGTCGGACTCATCGTTGACGACGAAGTATCGCCGATCCTCCGTGAGCCATCCTTGGTGGGTGAACCCTAGGGTGGGATACCCGAGCGCCGATAGCTCGAACATGTTGGACTTATCCGTGACGTCGAGAATCCGCAAACCGGCTCCTCCGTCGCAACAAAATGCGATCTGGCGTCCGGAGTAGGGCCCGCTGCCGTACGTAACGACTTGCGAGTCGTGTACGCGTATCGGGTCCAATGCCTGCCCTGCGATTTGGGGGTTGGCGGGGTCGCCCAAGTCCACGGCCACCAAGGCCCCGCTGTTGAGGTTCGATCCGTTCAGGTACAGGAACCCACTGTCGAGATCCATCGCCAGGGTGTGAGAGCTCTGGAGCCCCAGCTCCGTGAAGACGCCGGCGAGCGTCACCGTCCGGGTTGGCGGGTCAATTTGCGAAAGGTCCATGATCTGCATCCCGCCCCCGCTCGCGCCTTCCTGCACGTTGTAGGCGTAGGGCCAGTAGACCCGCATGTCGCTCTGATTCAGGCTCGTATCAGGAATCTCCGCCACCACCTCGGGGCTTCGAGGGTAGGTAATGTCCACAAAGCCGGTACCCTCGGTGAGTCCGATGACCGCGTACTTGCGACCGCGCGGGGACGTGAAGCCCCACACGTCGTTGGCCGACGACGAGTTGCTCGGGAATTGGTCGAGGGGCACGCGACTGAGAAGCGGCATATTGAGTGAGGCGTAGGTCTGGCCGGGCGGCACGCACCCTAGATCGCAGCAAGTCGTGGCGACGTAAAACGCTTCGTCGGCAGCCGCGCAATCGGTTTGCAAGGTAGCCTCGTCGCAAAGGCAACTGGTTGTGTTCACGCAGGCCCCTCGACAGAAACTGGCCGGATCCGCCGTGTCGCAGGCAAGGTGAAGATTGTATTCCGCTCCGCACCCGAGACCGGAGAACACGTCGGGGACGACGACGAGCGCGTATCTCCCAGCCGGCAGACACGTCGACAGGACTGTGTCCATGCACGGTACGATATGCACCAACGCGATAGCATCAAGGAAGTTACACGCCGCCGGACCTATGCCGATGGGGAGCAGCCGAAACTCCCCGCTGAACTCGGCGCGAAGCGTAGCGACCACGCCCGTTTCCGCGGTAAGCGTGAAGAGATACCAGTCCTCGTCCCGGAAACCACCCTCCGCGCCGACGGTACCGCAGTACGTGCCGCCACAGCTCAACGATGAAAACCGGTTGGGAGAGAAAGAACATCCACCGTTCACGAGATCGGTGCCATCGCCCCCGTCGCTTGCGGCGCCGCAGTCAGACTCGCCTTCCGGAACGGCGGCGCCGTCGCAGGAAATGTCGCAGGGACCGGCCGCTGCCGCCGGAATCAACTCGGATCGATTCACCGCGTCCGGGCGCTCCAGGCCGGGCATGTCCTTCGGCGCGGGCGATGGATCGAGATCCGATTTCGGCAGGTCGAATCCTCGCCCCGGTTTTTCGGCGGGTTCGGAATGGTCCCCGTCCCGCGTCGGGGGTGGAAAGGCGCCGCCTAGGGTGGATCCGACGATTCCCAGACCCACCGTTCCCGCAAGGAAACGCAAAGCAAATCGCACCCGATGGCGCGGCATCGTCGCCCCCCTCAACCCGCACGACTCAGGACCCCCGCGGAATCTTTCGGTCCGGGCCCCTGACGAACGGTTAGCGGGTTGCCCGGGTACGCAGCTCGCCAACTTGCGGAGTTCGTAGGAGCGGTTCGCATCTGGTTCGGGATGCGGCGGCCGCTCCAACCCCACGCCGATCGCCCTGCATTCTCACGGGTTTCCATCGACAATACAAGCCAAAAAAAGGCCGCCACAGGCGTAGGATCGAAGGGCATGGACCGCTTTGATCGGTCCCAACCCGCCCCGCCGCCGATCACCCCGCAAGTTCTTTAAGGTGATGACGGCGCGAGGCCGCGAATGTGAGAGTGACCGCGGTGCGGGACCAAGAAACGAAAAATGAATTCACCAAAACGAACCCAAAAACCCCGCTGGCCGGGTCAAAAACGCGGTTTCATGGGTTCGATATGGCTTCGTTCGTGCGTGATTTGGCCGTTTTTCCGGAAATCGAACCCATCGCGTCACCCGCTCCGCCACGACGGAACGCAGGTGTGGGGCGTCGAGTGCGTCGCTTTGCGGCGCTGCCTTACGGGGCGTTCTTCGCCGCGACGCGGACCAGGCGATACGGGGAGAACAGCAACTGCTTGAATGAACGTCCTTCGGCCTGGATGAGTTCTGCGTGGCGGCCGGCTCTCTCGAGGATAGCGAATGGGTCAGTCCACAGGACGACCAAGTACATGGCTCGCGGATCGCGAAGGATGTCGTTTTCCACCGTAACCCCGTCCGGCGCGAGGTGGAGTTCGTGGATCGGGTACTCCTTCACCGGATAGTACTGAAACGGTAAGCGTTCGGCGTCGTCCCAGTCGGGATGCGTCTGGCCGTCGATGGTGAGGACGATGAGTTCGCGCTGCGGATCGACTGTCGCCGCAAGATAGGCCGACAGCTCACGGAACCCCGGATCGACTTCCAAGGACTGCGCTGACCAATCTCGAAGCCCCACGCCCACGAACAGGATCGCCAGCACCACGGGCAGCCCCCGATGCACGCGCTCGGCCACGAGGACCGGCAATACAATGCCCGCGATCCCCGCCGGCAGCGCGTATCGAGCCACCATGGCTGGATGGGCGATCCACGAAATCAGCAACAACCCGAACCAACTGCACGTCAACCATGCAACCAGCAGGGTGGTTGGGTGGGCGCATTCCGCCCACTCTGCTCGTTCTGTCGGACGCTGCGGTGCGCGTAGGGCACGAAAACCCCAGGCCGCCAACGCCGGCGCCAGTACACCGACGACCCAAAGGGGTCCGAACGTGATTTGCCCCAGCACCTCCAGGGCGCCGACCCAGGTCGGCGGACGGATCCACGCCAGGCCCTGGAAAACCGAGGTCCGAAACGTCAGGTAGTGCCACACCATCGGTGCGCACAAACCAGCGGTCGCAACGAGCACGCCCAACGGACGCCGCTCGATGTTCCGTCTGCGCCCCGACCCCGCGACCATGCACCACCACAGGAGGTGAGAGAGGATCACCAACAGCGTGAGATAATGGGCATAAAAACTCAGTGCCGTGACGAGGACATATCCGATCCCGGCGCCGCGAGTCCCCCGGGTGACAACGCGATGCCACAGCACCGTCGAGAGCGTCGCCCCCAACACCAGGAAGGCATAGGGTCGGGCGTCCTGGCTGTACCGGATTTGCATCGCGTGGCAGGCGACCAGAGCGCTCGCGCAAAGCGCCGTCCACGGACTCCCGGCCAATCTCGCCAGCAAGAATGCGGCCAGGACCGTCAACACGCCGGCGACGAAGGCCGGGAAGCGCAGCATCCACTCCGCCGGCCTGGCTTCGCGCGTAAGAGCGCGCAGACAAAATTGATACAGCGGCGGTTTGGTCAGCTCGGGTCCCCAGCGAAGACTTTCCCCCGGCGGCATCCGCGAGACGTGCCACGTACAGAACTCATCCGCCCACAGCGACCGCGAGCCCAAACCGTAAAGGCGAAAGAAACTCCCGGCGGTGACCACGAGGATCAACAAAGCGGCTACACCCGTCGATCTCGGCCACGCGCCGCGACCCATGTCTTTTTGTAAGTCCATCGCGTCCGCCGACCGACCTCCCGCGTCTCCGCCCATCAATGTGCCGCACGCGCCGCCCATTGGCCGTTCGCTGCCCGCGGAGTATACTTCCCCATTCACAGGCGAGCCTAAAGGAGGTTATCCCCATGTTCCTCGTCCGGTCTGATACTCGGTATAGGATCGCCCCCTCACCTTTCCTTTGGCGAGCAACCATCGCCATCGCTACGCCTCCATCGCCGACGATTTTCCGCCGGTCGTCGAGTTCCTTCGTGCCAATGCCACGTCACTCGCGGATCGAGCCCGCGAGCGTGAAGGCTCGCAGGAACGAAACCGTCCGTAGCTCACCCCCATTCGTCGGGCTCGAACGTCCGGTCCACGACCCGAAGACTGCGATCCACTCTTTCGGGACAGGCTAGGACGTGCCTAGGAGACGATAAGCGGAAGAAAACGCAACCGTCACTGTAATTTTTACGCGAATGGCGGCTATTGGCAGCCACGTCCTGGAAAAGTATTCATAGTTGACAGGGGAAACGGCGTCGGTACCATGCGGTGCTCGCCGTCGGACTTCGACGGTGGGACGGCTCTTTGACAAGTGAACAGGTTTGTCGTCGTGAGAATGTGAGGTGCGGTCTCTTCGCGTCCCTAGTGGAGAGGTCGAGCCTACAAGCGAACCGTGCCCGCCTTCGGGCGACGCGGGGAGCGAAGAACAAGTCGGTTCCGCCAGGAACCGGCGACTTTCATTCTCATGGACGCACGAATGAAAGCCCTTAGTCGTTTCTGACTCCCGGTCTAACGATCGGGATTAGAACAGACAAACAATTGAAGAGTTTGATCCTGGCTCAGAACGAACGCTGGCGGCGTGGCTAAGGCATGCAAGTCGAGCGGACATACCTTGAGGGCAACTGATGGGTATGTTAGCGGCGAACGGGTGAGGAATACCTGGATAACGTACCCCAGACACAGGGATAGCGTTGCGAAAGCGACGGTAATACCTGATGACCCCGTAGGATCGCATGATCCCGCGGGCAAAGTTCCGGCGGTCTGGGCGCGATTCAGGTCCTATCAGCTAGTTGGCGGGGTGACGGCCCACCAAGGCAACGACGGGTAGCGGGCGTGAGAGCGCGACCCGCCACATCGGGACTGAGACACGGCCCGGACACCTACGGGTGGCTGCAGCAACGAATATTCCGCAATGGACGAAAGTCTGACGGAGCGACGCCGCGTGTAGGATGAAGTCCTTCGGGATGTAAACTACTGTCAGGGGTGAGGAACTCAATGACCAACCCCAGAGGAAGCCACGGCTAACTCCGTGCCAGCAGCCGCGGTAATACGGAGGTGGCGAGCGTTGTTCGGAATCACTGGGCTTAAAGGGCGTGTAGGCGGGACGGCAAGTGTCGGGTGAAAGCCCTCGGCTCAACCGAGGAACGGCCCGGCAAACTGCCGTTCTTGAGGCAGGTAGAGGTCGCTAGAACGACGGGTGGAGCGGTGAAATGCGTAGATATCCGTTGGAACGCCGGCGGCGAAAGCAGGTCACTGGGCCTGTCCTGACGCTGAGACGCGAAAGCGTGGGGAGCAAACAGGATTAGATACCCTGGTAGTCCACGCCGTAAACGATGCGCACTAGGTATGAGAGGTTTTAACGCGGATCGTGCCGGAGCAAAAGTGCTAAGTGCGCCGCCTGGGGAGTACGGCCGCAAG
>CAZYEX010000136.1:0-1552 GCA_964646605.1 uncultured Phycisphaera sp. | reverse complement strand
TCACCCCCGCGGTGCTGAACGTACAATTGTGTCCGCCGAACGCACACGTTCAGCGGCGGGGCGTGCGGCGCGCGCCTTGCGCAAGCAAGGCGCGTGACGCGCGGACCGACCGCTGGAACGGGTTGTTAGGCGGTCGCGAGCGTTAGCTGGTGAAGTTGTAGAGAACATCGGCTTCCATTTCGCACAATTGAAGCGAAGTGACGTCGGCGAGTCGCGTTGAATCTCGGCGCTTGATTGTAATGCGCTCACCCGTGATGAGCCCTGAATAGTAGTGGAGCAAGATGCCAATCGAGTGCGTCGCCCTGGAGCGTAGCGCGGCGTCGAGAAAACGAATCCATGAATCGACCTCGGATGTACTCGAGTCTGCGCGACTGAGCCGAGCCCGTTCACGCCGTGCCTCAGCATCGCCTTTCTCGGCGAGCCACCTGGCAATCTTCTGCTCAGACCAGCCCCGTTGTCTCAGCTTTGGAACGTCGGATTGAGGGTCATGCGTGCGAGTCGGTGCTTCGGACCCGGCCGCTCCGAGGGCGGTGCCGCAGTCACAATGCTTGCGAGTCGTGAGGAACCAACTGGAGCCGGAGCCCACCTGGGCAAGAAGGTGTCGGTTGGGAAACGCTTCCCACCCAAGCCCGTGCGCCTCCGCGAGTGTTGCAACGGCCGCAATATTCGCGTCCCCTGGAACGGCAGCAGCGATATACGTGCACATGGCTTCGCTGACTTCCTAATCCGCCTAACGCTCAGCATCAGCGGCGGGGCGCAGCCCCGTCCGCTGCATGCTGTTGTTCGGCGATGCACTCCCAGACGATCACGCGGCGTAACGGACGATTTCAAGCTCGGTCCCGCCTTCCACCCTCGCCAAGATCTCGTCCACCCGCCGAAGGACCTCGTCTTCGATCAGATACTCGGGACACCTGGCGCATTGAACGACGGGAAGGTCCTTGAGAATCACGATGGTCGCGTCGCTGACCTTGAAGGGTAGATTCGTCATGGCCGCCCTGAGCTCTCCACCGCAAACGGCACATTTCATTGGGGTCTCCTCGTTTTCAAGTCGTCGAGCCACTCGCCCGCGTCCGGGCGGTATGCCGTGACGACGCGAACATTATCTCCTTCCACGTCCACTGCGACCAGCACGTGCAAGGGGTCTGCGCCGGCTCGGCCGAGTACGAGATAGCTCGGGAGGTACTTGTCGTCTGGATACGCCTCCACGAGTTCAAGGGCTTCCACCGCCGCGAGAATGGACTCCCGGGGAATGAACCGGCCCGCGAGGCGCATGTTGACGTGGTACGTCCAGAGGACACGTCCGCGTCTGATGCAGTCCTGAATGAACCGGACCGGATCGCTGGGCAGCAGCCGCTCACGCATCACTGGGTCGTCCCCGTGACATGCCAGTCTCCATTCGCCGAACGCCCGCGGTAACGCGCGGGCCGAGTGGCGCGGCGCTTGCTCTGCAAGCGCCGTGACGCGAGGACCGACGCGTTGACCGCGTAGTTCGGCAGCGGGGTGGCCATTACTGCGACGGCCCGTTGGTTATGGTGACGGCTCCGAGCAACTG
>CAZYEX010000135.1:0-1500 GCA_964646605.1 uncultured Phycisphaera sp. | reverse complement strand
CGGTCAGCGATCAGCTTTCAGCAAGAGCGGACGCAGTTCGGAGAGAATTTCAAAGCCCACCGGTGGCATCCGGTGGGAACGAGTGCGCGGCAACGATCTGGAGTTGTCTCACGGTCTCCTTTCGTTGTGACGCGGTCTCCCGACTCTTGGAATCCAGACATCGTGCATTCGATCGACGAAGGCATCTGTCGCCCCTTGTATGTTGAAACATGGTAAGTCAACAGTTCAGATGGAGACAGCCGTCGGAAAGCTTGCGAAGCGTAGCGAAGCAAGCTTTCCGACGGCGGCCGGCGACAGATCGATCGTCCCTCGGCCTTCCAAGGCCGTCCCGGAGCTGGATCGTCGCCGGCTTTGTGGAATAAGCCCGAACAGCCGCCAGAGCCGACGGCGCCCCAAACGCACGTCGAGCTCGCATCCGCAAGGGAGGGATTTCTCCATGGAGGGGATCTCCACTTTTATCGGTATCGACATCGCCAAGCAGTCCTTGGACGTCCATTTTCTGCCTGCGGGAAACTCGCTCCGCGTGTCCAACAACACCGACGGCCATCGTCAGTTGCTCCGCCAGCTGCCCGAGCCCGGCACCTGCCTGGTGGTCGTCGAAGCCACCGGGGGATACGAGCGACAACTGGCCGCGGAACTCACCGCGGGAGGTCATCACGTGTCGGTCGTCAATCCGCGTCAGGTACGAGACTTCGCCAAAGGCCTGGGCATTCTCGCGAAGACCGATCGCATTGATGCCCGCGTGATTGCCCGCTTCGGTCAGCAGGTGCATCCGCGGCCCGTCGCGGAAGTCCACGAAAAACAGGCCGAATTGAAACAGCTCGTCACCCGCCGCCGCCAGCTCGTTGATCTCCGCACCGCCGAGAACAATCGCCAAGAAACGATCAGCTCGAAGGATGTCCGGAAAAGCATTCAACTGATCGTCGACACTCTGAACAAAGAGATCAAACGCGTGGAGAAACGAATCCTCGCGCTCGTCGAATCCGACGACGAATGGAAAGGGAAAGCCGACTTGCTGCAAAGCACGCCAGGCATCGGTCCCACGACGGCCGCCACACTCCTGTCCGATCTCCCCGAGTTGGGAACCCTCAATCGGGAGCAGGTCGCGGCACTCGTCGGCGTGGCTCCCCTGAACCGCGACAGCGGTCAATTCCGAGGGCAGCGCTCGGTCTGGGGTGGCCGCGCCTCGGTGCGCTGCGCTCTGTACATGGCGGTTCTGAGCGCCAAGCGCTACAACCCCATCATCCGCGCCTTCGCCCAACGCCTCAAAGCCCAAGGCAAAAAACCCAAAGTCGTCATCACCGCCTGCATGCGGAAACTCCTGGTCATCCTCAACACCATGATGAAAACCCAAACGCATTGGAACCCCCAATTCGAAGGCTCAAACCCTTGAAAACCAACACAGCCGCTCTGGGGCTTTCAGATTCAGCCCAGGTCGCTGTCCGGGGGCTGACGCCGCCCGGCTACAGTCTGTCGCCGCTCCGCGGCTGGGAACACAGA
>CAZYEX010000134.1:0-124887 GCA_964646605.1 uncultured Phycisphaera sp. | reverse complement strand
GCCCGGCTTGGCGGACATCAAAATCGTCGCCACGACCACCCCCCAGGCTGGATCGTCCTATGGCGAGGCTGGACGAAACTGCAGAGCATGGTCGATGGCGCGCTCGCCGTGGGGTTCCTAAAATGTGGGTAAACTTGAGGCGTGAAGCCCGGTCTGATCGACCCCGACGAGGTGCCCGAGCCGCTGTCCACCTTCAACTAAGAGTGGGACATCCTCCCTTCAACAGCTGATCGACTTTCTTCCGGGGCAGTACTGACGCAGAGGACATGCGCGCACCTCGCTCTTGATATCCAGGGTCTACCCTTGGCGGATATAAACCGCCCACCTGACAACTCAGGACCGGTTTGAACTCCGTATCGGTCATTGTGGACCGTGTTTTTCAGACGTCCACCCCGCTCTCGCTGCGCCCCGCGCAACTCCGGCTGCGCGTCGTCGGCAGCGGCGGTTTCGGGTCCGCTTGGACAGACATGGACAATCGAGATTCGGCAGACTGCGGGGTGCGAGCTTGCCGTGGCCGAGGGCTCTGCCCGCAGACCCCGAGAGTGTAGCGCTCGGGCCCAAGAGCACGTGGAGTCGGAGAGACCGAGAGGCGTTCGTCGAGACACACGGACGCCGCTGCCCTCAGTACCGCGGCGCGCTCGGGTCCCGCTTCCGCGGAGCCCTGATAGCCATTCGTACGATAGTCAGAGGCGAACTCGGCCCTCCTTGGCCGATACTCGACATGATTCAAGCCTCCCTCGCGACAGAGAGTTCTTTGGATCCATCCGAATCTCAATCGTCTTTGTGGGGCTTGTTTGGTGCGCCTTGAGTGAACCGTATCGCGGCTAGCTCCGTCGGTGCCTCTTGCGAAGTAGGTGCCGAAGCATGGCTCGGTGCCGGCCGATTCAGCGGTGACAGACCAAGCAGTCCGTGCTGACCGCCTTACGTTCGTGGCATGCGATACAGGAGGTCATCGTCATGACAAGGCGAACGGTGGAGGGCGGAGCAGTGAGGCTGGGCTGTCCCGCGTGACAGTCCAGACACTCCATCCCCGCGGCCCCAACGTGGCGCCGATGGGAGAAGAACACGTCGGGTCGCGTCGCAGCAACACGAATCCATGGGACCTCGGCGTCGCTCTTGGCGAAGGAAAACAGCTTGTCCTTCTGAGGGTGCTTGCCCGCTTCTTGGTCGGGATCGTGACAGTCGAAACAAACACGTTTTCCCGGAATCCCGGCGTCGCGGCGCGTTCCGGCGTCGGTGTGACAATCGACACATACCAAAGAAGCCCCACCAACGTGGACGGCATGATTGAAAGCAATGGGCTGGCTCACCGTCGGACTGCGCCGGACGACGCCATAGACGACCGCGACACAGCCGGCCAAGACTGCCAGCGTGATCATGAATGGCCCGCCCCAACGCATCTGAAGAAACCTTTCGTTTCGCCGATCCAGCAAGCACCCTTCGGGCCGTGGCTCGGTTCGCGTTCCTACCGGTCACCCGGGTCCGCCACGGACTGCGGAGCATCCGGCACATTCAGAAAAGCCAACAGGTCGATCATCTCCTGGTCATGGAATACGGGCCAAGCCAGGCCGGCCTCGGTCATTCGCTCCAACATAGTTTCCCCGTGGTTCCACATGGCCGTCGCCATGTACACGGGTCCAATTTCGGATCCCAAGCCGCTTTTGGAAAGGCGCGGCGCCGAGCCCTTGCTATTCTGTTGATGGCACTGCGCACACCCCTTTTGATCGAACAACTTCTCGCCGCGGGCCGGATCTCCTGCTCGGTCCACGCTCCCCAGAGCGAGGACGTAGGCCACGATATCGGCCAGCTCCTGAGCAGTCAGCGGCGGCCGGGAGACGTCCTGTGCGATCATCATCTGCATCATTAACGGGGAATGGTTCCACATTCGAGACGCGAGCGCTCCCACGGACGCAGGCAAACCCGCGGCGGCCAAGTCCGGCCCTGTTCCAGGATGACACTGATGGCACTTCTTTTCTTGGAAGAGCGTCCGCCCACGAACCGGGGACCCCGGGCTGAGGTAGATCTTCTCCCCGCTTGTTCCCGTGCTGCGCACGTAGGCGACGATGTGAACGAGGTCCGCGCCGTCCAACTTCGGCCATTTAATCCCCGAACGCCTCATCGCCTCTTCCATGACCGGCGCGTGCTCCCACATCAACTGGGCCCAGACAATGGGGTTGGCATACCGCCCCCACCTGGCCAGATCCGGTCCGATGCTCTCCCCGGTGGCCCGAGTCTGATGGCATTCGCTGCACCCCTTGGCGCGAAGAATGCTCTCCCCTCGCACTGGGTCGCCCGGCTCGTCGAGTTGCCGGACGAAGAAGATGAGGGCAAACAGATCCGCCATCTCCTCTTGCGAGAGGGTGACAGGCGGGTGTCCGGTCTCCCGCATCTTCCCAAGCATCTTGGGGATATGGTTCCACATGACCCCGGCGAGTTGTCCATCGGTCAAGCGGTCGGCGCGGATCCGGCCCAGATCGGGGCCGACACGACCGCCCTGATCCCATACCGCATGGCACTCGACGCATTTTCTGTCGTAGAACTCCCGCCACCCGCGCATGATGTCACCGCCGACGGTCCCGACCGCGCCGTCGGGTTGCGCACCAGCCAGCGCCCCCGAACCAAGAAGCCCCACGTAGATGGACAGCGGGCAGATCGCACGCGAGGGGGAACGATACCATTGGCGGCAACGGATCATGGGCTGACTCCGACAGGGGCTCGCCGCGCGACGGATACATGCGGCTCCGGAAGGTAGGTTTTCAGTCGCTCGGTCACCTCCGCGATCGATCGCTCGCGCCCTTCCTGTACCTCCCAAATCGAGACAATGGGGAACAGCTTGGTGAACAATACGTAAAAAAGCGTGAAGGCCGCAAAGCACGCCGCGAGAATGCTCCACTCCACCCAGGTTGGGCTGTAGACGATGGTTTCCGAATGCGGCAGTCGCGGTTGGGAAAGCGACGGCACGACGATGATGAATCGCTCCAAATACATACCAATATTCACCGAGACCGACGCGATGACCGTCCCGATGACCGTCCGAGTCCGCCGATTACACAAGATGGCCACCGGAATAACGAAGCACGTGGTCACCATCGTCCAGAAGTGCGGGGCAAACGGCCCGGTGAACTTCATCCAGAAGATGGACATATGCGCCGGCTCACTCCCGTAGAATGTGGTCAGGAACTCCGCCGCCGTAAAGTAAAACCATAGGAAGCACATGACGAGAAGCAAAAGACCTAGATTGTTGAAGTGCACTTTCTTGAGATAATCACCCAGACCATAGACCCAGCGGATCAGCGCCATGGCGACGATCAGCGCCGCGATGCCGGAGAAAATCGCGCCGACGACGAAATAAGGTCCGAAGATGGCGCTATGCCACATCGGCTGTATGGTCATGGCGAACACGAAGCTCACCACCGTATGCACGGAGACGGCGACGGGGATGACGATGATGGCCATCACGCTGATCAGGGTCTCAAGCACGCGGTGCTGTTTCGGAGTTCCCGTCCAGCCCAGGGCGAGGAGTCGATAGAACCAGTGCCGCTTATTGGTATGATCGCGCAGAATCGCAATGTCCGGGATCAGCGGCAGATACAGATAGAGCGTGCTCATCGTCAGATACATGGTGATGCTGCACACGTCCCACAGCAGGGGGGATTCGAGCCGTCCGTGGAAGATCACGTTCAACATGCGGTCGGGGCGTCCCAGATCGATGAGGATGTTGCCCACGCCGAACAGGATGACCATGACCGTGATGACTTCAGCGGATCGGGTGATGGTTCGGCGCCACTCGGCGCCGACGATCCGCAGGATCGCCGAAATCAACGTCCCGGCGTGACTGATCCCGATGAAGAAGACGAAGTTAGTGATATAGAAGCCCCAGTAGACGGGTCTCCCCAGTCCCGTAACGCCCAGGCCCTCACGATACTGCGTGACGTACGCATAGGTGCCAAGCGCCATGACGCTCATTAGAACCGCTACCGTGATATAGAAGCGCGGCCCCGTCCGTAGCACGGGTTCCAGTAGGATCGCGTCTTCCGCAAGGGGCGGGGGATCGGGCCTTTTTGAGCCGGCTGGCCGGTTCGAGACAGCGGACACCCTACTCACCCTCCCGCAGATAGATCACTTTCGGTTCCGTACCGAGATCCTCAAGGAGCTTGTACGCCCGCCGGCTGTGGGCGAGCTTGGAGACCTCACTGTGAGGATTGGAAAGATCGCCGAAGGTCATGGCGACCGCGGGACAGGCCTCGACGCACGCTGGCGTATACTCCCCTTCCCGTAGGGGACGGTTCTCCGCGCGGGCGTTGTCGCGGGCGTTCTGCAAGCGGTGATGACAGAAGGTGCACTTCTCGACCACACCCTTGGGCCTGACGGACACGTCGGGATTCAGATGCTGCTGCATAGGATCGGGCCAGACCGGCTCAGTCCAGTTGAAATACCGCGCCGTGTACGGACACGCCGTCGTGCAGTAGCGGCAACCGATACATCGGCTGTACACTTGGCCGACGATCCCGTCTTCGTTCACCATCGTCGCCCCGACGGGGCACACCTTCACACAGGGAGGATTGTCACAATGGAGGCATGGCCTGGGCAGCAAACGCTCGATCGCTTTGGGCCGCTCTCCCTCCCCCGCGAAGGGGATCATCTCCATCCATGTGAAATTCCGGCCCTTGCGGGAATCGTCCGGGCCGGTCGGGGGAAGGTTGTTCTCCGCCTGACAAGCGGTGACACACGCCTGGCAGGCCGTGCAGCGGTCGAGGTCGATTGTCATGCCCCACTTGGCCATCGGCTTCTCCTGTCCACCCTCGCCCGCTTACGCCTTCCGGATCGTTGCCCAAGTTGAGGTCCAAAGCGACGTCCCCGTGAGCGGGTCGGTCTGCGGCTCGACGAGGTCCGCCGGGTTCTCCCCGATTCCCGCGCACCAACGTCCGCCATATCGTCGTCCAAAGCCGAAGGGGATGGCCAGCACGTCGGGCATCAGCCCCGTAAAGACCTTGACCGGCAGCACCATTTTGCCGCGCGGTGTTCGGACCTCCGCATAGTCGTGGTCATGAAGGCCCAGACGCTCGGCCGTCTCCGGATGCAGTTCCACCCACGTCCGCCACTTCTCAAACATGTAGGCCCCGGCGATATCGTTCAGCCACGGCAGGTTCGGACTGGACACGGAAACCAGATTGGGCAGCGGATAGACGTAGAGACGCAAGGGATAGGTCTCGTCGTGTCGTCTTGCAGAAACCCGGCAGTAGGGCAGACAGCGGCGGTCGCGATCCGAGCCCGTCTCAGGCTCCGGGAAAGCCTCGAACGATCGCGCGAGGTAGGCCGAACTGAAGGCAAACTTCCCCGAGGGGGCGCGGAACACTCGATCCCATTCCCGATGGAAGTAGATCGGATCGGTCCACCCGCCTCCGGCGAAGATGTTACGGCGGAACTCGTCCAGATGGGCGGCGAAGGGGGCCCGCCACCCCCGGCTTTCCAGAAGCTGCGCCCAACTTTGCTCGTTTGCGGGTCCGAAGGCCGCGCCCTTGCCGGCCTCGAACAACTCCTGCACGACGGCGTCGACCGCCGATCGGCTGGTCGCCCAGGGCAGGGCCTGAGCAACCTTTCCTCCGAGGCGCTCGGCCAACGCCCGAAGCACTTCGTACGGGTCTTTTATGCCCGGGGGCGCCTTCATCACCGGCTGGGCCAGCGAGACGACCGGATGCCCGCTTAGGGTGTGGGCCACGTTGAAATCCCAACGATGAAAACTGTGAAGAAGCGGTACGACCACGTCGGCGTGTCGGCTGCTGTCGTTGGGGTAGGCCGTCACCGCCACCACAAAGGGAACCTTGGACAGGGCCGCTCCGAGCCGCTTACCCTCGGCCAGCGCGAACACCGGATCCGCATCCACCAGGACGAGAACCTCAATTGGGTACGGACGACCGCCCTCGATCGAATCCGCCAGAAGATCGACGGCGCTGTCGCTCAACCGCCGCTGAGAAACAGTGCCATCAACGCGTGGCATGGACAGGCCCCTGTCAGCGACGTCATCGATCTCGATGTCGTCCACCAGGAGGCTCATCTCTTGGAACACCGTGATGCCGCCTGGCACGTCGATGCCTCCGGCAAGGGCGTTGAGGGCGTGAATAGCCATCCTGCCATAGGTGGTCTGGAAGCCACATCCGCCGCCGTCGAATCCGAGGGCGACGGCTGGGCGATTCGCGCTGAACTCGCGCGCCAGGCGGAAGATGGTCCCCTCCGGAACGCCGGTCATTCCTTGGACGGCGGCCGGAGCATAGTCCTGCAGGACCATGCGCCGGAACCCGAGGTGCGTCAGACCATCGCCGTCCACCCAGTCTTCAAACCCGAATCCATGCCCCTCCACGAACGGGCGGTCGTAAAGCCCCTCGCGGACCATGACGTGGGCGATGCCCAGGGCAACCGCGCCCTCCGTCCCGGGATGAATAGGGATCCACTCGTCCGCCTTGGCGGCCGTCAGTGAGAATCGCGGCTCGACGTGAACCCATTTCGGCCGGAAGCCCGGTCGCCCACGACGAAACTCGGCGAACGCCCGGGCCGCCTGCTCAGTCGACCAGTGGGCGTCCAGCCACCCGCTCGACAGGGACAGGACGAAGGCCGACGCGGCGAGGTCATAGCCGACCCGCTGTCGCACGCCGTGCGTGGCCAGGACAGCCGGCAGAACACCCAGATTGTCCTCCGAAAACACGTCGATGACGTTCGGCGTGCCGTAGGCCCGCGCAAAGCGTCGCCACGCCGTGCGCATCAGTCCCCGATCCCGCCCCAAGAGAACGCAGAGTCTCTCCGGCCTACCTGACTTGCGAAGCGCCCCAAGCCGCTCAGCAAGTGATTCCGTCATCGTGTCCCACTCGACGGTCTCCCACCGTCCTGACCCGCGCACGCCGATGCTCTGTAGTGACTGCTGAAGCCGATCGGGGTTGTACACATCTTGGAGGATGGCCGAAGCCCGTGAGCACAGCCCGCCCCGGTTGATCGGATGATCCTTGTTCCCGCTTACACCCACCGCGCATCCGTGTACCACACGCGCGCGCAACCCGCATCCGCCGGGACACATCGAGCAGAGTGTGGTGACAAACTGCTCGGTCGCCGGACCGTCCTGCCCCGCGGAATACTCCAGAAACCAAGAGCGCGGCGCCGCCCACGCCTGGACCGCTGTCCCGTAGACAGCCCCGAGTGTCGCGAGGAATTCGCGACGGTTGAGTTCCAGCCAGTCCTTCATAGCGCTTTCACCTAGCAGCTATTGCCCCAACGGCTTCATCGCGCGTTCGCGCGATACCAGCAGGAACTTCATCCCGACCGGTTCTATCCGCTCCCCCTTGTCGTCGCTCACCAGCGCCTCCGTCGAGTACTCGTAGTACAGGGATGCCGTCACAACGAGCCGAGATGCTTTTATATTCCGAAAGGAAATGTCAATCACGCGCTCCTCGTTGGGTTTCAGGCGCGTGTCACTGGCGACCTTCGCCGCGGAGGTAAACACTTCGTGTTCGCGACGCAGGGTCCGCCCACTGGCGTCCAGCATCACCACCTCAAAGGGGATCTCCCGATGGTCAATCGTCTCTCCCGCCTTCCGCAGGGTGACTTCCAATACCGCGCGGTGCATGGGCAGCCCCGTCGGGAAACAGTGCCCGCTGCCCTCATTGGCGACCCGAACGTACACCCAGGCCTTCTCTTCCAACCATTCGTAGCCCACCACGTCCATGGTGACCGCCTTACGCACCCGCTCGATATCATGAGAACCGGAGATGTTGTGGAGATTGACCATCCCACCGCTCTCGGACTTGACGTCCAAAGCCACCGTCCGACCCGGAACCAGCGGCATGTGGCAGTCCTGGCATTGAGTTCCGCGCTCCGCATACGAACTGCTCTTCCATTCACTGAACGTGCCCAACACCGCCACCCCGTGGGCAGTCTTGTATTCGTGACAGGACGCGCAGAACTCCGACCGCATAAAGAGATCGGAATGCACGATCTGATGCGCGGGCGACTGAGCGTGCCGAAGGGGACCGTGTTTCGTTCTCCCAATGGTTAGGCGGAACGGGTCGGCCGAATCCGTTAGGTCCACGGCATGGACACTGTGACAAAAGTCGCACGTAATGCCTTCCTTGGTAACCGATTCTTTGACGGTGTAGTCACCCCCGTGCCGTACCGTCGGAGCATGGCAGGAGAGGCATAAACGACTCTTTTCCTCGCCGTACGTCTCGTTACTTCGCCGAAAAGCGGCCTGGAATACGCCGTTCGTCCAGGAATTCGCATGGAGCGACTGCCGCCAAACAGCATGAATGGCCTGATGACACTCCCCGCACACCGCCGAGGACGTCCAACCCGCCGGGTTGATCTGGGGGGGCACCTTTCCGGCCTCCTCGCTGTTCGCCGTGCTTTGTTGCGCAAGGACTTCCGAACGTTGCGGATCCGGGGACGGCGTCATCATCACCGCGCTTGCGATCACAACCAATCTCCGCGCCAGCGGCGTTGCTTCCCGTACCCCGACTTTCGTGTCCGGCTGCGCTTGCCTTTTCATGTCCCTGCTCCCAGTCCGTCCAGCGTCATTCGCTCGCATCAGGTGCAGAAAGCGCACCAGGGAGGCCCCGCTGCAGTCGGAGCACGTTATTCCAGACCTTTCACTGCCGCGGACACCACCTCCTGCGTCCACATCGTTTGCAACGCCTGTAAACGGCGACCGATGACGCCCGCAAGGTTGCGCATGAATACATAGCCCGTCGCTGGGTCGGTCTCGAAGAAACGGACAATCGCTTCCCGACCCAGGGACATCAGCGTGCAGGAGGTCGCGCAGCGCGCACTGAGCGTGAAGTGGTAGGGGCGGACCAGCGCCGACCAGGCGACCACGTCGCCGGCGTGCTTGCTCTCCACGGGGATCTCCCGGCTCACTCCGAGAATCCGGATGGGAAACACGAGTTCCACCACCCCGTCCAGGAGGATCATTAGGTCTTCGGCCCTGCTACCGCGTTCGAAAAGCCTGGAGTTTGCGTCGAAGGAAAGGACGTGTCCGCGCCCCTCGACCTCCCGAACCGTATGCTCCGGAATGTCCTCGAACACCGCCGATCGAAAAAGACCGCTACCGTCCTTGGCGATCATCGCCGCGACTCCTCAATCTTCTCGCCCCGCGCCTTCAGCGCCAACAAAGGGCGTCGGTCTTGGGAGGCACCCCGCTTGGCCTATTCCTCACGCTGCTTGAGGAGCTGGAGTGCATGGACTCCGTCTCGCTTCCTCTTCTCGTAGTCGAAAGGAACGGCCGGGTCATACGTCGGCCCATCTTGATTGTGACAGGTCTTGCAGGTCGCCTCGCCTATCTTCGTCAGGCCGACTGCGTACAGCTCCTCCGCTTTGTACTTGCGCTTGGACTTCAGGAGTTCCTCGAACACTTCGACGTAGGCGCTGCCAGGCCCGTGGCAGGATTCGCAGCCGACCCCCGCCAATTGCTCGGCTTTCTTCATGGCCTTCTCGTCATTGCCGGCCGGAGTCGCGTAGCCCCCCGGTCTCTCGAAGCCCGTCGTATGGCATTTCAGGCAAGTCGCGTCCGTCGTATAGTCTTTGTTGGGGTCGAGTTTGAACTTCTCTTTCGCCTCCTTGTGCTGTCCGGGCTTGAGGATATCGATGGACTTGGCCATCTTCGTCGCCTCCCAGCCTTTGTATTCGTTGAGGTGACACTTCTTGCACCGGAACGAGCCGACATAGGCGTAGCGCGGTTCATCGCCAGCCCTTGCAGAGTTCCCCTGGCCAAGAAGCATGCGAGGTCCGTCCGTCGAGTTGTCGGAAGATTCCCCCCAACGAACCGACAGACCTCCTCCGAACAGTACGACGCCAAGCAGGACCGCAACACGTGCTCTCACGATCGTTTCTCCAGAAGAAAAAAGGCCGCCATGCACCCCATCACGCTCTTCCACCCTGGGTGCCCGGCATTGCATCTCAACAGCCACGGCCCTTCATCGCGCAACGTCAACATGTTCGTTTCTTGTGCAAGCCGCCTCGTCGCAGTGCTGCTGGCGGACACCCGGTCTAGCAAACGGCGTTCCGGCGATCATCGCACCCCCTCGGGGCCGCTGTGCTCCTGCCGCGCAAGCCCTTGCGCCTGTGCCCACAGGGGGTCGCCTCGACGGAAAGATCGGCGGCGGGCATTCGGCGGTGGCCGTTCGTCCCAAAAATGAGAATCCAGGTTGTGGATCAATCCTTCCCCCGAACACGCGCTGTGGCCTTCCCCACAACTTGGCGCGCAAAATCGCGCAGCGTCGCACCGGTTCCATCTGACTACGACCCCACCGCCGTTGCAATTCATTCATTGGGCAATCCGACGGGACACAGACGGCCAAACGGCATCGATGAGTCCGTCGGGCACCGGCTCAAGCGGCGTCGTCGCTTTGGCATCGCAGCGCCCCTTTCGAAGCGGGGATACGGCCTGAAGTGCAAGCAGCACCGTCGGCTCGACAAGCTGGTTCTCGACCAGCCACTTGAATATGCGTCGGACGCGGTTGATTCGAAAGTTGATCACCGTCCGTGGTACCTACGAGGTGGCCGGGTAGCTTCGGAGGAAATCGACCTCGGTCTCGGCCGAATTGAGACTCGGCCGTTCATTTCATGTCCAAGGAACCACATCGAAACTCTTTGGGGAGAACCAAATGGCCCTTGCCATCTAGCGCCCCGCCCAAACCGTCTGGTCACTGACTTGGCGCCCGCGCATTTTCGCTCCCGGAGTGCCCTGACCGTCGTTCTGCCCGGAATCACCGGCCAAATCCGGGCACCGTTGACGGGGGGCCAACGCGGCGTAGATTAGCCAGCCATGGCGCGGGCCATGCCTTCGGCGCGGAGGCGTGGGGGCCCGGGTTGTCGTGTCCGCTCTTTAGGGAGTGCGTTGATGTTGGGACCTCGAACGTGGCGTACGGTAAAGTTGCTCACCCTAGGGGCGATCATGCTCCAAACCGGGGGGTGCAACCTTCTCGTTCTAAATGAGTTTGTCCAGACGATCCTGCTGGGGATCACGGCGGCTGGGGGCATCGCCATCCTCCGAAATATCTGACCGCTATGCCTTCTGAAACAGGCCTGCCAAGGGGTCGGCGGAACGGTTCCGCTGCGGGTTGACGCCCCGGCGCGGTCCCCTATACTGCCCGGTCTGCCGCCGGACCGTGGGAGGCGGGTATTGCCTGCCTGGTTGGCCCTCCCCGGCGCGGCTGGTTCCCCCGAGGGTGTCAACACCGGAGACCGACATGGGCGTCCTTTTCTCGAAGCGGCGTAAACGCCGCCTGCCGGGCTGGGCCCTGGCGTTGCTTTTCGCTGTGGCCGTGGTCCTGCCTTCGACTGCAGCCCAAACCGCCACCTCGAAAACCGCGAGCTCGACTCCCGCGGACGCCGCCTCCGACGCCACGGTCGAACAGCTCTTCGCCGACTTCCTTCACTACGCGCGCATGGGTGAGTTCATCCGCGCCGACGCCTACGCCAAGGCCCTGCTGGCCCATCCCGACTTGGACCCCGTAACGGTGATGGAATTGGCCAATCGCGATCGCAAGAGCCTTGAGACGTTGCACACCATCATCAAGAACGCGAAAAACCCGTCCTTCGTAGACAGCGCCACCCGGGTCATGGAACTCATCGAGAAGGGCGAGTTCCTCCGCCGTCAGGACGTCGAGCGCATTCAGGCCAACATCCTGCAACTAGGCGGAAACCCGCAGCAGGAAGCCATGGCCATCGCCCACCTCGCGGCCGCCGGCGAATACGCGGTGCCGCTCTTGGTGAAAACGCTTTTGAATCCCAACCAAGCCGCGATGCGAACGCGAGTTCTCTCCGCCCTGCCGAAGATCGGCAAGGAGGCGGTCAACCCTCTCGTCGCCGCCTTGGGTGTGGAAAGCAACGACATCCGCCAAGACCTCATCAAGGCCCTCGGCGACATCGGGTACCCACAGGCGATCCCCTACCTCCGCAAAGTAGTCGCAGGCGGCAACGCATTTCCCGAAACCAAGGCCGCGGCCACTGCGGCGATCGCGCGGATTGAGGCACGCTCGGGTCGCAGCTTCCCCGAACCCGGCGACGTTAGTTTCTATGAATTGGCTGAGAGGTTCTACAACGAGGACGAATCCGTACGGGCCGACCCGCGTTTGGACGAGTCCAACGTCTGGTATTGGGACAGCGCCGCCGCGGCTTTGAAACCGGTGGTCGTGCCGCGTCGCATCTTCGGGCCGGTCATGGCCATGCGTTGCTGCGAGGAAGCCATCCTCTTGCGGCACGGATACGCCGACGCGATTTCCCTCTGGCTCGCGGCCAATATCCGGCGCGAGCACCGTCTGGGGCTCAACGTCGAAAGCCGCGACCTGACCGAAGCCGGCCTCGCTGACCGCACCCGTCCCACGGTCTTTCCACGGGCCCTCTATTTTACCCAGGCCGCCGGACCGAAGTTGGTGCACAAGGTGCTCAGCCGCGCCGTCCAAGACAGAGACTCGGCCGTGGCGTTGGGGGCGATCGCCGCCCTGCGGGTCACCGCCGGGGAGGCTTCGCTCGTCGGTCCCGAAGATGAAAAGCAACCGCTGGCCCAATGTTTGCGTTTTCCGGACTCCGTGGTGCGCATCAAGGCCGCCCTGGCCTTGGGCGCCGCCGTTCCCAAAACACAATTCGCCGACGCCCAGTTCGTCGTCCCCATGCTCGCCCAGACCCTGGCGCAGAGCGGGCGCCAACAGGCCGTGGTCGTCGACGCCAATCCCCAAAACGCCAACCGCGTCATGGCCGTGCTGCGGGCCAACGACCGCGACGTGATCGCCGAAACCAGTTTCTTCCGGGCCATGGAACGGGCCCGCCTAGAGTTCCAGGGAGTGTCGGCGGTGTTCCTCTCCACCGACATCGCCGAGCCGGGCGTGAGCGAGGCCGTGAACCAGTTGCGTTCCGAGTTTGCGTTCTCCAAGACGTCCATCGTCATCCTTCGCAAACCGACGCAATCGGTCGTCGCCGACGAAATCGCCGGTCGGGACGAACTGGTGGAGACGGTGGACGCTTCGGCCGCCGATGCGGCCCTGGAAGCGGCCCTGGAACGCGGTCGCGGAAGAGCCGGACAAACGCCCCTGCAACCGGAAATGGCCCTCGACCTCGCCTTGCAAGCCGCCGAAACCCTCCGCCGAATCGCCGTCGACGGGCGAACCGTCTACGACGGGAATGCGGCGACGCCGGCCTTGATCGCGGCGCTGTCCGCCCCGGAGGAGAAACTGCAAGTCGCCGCGGCCTCCGTGCTGGCGCTTTCGCCGTCGCCCGCCGCCCAGCGGGCCGTCGCCCATTTGGCCTTGGACGAGAAGAACACCAAAACGCTGCGTATGGCCACGTTCGGGTCCCTCGCGGAGTCGGCCAAGACCAACGGAAACCAATTGGAAGACGCCCAGATCACCACTCTCACCAAGATCGCCAAGGACGACGCCGACCTGGACATCCGAACCGCCGCCAGCCAAACCCTCGGGGCCATCAACCTCAACAAGGCCAGCGAAATCATCCGGGCGTTTTACGGGGGATAGGCGCGGGCTACGGCGTGGCGGGCTGCGAAGGAGCGCCGTCCGCAGAGCGATCTCGGTTGTACTGCGCCAGCCGGTGGCAACCCGGCGCGCAGGACCCGCCCGTCGCCGTTTCCTTGAAGTTGATGGGGATCCTCCAGGATCCGAACGCCACACTCTCCACGATCTGCTTGGAGTTCTTGCTCGCGTGCGGATTGTGACACACCTGGCAAGTCCGGCCCTTGATCGCTTGGTTCACGTGCAGGTAGTGCAGGTTGCGGACCCCGTCGCGAAACGCGGTCGCCTCGCCGGTCTCCTTTTCCGTAAAAGCCTCCGCCTCGTGGCACTCCAGGCAGAGGGCGTAGCGCTGGGCATCGAACGCCGAATAGAACTTCGTTGGGAACTCCCGGGCGAGCAGGTTCGCGCGACTGCCTCCGTGCGGTTCGTGGCAGGCCTCGCACTTCCCGTCCGCCACCGGACTATGCTTGTGCGGATTTCCCGAAAGAAAAGTTCCAAAATCGCGGACCGCTCCGCTCTTGGACGTGATCGTTTTTCCATGGCAGGACAGACACAATTCTCCCCCGGGGGCGATCAACAACGAACCCTCTCGCGATGCATGGGCGTCATGGCACCCCAGACAGGACTTCTCGGAGTGCATCGCTTCATGCTTGACGGGGGCGTCCGTCACCTTGCTTGCGATGTCGTCGTGACAGTCCAGACACAACCCCGGAGGTTCGAGAGTGAGCATGCGTTTGTTCTTCGCCCCGTGCGGCATATGACACCCCAGGCAGCCGTCGGCGACCGGTGCGTGTACGTGGTTCGGCTTGGCGGCGCGTTCCTGGATTTCGGAGTGGCACTCGGTGCATACGGCCCGTTCTTCGGCGACCAGCAGATGCGCGTGCGGGGATGCGTGGGGATCATGGCAGGCCGTACACGCCCCCACGGCGACCGGACCGTGGACGAACGCCAGGTCTTGGGTGACCTCTCCGTGGCACTCCGTGCAGACGGCCCCCCCCTCACGGCTCAAACGGAACTTGTGTTCCCCGCCCGCCTGGGCCTCATGACAGGAATCACACGCGCCCTGCTCCACCGGCGAGTGGACGACTTTTTGCTTGGTGTAGTCCCCGTGGCACCCGGCGTCCGTGCAATTCCCGGCGTACTTCCCTGGGCTTTGCGCAGCGGTTGACGCGATGCCCCACAAAATGCCGAAGCCCGCGAGCCCTGTCCCCGCGCGGACCCTCATGGATGTCCTCCGCTTTTGTGCGCCTCTCGCGTGGCGAAACTGACCGTCAGCGGACCCGCGGCAGAGGGGATGGACCTTGATTCCCCCAGGGCGACCCAAACGTCGGACGGCGACCCCGTCGCATCCGCCGCCTGCACTTTCACCGCCGCCGTGCCCTTCCCGCCCTCCGCAGGCCGATACTCTTCCGTCAACTTCGCCGACGGAACAAAACGCACGACTTGGAACTGATACTGCGTGCCCGCAATCGGCCGTTGTTCCCGTGTCGAGGCCACCGCGCTTTCCGTCTGCCCGGCGCGGCGGGTCCACACCTCCAACGCCCCGCCCGCGACCGCCACGAGGGCGAAGTCCGGCGTTTCCCCGGACGTCGCCGAAGGGCAATCCAACGTCATGCGGATCGGCAGCGGATCGGCGTCTTTTTCTCGAAATGCCGGGAACTTAGCGAACAACCACCGCTGCTCGGTTCGCTCTTTCCACGAAACCTCCACCAGCGCCGCCGGATTCCGCCGCACCTCGGACCGATTCACCGCTTCGTTCTTCTCGCGGTCCATGGCGTAGTCGGGATAGAATCGAATCACGCGGACGGCTGCGTCGCAGTCCTCAACGCGCTGTGTGGAACCGAGACTCAGCGGCAGAGAACGCGGCGACGTTCCGTCAACTCGGCTCACCACCAGGCGCGGGTCGCGGGTGAATTCCGTCTCGAACTGTTGGAAAAGCTGGTCACGCTGCGCGCCATCGGGGACGGACATGAACCGCCAAGTACCGATGAAGCTGATCAGCCGATTGCGATCCGGGTCGTCCGCCGTCAACCACCGCCGATAGGATTGCGTGGGACCCTCGACGGACAATTCCAGCGCCGGCCGCCCGTTTTCCACGACTTCCGCCTCTTGATGCAGAAAAGCCTGGGGAAGGTATCGCAACACGCGCAAGGAGCCCGACCCGCCGGGCAGTGTCACCGACTTGTCCACGTCGCACGCCGCCAACGTGGAAGGAAGCTCCAAAGGAATTTCCACGCTTCCGGTGTCGTGGTCCCCCGAAAGTTGCACCCGAACCACCAGACCTTGGTCGGACATCGGCGGGTGAACGTGATGACCGGTGGATTGTGCTTGGGAAAGACGGCTCATCCACGTCAAAGCCGCCAGCGCCAGAATCAGGAGCCATCCGCGCCGCCGCGGATCGCCGGCCGGCATGGTTTCAACTACTCGTCGCTGCCGCATCGGACGTGGCCTCCTTCAAAATGTCCAGTTCCTCCAGCTTGCGATACAAGCTGGACACGCCGATCCCCAGAGCGCGGGCGGCCTCGGCCTTGTTGCCGAAGTTCGTTACGACCTTGGCGATATGATGCCGTTCGAAGTCCCGCGTCGCAGTCCGCAGATCCAGGCAGCCCGACGACGCCACCGCGTCCTCGTCCGCGGTGAGGAGCAAATGAGATTCCTCGATCCGTCGCCCATCGGCGAAGATCAAGGCCCGCTCAATGACATTGGCCAGTTCGCGAACGTTGCCCCGCCAGTTGCTCTTCGTCAGGGCCCGCAAAGCTTCCGAGCTGAACCCCGGGCACTTCGTCTTCAACTCGGCGTTGTATTTGTCCAGAAAATGTTGGGCGAGCAGCGGGATGTCCTCTGGACGCTCACGGAGCGGCGGTACGCGGATCTCGATCACGTTGAGACGGTAGTACAAATCTTCGCGGAATTCGCCGGCTTGTGTGGCCCGCTTCAAGTCCCGGTTCGTGGCCGCGATGACGCGAATGTGGACGGGCCGCGGACGACTCTCACCCACCCGAGTGATGGCTCGTTGCTCGATGGCCCGCAGCAAAACCGCCTGGCTGGCGAACGGTAGGTTGCCGATCTCGTCGAGAAACAAGGTTCCTTCGTTCGCCGCCTCGAAGTATCCCGAACGGTGAGTGTCCGCCCCGGTGAACGCCCCGCGGCGATAACCGAACAGCTCGCTTTCCACCAAGGTATCCGCCAGCCCCCCGCAATTCACGGCGATGAACGGCTTGTCCCGCGTGACCCCTGTGTAGTGGATGGCTCGGGCGATGACCTCCTTGCCCGTGCCGCTGTCGCCGCAAATCAAAACGTTGGACATCGTGTGGGCGATGCGTCCGACCGTTTCCCCAATGGCTGCCATCGACGGCGAACGCCCCACGATCTCCGAGGCCTCCTGCGTCTGGCGGATCGTCTCCCGAAGATACCGATTCTGCCGCAGCAGATCATCCTGCGCCAGCAGTCGTTTGAGCTTGAAGATCAGTTCGTCGAAGATCACCGGTTTGCAGATGAAATCGCGGACCCCTTTCTTCATCGCCTCCACCGCCGTCTCCACCTCTCCAAACGCGGTGATGACGATGATCACCGCATCCGGGGCCAGCTTTACCGCCTGGTCGATCAGTTCCATCCCCGTCACGCCCGGCATGCGCAGGTCGGTCACCAAGGCATCAATTTCGTTGGCCTTCAGGGCTTTCAACGCCTGTGTCCCATCACGGCAGGCGATCACCTCGAAGCCTTCCTCCTCCAATACCTCCTTGAGGTTCCGGCGCAGAGTCTCTTCATCGTCCGCCAACAAGATCGTGGATCCGGGCATGGCCTTCCTCCGGTGCTTCATTGAGAATCGGGAGGGTCACGGTGAAAACCGTCCCCTGGCAGTCCCCGCGCGGCGGGCCGCCGCCTCGGGGTGCGAACTCGATCCGCCCCCCGTGCTTTTGCACAATTCCGAAACTGACCGTCAATCCCAGCCCCGTCCCTTTTCCGGGCTCTTTGGTGCTGAAAAACGGTTCAAAGACCCGCCGCCCCGTTCCCGGCGGAATCCCGTGTCCGGTGTCCTCAAACCTGAATACGATGTGCCGCACGTGGGCGGCTGCGCCGACCGTCAGCGTGCCGCCCTCGGGCATGGCGTCCAGGGCGTTGAGCAGCAGATTGATGAACACCTGTTGCACCAGTCCGCGAAGGGCGAACGTCTTGGGAAGGGTCCCCGGACGCGCGAACTTGATCTCCACCGGACGAGCACGCCCGTCGAACGACACCAGGCGCACGGCGTCCTCCAACGTCACTCCCAGGTCCACAAACTCCCAACGGTCGCAGACCGGCCGCGAAAGTGTGGCCAGCTGCCGGACCGTCGAGGAAATCCGTTGAATATGAGTCTGGATCAATTCGAGCTGGCTCAAGTCGGAATCGCCGCCGCGTTTGCGCTTGACCATCTGCACGATCGACGAAATGCTCGACAGCGGATTGCCGATCTCGTGGGCGATCCCGGCGGCCATCTGACCGATCGCCACCATCTTTTCCTTCTCCACCATCTGCGCCCGCATGCTGCGAACCTGGTCCGCTTCGTGATCCAGAAGGAACATCAGGTTGTTGAAGCTCTCGCCGAGTTTGGTGAGCCCGTCCGGGCACGACTGCTGATAAACTCTGCAACCCAGGCAGTGTTGGATTCGGACCTGCGGCCCGCCCCCGTCACCCGACCCGTCGCCCAGGGCCATCACCTGCCAACACCTTTCCCCGGGCGCGTCGTACATGGGGCAGTCGCTCTTCCCACATCCCAACACCTCACGACAGTGGACCAGATGCGGGTTCTCGAACAACAGGCGTGTCGAAGACGACGAACCATAGGCCTCCAAGAGAGCAGTCAGACGCTCCGCGGCGTGGGTCAATCGTCGTTGATGGCGAAGCATGACCAGATAGATGATCCCGGAACCGATTCCGGTCACGATTGCGGCCCGCAAGGTCAGCAATGCGTGGTGCCATCCGGTCGGGAGGTTCGGGAACCAGCGCCGCTCCAGAACATCCGAACCGACCAAGAGCGCCGCACACGAACAGAGAAGCAAAACCGGTCCGAGCACGTACCACCCGTACCAGGCCCGTCGCCACGTCCGAACGGACGCCAAGGGTGGCTTCATTTGCGCCGCCGAAACGGGTCCCGACGCGCCCATATACGGGCATGTGCCGTCCCCCGACTTTTCGGACGGGCCTTTCGATCGTTTTCCAGGATGAATCGGTTCCGCTACCATCGCCAGCCTTGTACAATGCCCCGCGTGGACGCTGATCTTGCCCCGGCGCGTCGCCGGACGGCAGGTTCGCAGGAATCACACACCCCACAGCACGTGGCAACCCACGTGCCTACGTTTCGGGGGTCGGTCGGATTTTGGAGCTTGTAACCATGAGACGATGCCCAAGTCGCCCGCGCCGCGGGGGGATCAAAACGCTTGCTCTATGCGGGATTTGCTTACTTATCCCAGCTCTTATGGGCGGTTGCCGAGGATCCCGGAGCCCCCTTGTGGATGCCGCCGACAGGGTCGCGCGAGGAATCCTCAACTCCGGCTTTGACCTCCTCTTCGATCAAGTCGGCAGCGACGGTCCCTAGACCGCTGCAGGCGTGTCGGCGTTGCGGTTTCGACCCGTTCGCTTCGGGCCGGATTGCGCGATTTTTCTCAATAATGAGAGGGGAATGGCGCGGTTCCAAGAACCGCCGTCAGCTACAGTTTAGTTCATGTCGTGGCAGGTCATGCACAAGGCCGACCCTTCGATCGGAACGCTGAGCCGCTTGGGCTCAGTCGAGTAGAGATTGTGGCATGAGACGCAGCCGAGGTTCCCGCCCGGCAACCGAACGGTGTCCGGCAGCATGGAGGGGCTCACCAGTGAAATGCCCTTGGCACGGTTGGCGCCGCGGACGTACGCGCGGCCGATGGGATGGTTTCGGCCCTGGTCGCCGACGAAGGTCCTCATGTTTTCACGTGCGGTTTGGTACGCCGTCTCCATGGCCCCGACCCCGTCGTGACAACCGAGACATTGCCGGGACTCGGCGTCGAGAAAACCGTCGCCCGCGGAGACGTCGTCGGAATCTCGCGTAACGTGCGCGCGTCCGACGGCCATCCAGTGCATCCCCGCCGCCGTCCGAGGACCGTCCGCCAAGTGACAATTTGCACAAAAACCCCGCGAATTCGACGCGCCTTCGACCGCTCCGCGCAACCCGGCCTCAACGTCCACGCTCCCGGAAGAGGCAAACCCATTGCCATTCATGCCGGGGGCGAGACTCAAATGGCACGTCTTGCACGTGATGGCCCCCAAACGGTCTAACGGCCAGTCCTTCGGGATGCTTACCGCCGCGGAGGGCCTGACGAACACGGGGTGGTTAGCGACGCCCGGGCCGCGGGGATGCGGACCGCGTTCCGCACCCAAGCCCGACGAAGGTCGGCCAAGGGCGCTCCCCAACGTCAACGCCGACCCCGCCAGCACTACGACCGTGAGTCCCGGACGCGGGAGGCGCGCGGCTGGATGAAGACGAGCGTGGCTCATGGCGGCTCATGGTCATGGCCTCGATCGGCAACCGGATCACTTTGCGGACGGAACCGTCGGCGGTCTTGGTGGACCGGCCGATCCCAAGATGGGACTTCCTTCCCCGACAGAAACTACGATATCCGCCCCTTCCGTGAACCCTCACGTGACAAAACGTGAACCCGAGTCCGAGAACGGAATGAACGAGGCACGGAAATTGCAACCTGCCAGCCATCGAGGACGGGGCGTGTCTCGGATGTGAGCTTTTGCACGGGGTTTTGACGAGGTCCCGCGATGTGTCGAATAATCCCCAGCATAGGAATGCGACGTTTCGGCATGTCGGGGTTCGCGCTGGACGGAGTTCGCCGAACTCTCTTGATCGCCGTGATCTGCGGCGCGGTCGGTGCCGCGGACCGTTGTCTGGCCGCCGTACAGTC
Organism: uncultured Phycisphaera sp.; assembly: GCA_964646605.1. Lineage (GTDB taxonomy): Bacteria > Planctomycetota > Phycisphaerae > UBA1845 > UBA1845 > SBAX01. The sequence continues at coordinate 104,462 of CAZYEX010000134.1, read as the reverse complement.
GATCCGCCCCAGCGCTGACGGAACGCTTGTGGACGGCGGCGGCTATGGCCCGTTCGACGGGGTCGCCGATCAGTACGATTGGAGCTTCAACGAGTCCGGATACGAAGGAGCGATCACGCTCAACCGTGAATCCGCGCAGGTCCCCATCGAACACCGAGTGGTCTGGGAATTCAACCTCTCCACGGTCACCGCCCCGTTGCCTGTCAAGGCGACATTGACCTTCCGAATCCGCGGCGCGTCGCGTTTTCCGGCTGCGGATGCGGAAGTGGACATCTATGCCTACCCCGCGGATTTGTTGGAACGAGCCACGGATTTCGACGTCAATACGTTGGCTCTGGTCGGCCGACGCAGAATCGCGCCCTTCCAACCGTCCACGGAATACACGCTCGATGTCGGCAGACTCGTCAATGACCCGCTTCGGCAAGGAACTCGCGCTGTGGCCTTTCGATTCCAGGTGAACCCCGACACTGTGGAAGAATCGAGCCAGGCGTTCATGGACGTCGTGGACTCCGATCCGACCACCAAGCCCGTCCTGACCATCGACCCGACCGTGCCTGGCGACGCCGACCAGGACCAGGACCTGGACGTCGAGGACTACGGGGCGTTTGTACCTTGTCTAAAGGGTCCGGACGTTACGGCGTCATCCGCATGTAGATTGTTCGATTTCGACCGCGACGGGCACGTGGACCTTAACGACTACCGCACCTTCGAGTACTACGCCTCGTTCTTTCCCCGCTAGTCCGAACCTCCCAAGTCCGCTGCGTGATCCTCCGAACCCGATTCCCAAATCCGAGAAAAAACTGTACCCACGGACGAGGGCTGGGGCCTCTATCTGCGCGGACTCCCGCGGCGCAACATCCCGCAAAACAACGACTTAGGTTCATTTCGGGCACCCTCCGCTTGCGAAAGACGGCACCGCCTAGTTATCTGGTACAGCAATTGCAAACCAATTCAGACGGAAGGCACGGAAACGCGCCGCCGTCGGCTTCACATGGGCGAAGACCACGGGCAGCGCCGGGAAGCAGGGACAGGAGAGTCTACGATGACCGCCACATGTCTCCTCATGGTTTTGTCGGTGACAGTAGGACAGACTTCGGACGTTTCCTATTCGACCACCTTCACCGCCGGTCTGGATTACCCCGCACGGCTTGCGCCGGTTCCGGGCGGCGGCGTCTACGTCACCGATCCGCCCGCCGATCAGGTCGTGCAGTTCGACGCCGCAGGCGCCGTTGTCGCTACGTATGCCATTGCGCAAGGTCCCGTGGGGATCGCCGTCCACAGCGACGGGCGGGTCTTCGTCTCACGCCATGACGGGCAGATCGGCGTGTACACGTCCGCGTTCGCATCCCTGGGGATGGTGAACCCGGCGCCGCTCACTCTGAGCGAGCCCAACGATCTGGCATTCCACGGCGGGGACGACGAACTCTACGCCATCGACAGTCTCGCCCACCGCGTCCTTGTCTTCCACGAGGGCACGCTGGGGATATGGACGCTGGTTCGATCCTGGGGCGTGCAAGGTCCGGGGATGGGACAGCTCGCCGAGCCCCAAGCCATCGCCTTGGACGAGGCAAGCGGACACGTCATCGTCACCGACGTGGATAACTTCCGAGTGCAAGTCTTTGACACCACGGGAATTCTGCTATTTCGATTCGGATATCGCATTCTCTATACGACCTCCGGCGAAACCGCCTGGTTCGCCCGAAGCGAGGGGGCGGCGGTCGATGCTTGCGGAAACATCTACATTTCCGATGCGGTGATGGGCACGGTGCGGGCGTTCAATGACCTGGGGCAGGAGCTGGATTCCGCCCACGTGCCGGTCGTCGGATACGGCACCGGTCCCGGCCAACTCCGCGTGCCTTGTGATGTGGCCATCGACGGCGGCGGGCGTATGTACGTTGCCAACACGAACAATGCAGCGGTCGAGGTCTTCGACGTGGCCTGTACGACTGCGGCCGCGACCGCAGCGGCCTGGAACGGACGCGAGGGCGGCATCCAGGCGCAGAAGGCCGAACGCGCATGGGTCACGGGGCGCAGGAGCGATGCACTGCAGCCAAGGCAACCCATCGCCCCGATGGCCCCCGACGATCCCGGGGTCATCGCCGCCGCCATTCACGGCGGCGAGTACAACGCCGATCTCGACCTCAATCAGGACGGCATCCTCAATCGCGCGGATTTGGAAATTTCCGTCGCCATCTTTGGGGCCGGCACGGTGGACGGCTTCCTGACTCTCTCCGGCGGAGTGGCTGCCCATCCCGCGATCAACGCCCCGCACATTCTCGACATGCCCAATCGTTGCAGCCGTTGCCACAACATGAACGACGCCCCGGGCGGGATGACCTCCGCGGCTGGACAAGAGAACCTCTGCCAATCCTGCCACTCGGCGGGCAAGATTGCGGGGGACGACTGGATCGGTCCCCGAAGCGATCTCAACTCCCATCCGTGGGGCGTTCCGGCGTCCGACGCGGACCCCGGTCCAGCACCCGACAGCGAGGTAGCGCTACACCTCGACGCCGGCAAAGTCCGCTGCGGAAGCTGCCATAACCCCCACGAGTCGTCCCAAGGAACCTGCGTCACGCCCAGCCCGATCTCCGGCTGGGAGTTTCCCGGCCACATCGGCTCATGCACCGGCGGGTCCGCCAACGGCCACCCCTGCCAGAGCGATGCCCAATGCGAAATGACGTACATGCGCACCCAGGGAAACAAGGTCAACCTCTGCGGCGAGTGCCACGTGCAGTACGACGAATGGCTGCACGCAGGACATTCGGAGGAGCACGCGGACCCGTGGTCCCACTATGACTGGAGTATGGGCAACAACTGGTTATGCACGGGGCCTGGAACCCCGTATGCGTATTGCACCGGTGAGGATGTGGGGACGGCGACTTCGGGCGCATCGGCGGTTTGTACGGGCCCTGGGACCCCATTGGCGTGCTGCACCGGGGCAGGCGTGGGCACCTGCTCGACCCCTGCCGCGGCATGCACGGGTGCCGGAACGCCGTGGCCCTGCTGCACGGGGCTAGGCGCGGGTTCCACCTGCTTCACGAATGCGGGATGCACAGGCCCCGGAACGCCGTGGCCTTGCTGTTTCGGGACGGGATCGGGAAGCTGTTCGAACCCTGCTGCGGCATGCACGGGCCTCGGAACGCCGTATCCGTGCTGCACGGGGGCGGGCACGGGCCCCACTTGCTTTGTGAATTCAGGATGCACGGCCAACCAAACGCCGTGGACCTGTTGCACAGGGGCGGGAACGGGAACCTGCTCGAACTCGCTGGCCGTGGCGACATGCACGGGCGACCAAACCCCCTTGTCCTGTTGTACGGGGCGAGGCACGGGTCCTGCCTGTACGGTCTCTAATTGGTGCATGGGCGCCGGAGCGCCGTGGCCGTGCTGTACCGGACCGGAAACGGGCACCTGCTCGACCTCGCTATCGACCGTGGCATGCACGGGCGACGGGACGCCGATGACGTGCTGTACTGGCGTAGCCGCGGGGAGTTGCTCGAGCCGCGAGTCGTGTCGACAGTGCCACTCCGGAAACGGCTATATCGATTTCTCCGAGGATTTCTCCGACAACGTCGTGCAAGGGTCGCGGCATCGCGGCACGTTCCGGGTCGTGGACTGCCTGGTTTGCCACGCGACGCACGGCAAATCGGAGGAAGAGGACTTACTGCGAATCTATGACGACGTGCGCCTGCCCACAGGGCAAGTGCTCACCGGCCTAGGGCCAGGGGCGACGTGTGTATCGTGTCACAACGGGCGAGCCGCTCCTCCCGTCCCTAATCCGGCTGGGGTGACGACCCCACACTACTTGAACGGTGGGGCCATGCTGGAGGGCATTAACGCCGTGACCACCTTCCCCACCGGAACGGGTGCGATCACGTACACACTCAGCAATTCGAATCACACGACCAACGCGGGATTGGATTGTACGCGGTGCCACATGGCGCCCGTCCCGACCACTGGACAGCCGGGGGCGGGGAAAGTCGGCGGTCACACCTTCAACCTGAAGGTGCACGATCCCGACGATCCCGACTATGGGTTTGAGAACGTGGCCAACGCCTGCAATGCCGCGGACTGCCACTCCGGGCTCACGACGATCAACCGCACCGCGAACGGAGATTACGACGGCGACAGTGCGATCGAGGGCGTTCAGGATGAGACCGGGGGCCTGTTGAGCCTTCTGAAGAACGCGCTCTACGCCGCGGGGGCATCCCGGCTGCTTTTGAATGATGTTACGGGATTGCCTGCAAGCGAACCTGCGGCGTGCACGGGTGTTGGGACGCCACTGGCGTGCTGCACCGGCGTACACACGGGCCCTGCCTGCGAGGATCCCGATGCCCACGGTGCGAATCCCTATTGGACAACGCGCAGGTGCTCTGGTGGATCGAGGAACGGGCTAGCGTGCAGCGGCACCGGCGGCGGTACGGCCCCGTTCAACTGCCCAAGCGGGGCGTGCAACGCGACCGTGCCTTCCGGCAATCGGACCGCGACGATCGAAGACGCCATTTGGAACTGGGAGTTCGTGGACAACAGCGGCGATCGTGGTGTGAAGAACACCGGGTATGCGATTGGCCTGCTGCAGATCGCGTACAAGGGAGTGACGGCAACCCCGGTGCCGAGGCTCGATCTTTGTACGGGCCCCGCAGCGCCGTGGGCGTGCTGTACGGGATTGGGAACGGGAACTTGCTCAGCGATAACTCAGCACAGGTACTCCCCGGCGCCGTGACAACCGGAGGGAGAAGGACGGCGCCGCCGCGCGCCACGCCGTAGGACGATTTCGCGTAGCGTTGGCGGGCGCTACGCGGCTTTTCCGCCGGGCCATTCGCCCGGTGGAGCCATGGGGGCGCATCGGCCCACGTGCCGCGAGCGATCGGGACGTGGGCCGTGCTGTTGAATCGCGGCGAGATTCGGCCTCTCCCGCCCGCGGTCCCGCGACTCGACGGCCGTGGTAGGAGACGGTAAGATGAAAACCGGCGGGGTGGTCGAGCGCGGGCCGAAACGAACGGGCAGTCCCGGTCCTCCCGAGGGTCATCGAACGATGTCGAGTGCCAAGCCGTTCCCACCCGCGGCGGAAACCCCGACCAACACCGTCGTCGCCCCCAAGGGCGTTCCGCTTTGGACCAATGCGATTACGGTCACCGGCCTCTTGCTGACGCCCATCGCCCTCTTGCTGCTCGTTGCTTTCTGGCTTTTCGCGGCCGTCACCGAGACCAACCCCTATTTCGATATTGTGGGTTACCTGGTCTTGCCCACACTTTTGGTCGTCGGCGGGTCGTTGGTTCCAGCCGGAATTCTCATCCGAAGCTGGCGTCTGCATCGTCGCGATCCCTCCCAGCGACTCCACTTCTGGCTGCCGCAGCTCGACCTCAATGACCGCTCCCAGCGCCGCGTCGCCGCCGGAATCATCGTCGCCGTGCTGACCTTCCTTCCCCTATTGGGCGTCAGTGGTTATCACGGATACCATTACAGCGATTCGGCGGACTTCTGCTCCAAAGCCTGCCACGCGGTCATGCAGCCCCAGGCCGTGACCTATGAGCACTCCGCCCACGCCCGCGTGCCCTGCGCCGAATGCCACATCGGCGAAGGGGCAAGCTGGTTCGTTCGCGCGAAACTCTCCGGAACGCGGCAGGTCTTCGCCACGATGTTCGAGACCTTCTCCCGCCCCATTCCACCCGCCATTCATCACCTACGACCGGCGCGGGAAACCTGCGAACGATGTCACTGGCCCAAGAAGTTTTTCGGCTCGCAGCTCCGCGAGATCGTCCATTTCGCCTCCGACGAAGCCAACACGCGGCACGAGATCAACGTGCTGCTCAAGACCGGCGGAGGCGACGAGTCGAGCGGCAAGGCCGAAGGCATTCACCTGCACATGGCCCTCGCCGCGCAGATCGACTACGTCTCCACCGACGATCGGCTGCAGGTCATTCCCTGGGTGAGGATGCGCGACGCCCAAGGGCGCGAAACCGCCTACCGTTCAGACGGGCGGCCCGCTGCCGACCCGCCGCCTTCGGGACAGTTGCGAAAGTTAGACTGCATGGACTGTCACAACCGTCCGGCCCATCGCTTTCGCTCGCCGCAGGAGGCCGTCAACATCGACTTGGAAACGGGGCGGATCGATCCCACCCTGCCCTACGTCAAACGTGAAGCCGTCGCCGCCATGGTCGCCCCCTACGCGGATTTGCCCGCCGCCATCGCTGGTATCGCCGCACACGTAACCGAATTCTATGCCAAGAACTATCCCGAACTGTCCAGGGAGCGCGGCGCGTCGATCGCTCAGGCCGTCGAGCGCCTGCGCGAGTCCTACCAGCGATCTTTCTTTCCCTACATGCGGGTCGATTGGAAGACCTACCCGGACAACATCGGGCACATGACCAGCCCGGGGTGCTTCCGTTGTCACGACGGGAAGCACGTCGACGAACGCGGCGAGGCCATCCGCTCGGAGTGCAACATCTGCCACACCTTCCTCAACCCCGTCGAGGCCGAAAAAGGCACCTACGTGCAGCACGGCGAGTACCTCCATCCCTACGTTCTGGAGGGCGTTCATTCTCAGCTCCGCTGCGATCAGTGCCACACCGGCGGTATCACCCCTCCCCCCTCATGTACAGGCTGCCACTCCTCGGTGACCGCCTACCGCGAAGGGAAGACGGCTGCGTTTCAATCCTTCGGAATCCGCCCCGACCCCATGGCCTCCGCCGTGGACTGTGACGGGTGCCACGACCTGGCCCAGCCCCGCAACCTGACGGCCATGAACGAGCGCTGCCTGGAGTGCCATGAGGACGACGGCGAAGAGTACAAGGCCATGCTCGGCTCCTGGAAGAGCGAGATCGAACGCCTCTTGCAGGAAACCGGCTCCCTTACCCGCCCGGAGGACCACGCCCTCGTCGCCGAACTCCGAAAGGCCGGACCGCTGCACAATACCGAGGCCTCGCGGACCATCCTCCGAAAACTTCTCGACGGCGCCAAGGCCCCCGCGGCGCGAAACGACCGACGGGCGCCGTAGCGCGGCCCCCCAACCGCGCAATCGCAAACGAGGCCCTGACGTTCGACCTGTGCGCCCCCCCCATTGGGGCACGGGCAGCGCAGAAACACTCCCCAACGACCTAGGACGGCTTTTCCGGGTACGGCTCGACCGCGGTTGATCCTGGCGCCTACGGAATGTTCAGAAGCTCGCCTCCCGGCGGCAGGGAACGATGATCGCTATGCCCGCAAGCGTCGTTCCCGAGAGGGGCTTGAAACCGTTGGGTGGTCGGATAGAATACCCCTTCGAGGCGACGCCCCGCTACAGAATCGCGCCGATGGACCGAGGGCTGCGGTCCAAGCCAGAACCCCCAACCGTATGGGAGACCGGCAGTGGACAATGTGAACGACGCCAAGGATCGCAGCAGTTTCGCTCGCCGGGGTTTCACCCTCATCGAACTGCTCGTGGTCATCGCCATCATCGCCTTGTTGATCGCCATTCTGCTGCCCTCCCTGGAATCCGCTCGACGCCAGGCCAAACAGAACACCTGTCTTTCGCACATCAAGAACATCGCCACCAGCAGCCGCGTCTACGAGGCCGACGATCCCCAGGGTTGGGGCATCCCCGTCCACCCCTTGCAGTACAAGCAGCCTACGGGCGATCCGACCTACGTCGGTGCCTACGAATGGGGCGGCAAGAGCGGAATCGGCTGGGACACCTACCTCGGCTCGGCCGACCCGCTGAACAGCAAGTATGGCACCAAGGCCGGCTTCGGTCCCGCCACCCGCCCCATGAACGACATCCTCTTCAAGGGCGGTTTCAAGGATTACCTCGACCCCGAACCCAACCGCATCGGAATGCGCCTGGACGCCGCGTTGGAGTTGGACCTCTTCAAATGCCCGGGCGACGACGGTCCGCCGCGCGGGGCCCACTGCCCCGACTGGGTGCTGAATTCCGAGCGATCCTCGTACGACCATTTCGGAACCAGCTATGCGGCCAACGTGTTTTTCAACGCCGCCGGAAGCGGCGGTGAGATGCGCAGCAATTCACCCTACCTTCGCCCGACCAGCCGCGTCCCCACCCCCGCCCGAACCATTTACTACGAGGAGAACGTCGGGCGATGGGCCTGGTCCTGCAGGCGGGAGATCGACGAATGTCGTTGGATCGGACTGGGGATCGCGATCGGACCGACCGACTCGTTGCGTGGCTGGCACGGCCGGGAGTGGACCTACAACCGCGCCTTCGTCGATGCCCACGCCGAACAGCAGAAAATCTACAACGAAGGCACTGAGGACCGCGAGGGATTCACCACCCACTACCGCAATGAAAAGCTCGAGTCCTATCCCCAGTGGCCCAATTGCGCCGACGGCGGAGGTGGGTTCGGCGATTTCACCGCGTACCGTTGCATCATCGTCCGCGGCCCCAACTGGCAGAAAGACACCCTGCCCGCCGAACTCATCTGCACCGGTCTGCGCTGGCCGGGCGCGGGACGACCCTCCTACGAAAACTGCGCTACCCCGGACGAAGATTGAGCCTTCAATCGGGGAGCTGAATTCCCACAATTTGGCGCTCGCGCGGACCTCTTTTCCCATACTCCGTCGTCCCTCGTCATGGGTAATTGGTCATTGGTAATTCGCAACGGGTCACTCGTAACTCGTCATTGGTGCTCGGCAATTGGCAACGGGAAACCGGCAACCCTCTCAGCTAGTCCCTTCCTCCCCCGGCCTGTCCGCTCCCGTTCGTTTGCGGGCCTGTTTGGTTGGCCGACGCTTAAGCGTTCGTGCCTTCGGAATGCCCCGGTCCGCGTCGAAGGTCTGCTTGCCGCGTAGTTTGTGGTGATAGGCCTGCGCGAAGCGATGGGCCTCGTCGCGCATTTGTTGCAAAAGCCGCAAGGCCTCATTGTTGCGCTGCAATCGAATCGGCGCCGAACGAGCCTGAATATAGATTTCTTCTTCGCGCTTCGCAAGAGAAATCACCATCGGCGGGCGGACGTTCATCTCCCCGAAAGCCTCCATCCCGGCATGGAGCTGCCCCAATCCCCCGTCGATCAGAATCACGTCGGGATAAAGCTCCTCGCCTTCCGCCGCGTAGCGGTAGCGGCGGCTGATGACCTCGCGGATCGCCGCATAATCGTCCACTCCCTCCACGGTTCCGATGCGAAACCGCCGGTACCCGCTCTTGAAAGGCCGACCGTCGATGAAGCAGATCAGCGACCCGACCGTCGCTTCGCCTTGCAGATGGGCGATGTCCATGCACTCCATGCAGCGCGGCGGCGATTCCAACCCCAACAGCTCCGCGAGCTTCTCCAGCCCCGCGCGAGGGTCGATGAAGAAAACCTCCGGCTGCACGTCCTCGGTGACATCGCCTGACAGTTCGAGCGACTGAATGGCCTTGAGACGGTCGCGGATCTTGCCCGCCTCCTCGTAGCGACGCCCTTCCGACGCCTCCTCCATCTCCTTGTTCATCTGCCGAATCAGCACCGTGCGTTTGCTGGCCAGAAACTTCTTGAGACGCTCGATGTCCTTGCGATACTCCCCCTTGTCGATCAGCGCCGCGCAGGGGGCGGTGCATTGGTTGATGGCGTGCAACAGGCACGGACGAAAGAACTTCCGCGAATCGTCCCCCTCCTGGATTTCCAACTCGCACGTTCGGAACTTGAACACTTTCTGCAAAGCGTTCATCGCGTCGCGGATCGCCGACGACGCCAGGAACGGGCCGTACAACTTGCTGCCCTTGGGCCGCGGAGTGCGCGTCACGTATACGCCCGGGAAGTCGTCGCCCATGGTGATCTCGATGTACGGAAAGGTCTTCCCGTCCTTGAGCATGGCGTTGTGCGGAGGTTGGATGTCCTTGATGAGGCGGGCCTCCTTGAGCAACGCATCGACCTCCGACTCGCATTCCAGGAACTCGATGTCCACCACCTTCTCCACCATCCGGCAGATGTCCGGGCCGCGGGTGTTCAGCAGATCAGCCGAGGGCTGGAAATAGCTCATCACCCGCGAACGCAGGTCCTTCGCCTTCCCCACGTACAGCACCCGCCCCTCGCCGTCCTTCATGAGATACACGCCCGGCGTCTTGGGAAACGCCGCGACGTGCTTGCGGATGGTCTCGAGGCGGACATCGTCCATACGTCGTATTGTAGGGCCCAAGGGAAATAGGGACGAAGGGGTGTAGCATTCAGGACCGAACTGGGGACGGATTGACGCCGCGGCGGCCTGGCGGGTAGCATCCTTCCACCCTGTACGACCGACGCGGTCGTCGCCGTCCGTTCGTCAACGCCGAAAGGAGCCCTGCAGATGTCCCCTCGCGTACTATTCGTATCGGGTTTGGTTGCCATCGCCGCCGCACTCCTGTGGGGTGCCATCACCTACTACACCGGATACGAGATCGGGTACATCGCCTGGTTGGTGGGTCTGATCATCGGCGGGGCCGCGGTCGCCGTCGGAGGCAAGGGCAGCGCATGCGGCGTGCTCTGCGCCGCCTTGGCCGTGGGGTCGATCTTCCTGGGCAAGGTCATGGCCGTTCAGTTCTCCCTTCGCGGCCAGATCCTCCAGCGCCTCGAAACCGGGCTCACCCAAGACACGTATGAGGAGGCCGCCAGAGACGCCGCCGACTTCGCCGAGCTGAAATCCGACGGCGACTTTCCGGCGTTCATGATCTCTCATGGCTTTACCGAATCGACAACCGCCCAGGGCATTCCGGCGGCCGAACTCCAGGCCTTCAAGTCCGACGAGGCCCCGCGCCTGCGGGAGTTTCACAAAGCCCAACCCGACTACCCCACTTGGCGTCAACAGACCCTCGACCACGCCGCCGACGTCATAGAAAACCGCATGCCCACCGCCCGGTTGGTGGTCCAAGACCTTGGTCCCGTTGACTTGCTTTTCGGGTTCCTGGGCATCGCCACCGCCTATCGCCTCCCCGCCCGACGCCAGACGCAGCCGCCGAGTGGCAGCGCCGCATAGGCGACGCTCGATGCGGCAATGTTGGAGGTCGCTCGCAAGGCGGCTATTGCAGTCTCTCCCCACTCCGGATAGACTGTCCCCGCTTTGGGTTTCCCATCCGCGTTTGGAGAGAGGCTATGTGCTTCGCCCACCTTCGCGCTTTTCGTTACAGGTGGTACCGCGCCGCGATGGTCGCATGTGCCGTGGTCCCGTCGGCAAGGGCGGCGACGATTTTCGTGGACGATAGTGCCACGGGCCCCACGCACAATGGGACGAGTTGGTGCAGCGCGTTTCTCGACCTGCAAGATGCCTTCGCGGCCGCGCAGCCGGGCGATGAGCTCCAGGTTGCGGCCGGTCTCTACACGCCCGACCGCGCGAGCGGCGACCGACTTGCCACCTTCCGCCTGAAGAGCGGCGTCCGCGTGCTGGGCGGCTATGCCGGCTGCGGGGCGGGGGATTCCCATGCCCGCGACTTCACGCTGTACGAAACGATCCTCAGCGGCGATCTTTCGGGCGACGACCTGCCCAACTTTGGCAATTACGTCGACAACAGCTTCCACGTCGTGACCTATTCCGATCCGGCCGCGACGGGGGTGGTACTCGAGGGCTTCACCGTTCGCGGGGGCCATGCCGACGGAAACGACGGACTGTCCAACCAAGGCGGCGGAATCCACATTCGCAACGGACTGGTGAAGTGTCTTCCCGGCGGACCGACGATTCGCAACTGCATCGTGGAGAAGAACTGGGGTCGCCACCACGGAGCGGTCAACGACCACGGGTTGAGCACGTTCATCGAGAACTGCACCATCCGCGACAATTACGCGGGCGTGGAGGGCGGCGGACTGCAAGTCCATAGCGGGGCTCCGACCGTGATGGACTGCCTATTCGAAAACAACATTAGCGGCGGAAACGGCGGCGGGGCGTGGGTGGGCGTGGATGCGGACCCCACGTGCTCGGGGGCCGCGCGACCGCGATTCGAAAACTGCACCTTCTCGGGCAATCGGGCGCTTCGCGGCGGCGGGTTGTACAACGCCGGGGCTGATGTCGCCCTGATGGGCGGCGTGTTCAGCTCGAACACCGCGACGGCCTTTTTCCCCGAGGATCGCCTCGGCGGCGGTTTGTACAACGCGGCGGGAAGCACGGCCACGCTCGCCGGGTGCGCGTTAACCGGCAATCACGCCTTTTTCGGCGGCGGGATGTACAACGACGCGGCCGTCGTCAGGGTGGATGACACCACCTTCGCGTCGAATACCACCCCGTTGGGAGGTGAGCTGGATGCCTCAGGGGGGCAAATCTGGCCCGGCGGAGGCGGATTGTATTCCACCGCGGGCGCGGATCTCGCGCTGACGGGCTGCTTACTGCAGTCCAACCAGGCCATGCGTTATGGTGGCGCCCTGTATGCCACCGCGGGCGCGAATCTCACGCTTACGGACTGCTCCTTGCAGTCCAACACCGCCGTTTGGCTGGGTGCTGCCCTGTATGCCGACGGAGACAGCGTGATTCGGGTGTCGCGGTGCGCCTTCGGGGGGAACCGTTCGTACTACGGCGCGATGTACATTATTACCGCAATCTTCCTCGCCGACGACTGCTCGTTTTCGAATAACTCCGGTAACTATGCCATGATTTTGAGGGACAGCTCGACAAGGTTCAAGAACTGCCTTTTCGCGTTCAACGTCGCCGAGAACAACGCCGGCGGCGCGCTGAACGCTCCGAGCGGCCTACATGACTTCGTGAACTGTCGATTCGAGGGGAACCAAGCCTTCGATCGCGGCGGGGCGGTGGAATTCGGCGGGGGTGTCGTGAGACTCGCGAACTGTGTATTTCGGGGAAACTCGGCGAGCTGGGGCGGTGCAATTTCGATTATGCACGACGCCTGGGTCGAGGTCGCGAACTCGACGTTCATGGACAACACGGCGCTCGCCGGCGCTTCTGTCGGCATATACGGAAATGTCCCCCCGAATACCGCGACTCTAACGGTTCGTAACTCGATTCTGTGGGACGCGGGGGGCGTCATGGACAACAGCGTCGGTGCGGTCGTGTCGATCGAATTCAGCGATGTGCGGGGGGGGTGGTCGGGACTGGGCAACCTGGACGTAGACCCTCAGTTACAACCCGACTTTCGGCTTTCGCCGGATTCGCCGTGCGTGGACGCGGGGAGCACACAGAACCTTCCACTCGATGCGGCGGACTTGGATCAAGACGGCGACACGCTGGAGGCGCTTCCGTTGGACGCGGACTTGAAGGCCCGCGTGCTCGCTGTGACGGTGGACATGGGTGCGTATGAAGCTGCCGGACCGGCTCCTTGTCAGCCGGGCACGTTTAGCGCCACCGGCTTCTCGCTGTGCGATCCCTGCCCGCCGGGAAGCGATCAACCGAGCGCGGGGGCGACGAGTTGCGTTGCCTGTTCGTCGGGGACTTACGCTTCCTCGCCGGGCACGGTCGTATGTCCGGTCTGTCCGACGCTCCAGTTTCAGCCCGCAACCGGGCAGAGCGCCTGCCTGCCTTGCTCCTGCGACGACGAGAATGACTGCACCACGGACACTTGCGACGCGGTGACGAGCGTTTGTCAAAACAACGCCGTCTGCGTCATCCCGACGGTATCGCAATGGGGGGTGTTGATGATGGCGATCTTGTTGGCTGTGGCTGGGACGATCACGATCCGGCGGGTCGCCGTGGTGGCGACTCGCGCCTGGATGTTCTTCATGGCCCTGGCGTCGTTCGCCTTGCCGGCTCAGGCCGCGCAGGTCTGGTACGTGGATCACCAAGCGTCTGGTCCCTCGCTGGACGGGACTTCCTGGTGCGGCGCGTTTCTGGAGCTTCGAGACGCCATTGGGGCCGCCGCCGCGGGAGATGAAATCCGCGTCGCCAACGGTGTGTACCGCCCCGATCGCGGCGCGGGTTGGATGGATGGCGACCGCGCGGCCACGTTCCGAATGAAGAGCGGCGTCGCCCTCATGGGCGGGTTCGCAGGGTGCGGTGCGGTCGATCCCGACGGTCGCGATTTCGCGGGTTATGAAACCGTTCTCGACGGGGACCTCTCGGGCAATGATCTACCGAGTTTCGGCAACTACGCGGACAACAGTTTTCACGTCGTCACCTATTCTGACCCCGCGGGCACGAACGCGGTGCTCGACGGATTCACGGTGCGCGGGGGTCACGCGGATGGCACGGGTCCGGCGTCGCTGACCACCAACCAGGGCAGCGGCATTCACATCCGCAATGGAACCGTGAGATGCATCCCGGGCGGCCCGATCATTCGCAACTGCATCATTCGCGACAACAAGGCCGCCCATCACGGAGCCATCAACGATCATGGTTTGGGAACCGTGATCGAGAATTGCCAAATCCTCAATAACTTCGCCGCCGAAGAAGGCGCGGGGCTGTTGATCCACAGCGGGCCGACGCAGGTCACCGGATGCACCTTCACGAACAACGTCACCGACAAACGAGGGGGCGGCGTGTGGATCGGGCATGATACCGATCCCTCCTGCACGGCGCCCAGCGACCCGACGTTCACGAATTGCACGTTCACCGCCAACCGGGCGAATTTCCCCGCGGGCGATATCGACGACGGGGGCGCTGCCATCTACAACCAAGGCGGCCTGCTTACCTTGACCGACTGCGTATTCACGGGGAATCTCGCCATCGCCTGGGGCGGCGCGTTGTACAACCAAGCTGCCAGCGCGGCGACCATCACGCGGTGTACGTTTTCGGCCAACCGGGCGGACAGACCGAACGCGGTTCAAAGTTACGGAAGCGGCGGGGCTATCGCCCACAAAGGCGCCGGCCTGCTGACCATGACGGATTGCTCTCTCGTGGAGAACAGTGCCACGACGGCCGGGGCGTTGTATAACTTCGGACCGGCCAACTTGAGCAACTGCGCGTTTGACGGGAACAGCGCGGGTTATACCGGCGCCATCCGGAATTGGAAGAACCTGAAGCTGACCCGTTGCTCATTCACGGATAACTCCGCACAGGGCGCCGGTGCGTGCCAGTTTGAGGGATTTGCGGGCGCCGCCAACGTGGTGATGACCAACTGCGTCTTCTTGGCCAACCGCGCCACCCATGGTCTCGGCGGCGCCCTGAACAACATTGGAGGGAGCAACCTTTCGGCCACGAACTGTCTTTTCGCCGGGAATACGGCGCGGTTGTGGGGCGCTGCGATTCACGGCAGCGCGAATATAGCGCTAAGCAATTGCACCATTGTAGGAAACCAGATTACCTACGAGGGCAACGGCGCCATAGAGGTCGTCGGTCCGGTGGCGATCGCCAATAGCATCATCTGGGGCAATCTCGACCCCGAAAACCGGTCGCGGGAAATTGATCAGATCGACCTTAACGGCGGCGCCATCACCTTGGAGCACACTTGCGTTCAAGGATGGTCGGGCGCGTTCGGCGGCTCAGGGAATGTGGGGTTCGACCCGCTGCTGATGAATCCGGCCGGGGAAGACTATCGCCTGTCCCAAGCCTCCCCGTGCCGGGACGCCGCCGCATACGCGGCCATCTCCCCGGACCTCGCCGATCTCGACAACGACGGCGACGTATCCGAGCCGATCCCGCTGGACCTCGGCGAGCAGGCCCGCGTGTACGGCGGGGGCTTGGACATGGGCGCCCTGGAGTTCGGGCCCACGCAATGTCTGCCGGGCACGTTCAGCGCGACCGGAGCGCCTCCTTGTACCTCATGCCCGCCCGGATCCGCTCAACCCAGCGCGGGTGCGACCCAGTGCGTTGCCTGTTCGCCTGGGACCTACGCCTTTTCGCTGGGCTCTGCTGCATGTCCGTCCTGCCCGACGCTGCAGTTCCAGCCGTCGACCGGGCAGTCCGCCTGCCTGCCTTGCTCCTGCGACGACAACAACGGCTGCACGACAGACACCTGCGACGGTGTCACGGGTGTCTGTCAAAACAACGCCTTCTGCGTCGTTCCCGCCGTGTCCCAGTGGGGGCTGTTCATTCTGGCCTTGTTGGTGGCCGTGGCCGGGACGGTCACGATCCGGCGGGTCACCGTGGTTGGGGCTTGGACGGGGGTGTTTTTCACGGCCCTCGCATCGTTCGCCCTGCCGGTTCAGGCCGCTCCGGTTCGGTACGTGGATCGCGATGCGGCCGGTGTTCCCCATGACGGAACAAGCTGGTGTCGCGCGTTCCTCAACCCACAGGACGCCATTCAGGCGGCCTCCTCGGGAGATGAAATCCGCGTCGCCAACGGCGTCTATCGGCCCGATCGAGGCGCGGGTCAGGTCCCCGGCGATCGCACGGCCACGCTGCGAATGAAGAGCGGCGTCGCCCTGCTGGGCGGTTTCGCGGGGTGCGGCGCGGCCGCTCCCGACGCCCGGGATTTCGTCGCCTATGAAACGGTTCTCGATGGAGACCTTTCGGGCAATGACCTACCGAGTTTCGGGAACTACGCGGACAACAGTTTTCACGTCGTGACCTATTCCGATCCCGCCGGCGTCGGCGCCGTGCTCGAGGGGTTCACCGTCCGCGGGGGCCATGCGGATGGCACCGGCCCGGCGTCGCTGACCACCAACCAAGGGGGCGGCATCCACATTCGTAACGGAACGGCCAAGTGCATTCCCGGCGGACCGACCCTGCGCAACTGCCTCATCGAGGAGAACCGCGCCGCGCATCACGGGGCGGTGAACGATCACGCATGGAGCACACAGATCGAGAACTGCATCATTCGTGGAAACTACTCGGGAGAAGAGGGAGGCGGGCTGCAGGTCCACAGCGGCGCGCCGCGGATCGTCAACACGCTCTTCACGGACAACGAGAGCGCCACGGAAGGCGGGGGGGCGTGGATCGGCGCGGACACCGATCCGACTTGTTTCGGACCGGCTCGCCCGGTGTTTGAGGGCTGCACCTTCTCCAACAACCGCGCCGTGATAGGCGGCGGCATGACTGCCCGCGGCAGCGCGCCGACGTTCATGAATGCACAGTTCACCGGCAACTCCGTGACGATCGCCGGCGGCGGCGTATGGGCCGGCCAAGACAGCGCCCCCCTCTTCGAGAACTGCGTTTTTTCCGATAATCGGGCCGCGGATCAGGGGGGGGCCGTCCTCTACACGTTGAACGAACCGGTTTTTCGTGATTGCCTGTTCGTCGCCAACCAAGCCGTCGATCGTGGCGGAGGCACGCACGGAGAGCTGTTGTCCCACCCCATCTTCGAACGCTGTGTCTGGGACGGCAATTCCGCCGAGTCAGCAGGCGGATTCTGGCACATGGGACCCAATTCACGCATCACGATTTCCGACGGCGTCTTCCGCAACAACCGCGCGACCGGTGCGACGGGTGCGGGCGGTGGACTGTTCGTTTACGCCGGTTCGCCGCTGGTTACGAATACGCTATTCGAGAACAATTCCGCGTATTCCGGAGGGGGAGTAACCCTTCAGCACCCCATCGGTGGCTGCCAATCCGAGTTCTGCGATCAGATCTTCGAGGATTGCACGTTCCGGGGTAACACCGCCCAGTTCGGTGGCGGCCTTAGAGGTTTTTATTTCAGCCGTCCGATCCTCCGTCGTGTGCTCTTTGAGCAAAACCAGGCCGAGCACTGGGGGGGCGGCATGGCGTTGAGCGGCACGCGGAGCGATCCGGAGCTGTCCAGCATCGCATTCCTCAGCGACTGCCTTTTTCGGGACAACTCCTCCGGTGGCGATGCCGGCGGACTCCACGCGCACGAGGGAACGACGCTCTCCCTCGTGCGTACTGATTTCGTGAATAACTCGGCGCTTTGGTTTGGCGGCGGTGCCTACGTGTCGCTGGACACCGACGTGACTATCGTCAATAGCCGGTTTCTCGGTAATCGTATCACCAGCCCCGGCGGAAGCGGAGGAGGACTGCGCATCGCGCAAAACGTAAACGCGCTGATTTTCAACACGCTTTTCGCAGGCAATATCTCGGGGAATTCAGGGGGGGGCGTTCTCATTGACAATGGGTCGACGGTTTCGATCCTCAATTCCACCCTTGCCGGGAACGTGTCGCCGGGGGTGGGCGGTGCATTGTATGTTGATTCGAGCACCCTGCAGCTTGCGAACTCGATCGTGTGGGACAATCAACAGGGTTCCGGCGGACCGATATCGACGGGCTCGTCGTCTCCTTCCGTGTCGTACAGCACGGTGGAGGGCGGCTGGGCAGGTGTCAGCAACCTGGCCTCCGACCCTCTTTTCATGGACCCGCTTGGGGGCGACGGAGTGCCGGGCACGGGCGACGAGGACTTGCGCCTGGCGCAGACGTCCCCGGCGCTGAACACTGGGGATTCAAGCCTGCTGCCGGCGGATGTCACCGATTTGGACGGCGACGGCGATTCGACCGAGCCGAATCCCCTGGACCTTGACAACGCGGCGCGCGTATCGGGCTCCGGTCTTGATATGGGCGTGTTCGAAGCCGGGCCGAGTACGTGTCAACCGGCGCCGTGCGACCGGGCCTCGAATCGGCATTTGAACTTCTGGCCGGGGGGGTGGTTTCCGGGGGCGGCGGATCCGCGAATCGCGATTCGCATCCGCATGATCGACCTGTGCAACCCCATCCCGCGCCCACCGCCGACCGGGCCTTTTCCGAACTTCTCCCCGTTCGAGTGGGGTACATGCACCGATCCCGGCGGCTGTGTGCGCTGGCTGGGTCCGCCGGTGACGGCGTTGGAGTACCAGGATTCGCCGACCCGCGGAAGCTGGCCGGGCAGTCGGCTGCAATGTACGCCGTATTACCATGACTGGACGCCCGAGGGCGTGATTCGCGCCACTGCGGCCGAAGTCATTCCCAGCTCCATCTATTACATCGACGTCCTTCCAATCTCGTGTATGGGCATCGAGGACGGCTGTCCGTCCGCGGCGGCGGCGCCGGAGATTCGGACTCGCCGTTGGGGTGACGTGATTGCGCCGTTCAACCCGCCGAGCACGACCACGCAGCCGGACGCACTGGACGTGACCGCATCGGTGGACAAGTTCAAGGGACTTCCCGGGGCGTTGCCCACGTACCTCGCCCAACTGCAACCCAACCTGGTGGAGATGAATGTCGACGTCAGTGCCTTGGACGTCGTGCAGTGTGTCGATGCCTTCAAGGGCTTTGCCTATCCGTTCAGCGGCCCGTGCGTTTGTCCCTCGACGGTGACTTGCAACGCGACGGCGTGCTCCAACCCCACACCCTGCGGCGGCGGGACGTGCGTGAAAACGTGCAGCGGCGGAACCTACGACGGGATGCCCTGCATCAACAACACCCATTGCCTGGGGGGTTTGTGCGGAGCGGGGTTCTGTCGCGATCGTTGCGGACGATGCACGCCATAGTCCGAACCCCAAGCGCCAGCGCGGGGTCGGCGGCTGCGCGCCGTCGGCGGTAGTTGGTCCCTCGGTGGTCAGGGATTTCGCTGAGCGTCGCCCCCACGGTTTGTCATGTGCCCCGCCCGTGCCTATAGTTCGTCTGTGCATCGCCCTGGCCGGTGAGCACAGGAGTAGTGGTACCCTTGGAACCCGACACGCTGGACATCATCTTTACCGCTCCGCACCCCGACGACATCGAAATTGGGTCGGGTGGGACCGCAGCCAAGCTCGTCAAGCTCGGCTATCGAGTCGGATTGGTGCATTTGACCAACGGCGAACCTACGCCTCGTGGGACGCCGGAGACGCGCATGAAGGAGATGCGAGAGGCCGCCGCGATCCTCGGCGTTCAGGTGTGCGAGATGTTGGGCCTGCCCAACCGCGTGCTGATGGATGGTCCGGAGGCACGCTACGCCCTGGCGACGGTCCTTCGCAAATACCGCCCCAAGGTGCTGGTGGGCATGGCCGGCAGGACTCCCGGGGCCTCGCCCGATCACTACCAGGCCCAGCTCATCACCGAGGCCGCACGGTTCTATTCCCAGTTCACCAAGTGGAACGACCGCTTCGAGGGCACCGAACCCTTCCGCGTCGACCATCTCGTGTATCGTCCCATCCGCGTGGCTGCGGAGATCACCCACTTCCACACCCAGTTCGTTGTGGACATCACCGACACGTTGGAACAAAAGATCGCCGCGGTGCGCTGCTATCGCTCGCAGTTCGACGGGGAGCGTGCGGACTGGCTGGAACATTACCTCCGTAGCGGCGCGGGTGTGGACGGCAGCGCCGTGGGCGTTCGCTACGGCGAGTTGTACGCCATGCCTCGTCCCCTGGGCGTGACCGACATGGTGGGGATGCTCGGAGAGTGGAAGATTCCCCCGCCCTTCCCAACCGCAGGCGCCCCCAAACCCTCGTAGGATCGGAGCCCAATCATGGATGTGTATGTCGATGACAAACCGCTCGACTCGAGTGCTCTGCGTGGAGGCACCTTGGAGGAGGCGATTCGGACCTTGCAAACGCAGGTCTGCACTCCGCAACGGATTTTCGTGAGCTTCCGTTGCGACGGAACGGAGATGATCGGCGAGGCCATGGCCGCCGCCCTGCGAAAACCCCTCGCCGCCTTTGACCGACTGGAACTCTTCACCAGCACCAAGGAGGACTTAGTCACCGAAACGATGGAGCAAGCCCAAGGCTCGCTCGACGACACCGAGGCCGTCACCCAAGCCGTCGCGGCCATGTTGGTGGAAGGTAAGACGCCCGACGCGATCCGAAAGCTGGGGGAGTGCCTGCGCGTTTGGCAGCAGGTTCACGACGCGGTGAGCAAGTCCCTCCTCCTCCTCGACCTCGATCCGGAGCGGACGAAAATCCGCGATGAACCGCTATCCACGGCCCTCTTGCGCCCCAAGGACGTCCTCACCCAGATCAAGGCCGCATTGCACACCCAGGATCACGTCCTGCTCGCCGACCTGCTGCAATACGAGTTCGCCGAAGTGACCGAGCTTTGGCATCTCTTGATCGCCCGCCTTCGCCGCGAAGCCGACGACCGCCGCGACGCGGTCCTCCCGCAATAAAAGCTTAGTCTATGTTGCACTCCGTTGTCACACAGGTCGTGGCCGGGCCGTACCAGTCGCCGTTGCAGGCGGACTGCGTTACCTCACTGCATTGGAAAGGGTGGCAGCAGGCCCCAACTTCGCAGAGGTCGGGAAGCCCATCAGCATCCGTGTCCGTCGCCCCGATCCCCAGTTGTAGTAGCGCTCGCCCCACGTCGGGAATCGGACCGATGTGTTGACCGGAAGTCGCGGATCCTTGGGCGATCCCGGTGCTCACGAGCAGTTGCCGCATATCGCGCGGGGAGAGCGGCGGCAACGGCGGATCGTGGTTTACGCGAAGAGATTGCAGGACGGCCGCGGCGCCGGCCACCATCGGCGTCGCGGAGCTTGTTCCCGAGAAGACCCCGGTGTACCATGCTCCGTGGGAATGGCAGCACCCGGGACAGGCATTGAGGCACCCCAGGGTGAAAACGTCCTCGCCCCATCCTTGGACGTTCACCCGCGACCCGTAATTGCTGAGGCTCAAGCGGTCGTGCAGTGTATCCGACGTACCCGCACCGACCAGAATGGCCCCGCTGTCCACCCAGTCCATGACGGTATCCAGCTTGAGCACGTTGTCGTAGAAGACTTTGACCCGCGCCGAGACCTCGATGCGCACGTTCTTCCCCAGCGGACTCTCGCTACTCAAGCGAACCCCGCCAAGCCAAATGCCGGCGAGGGCGGCGTCGTCGGACGCCGTCACGGCCAGCGAGTTGGGGTCGCCGTTGAGCACGACCTCGGAGTCGTCGTACGAACTCGGGGCGATCTGGAAGGACATTTGCCTCCCCGCGTTCCCGCTGTGTGTTACGAAGTCGATCGCGAACTTCTTACCTTCGGTAGGGCTCACTGTGAACTGCGTGGTATCTTGCAACCAGCGTACCGCCGACGGCGCCCCTGCGCCGGAACGATGGGAGCGCATGCGAAGGCGGTTGGACTGTATACTCGCGCTGCCGCCGTCGGTGGAGCTGTTGGACGGAGTCCACACGTCGAGGTCGGGGGGAGAGCCGTCCGCGCCCGTAAAGGGATCGTAGAAAGCAACCCAATTGCTTCCCACCTGGATCTGGGTTCGATAGTTATCGAACTCCGCGATCGACTCGTCGCCTACGCTTGACCCGACCTCGACCCGCAGCCACACGCGCACCTGGTCGTACCAACTCCGCCATTCGTTGAACGCGTCGACCTGAGTATCATCGAGGTCGTTCCCGGGAGTGCCGTTCGCCGCCGGTTCGACCACAACGATCCCGGCGTCGGTTGCCGTGCTGGTTGCGGCGAACGCTGAGTAGTCCAGTTCCGCCGGGACCGAACCGCTCAGCCCGGAAGCCGTGGTTCCGAGCTCAATGTACATCACATCGCCGGCGCCGAGGTTCGCAATGGCATTGGTGATGGCTGCTGCTGTGTTGCCGTTGCAATACTGTTCAACCGGCGGGTTCGTTGTCAGGCTGGTGAAGAACCACGCCGGACTCTCCGGGGCGAGCCCCGTCCATCCATAGTCGTTGACGTTGTCCACGGCGACCACTTCGCCGAGCGCCGCGGTCCCGTGTTCCGGCAGGTTGACGCAATTGGGCGGCAGGGTGACCGGGACTTGGACGTTGCATAGGTCCTCGTGGTCGGTGATGAACTTTTCGTCAACCACGCCGATGTCGATTCCCGCCCCACGTCCCCCGTACTTCCACGCACAGCGTGCGTTGACTCCGGGGTTGAAATCATGATAGCTCACTCCGCTGCGCGGCTTGAAATAGTCCGGCGTGGTCGGCGAAGCGTCGCTGCACGTGGGGACGGGATACAGGGCGCTGAACTCCACCCATTCGGTCTCCGTCAGAGCGAGAAGCGCGTTGGCTGCCTCCTCAAGCACCGATTCCGCGCCGATCACTTCCACGAAACCGGCCAGATCGGGCTGAGCGTTGCCGCTTTTCTCGGCGGCCCTCGTTTCGATCGAAGACAACGTTTCCTGAGGGAGTTTCAGGAGCGGTTCGACGGTAAGTCCGAAGCGATCCACCACGTCCCAAACCGGCCTCAGGTCGGCGGCCACCAGCGACGCCGCGTCGCCGTTGACCGCCCGCACTTGCAGGTGGTCACGGAACTTGACTGTAAGGCGCGCGTCAAACGATGGTTTCGCCACGGTCGCCGGCTTTGAAGGCAGTGAGCGTGCAATGAGGTCCTGTCCGAGGGAACTCGTCAACGGGCACGCCAGGGCGAACGCGAGACAAGTAATCCTTATTCCGATCCTACACATCTTCCCCCGCCTTTCCAACCGCCCACCGCATCTTGTCCGTACCTACGAAGGCTCTGCGTTTCGCGCTCGGCGGCGTAATACCACGCCTCCTGCTACGAGGAGGGTGATACCCATGATTCCTAGAGCAATGGGAGAGATCGCTGGGATTTCGCTAGGCGGTACCGGGAACTCGCACACATGCGCGCGGTTATCGCCAGGCGCACCGATCACGGCAAACTCCTCGCTGAGGCCCACCGCACGACCCAACCCGTCCCCTATCACGCCGAGCGGATCGCTAAGTTGCTCCACCTCGGACCATCCGCCTTCGTCCAACTCAAATAGGAACGCGGCCCCCTTTTCGTCCGTCCCGGGCGATCCGATGAGGGAGCGGCCTGTCGTTAAGGCGACGGACTCCCCGAACGCGTGCCCGGGTTGGGCGGTCGAACCGGTCAGAATCTGCACTTGGATCCAAACTCCGTTGACCCGCTCGAAAACGTACGCCGCGCCAGGTCCGAACGAGGGTGTCCCATTGTCATCAGCCCCGACCAAAAGCGTGTCTCCGAGGATGGCGACGGAACGTCCAAAGACCTCGGCAGGGTCGGGGCCCGAGGGAACGAGCTTCTGTTCCTGTACCCAGGATGCCCCATTCCATCGAAAGACGTAAGCCGCGCCGTGCGGCGTGTTCGCAGGCGCGCCCACGGCGATCTGGTTCACGTCAACGGAAACGCTGTACCCGAACCCATCGCCCGCAAGCGGACTGGAACCGACCAGCTTCTGCTCCTGGGTCCATACGCCGCCCTGGGGTCGAAAGACGAAGACGGCACCGGCTTCATTCGCCTCGGCGAACATCTCCCGCACGGCCCCCACGGCGATGACGCTTCCGTGGATCGCCGCCGAGACGCCGAAGTGACCTCGTGCAACCGAGGGTGACTCGGTGAGCTGTTGCCGCTCTACCCACTCGACCCCGTTGAAGAAGTAGACCCACACCGACCCGTCGTAGATGCTGGGGAAGACCGCGTCCTGGCGCGAAGCGAGGAGAAGCGTCCCGCCGCTGATGGCTACCCGCTCGCCAAAAAAATCACCCGCGGATGCGGAGGGCGGGACGAGCTTCTGCGTTTGCGTCCACTGCGATCCGAAGCGGCGAAAAACGTATCCGGACCCGGCGCCGTCGGTGAACCCGCCCGCATCCCCGGGAGCACCGACGAAGATCGTGTCGCCGTCGATGGCGACACCTAACCCAAAGGAGTCCTGCGCCGCGGCGTCGCTGGCGGTCAGCTTGGACAGGGTGCATTGGGCGCGGACCGTGGACCCGCGCTGCCATGCTGTGAACGCAACGAGCAACGTGAGGGCGCCTGCGGCGCGGGTATACGATTGCGACTTATGCGAGACCCGGGCTTGCGAGCTTGGTGCCATGCGCGCACTCCTAAAAGCGGGCGGGAAACGACAATCGCGCGTATCGTAACACACCCCGTCCGGCGAGTCAAGCGGTCACCAACCCGCCACGGTTCGCCCTCGCTTCGGGTGGGCACCCTGACCGGCGGGGGCGCTCGGGGACAGCCCGTTCAACGGAATCGACCGCGATAGCGCTCCGCGGGGTATTTCAAGGCGTTTTTTCGCATCTTGTCGGCCAGCGCCGAGGACAGATCGATGCCCATCCGCGTGCAAAACGACAGCAGATACGCGGCGATGTCGGCGACTTCCTCGCGGATCTCACCCAGCGCCTTGGCATCTTTTTCCACCGCGCCCAACTCCTCGCTCCGCAACCACTGGAAGTGTTCCATCAACTCCGCCGCCTCGATGGCGATGGAGGCGGACAGGTTCTTCGGATCGTGAAAGGGCTCCCAATCCCGCTCGGAAACGAAATCGACAATGAGCTTCTTAAGTTGGTCTACGGTCGCGGAGGAGTCGTTCATCCCTTCTCCTGGGGCCCGAGTGAGTCGCAAATCCCAATCGGCAATTGGAAATTGACAATTGGCAATCAGTCAAGGAGGAACTTCGCCGGAGTCTCCAGATAGCTGATCATCTCGCGGGTGAAGCGCGCGGCGTTGGCCCCGTCGGTCGCCCGATGGTCGAAGGACACGTTGAGCGGCAACATCAAGGCCTCCGCAAGCTGCCCGTTCCGCAGCACCGGCGTCTTCCGCGAGCGGCCCAGACCCAGAATCGCCACCTCCGGATAGTTGATGATCGGCGTGCTGAACGTCCCGCCCAATGCTCCGACGTTGGTGATCGTGAACGTGCCGCCGCGAAGGTCCTCGACCGCGAACTGATTGGTCCGCACGCGCTCCGCGATGCCCCGCAGCGCCGCCGCGATCCCACGCATGGAAAGCTGATCCGCGTTGCGGATCACGGGTACGATCAGTCCCCGCTCCGTGTCCACCGCCACGCCCAGGTTGATGTACTCCTTATAGACGATGAACCCGCCCTCCAGGTCGAAACTGGAATTAAAGATCGGGTACTTGCCAAGCGCGATGCACGTCGCCCGGATCATGAAGGCCATCACCGTCAGCTTCGGATCGTTGCCCGTGACGTCGTTCAGCTCGCGCCGCAGGCGGTCCAGTTCCGTGATGTCCGCCTCGTCGCAGTGCGTCACGTGGACCGCCGTGAACGCCGACCGTGTCATCTGCGCGGCGATCGTCTTGCGAATCTGGTTGATGGCTTCCTTACGGACCTTGCCCCACTTGTCGACGTCGGAGATGCCCGGCAGCACCGCAGGCGGTGCGCCGCCCGCAGTACGAGCAGCCGGTGGAACGGAGCCCGCGACGGGCGTTTTCGCCCCCGCGACGGCGCGCTCCACGTCCTCTTTCGTCACCCGCCCGCCCGGACCGCTGCCCGGCAGGATATCGATGTCCACGCCGCGTTCCCGGGCCAGCTTGCGGACCGCCGGGGCCGCAGCGGCGATCGTCGCCCCACGCGGTGCCGTTGCCTCCGCCAGTACGCTCTTGGCCGTCGCCGACACCGCCGCCGTCACGGGTGGCGCCGCCTTCTCAGCCGCGGCCGGCGGCGCTTTGGCCCCAGTGCCACTCACCCCGTCATCGAACGTCACGATCACCGCCCCCACGTTCACCGTCTGTCCTTCCTTCACATGAACGTTCTTGGCGATCCCCGCGAAGGGCGACGGAATCTCCACCGCCGCCTTGTCCGTCTCCACCTCCATCAGGTATTGATCCAGCTCCACGCGATCGCCGGCCTTCACCAGCACGCGCACGATCTGAGCCTCGCTGATCCCCTCTCCAAGGTCCGGCAAAATGAACTCTCTCGGCATAAGCCTGCTCCGAACGTAGGCGGTGTAGCGATTTCGGCGTAAAGCAGGTCCGGCGGCATCCCGACCCACCCGTACCGCATGCCTCACTCCAGGTCGACCGCTTCCAAGGGACGATTATTCCCCGCCCAGGGCATGGCTGTCAATCCCCGCCGCCGACGGGGCCGGCACGCTCACCCCTCCCGCCTTCGCCGCCCGCGCCGCCCACTGACACGCCAAACGCAGCGCCGCCTTCATGCTCCCCGGGTCGGCGCTGTTCGTTCCCGCGATGTCGAACGCCGTCCCGTGATCCACGCTCGTCCGAATGATCGGCAGCCCCAAGGTCACGTTCACCGCCGACCCGAACGCCAGCAGCTTCACCGGAATCAACCCCTGGTCGTGGTACATAGCCACGAATCCGTCGTATCGAGCCCGTCGATGCGCCGCAAACAGCGTGTCCGCCGGAAACGGCCCCTCCACGTCGATCCCCGCGTTCCGCGCCATCTGCACCGCCGGCTCGATCACCCGCCGCTCCTCATCCCCGAATTGACCATCCTCCCCGGCGTGAGGGTTCAGTCCCGCCACCGCGATCCGCGGATGCTCGATCCCCAACCAACCCCGCAACGCCTCGTGCAGCAAGTCAATGGGCTGAAACACCAGTCCGATGGTGAACTGATTGCGAAGCTCGAATAGCCCCACATGCCCGCTGGCCAGCGCCACCCGCAACCCGCCGCCCATGAACGCCATCGTAAAACGCTTGACCTTGAACGCCTCGGCGATTTTTTCCGTGTGCCCCGGGAATCGGCACCCCGCCAGTTTCCAACTCACCTTATGGATCGGCCCGGTCACGATCGCATCGACGCTTCCCCCGCGAGCCGCCTCGATCGCCGCCTCGAAAAACCCCAGTGACGCCCGTCCGCCCTCCACCGTCGGTCGGGCATTCACCCACAACCCCGCCGCGTATTGTTCAAAGTCCACCACGACCACGCCGCTGTCCACGCGCAACGGGTGGCCCGCGCCCACACGAAACCAATAGGGCCGAATCCCCGCCGCATCCGCCGCCGCCTCCAGCACCTCCGCGACGCCGTAAATAGCAAACCGTCCCATGCCGCGGACCTCCGGGTCCGCCAGCGCCTTGACCGTCACCTCCGCGCCAATCCCGCTGGGGTCGCCCATCGTCACCGCGATGAGCGGTTTACCGTTCCCATTCCCAACCGAAGACGATCCAGCCGGCGCCCCCAAACTCATGCCAAACCCGCCTTCGCCGTTGTGACCCGATTCCCGCACGATATCTCATCCAGGCGATGAACGATCGTCCGCACCATGAAATCCGTCTCCACGTTCACTTCGTCGCCCACCCGCAGCGAACCCAACGTCGTCCTCTCCAATGTCGTCGGAATAAGCGCCACGGAAAACCTCCGCTCGCGCGGCTCGACCAGGGTCAGCGACACGCCGTCCAACGCGATCGAACCCTTGGGAATGAGATACGGCGACAGGTTCTCATCAGCGCAGAACCGAACTACGTGGTCGCCGCCGACGACGGTCATACCCTCCACCACCGCACGCCCGTCGATATGTCCCTGGACAATGTGCCCGTCGAGCCGATCCCCCACCCGCAGGGATCGCTCCAGGTTCACGCGATCGCCGACTTCCTTTCGCCCCAGCGTCGTGCGGTCTAAGGTTTCTCGAACCACATCGAACACAAGCGTCGTTCCCTCCGCGCCCGCGACCGTCAGGCAGACCCCCTGAATACAGACGCTATCCCCGCCGCGGCATTCGCCGGCCATCGACCCGACGTCCACGCGGACTCGCCGCCCGCCCGCCGCAACGCGGGTCTCCACGATGGTCCCCGTCGATTCCACGATTCCCGTGAACATCCCTCAGATCGCACTCCCAAAGCCCACATCCCCGATGCTGGATCATACCTCCAAAAGGGCAGAGGACGTGGGTGGAACGGCGATTCGACCACTTCTTCGCCCCGACGGCGAATCCGCCCACGGCGGATTGCCATGGACTTCAAGTTCCCGGTCCGCGACCCCAACCCTCCCCCCTTTCCACGCGGGAGAGGGGCAGGGGGTGAGGGTCGAAAGGTGATGTTTCTATAAGACCGCCCGACCCCGCCGACCGACCAGCAGAAGGAGCACCGCCGGAACCAGCAACGGCCGGACCAGGAAAGTGTCCACCAAAATCCCCAGCGGAAGCGCGATCGCGAACTCCTTCAGCACCAGCAGCGACCCCGAGAACATCGAAGCGAACGTCGCTGCCATGATGATCCCGCAACTGCTCACCACACCGCCGGTCCGCCGGATCGCCGCTTCGATCGCCTCCCGAGGCGGGCGAGAGCGCATCTCCTCGTGAATCCTCGCCACCACGAAAATGTTGTAGTCCTGCCCCAGGCTCATGATGATGACAAACAGCAGAAAGTCGATCTGCCAACTCAACCCCGGCAATCCCCAAACCGCCCCCACGATCATCCGCGTCGCCCCCAGCGTGGACAGGTAGGTGACAAACGTAGCCGCAACCAAAATTGCAGCCTGGGTCGGTGAGCGGACCAGGGCCACGAGAATCAAGAAGATCAACCCGCACGCAGCCGCGGCGATCACTCGAAAATCGCGGGTGCGCAAGGCCCGCATGTCCGCATACGTCGCCGCCTCGCCCGCCACTTCCACGCCCACCTGCCCGCCCGCGAAGCCTTCCAGCAAGCGCTCCACGCTTGCCCGAATACGCTCCACGAGCGCCATCGCCGCGACGCTCCGCGGCTCGACGCGCACCCCAAGATCAATCCGCGTCGAACGCCCGCTCTGTCCAATGTATGCGTCGAAGGCCAGCCGCTGTGCAAGCGGCCCGACCAACAGCCGCGTCAGGGCCGAGGCCGACCCCGACTCCTCCGTGCGCACCTGCCCCAGCGGGTCTTGCAAATCCCGCTGATACACCACCGGAACCTCGCTCCGCAATCCTGCCGCGACCCCGTCCATTCCCTTCCGCAAGGCCTCCAGCGCCGCGGGCTCTCGCAAATCGTGCGGCGTCGTCAACACCAGTGTCATTTCACTGACACCCTGACCCCCGAAGAAGTGCTTCTGA
The DNA here is from genome assembly GCA_964646605.1 of uncultured Phycisphaera sp. Classification (GTDB taxonomy): domain Bacteria; phylum Planctomycetota; class Phycisphaerae; order UBA1845; family UBA1845; genus SBAX01. Next base: position 75,149 of record CAZYEX010000134.1, on the reverse strand, counting down.
TACAACCGCGCCCCACGCACGAACCCCGATTCCGGCGGGAATTCCGCATACGAATCATAGAGAAACGGCGTTCTCCAACCCAACACCGCCGCCGGGACCAGCACCGCGGAAACCACCACGATCACCACGACCGGAAACCGCGTCGCCGCCCACCCCGCCCATCGCCAGATGGCGCTGTCGCGTTGCCCCACAACCCGATGGCTCGCCCGCAACGAGATCAGCCTCCCGCCCGCCACGCGCATCAGTGCCGGGGTGAGGCTCAAGACGGCCAGCGCCGCGATGGCCAGCGAAAACGCAATCGTGACTCCCGACGTATACAGGTCGCGGTTCCGCGCCAACGCCAACGTCGCCAATCCCAGGGCGTTGGTCCCGGCGCTCGCCAAAATCGCCGGACCCGCATGGGCCGTCGAAGACTCCACGACCGCCCGCGCCGCGCCTTCTCCCGCCGCCCATTCCTCGCGAAAACGCGAGAACACAAACAAACAGTAGTCCACCCCCGCGCCCACCACGAGCACGATGACGAACATCTCCACCAACCCGTTGATGGGCCAGCCCCACGACGCCGCCCAACCGATCGTTCCCAGCGAAACCAACAGCGCCGCCCCGATCGTGACCAGCGGCAAGAGCGTCGCCAACAATGAACGATAGGTCAGTGCGAGAATCACCGTCACCGCGCCGACCGCCCACAGTGTCGTGCGATCGACATCTCGCTTGGCGTTGGCGTCCAACAGCTCGCCTATCGCCGCGTTGCCCGAAACCTCGACTTGCAATCCCCCCGGCGTCGCCCGCGCCGCCAGCTCGCGCTTGATTTCACGCACCCGCCGCACGGAACTATGCGTGAGCATCTCCGCGGGCAAATCGACGGCGATCACGGCCGCGCAGCCGTCCCGGCTTTCGAGAATGGGTTGCAGATGCGGCGAAACCTCGACCGCCCGCACCCGCCAGTGCCACGTCGCCGACTGATCCGTGAGTGCTCGTGCCACCGAATTGACATACCGCTCATCCTCCGGCGTAAGCCCGCCCTCGCGTGCGAACACGACCGCCGCCCGGCTCCCCGCCGCCGAATCCGGAAACTCCGCCTTGAGCCGCGCCCACGCCCGTTGCGACGGCATCTCCGCCGGCAAGAACCCCGTAGCGTCATCTTCCAGGAGGTTCGGAATGCGCGGCGCCGGTCCCCAAATGACCGCCGCGGCCACGACCCAGGCCGCGATCCATCTCCACGCATGTCGAACGACGCTACGCGCCCACCGTTCCATCATTCCCGGACCGTTCCGTTTCAAGCGTGCCAATGCCTTTGCACCGCGAACAAGCTATCGGACCCGCCGCGACCGCGAATCTACCCGATCGCAGCCGCCCCAACCACGTCGCTGATCCGTCGATCCGCCCCCGCCAGATCCCCGCGACGACCCGTAATGAACCTTGGACCTCCAAACGCCGAAGGGAAGAACGTGGTCCAGGACCGGCACACGCGCGCCGGTCGGAGTAGACGACGCGGTTACCGTTGGGGTGGCGTTTTGGCGCTGGGTACCGGGCAAGCCGAGTCCGCGCAGTTCCCTCGGACCTTCACCATTCCTCGAGAAGGACGCCTCGTTCGCGCCACCGCCGACTCGTTCGAGCAGCTCCGCGAAATTCGGACCGAACTGGAGCTGCTTCGCCGCATCCGCCGCCGCCTGGCCTCCTCCGCCGTCCGCTCCATCCCCTTGGCGGAAGCGAAGTATTCGCCCCAGCAGCGCGCCGAACTTCAGCAAATCGTCCGTGACGCCCAGCAACCGGTCGTCGAGCAAATGGTCACCATCGTCGATCGAGAATTCGGCGACGTGCGCAACGAGATCGTCATGTCGGTGGTCAACGAGCAAGCCGAGAACATCGTGCAGGAAGCGGTCGAGAGCGGAGCCATCTCGCTGGCATCCGACATCACGCCCGAGCCGCCGGCCGAGACCCTGTCCCTCGAGGATGCTCTCGCCGCCGCCGAGGCGGAACTGGCGAAAGCGACGCAACTCGCCGCGTCCGCAACGGCGAGGGACAACGGCGGTCCGAAAGGTGCCCAAGCACTGGCATCAGACAAGACGCCCCGCCCCCCGCCCCTCGACGACGCATGGCATCGCAATCGGATCGAGCAGGTCGTGGCCCAAATCGAGGCCGCCGTTCGGGAGCTGAGCGCGATTCTGAGCGCCGATCCCGACACGTCGTCGAAGCGCGCCCAAACGGTAGCGCCGCCCACATCCGTGGTGTCAGACTTAGGCACCGACGAGGGGTGACGCTGGACGCGTCAGTGGAGTCTCCCGCTGCGAAAAATCGCCCAGCTCAATCCCAATCCCAACACCCCCGCGAACAGGTACCCGACCATACCCAGCGTTTGCACGTCCAGTCCGAGCACCTTCATCTGCGTGTTGGCGCTGACCACCACCGAGCTGCCCACGATGATCGCGGCAATGACCACCGAGAAGGCCAGACGGTTGCCGGATCGATCCAACTCCGCGATCAGGCGGTCGAGGTTCTCGTGGCGAACGTTCAGCTGCCATCCGCCCGCGGCTAAACGCCGCATGGCTTGACGCAACTGCACCGGCGCTTGCCGGGCGATGCTCAATAAGTGCCAGCCCAGCAGCACCGTTCCACGCGCGACCCGCGAGGGCGACAAACGCTCACCCAGGGCCTGCTTGAGCCGCGGGCGGAGCAGTTCCAGCAGGTCCAGCTCCGGATCCAACCGCGCCGTGATCCCCGCCACCGTGGCGAACGCCTTGGTGAGGAGCAGCAAATCCCGCGGGACCACCACGTCGTTGCGGCGAATGATCTCCGAGAACTCGGTCAAGAGGACCGCCAAGTCGAAGCGCTTGATCGGCAGCCCGTAGTACTTGTCCAAGAGCACCTGCAGGGCGCGTTCCAGGTTTCCCCGATCCGTCTCCGGCCGGAACGCCCCCATGTCCGCGAGGGCATCGATCACCACGCCCACTTCGTGATTCACGCACGCCAGAACCATCACCAGGAGCTCCGTCATCCACTCGTCGGTGATCGTCCCCACTTGCCCGAAGTCGATCAGCCCGACCGTGGCCGGCGCGGCGATGAGCAAGTTTCCCGGATGCGGATCGGCGTGGAACATCCCCACCTCGAACGCCTGCTTGAGGAAACAATCGGCCAAGCGCCGGGCGATCAAAGGCCGGTCGAACTCCGCCGACGGCTCGCCGGACAGACACTGCTCCAGGCTCCGCCCCGGCAGAGCCTCGAGTGTCAGCACCCGCGATCCGCAAAGGTCCCAATGCACCCGAGGAATGCGGACGCCGGGCATCTCGGCGAAAGCCTCCGCGAACCGCGAGGTGGTCGAGGCCTCGTGAATGTAATCCAGTTCGCGGGTCAGCGCCTGTTCCAGTTCCGCCACGATCGTCGTCGGACGATAGGGCCGCGATTCAGGAACCAACGCTTCCAGCGAACCCGCCAACGAGTGCAAAAGCTGCATGTCCAGCCGAATCGTCGTCTCGATCCCCGGGCGGCGAACTTTGACCACCAGCTCCTCGCCCTTTTTCCCTTTGGCGCGATACACCTGTCCGATGGAGGCGCTGGCCATCGGCTGCTCATCGAAAGCCGAGAAGCACTCGCTGACCGGTCGATGGAGTTCCTGCGCGATCGTTTCGAGTGCCAGAGCGTTGTCAAAGGGCGGCACTTCATCCTGCAGCGTGCGGAGTTCCTTCAACACCTGCGGGGGCACGATGTCGGGCCGCATGCTCAGCATCTGCCCGAGCTTGACGAACGTCGGTCCCAGTTCCGCCGCCACCAGCGTGAACCGCCGACCCACGGAAGTCTCCGACGATTCGCCGCCGGGCGCGGAGGCGGGCCGCCGCAACATCCACAAGGGAACGAAGCGCCCCAGGTTCATCCGCGTGACCACGTGCCCGAACCCGTGGCGGGTCAGAACCGTGGCGATCTGCCGCAGACGGTTGAGGGAGCGGATGTTTCGAGTAAACTGCAGCGGGGTCATCCGCGATAGACTCGCCGCAAGGGTCCGGGGCGTCAAACCGCGGCGCGGCATCGACGGATTCCGATCCGCGACCCGATGACGGACGGCCATATGGATGGAGCATTTCGTCATCGACTTGTCGCATCCGGCGTCCTGGCGGCGTCCGCGTGTGTGTGGTTGGTTTCAGCGCGGTTGCAGCCCGACCCGCGGGGATTCGGTACGCACGAACAGTTGAACCTGCCCGGTTTTCCTCCCTGTCCGCTGGCCGTGAGGTGGGGTGTACCCTGTCCGACGTGCGGCATAAGCACCGCCTTCGCCCACACCGTCCGCGGCCACTTCAAGGCAGCCGTCCTCGCCCAGCCTTTCGGATTCGCACTCGCCTTGGCAACCGCCGCGACCGCCGCCCTTGCTTGCACAACGCTCGTTCGCGGACGTTGGCCGGCGTTGGGGTGGGACCGACTCCGCTCCACGCGAGCCATTGCGCTCTGCCTGGGGGCCTGGCTGGCAAGCTGGGGATACAAGGTATGGACGATGTGGATTCCTCTGACTGGCGGATGACCCGCAAATGCGATATGCTCGGCGGCGAGCTTCCGGTTCGCGCGGCGTTTTCGCCCCGCCGGCCGGACGGAGTTGGACCTATGGCCTCCGTATTCGTTCGGACTTCCCGTGCACTCGCGCTCTTGTCCTTGTTGAGCGCCGGCTGCAATCTCCTCACCCCTTTGGTCTTCGTCATGGAACCGACGAAGAAAGTCGCTCCGGAGTTCGACAAGCTCGCGGGCAAGCGAGTGGCCATTCTGGTCTGGACCGAGCCTTCGACGCTCTTCGACTATCGCTTCGCCCGTTTCGAGCTGGCCACCTACGTGGGCGACAAGCTCTTCGCGGAATTCAACGGGCGAGAAATGGGCATCGACGTGGTTGACCCGCGGGACGTCGAGGAGTTCTTGCAGAAGAACCTCGATGCCCAGATCGACCCCTACGCCGTGGGACGGCAATTCCAAACGGACTACGTGGTCTACATGGAACTGCTCGAGTTTCAGATTCGTGATCCTCAGGCCCCGCAGTTCCTCCGCGGCCGCATCCAGGCTTCGGTCACGGTCCACGACGTTCGCGCCGGACGCGACGAGCAGCGCCGATACGAATTGACCCCCGTAAAGTGCGTCCACCCCGACGATTCTCCCGTCCCGCTCACGGCGACCAACGCCCCCCTCATCCGCGAGGCGACCTATCGAAAATTCGCCGAACAGGTGGCCCGAAAATTCTATGAACACACCGTGCAGTTGTAACAGAGGGCTTGAGCGTCGAGGTTCGGACCTCGTGCCGAAGCGCGCCGTCGGGGTGCTGATGGTTCTCTTGCTGGGAGGCCTGGGCGCATGCAGTCAACGCGTCGACGCCAAGTTCCGTCTCACCGAGGGCTCGGTGATGGTCCTCATCGACGACGCGGATGAACGCATCGACTGGCCCGCGGCGCGACGGTACATCTGGGACGACGTGGGCCAGGAATTGCTCCGCACGGAATCGGCCAAACGAATCGTGCCTTTGGAGACCGAGCAGACCCTCCGCCAAACGCTTCCCGACTTCAATGGTCGAAGCTGCAGAGAAATCGGCGAGTTGGCCGGCGCCGCGCAGGTCATCTGGATCGAGATTCAGGATTTCCTGGCCGAAGAGATGATCGTCGACGCGGGCAACGCCGCCTATCTCGCGGCGACGGTGAAGGTCGTCAACCCGACCGAAAAGAAGGAACGGCGGAAAGTGCGCTCCTGGCCGGAGAGCATCGAGGGACAATACCTGAATGTGAAAATGACCGGTGCGGCCGTGGTTGCGGCGAAGTCGAAGGATGAGATTTGCAAGGAGCTTTCCGCCAAGCTCGCCGTCCAAGTCGCCCGGCTCTTTCACGATCATCAGTTGCACGGTTTCGAGGACCGCTTCTGACCCGGCCGGGCCTTGTTTCGGTCTCCGCCGCATGCCACGCACCTGTCACTTGTTGGACGCCTCGATGGGCTGGGAACAGCGGGTCGGCGTTTCCACGCTCCTGGATCGAATGTCGAACGGGCCGCAGATGATCGCGGCGCTCGGCGAACCGCCGCAGGCCGAGATCAAGGCTCTGGGTCGCCCGATTCGCCGTTTGCATTCCCCGTTTGCGGTTCAAGCCCTGGCCGGTCCGTCGTTGACGCGATGGGTGAAGGCGGCGGGCATTGAGTTGATTCACGCCTGGGGAATGGACGCCGCGGCGACGGCCTGCTCCGCAACGGACTGCCCGGTGGTGCTCGAACTGTTCGACCCGCTCCTCGCCACGCGCCACGCCAAGCTCCTCCGCACCCTCGCGCAATCGCCGCGCTTCGCCGTAGTGTGCAGTTGCGAGATCGTCCGCCGAAGACTCATCGAGCACGGCGTGCCGGCCGAACAGTGCGTCGTGATCCGCCCCGGCGTGGACTTCGCTTTGCTTACCCGCGTTCGCCGCGGCGGACTTCGCCAGGAATTCGGCGTGCGGGCGGGCGAAGTCCTTTGCCTCCTTCCCGAACCCGTGACCCGTGAGAGCGGCGGATTCGAGGCTTTTTGGGCGACGGTCCTGTTGCACGATCTGGGCGCGAAGGTGCGCATCCTTGTTGCGGGTTTTTCCAAAGAACAAGAACGCATCGCGCGGTTCATGCGTACGCTGCCCGATCCGCCGCCGCTCCTTGCTACAGGCGATCGTTATCCGTTCGAGCAACTGCTCGCGGTGAGTGATGTCCTTTTGCTCGCTCCGCGCGGCGACGTGCCGACCACGGCGATCGCCTGGGCCATGGCCGCGAATGTGTCCGTCATCGGCTCCGCCGTCCCCGCGATCGCCGAACTCATCGCCCACAAAGTCAACGGCCTTCTTTTCAAACCGCCCGCCGACCACACCCCCGCCATCCCCATCGTCAAACTTCTGCGCGATCGGGAGTCTCAAAGGCGGACCCAAGAAACCGCCCGCGGACAGGCCTACGAAGTCTTCGGCCTGCGCCGCAACGTCGAGCAGCACGCGCGGGTGTACGAGAACTTACTGAACGGCGAATCGCCCAGCGGCGGCATTGCTGACTCGGCCCAAGTGGGATAGATGCGGCCCGCGAATCGGAGCGATTCCAACCTCACAAGCCCCTTCTGGTGTGTGTCGTAATGCTGGGTGAACTCAATCAGGGTAGGCGCCTCGGGATGCATGATTGCCTCCGATCAGCATATCTTGACCGGAAGCCAAACGCGACGATAAGATATGGGCTGCGTGCTGAGTCTGTGGCTTTACGGTTTAGACCCGGGCTCGGAGCGTTTGGGATTGCATCCCAGGCGCTCTCCGGAACGGTCAAGAGGGTCAGGACGGATCACAACGGTTTTGGACGCCGCTCCTGAGCGGTTTGGACCCCCAAACGCCGCCGAGACTTGCCTCTCGGTCGGCGTGTCCCAGGACATCCGCGATCGGCGATGACCGCGTTGGTGATTCCGCCCTTGACCCCTTGCGCATGAACGTTCTCAGCCCCATTTGCGCGCTTCGCGAATCGGGCTTGGGTGAGGTGGCTTCTGACGGCCGCGCCTCGTTTCTAGACATCAAGTTGCTTGATGATCTCTTCTGCACGGTTGACGCCTTGGTTGTTCAGTCCATATCGCTTGCCTCGCTTCGCTCCACCTTCGGTGACGAATGCCCCGTGAACCGAGATCACGCGGTCGATCCGGGCAAGTCGGAGGCCTGAAGTCGCCGCCGCTTTCATCAAGGTTCCGGCAAGAACGTCCGTGACCTTTGGGCCAAGAAAGCGAAACCCATACAGTAGCAAAAGCAAAGCATCGGGCTCGCCTGTGTCGCCGCGTGGCAGTATCTTGAGAGACACCACTGTCTCATCTTCGCTTGCGGTAAAGACCCTCCTTAGCCGATCCGTCGCCTCCTGCGATTGGTTTGGGGGATTCTCCTTCCTTGGTGGCGCATCAGGGCTCGCCACCGACTTGGCGGACAAGAGCGTCCTAAAGGACTCAAACTGTTCCTTAACGGAAGCTTCCGGTCCTTCCGCCGAGAACTCGGCGTCACCGAGCTTGATGTGAAGTTTGTACGATCCAGCCATGTCGTTCGCTCCGCGTTAGGGCTGCTTCTTACAGCTCCTAGCGTCGTGGCATTAGAACAACTCCACGCCAGCCGTCAAGCTTTATGTTTCAGTGCAGTGAACAGCTATTTCGTAAGTGATTGTCCCATAAGTGTTTACAATACGCAAATATTCGCCATAAACAATTTGTTTATGTCGTCGTACAGGGCAGCGCCCACCACCAGTCTAACGAGGCCAAAGAATTGCCTGTAACACACGACGGCGCAATCACTTGTATCGCTCCGGTTTATTGCGGTCGCGGTGGCCGCCAGGCTGTCCGCTCGCAAAAGGTGGTTGCTATGGGCTTGAGGGGCTCTGATATTTTGCGAGCGAATTGGATTCCTGAATCAGCGGGATAATTCCGAAAGTTTTTCTAACACGCCCGACCGGTCGAACGGCGGAGAAGCGACTTGTACCGCGCCTCCAGCTTGCTCAGTTGTTCATCCAACACCGTGTCGCGGTTGGAATAGGCGTGCGGGGATCGGGCGATGGCGACGAACCATTTGACCACGTTGGCGAAATCGTCGAGGTCCACGTATTCGGGGGCGAGCTTGCGGCGCTCGGCGTCGACGTTGTGATAGTTGCCCAGGGCGATGCAGATGCCGGTGGCGTCGTACCCCAGAGCGCAATAGGCCGACGATTCGCAGGTGCCGCCGTCCATCAGTTTTCGTTGAAACTTGAAACTCGCATCGTCGCGGGCCAGCTCGCGGGCGATGCGGTGACAGTGGGCCGTCACCGGATGGGTGAAGGTGCTGGCCCGGTCGCCCACCCGCAGGATCGGTCCGTCGCCCATTTTGGCGAAGGGCCGTTCGGAGCTGGTTTCCATGGCCACCACGAAGCACTTCGCGGGGATGGTGCGCAAGCGGCAGGCGGCCATGGCTCCGATGAAACCGACTTCCTCGGCGCGGGTGAAGAGAAAATAGGCGTCGCAACTTCCCGCGCCGCGCGACAGGTCGTCGATGGCACAAAGCATCGCCGCCGCCCCGGCGAGATCGTCGCATCCGCGAGAAAAAATCCGCGAGCCGCGAACGACGGGGTCGGGAAAATCCCACATGCCGACCGCCCCCGAGGGGACATCCTTGGGCACCTTGACGACGACCGTCTCCACCCGCGATTGGCCGTCACGGTGAACGACGGAGGCCGATCGGATCACCCCGCGAACCCACGTTTTCCCCACGAAAAACCGAACTTTGCCGCGCACGAAGTATTCCGGCGGAACCCCGCCGCGCCAGAAAGCGTGAAGGTAGCCCGGCACTTGCATGCGATCGGCCACGAAACCGGGGTGGTCGAGATGGGCGGTGATGCACACCGGCCGCTTGACACTGCGCGATCTCTTCCGCACCCGCACCAGCACGTTTCCCGCGCGGTCGCGGGTGAGGGTCACGCCACGGCGCTTGCGGCAAAAGCGCTCGACGTAATCGATGACCGCGTGCTCCGCGAACGGCGCCGTCGGGAGGGTCATCAGCTCCCGAAGGATGCGGATGTTCTTGCCCGTGTAGCTTTTCACGCCGTCAGTTTCATCGCCGCCGACAACCGCGACTCCACGTTGTCCCAGTTGACGACGTTCCAGAATGCGTCCACGTACCCGCCGCGGTTGTTCTGATATTTCAGGTAGTAGGCGTGCTCCCACACGTCGAGCACCAGGACCGGGACGCATCCGAACATGGTGAGGTTCTGGTGTTTCTCGGCCCCCAGCACGATCAACCGCGCGCTCAACGGCTCCCACGCCAGCACGCCCCAGCCGCTGCCTTGAACTCTCTTGGCGGCCGTGGAGAAATGGGCCTGGAAGTTGGCGAAGTTTCCGAAATCGGCGGCAATCTGTTTGCCGATCGCCCCCTTGGCCTCGCCGCCTCCGCCCTTTTTCATGTTCTCCCAGAACACGCAATGCAGCACGTGCCCGGAGCCGTTGAAGGCCAGCGAATCGGTCAGGTCACGAATCGTATCTAGACCCGCACTGCTCGCACCGCCCTGCCGCGCCGCCTCCAGTTTGGAGATCGCGGCGTTCAATCCCTTCACGTAGCCGTCATGGTGCTTGTCGTGATGAAGGTTCATGGTTTGGGCGTCGATGTGGGGTTCGAGGGCATCGGCCGGGTAGGGGAGAGGCGGGAGTTTGTACTCGCTGGGCCCCGCCGTGGGCGTCGCGGGAGCCGTGCCCCCCGATCCACCGGCCTGAGCGAGTGTCTCGCCCGGCACTAGTCCGATCCACCCGCCCGCAGCCACCAAAGTCCCAAGACTCCCCAGCGCTTCACGACGGTTCAGGCTTGTCATTTCAGACCTCCTTTTTCGCACCTTCGGCGGGTTGCCGACCCCTGTTTTCCGCGCCTTGTTCTGCGAGAAGCCTACGCCGACCCGAACCGGACCGCAACGGGGTCCTGGTATGCCGGCGAGCGGTTTTGTACAGCGTGGTACGGCGGGGCCTTGCCCTGACCGATATCCGCGGGGGACCGAGGGCGGTTGTGTGGACCGCCCGAATCGTTGGACAAGATCATGACGATAAGAGTGCTAGTTCTGTTGATCGCCACCACGGCGGCGTCCGCGCTGCTCGGGGCGGCCTTTGTCTTTCGGCGCAGGCGAGATCCGCCACTTTTGCTACGGGCTCGGAAGGACGCCTTAATGCGCGCGATCACCGCAACGGCGTGTCTCATCCTCGTCCTGGTTTTCGTGGAAGTCGCACTGGGGATGTTCTTCGCCGAATCGAACGGGGCGGGTACGACTCTGGCATCCCAGCGGTGGCTCGACAAATACTGGCATCCGATCAACTCCTTCGGCTATCGAGATCACGAGCCGGTGGCGGGCGACTTGGTAGGAAAACGGGTGGTGTGGGTGGTCGGAGATTCCTACGCCGCCGGATGGGGGATCGCCAACCCGGCGGACCGCTTCTCCGACCGTCTCGCGGAAAAGTTGGGGCCGCATTGGAAAGTGTTCAACATCGCCAAGCCTGGGTGGGACACCCGCCGCCAACGCGACGCCGTTTCGCGGTTTCCCTATCCACCCGACGCGGTCGTCCACACGTATTGCCTCAACGACGCCGATCGCGCGGCGGAGCAGCAAGCACTGACCGTCCCACGGAGTTCGCGTGATCGCGCCGCGGGTTGGCTCAAACCGGCGATCGAGAATTTCCACCTGCCGAACTTGATCTATTGGCGAACGCGGAACTGGTTCACGGATGCCGCGTCCACCGAGTACTGGAATTACGTGAAGGCGTGCTACCAGACTCCCGCGGTGTGGGACGCACATCGCGCGGACCTACACGATTTGGTGCGTGCCTACCAGGATCACACGCCGACCGTCGTCGCGGTCATCATTCCCAATCTTCTGGACGTGTCTTCCTCTCATCTGTGGACCGCCCAAGTGGCGGATTTTTTTGAGGCCGAGGGCGTGGTACCCGTGGACCTCACCGAACCGCTCTCGGGGCGAAACCCCTCGGATCTCGTGGTGAACCGCTTCGACCCCCACGCCAACGAGTCCGTCCACGCCCTAATTGCCGAGCTTGTCTTTGATCGGCTGCATGATGTAATGCGGGGGTGTCCCACGCCCGTCGAATCCGCCTTGCAAACCGTCCATTCGCCATGAAGCCATGCGCCGGGGCATTTCGATGAAGTGTACGCACGTGGCACTGCAAGTCCGCAGCCTAGAACGATCCATCGCGTTCTACCGACGCTATTGCGGCATGCGCGTCGTCCACGAGCGGCAAGAGCACGGCATTCACGTGGCCTGGTTGGGATGGGGCGAGGACCCGCCCAAGTTCGTGATTGTTCTGTTGGAAGAGCCCTACGAGGTGAACCGCCAGCCGCCGTGGCAACATATCGGAATGGCCGTGGACTCGCGGGCGGAGGTGGACGCGGCGCATTCCAAGGCCACGGACGACGGTCTGACCAACCACTGGCCGCCAGTCGATGCCGGACCGGTGGTCGGCTACTACTGCGGGGTGCCCGATCCCGACGGCAACATCGTCGAGTTCTCTTTCGGGCAGCGGATCGGGTAAGGGCGTTACATGCCGTATTGGTCGATGGCGTTTTCGATCGCCCGACGAATCTTGAGGTGGACCTCGTCGGGTTCACTCACCGATCGCCACACGTGCGGCGGATCGTCCGGCTGGTCGGTGACGAAGGTGATGGTCCCCAGCGATGCCAGCTTCTCGAGGGGAGCCACGTTGACGTAGGTGTTGCGAATGTGAACAAGCAGACAGGATCGAATGACGGGCGCCCGGATGCCGTGAACGTCGAGAATCCGACGATTGGTGAGCAGGTGCCAGGTCGTCGTCCAGCGCAAAAGGGCGACGGCCAGTCGAGTCAATCCCACCAGCAGCACGACTTGGGCCGTCGTCGCCACCGACAAACCGGGAATCGCCTTCCCCATGGAGAGCAGGGCCACGGACAAGATCGCGCTGCTCACCAACCACGGTGACGAGTCGAACACCGGTCGCCACAAGGAAGGCTTGATGGCCAGAAGGACGATCTCCCCGCCATCGACCAGACCGCCGGGCACCGTCGTCCAGCGTGTGGAAACGCTCGACGCGCGCGACGGGGCTTCCGACATGGCCGCAGCGCAGGCCGTGCGATCCGCCATTCCGATGACGCCCAAGGCATTCATGACGCGACTCGGATGCTCTCCCCTACGGCACCGACCTTACCGCCGTTGCGACGGATCGGAACGCCCGTCTCGCATCGAGGATGCACAAGACTAACCTCCAACCACGACCCCATCAATCATCTTCCGCCTCCGGCGGCGATTGGCGGCCTGCCAGCGTGCTACCCTCGGTTCACGAATCGGATGCACACCTACGTCCGTCCGCCCGTGAACGGCTCTATTATCGACCGTTTCGGGCCTTGGGTTGTGGCCTTCTCATCCGACCCCGATCGGAGAAATCCAACCACCCAAACCCACTCCATCGCTGGGGGAGTCGCCGGCCGGAGGGCGGACGATCCTGTCATGCTCGTCCGCCCTCCGGGTGGCTCGCCGTGCCTACAGCGGATCACCAAGGATGAAACGACTCGCAAGTCCATGGTGTCAGCGCCTCCACTTGTCCGCGGCGCCGTTTCATCGGTTGAGAGCCTGTCCCACATGGACCCATGCAAACACCCTCCCGCACGGTGCGCCGTCGGATTGTGGTGACGGTCGTTGCGGGTCGATAGTATCCGCAAGCTATGGTGGACGACCTCACGCGAGCTGACTCTCCTGAACCCGCCGGGGAAGAGCATGTCATCGAATCCACGCGCATGTCCTTCGGCGATCATCTCGATGAGCTGCGCACGCGGCTGTTGTGGGCGCTGGGGGGAGTCGCGGCCGCGGCGGTGGGCACGCTCATGGTCGGCCGCGGGATTCTGGACATCATTTTCCGACCCCTGTGGACCGTGCAGTTCGCCAACGGGTTGCAGCCCAATCTTCAAGTCCTTGCCCCGACGGACGCCTTCACGGCCTATTTGAAGATCAGTTTCCTCTCCGCCCTGATCGTGGCCATGCCTTGGGTGCTGTACCACCTGTGGAGCTTCGTGGCCACCGGGCTGTACACGCGCGAACGGCGCTTCATCACGGGTGTGATCGCGTCGTCGGTGGGGATGTTTATCATCGGCGTGATGTTCTTGTACTTTCTGGTGCTGCCGCTGGTGTTGCAATTCTTCATCACCTTCAACCGCGCGTTCGGACCGGCGGATCTCAACCCCTCGGCGCTGCAGTCCCTTCTGCTGGCGCGGGAACCGGTTCCCGCGGTCACACTGGAGGAAATCGATCCGCAGCGCGTCCGCATCGTAGGAAGCGATCCGCAGGACGCTCCGCCAGGCGCCTATTGGATCAATGCTGCGACGCGGCGATTGATGTTCCAAACGAGCGAGGGCCCTTGGTCCATCGCGCTGGAGCCGGGCACGGTGTCACCGGCCATGCAAAGCCAGTTCGCCGTGGATCAATACGTTTCCTTCGTGCTCGTCCTGGCCTTGGCCTTTGGGCTGGCCTTCGAGACGCCGATCGTCGTGGTCTTTCTTTCGTGGAGCGGACTGGCGTCCGTGGCCACGATGGCTGGAGCGCGGCGATACGTCATCCTTGGCACCGTCGTGGCCTCGGCGGTCATGACTCCCTCGCCCGATGTGCTCAACCAATTGCTCCTCGCCGTTCCGATGTATCTGCTCTTCGAGATCGGCTTGCGGGTGGCGCGGCTGTTCGAGCGGCGACGCGCTGAGGCCACGCCGACGGCGTCATGAAGCCCCAAAGTCGCAACAACAGGACCGCCTCGCAATGCCTTTCGGCTTGCGCCGAATGCGAGGGCCATGGGGTGTCCCGGGGACAAGCCGTGGCAGGCTGAAACCCTGCGCTATCGTAGCCGGTGGCAAGCCGTCGCAGGCTGAAAGCCTGCCCTATAGTAGCCGGTGGCAAGCGAAGCGCCGCCACCGAATAGGATCGATCCAAGAAGATCACGACCCTGGAAGGGTCGTCTATCCCGCGCAAATGGATGCGACCCTTTCAGGGTCGGATGAATCAATGATCGCCGTATCCGTGGGCGGCGCTACGCTCTGCCCACGGCTACTGTAGACGACCCCGCTGGGGTCGAATGAATCGTCGCGGCTGCCGATTACGATTCCGTGGGCGGCGCGTTGCAGGCTGAAAGCCTGCGCTATAGTAGCCGGTGGCAAGCGCAGCGCCGCCACCGGAATGAGGCGCGCCAGGAAACCACAACCCTGTAAGGGTTGCATAACGGGCGGCGCCTTGTGCGACCCTGTCAGGGTCGAATGAACCGTTGGGGTTTCGCTGTCCGTGGGCGGCGTCCGCCTCAGGCGGACTTGCCCACGGCTACTGTAGACGACCCCGCTGGGGTCGGGCCGCGGCGCTACTTGAGCTGGCCGATGAGGTCGCGGATGGAGGCGAGGCCTCGGCGCTGCAGGTAAGCCGTGAGCCCCTCGCAGAGGTGAATGGGCGTCTGGGGATCGACGAACAAAGCCGTGCCAATTGCCACGGCCGTGGCGCCGGCGAGGAAGAACTCGACCGCGTCTCGCCAATCGCAGATGCCGCCCATGCCGATGATGGGCACCCCGCGATCTCTGGCGACCTTGGTGTACACCCGGTTGACCATGTAGAGCGCGACGGGTTTGATGGCCGGACCGGAGAGACCCCCGGTGCGGTTGGCGAGCATCGGTTTCCAAGTCTCCACGTTGATCGCCATTCCGTAGAGCGTGTTGATGACCGAGAGAGCCTCCGCCCCGGCGTCGATGGCCGCTCGCGCCGTTTCCGCAATGTCCGTGACGTTGGGGGAAAGCTTGACGATGAGCTTGGCCCGTCGCACCTCGCGGCGCACGGCGGTTACGAGCTTGGCAAGGCGAGCGGGATCGGTGCCGAACTCCATGCCGTCCGCTACGTTGGGACAGGAGACGTTGAGTTCCAAACCGGAGACGCACTCGATGGTGTCGAGGCAGCGGCAGACGCACATGTAGTCCTCGACGCTGTGCCCGACGACGTTGACGATGACGGGGCAGCCGGCGGTCTGCAGAAACGGAACTTTTTCGGCGACGAAGCGCTCCAAGCCCACGTTGGCCAGACCGATGGCGTTGAGCATCCCCCCGCGGGTCTCGACGATACGTTCCGGCGGATTCCCTTTCCGCATCTCGACGGAAACGGCCTTGGTAACGAAGGCCCCGAGGCGACAGAGGTCCATGTATTGGGCGTGCTCCGGACCAAAGCCGCTGGTTCCCGAGGCGGTCATCACGGGGTTGGCAAGGCGGATACCCGCGAGATCGACGGAGAGGTCCACGGCCGCAGCTTGGACGGGTGCGGAACTCATCATCGCCAGCATCGGACGCGCCGTGGGGGTTGTCAAATAGCGGTCGATGGACGAACGCCGCGACGGGCATACAATCCCATGCGGGAAGGGCTCTCCAGCCCGTCCCGCGGGCGGATTATGACTGCAAGCGAGAATCTCGCCGTGTTCCCGGGTATGTTCGACCCCGTGACCAACGGGCACTTGGACATCATCGAGCGCGCCTCGCACCTCTACGACCGGCTGATCGTGGCCGTGGGCGAGAACCCGCTCAAGCAGGCCGTCTTCACGCCCGCCGAACGCAAGCAGATGATGATCGAAAACACCCGGCACTTGGCTAACATCGAGGTGCAGACCTACTCCGGGCTGACCGTGGAATACGCCCGTGCGGTCGGGGCGCGGGCCATCCTCCGCGGCATCCGTGACAACGTCGACCTACACGCGGAACTCGAAATCGCAACCATGAATCTCATCATCGGCGGCATCGAGACGGTTTTCCTGATGACCAGCGGACAACACATGCTCACCTCCAGCACGCTCATCAAACAGATCGTGGAAATCGGACGCTACAATTCCGACCACCTGGCCAAGCTCGTACCGCTCGACGTGGCCAAGAAACTCGAACAACGGCTGCGCGCCCGGGCCTAATCCTCGAACGCTGTTCCCGGGGTTCTTCGATCGCTGGTTCAGCCGAGTGACCGGGCAGTTGAAGGAGGTGAAGCGCAATCCGCTTCAAGCGCGTTCCTTTTGCGTCCTGGGGTTGGGTTCGTTTCGGCAAGCAACGCCAACGGACAGGGAACGCGAAACGGTTCCACGAACGCTCTTTGTCGAACAGTACGCGCTATGCGCGTATGCTACCTGTTCACGCGAACGACCGCGCCCACATCGGGCACGCAAAGTCTCTCGAAGCGGGGATAGGCACACGCCGACAGCGCCGCGCGGATGAAACCGTTCAAGCCCGCCGTGGGGATGACGCACTTGGGCCAGCGACCCTCCTGGAGAAAATTGTCGAAGTGCGAGAGGATGACCTGTCGCGGTTGCAGCCGGGTGATGAACTCGCCCGGATACCCGCGCACGTTCTTCCAGCCGGGAACGCACAGGATCAGGACGTCGACCGCACCGACGTCGTCCGGCGGAAATCCCATCGGCGGAGTCGACGCCGACCCCATGAAATAGACGGTAACCTCCGCGTCGCCCTGCGTGAGCTTGAACAGGTAGGCATAAGTGTCTCCGCACCGATAGTCGCCCGCTCGTATCGGCGGTTTCGGCAGGGGCGCGGTGACGTACCCCGGATACAAGAGCAGGTTCGGCGCTTGAGGCGCGTGCTCCGCGGCGAACGCGCGGTAGTGGACGCCGGGTGCGAGAGCCTTCCAATTCGCGCCGGGGATGGGAACGTCAAACGCCTCGGGTTCGCCGTCCGGGAAACTCTTCAGGAGATTCTTCGTCGTCTCGCTTCCAACGACGGACACATCGCTCCATCCACAGAGCTGCCGCGCGGCATGAAGGTCGAGCATGTGGTCGCAATGCGAATGCCCGACCAAGATCGCATCCGGCTTCGGCTGCGTGCATAGGAGCCTGCGAACCAGGCGCTCATTCGACCGCATCGTGCCGAACAACAGTCGCGAAATCCCGCGGTAGCTGACGAACGGGTCGGTCAGCAGCGATGCGTCACCGAAGCGAATCCGGTGGCAAGCCGTTCCCAGCCACTCGACTTCGAGCGTGGGCGAAGGTGCAGGCGGATCGTAGCCGCGAGTTTGTTCGTTGCGCGTGTAGCTCAGGATCTGCCGATGATGCACGGGAAAGGGTGTCACGCACCCGCCGCTCCAACCCAGAGCGACGATGAGCGCCGAAACGCCGACGATTGGATCAACACGGGTCATTATTCAATCCTCCGAAGTCGCACACTTTCCAATGTCGCCCCGCGGCCGAATCCGGCGGCGCTGCGGAGGTAGCGTTCGACATAGCCCAGTTCGCGATGGAAGCGGACGCGCATGAAGACGGTTTGGGTCCGTCCGGCGAAGGGGCCCGCGGGGTCCGCGAGGTTGTCCAACTCCGCAGCCAGTGTATCGAAGAGGCCCTCGACCGAATAGGCGTTCCAGTCCGCGGAGGTCGGAAGCGCCCCATTGACAGTGAGTTCCTCCACCCGCCCTTGCCTCACACGCAGGTGGTACTGACTACCGTGCATGCGGTATTGCAGTTCGTAAGCGCCGACGACGGCGTTCCGCCAGCGCGTTCGGGCCGCCGCAAGGCCCTCGGCAGTGAGGACCTCGGTCGGCTCCCGGAAGTACACAATGGCCCCGCTCGCTCCGACGACGAACGCCGCACCCATGAGGATCAAGTTGGTTTGGGTCCGATTTCGCATCTCTGAGGGTATACGGTCCAATAATTCGACCCATCTTTCAAGGTCCGATTTTGCCGCGGCCGGTTTGGTCTCAAGGGTCCGAAGTAGGCGTCCGAAAAACCCGCAGGGAATGCGCTAGTGGTTCTTCCCTATCGGCGGCGCCGTGGCGGGCACGGAGACCGCACCGCTGCGCCCGGCTTGTGGGGCTAGGCGACGGAAGAACGGTGCATTCACCCGGCGGATTGAATGTCCAAGAACTCCAAGAATTCGGATCGTTCCAGCCAGGGCAAGGGCTATCCGCAGGGATCGATCGGTCGGGCGGAAAACGCCTATGATGACGATCGCCCCTTTGCGGAGATCCGCAGGACGCTGCACGACGCCCTGCGCCTCCTTTCCCAGCATCGTTGGATGTTCTTCGTCCCCTTCTGCCTGGTGACCTGCGGGGCGTTTGTCGCCAGTCTGTACTTTCCGCGCACCTACAGCGCCACGACCAGCTTCGAGCTTCGCAATGACCCGGTGATGATCAACCTGCCGATGTCCGCGGGAGCGGCGTCGTTCAAGTATTTCCGCAACACGATGGTCCGCGATCTGACCTCCGTGGAGTGCATGACCGAGGTCGTCGAGAAGCTCAGTCTTCCCAAGGGCTTGGAGCAGGAAGCGGACGGCTCGTTGACCAAGGAGTCGAAGCGGCAGCGTGAGTCCCTGGCCCGCTCCTTAGGCGGAAGCCTGGCGGTCGCGGTGACCTCGCCGAGCGAGCTGATCGACATCGTGAAGATCACCTACACCGGCCCGGACGCGACCATCGGCCGCCACCTCGTGGACCAACTTAAGAAGACCTACATCCGCCGGACCATGGCGTGGATTCAACTGTTCCTGGTCAGCCAGCGCGATTACTTCCTCCGCGAGGCGGCGGAGTTCCGCGAGGAGATGATGCGGGCGGAACGCGAGGACACGCGATTGCGGCTCGAGAATCCCCACGTCAATCCCGCGGATCCGGGTTCGATCTCCGCAAAACTCGCCCAGCTCGAGGCCGAACGCCGCGAGCTTCTCCTTCGTCGCCGGGAGTATGACGCCGAACTCGACGGCGTGCGGCAACTTCTTGCCGCCGAGGAGGCCCAAGTCGTGGTGAGGACGGACGACGACCTTTCGCCGACTCTGGACCACGAATTTCTCACCCCCGAGGCTCTCCACCTTCTCTCCCAGATTCAGGAAATTCACCACAACGTCGCCAGGCTCCGCGAGACGCGAGGCATGACCGACGGGCATCCGGAAATCCAGGAGTTGCTGTCCGGACGGCGGCGGCTGGAGGAAAAGCTCGCGGAACGCCGTGAGCAGGATCGCAAGTCCGGTCTCGCGGGATCGGTCCCTTTGCACGCTCCTAGCGAAGCGATGGTCATGCCCCAGGTCTGGCAAGGAGAACGCGGACGTCTGATGGTGCAAATCTCCGCCCAGACGACGAAGATCAAGGACGTGGACATCAGTCTGAAGACCAACGAACTGGCCCTCGCCGAAATCAACCGGGCCAAGGATGAGGTCTATGAGCGCCAGGAAGAGTTCGCCGAAGTCATCGGCAATGTCCAGAAGGCCAAGCAAAAACTCGCTCAGGTGGAAACGACGATCGCCACCATCGAGCCCGCGATCAAGGCCGTCGAGCAGGATCGCCTTCTCCAGTTCTCGGAAGGACAGCCGGCGCGGGGCGGAAGCACCCCGGTGTCTCCCAAGGCCGCCACCGTCGTGCTGCTATCCCTGCTGGCGGGCATGGCGGCCGGAGTGCTGTTCGTAATCCTGGCGGAAATCCTGGATCACGTCTACCGAAGTTCGAGCCAAGTCGGGCGGAGTCTGGGTCTGCCGATTCTCGAAGCCATCGACGAGATCGTCACCGGCCAGGATCGGCGGCGGGTGCTCTTGCAGCACGCCCTCGTGACCCCCTTGCTCATCCTCTGTTGTTTGGGATTGACGGGCTTGAGCGGTTCGATGGCCTACCTGAGCCTTACACAACCCTGGACGTACGACAAGCTTCGCAGCATTCCCCAGGCGGCGCTCGATCTGGTCGTCGAGCAGAGTCCAGCCGCTCCTCCGCCGGCGGCGAAGCCCGAACCGTAGCTGAAACCGAAACCCCGTTGTGGAGCGCGCGGAGGACTCGCTGCGCACGCGCGACGGGTCGGGGGAGGGGCTAGGACGATCGGCGCTGCACGGGCAAGAAAACGTGCATTTTCGTGCCTCGACCGGGCTGGGAATCGATGCAAACCGCGCCCTGATGCTGGCGGAGGATTCCCAGCACGGCCGCCAAACCCAATCCGTGTCCCTCGGGCTTGGTGGTGAAAAAGGGGTCGAAGACCCGAGCGCGGGTGGCGTCGTCCATGCCCACGCCGGTGTCACTCACGGTCATTTCCAGGTAGTCGCCGGGTTTGATGTCGTAGGGCATGCAGCGTCCGGCCTCGCCGCCGCTGAGCGTCCGAAGACCCGTCGTCAGGGTGATATCGCCGCCGCTGGGCATCGCTTGTTTGGCGTTGAGACAGAGATTGAGAATGATCTGCTCTACCTGACTGCGGTCGGCGCGAATGAGCGGCAGGTCGCGGCCCAGGCTCAGGATCAACTCGTGAGCCTTGCCGATCGAGGAGTGCACGAAGGTGTACGAATCTCGGATCAACGCGTTCAAATCGGTGGGCTGAGGGTTGTGTCGACCGGTGCGGGCGTAGGCCAGCAGATGTTTGATGAGCTGGTTGGAGCGTGAACCGGCCTCCTCGATCAGCTCGATGTGTTCCATAGCGCGGGCCGGCAAACCCTTGAACGACCGCAGCAACGCCGCGTTTCCGAGAATGACCATGAGCGAATTGTTGAAATCGTGGGCAATGCCCCCGGCCAATACGCCGAGGCTTTCGAGCTTCTGAGCGTCGCGGATACGGGCCTCCATCGCCTCGCGCTCGGTTACGTCCCGCACCATCGACGCCACGCCGTGAATCCGTCCGGCGGAATCCCGAAGCGGAGTGTTGAACCATTCGCACGTCATACGCAGACCGCCCTTGCGCACGTTGGGGTTGACGGAGTGACTGGATGTGTCTCCACGGAGAAGATCGGACCACACCTGGTCGACGGCGTGAGTGGCGTCCTTAGGGACGATCAGCTCGTAGGCATGTCGCCCCAAAGCCTCGTCGCGGGTGTAGCCGAAGATCGCCTCCGCGGAGGGGTTCCATTCCACCACCCGAAAGTCGGTGTCCCAGACGATATAGGCGAGCGGCATGCGCTCGATGTGGAAGCGCAGGCGTTGCAGGGCGTCGTTGAGCTTCTCGACCACGGCGAGATGCTCACTGATGTCCCGCACCACGGCGGTGAGGATTCGGTCGTCGGGCGGACCTCCCGCAGCCAACGACACCTCCACAGGAACTTCACGTCCATCCTTCCGCAGGGCACTGACCGTCAGGGTGCGATGAAACGGTCCTTGTTTCACCCTCCGGACATGTTCGTGAACAGCGGAAAGGAAGCGTTCCCGCGACGCCTCGGGCACCAGGGTTCGGATGTCGCGTCCGGCGGCCTCCGCTGGGGTGTATCCGAACAAGGTCTGGGCGGCCGGGTTCCACGAGCGGATGCGGCCGTCGGGTCCGGCGGAGATCACCGCGGCGTGGCACAGCTCCACCAGTCTGGTGTACGCCTCCAGCGACCGTGTCAGTTCCGCCGTGGAGCTTGGCTTGGGCGCTCGCTTGCCTTGCGTTCGCTTCGGTGTTTTGCGACCCATGCGTGTCATCTTACCGCATGGTCGCCCTCCCACGCGACCGCGAAAACATGCGACGTTGTCGAAGGGGTTACGCCGGGCGCCGAGGGTCCGCACCTTGCCAGCGGAGCGTGAGGCATGTCCGCGTCACCTACAAGGGGTGACGCTACGATGCACGGTCAAAATCGCGGGTCGCGGTAGGGGGTGTTCTTGAGGTAGCCGTCGAGTTGGGCTTGGATGGTCTTAACCAGTTCCTGACTGCCGGCTTTTTCGGCCAGTTCGACCGCCTGTCGGGCCACTTGCACGGCCTTGGCAAAGTCTCCCGCTTCGGCGCAGGACGCGGCGAGGGTGCCAAGGACGGATGGGTCGCGTTCGCCGGTCAGTTGGGCGGCCTTGGTTGCCAGAACAACAGCGGCTTTCCCGTCGCGCGAGCCATCGTCCTGCGCCGTGGCGTACAACTTGGCCAGGGTGTTCAGAATGGTCACGTTCTCGGGCATACTTGCGTTGCCGATCTTCAACACGCGGATGGCGTCGGGGATGCGCCGATGGCCGAGGTAGTAACCGGTCAGTTCTTCGATGGTCCTTCCTCGAACGGGCTTCACCGAGATGGCCTTTTCGTACATTTCCAATGACCCAGCCACGTCGCCGCGCTTGTTCAGAATGATGGCCAAGCCATGGAAGGCGTCGCCGGCGACCTCCCGAGCGGCGCTGGCCCGATGCAGAAGTTCCTCGGCCTCTTCGACTTCCCCGCCCGCTTCGAGCTGGACGCCGAGATTGAGCAGGGCTTCGCCGTGTCGCGGTTCGATGCGCAACGCTTCGCGAAGTTCGGTGACGGCCTCGGCGTTTCGACCTTGCTGCTCGTAGACCATGGCGAGTCGGGTACGCAGGTCGGGATCACGCGGGCGGCGGGCCAAGGATTCCGTGAAACCGTGCAGGGCCTTTTCCAAGTGTTGGGTCGCCTCGTTGAAGCGGCCGGACTGCTTGAGGAACGCCCCGAGTCGGGCGTGCGCCGCAGCGAAGGTGGGGAGGATCTCGATCGACCGGTGATACTCCTTCATGGCCTCCTCGTTTTGTCCCAGGCGAAGCAGAACCTCGGCATAACGGAAATGGGCCTCCGCGTTCTTGTCATCCAGGCCCAAGGCGATCTTGAAGTGCTTGGCCGCGTCCTCGAAACGTCCGAGCTTCAACAGGGTGTCGCCCATGAGGGCATAACCTTGTGGGTTCTTGGGATCCAGGCGGATTGCGGCCTCGAAGGCGGGTTGGGCGAGTTCAGGCTTGTTGGACTGCAAGCAACAGGAGCCGAGCATGAAATGAAACAGTTGGGCGTTAGCGTTTTCGGTGGCCAGGCTCTTGAGCAATGGCAGGGCCAGCGTGAACTCGTCGGGGCGGTCGGCGGCTTCGATGATCTCCATGGCCAGGCGGAACTTGGTCAGAGTGTCCAGTTTGTCCTTGGGGTCCGCGAGACCCTCGGTGAGGAACTCGTCAACGGTAACCGCGGAACCACCCATGTATCCGAAGGTCATCATGGCTTTCTTCGAGGTCTCGTCCATCTCCGCCTCGGCGGCGACGCCTTTGGGCATGGTTTCGTAGCGCTCCCTGAGATCACTCAACATTTTCGCGGCGATCTTGGGTTGCTTGGCAATCAGGTTTTCTTTTTCACCGGGGTCGGCGCTGCGGTCGAACAATTCGGGTCTGGCCGTGGAAATGTACTTCCAGCGCGAGGTGATCAGCGTCCTTTGTTCCGCCCACCCAAACGAGTCGTAGACGAAGTTGCTTTCGGAATAAACCGCGCCGTCGGGCAGCTTTGACCCGCCGAATGCCGCGGCGATCGAACGACTCATCAGCGTCTTGGGCGGCTCGAATCCGAAGAGTTGCAGGAGTGTCGGAAACACGTCCAGAACTTCGACCAGCGCCGGTTGACGCTTGCCCACGGGGATGACGCCGGGGTGGGCGAAGATCATGGGGACCTTGATGTTGACGTTGTAGAGGAAGTTGGAGTGTCCGTTTTCGCCGTGCTCGCCGAACGCCTCGCCGTGATCGCCGACGACCAAAACCACCGTACGGTCCGTCAGGCGCGAGGCCTCGAGCCAATCCATCAGACGCCGGACCTGCGCGTCGATGAAGGCCAGCTCGCCGTCGTAGGGCTGCATGTCCGGTCCGCGGAACTCCGCGGGAGGGGCGTAAGGATGGTGGGCGTCGTAAAAATGGACCCAAGCGAAGAAGGGGCGGTCGGCGACGGTGGGAAGCCACTCGAGGGCCCGGTCCGCCACTACGTTGGCAGGTTGTTGCCAGGCGAGCTGCTGGGTCTTGAAAGTGGCTTCGCCCATGTCGTCGTTGTAGACGTCGAAGCCGCGATCAAGCCCGTAACGGCTGTCGAGTACGAAGGAGGCGACGAACGCGCCGGTGGCGTAGCCTTTCTCCTTGAGGATCGCGGCCAGGGCCGGATGGTCGGTGCCGAGGGCGTTGCGGCCATTGTCGCGGACGCCGTGCTCGCGCGGGTAGCGCCCGGTCATCATCGAGCAATGCGACGGAAGCGTCAGCGGGGCCTGGGCGAAGGCGTTCTCGAAAAGCGTCCCGCGGGCGGCGAGGGCGTCGAGGGTCGGCGTCTTGGCTTGGGCATATCCGTAGCAACCGAGACGATCGGACCGCGTCGTGTCCAGCGTGATCATCAGCACGTTCTGCCCGGCGAGCTTTCCCGCCACCGGGGGGGCGTCGGGCTTGCCGTCGCAACCGACGATGCAAAGTGCGAACACCGTGAGAGCGAAGCGCGTTTTCATTGCACGATTCATCGGCGCAGTCTATCCGCGCCGCGAACTTTCCGTCAACGCGAAGCGAAGCGCGGAGGGTCCGCGAAAAGCGGCCATTCGATGAAGGTTACGGGGTTGATACACCGGGTCCGCGGGCCACGACGGTCAGCTGGGGCGGATTCGAGTCGCAACGCAAGGCCCCCGTCCGAGGGCTGGCGCGGGTCAGCGGTTCATTCGTACCGTAGCGCCTGGACGGGGTCGAGCTGGGCGGCGCGGATGGCGGGGTAGATGCCGCTGACGATGCCGACCAGGACGGCCATCATCAGGGCCAAGGCGATGATCCCGGGCGGAGTGTAGGTCTGAATGACCTGGGTGAACTCGCTAAGGAAGTTGGCGATGGCCCATCCGCAGACGATGCCCAGTCCCCCGCCGATGGAGCTGATGATGCTGGCCTCGGCGAGGAATTGCTTGAGGATGTCGAAGCGCCGAGCCCCGACCGCGATGCGCACGCCGATCTCCCGCGTTCGCTCCGTGACCGAGACGAGCATGATGTTCATGATGCCGATGGCCCCGACGATGATGGAGATTCCGGCGATGCTGTAGAGGACCACGGCGAAAATCTGGGTGACCTGGCCCAACTGTTGTTTGAACTGGTCCTGGGTGAAGACGGTGAAGTCGTCCTCGTCACCGGCGTTGATCTTGTGGGTGCCGCGCAGGGTCCGTTTGACGCGCTCGATGCAGAAGGGGACGCGTTCGGCGCTGACGCACTGCGTAACGAGCATGGTGAGATAGCGCTGTCCGAACATGCGTCCCATGGCCGTATCCAAGGGAATGATGACCTGGTTGTCGACCTCGAAGAAGCCCAAGGCCCCTTTCTCCTCCATGACGCCCACGACGATGAAACTCTTGCCGTTGATCTTGACGGTTTTGCCGACTGCGGGGAGAGCGCCGAAGAGATCTCCGGCGACCTTGTGGCCCAGAACCACGATCATGGCGTTTCCGCGGACGTCCTCGCGGGTGACAAAGCGACCTTGGACGACTTCGTACTGGTTGATGGCGGCGTAGCTATCCGTGGCGCCGAGGACCGAGCAGAAGGCGTTCTTTTCGTAGTACTTGACCTGCCCACCGCCGCTGAACTGCGGAGCGACGGCGCGGACGAGGTCGGGGTTTTCTTCGGCGATGCGATCGGCGTCTTCTGGGAGGAGCGAGCTGGTTTGGGTGCGGCGGTGGGAACGGCCATCGCGGCCGTTGAAAACCATCACTTGGTCGGCCCCGAGGGATTCGAAACGGTCGAGGATGTCGCGCTGAGCCCCTTCGAGGATAGAGACCGCGGAGACGACCGCGCCGACGCCGATGATCACCCCCAACGTAGCCAGGACGGAGCGGACAAGGTTCTGGCG
The DNA here is from genome assembly GCA_964646605.1 of uncultured Phycisphaera sp. Lineage (GTDB taxonomy): Bacteria > Planctomycetota > Phycisphaerae > UBA1845 > UBA1845 > SBAX01. The sequence continues at coordinate 49,180 of CAZYEX010000134.1, read as the reverse complement.
CAGGCCGCGGATGGCCATGAAGAGGATTTGGAGATGGAACATCGTTCGATCTACCTCCGGCGCGGACTGCCCAGCCGCAGCCCAGCGCGGCCGTATTGTCGATTGTCGATTGTCGATTGTCGATTGTCGAATGGGCGGGGGCGGACCTCCAGCCGGTCCGGAAAGCGGGTGAGGCAGAGTCGGCCCCCTACCCAGCGCCGCGCGTTCACCAACACCGCTCGCTCGCGCTCCCGGCTCGGATCGGTGCGGGGCGCGTCCCAGACTTCTATGGGCAGTTGACGTTGGTGGTCGGTTTGCTGGTTCCGTTCCAGACCGCGTATTGCCCCTGGCCGGTGAGCAGTCCGCCGGCTTCGAGCAGGTCCGCACCGGTGACCATCCCGCTCCCGTCGATGTCGCCGCTATAGAGTCCGAACGCCAAAGCGACGAAACCATTCAGGGCGTCGGTCAGATGAACGATGTCCAACCCGTTGGCGAGCCCGTCGTTGTTGCTGTTCGAGGGGTGCGAGGTCAGGACGATCGTCGTATTGGTCCCCAGGTAGGTGACCTTCGTCACCGCTCCCGCGGTGATGGCTCGTGCCAGGATGACGTCATATTGTCCGCCGCCCACGTTGTGGATCGCGGCGATGCCGTTGGGCGAACTGGTGGCCGCCGTCTCACAAAGCCGCCAGCAACCGACGTTGTCCGCACCCGCAGGCGCAGCCACTCTGAGCCGCTCGATCCCTAGCGGCGGAGTAGTGCTCTGGGCCGTATGCGGCCGGCGAGCGTCGGTCACCGGATTGGGTGGATCGAGAAACGTGACCACACCCGTCGGGCAGCTTCCACACAGAATGGGGCAAAGCGCGTCCGCGCCGCACCCGTTGCCTCCAAAGCCCGTGGACGCGCAGGACGCGTCCCATTCCGTCTCACAGCAGAAGGAATCGCACCCGCACACCGCGTCGCAGCAGGCCTCGTTCGTACACGCCTGTCCGCCCGTTCCGGCGTCCGCGCAGCAGTCGCCCGTCGCCGCCGGACAGTTCAGTTGATTCGGTGGTCCGCAGCTAATAGTTATCGTGCCCGAGCCCCCGGGTTGCTGCGGGTAGCTTCCCAAACGGATGAGGTACGATCGTGCCACGACGGTGGGGAATACGCCCGTGGATTGAAGGTCGCAGCGATCATCTCCGCAATCGAGCAGCGCTTCCTGGCTGGGCGGACACTCGCAGCCGTCGTACACGGCGATCTTCGTATCCACGTCCGTTTGGCCGCACGTTCGAACGAACGTCGTTCCGTTGCAGGTCGAGTTCCAACAGAACCACAGGTCCTTGGTGATCTGCTCGTCGCCCCCGGCGTTGACGCACTCGGGGTGAATCGGACCGTCGGTGGTGGCCAGCGAATTATTGAACGGGAAGGTTCCGGTTCCCGTGATGGGCAGAGCGCTGTCGCAGTGATCCGTCGAGCACACCTGTCGAGCCTTGGCCACGCACTGCGCATCCCAAGTCGTCGAACAGCATCGCGGATCGGCGGCGCACACCTTCCCGCAGCAGAACGCGTCCTCGCAGGACGGGTTGGCGTGACTGGCGAAACAGTCGCCGTTGCGGTTGATGCACGTGGGACCTGGACAACTGGTGATGTCGACGCAGAACAAACCGGGCGCCGAGTTGCCTCCCAGGGCGTCGCACAGCTCCGGGGTCAGGTCCTGGCACACAATGGAGTTCGGGTTCAGAGGATTGGGATGGCAGCAGGCATGCGTTCCGCAGGAGGGGAAAAAGGGATCGGAGTCGCACGTCGCGCCTTCGATCCAGCGGCCTTCGCAATTGGTGGAAAGAACCGGACCGCTGCACAACCCCGCGACGTCGTTGCAGCACGCCCCCGACGGCGGACTGCCCTCGCACCACACGTCGGCGCGGAAGCTGCCCGCCGGGACGCAGTCCGCCCCGGGGCAGTTGGTCGGATCGTACCCGTTGGGCGGGAAGTTCAGCTCCGGCGTCCAGACATTCGGAAAGCCCGTAAAATTGAAGGCCGCAAAACCGTCGATGCTGAAGCCCACGTCCGCGAGCCCCGCGAAGATCGGTCCGGCATTGGCGATGCTGGAATCCACCACTACCCAGACCTTCTTGGGCAATTGGATGCCCGTGAAAGGTCCGGCCAGCAACTGCTGCCGCGTGCCATTGGCGGCCCGTCCGGGGAAATCTCGCGCCGTCCCCGCAATGGGGATCAGCGGAATGTCGTCGTTGTCCAGCGTGGGCGTCCCGCGATCGTTGTTCGTCCAAAGCTCCATGCGGGCGTCGAAGGTGGCCGGACCCGTGGTGTCTCCTGCGAAGTGAACCTCATAGGCCACCAGGTTGCACGGCGCGCCCGGACCCAGGGTTAAGTCGTCGCCCCATTTTTGGTCCGGGTCAACGGAGATGCCCACGAATACGCCCGTGGAGAAATCGTTCTCATATACTTTGAACACCGACCCGCAAGCGTTGGGCTCGCACGTCGCACCGGGACGAAAAAGCCCCGACGGACACCCGGGTTCGTTGGTGGCCTCGCAGGTTTCAAGCTCCGGCCCGGTGCAGCATGCTCCGGTCAAGCAAGCGTTGGGCTGACAGGTCGTAAACGCCCCTTGCCAGACGCCGGGCGACACGCACGCCGCCTGCGTGGTCTGCGTGCAGGTCGTGCCGTCGCAACAAGCCCCGTTGGGCGGTGCCGTCACCTCGCAATTGATGTTCGCCCAGAATCCCGACCACGGCGGGTTCGTGCCCGTGAAGTGGAACGAGTCGCAAACCGGAGTCGTCGGTGAACAGGTCGGTCGAGCGCCCGAGTCCTGCTCCGAGAAAAAATCAGCGGTGGTCCCGATTTCCGCTTGCCCCGCAAGAACCCACCCCGCCGAGTTGTTGCTGAAAGTCGCCGCCATCCAAACCGTCGCGGGGATCGGAAGGGCGGGGTCGATCGGTCCCGCTTCCAGCAGGTACACGCTGCGGTCGTTGGGGACGGTGAATTGGGCTTCGGTGCCCGCGATGATCGCGGATTCCGGAAGGCATGGGTTCCCGTTCCACAGCGCCGTGTCTACGTTGTACGTGCCCGCCGGCCCGTCACCGTAGACCGCCAAGTTGTAATAAACCGTGCTACAAGCCCCCCCGGCAAGTTGGAGGTCATCCGCGATCCGCTGACTCGCACAGGGTGCATAGTAGCTGCTAATGGTGGCGACCTCATTGCGGTAGACGTTGGTTCCCGGCGCGACCCCGGAAATGCCGCCGGGCAACAGGGCTCTGGGCTGTCGATTCGTGGGGTGGATTTCGCCCGCGGTTGCCTCTTGCAGGGATGATGTCATGCCCGCCGAGGTCACAGTGTCAGGCCGGATGATCCGCAGAGTTGACGGGTCGAGGGTCTTGCCGTTTCTGTCTGCCGCCGAAGCTGGTCCCCCCGCAGCAATCCCCAAGGCCACGAAGGCCCCCACTGTCCCTAAGAAAAGCCGCCTCATTCCTATCCCCTTTCGGTATCCGGCGTCCTCGGTCGATGCCGCCTTCCCACCCCTGACCCGGAGCACCGGGTGGACCACCACCGGAGCGAGGCGAGCGGGATGTGAGCCCCTTGGGACACCCACCATCCACGACCGGACAATCCGCCAGCGGGCTGGCCTGCCGACACCCCCAAGTTCTGTCGCAAGAAAGGGGCGTTCCGTCCGCGGCTTGGCCGTGGTCGAAAGCCCGGGTCGTCCGTACGTCGAAATGATAGGGCCCCTAGGTGGGTGGAGTAAAGCCGCCCCCACCCATCCGCAGTGGGACCCATAACCGTTCGAGCGACACTGTACGACGGCGAGTGCGGAAGATCGGGAGGTCGGTGCGGCGGAACCGAGGAGGTCAGGATTGGGAGTTTCCCGCCGAGCGGACCAACGCATCCGGATCCAGAGGGGTACCGGACGCGGCCCTTCGCCATTCAAGACTCGCCATTCCTCATGCTCTTATGGCCCGTCGCTTGCACTCGAGGCTCGGATCAGACCCAACCGCGGATCTTGCAGGCCTCGGCCACGCGGGAGACGGAGACCATGTAGGCCCCCAGGCGGTTGTGGACCTTGACCTTCTTGGCCATGTCGTAGACCGCCTGGAACGCGACGGTCATACGGCGGTCGAGCTGCGCATGTACTTCTCCAAGCGACCAGTAATAGTTGTAGGTGTTCTGCACCTGCTCGAAGTAGGAGACAGTGACTCCGCCGGCGTTGGCCAGGAAGTCGGGCAGGACGTACACGCCCTTCTCGAAGAGAATCTTGTCGGCCTCGGGCGTGGTCGGGCCGTTGGCCAGTTCGCACATGACTTTGGCTTTGATGTTGGCGGCGTTTTTTCCGGTGATGACGCCTTCCAGCGCCGCCGGATAGAGGACGTCGCACTCAAGTTCCAACAGTTCTTCGTTGGAAATCGGCTTGGCGCCGGGGAAACCCGTCAGCGCCCCGCTTTCGAGCTTGTGCTTGACCAAGGCCTTGGGATCCAGACCGTCGCGGTTGAACACCCCGCCGCGAGAATCCGTAGCGGCGAGCAATCGACCGCCGCCGAGGATTTCCGGATGGAGCGTGGCTGCGAATTGCCCGGCGTTGCCGAAACCCTGAATCGCGTACGATGCGTTCTGGACGTTCAGGTTCATCGCCTTTGCCGCTTCGCGCACGATGTAGACGCCGCCTCGGGCCGTTGCGTCGCCGCGACCCTCCGAACCGCCCACCGGCAGAGGCTTTCCGGTGATGACGCCGGGATGCGAATAGCCCATGATGGTCTCGTATTCATCCATCATCCAGGCCATGATTTGCGGGGTGGTGTACACGTCCGGCGCGGGGACGTCGCGGTGCACGCCGAGTTCGCGACCGACGGCGCGGATGTAGGCCCGCGCCAGGCGCTCCTTCTCGCCGTTGGACATCTCCTTGGGATTGCAAACGATGCCGCCCTTGCCGCCGCCCAGGGGGATGTCCACCACGGCCGTCTTCCAGGTCATCCACGCGGCCAAGGCTCGGACGGTGTCGATCGTCTCCTCCGGGTGCCAGCGGATGCCGCCCTTGGTCGGGCCGCGGGCGTTGTTGTATTGCACGCGGTACCCCTTGAAGATGCGCGTCACGCCGTTGTCCATTTTCACGGGAAGCGTGAAGTGATACTCGCGCATGGGCCAACGAAGCAGCTCATGGGTGGCCGCGTCCAGCCCTAGCCGGTTGGCCGCTTCGTCCAATTGCTGTTGTGCGATCGTGAACGGATTCAACGTAGACATCGACTCGACTCCTCGTGAAGGACCTTCGACCGCCGACTCCCCCCATCGAGGGACGTGGCCGTCGCCAAAAGAACCCATGCAAACGGCGTGCCGACACGCAGCCCCACTCCGCCAAAACCCCCGCGATCCCCCTCGGCCAATTTGGCAGTCCGATCGGTTGTCGGCAACCGAACGGGCATCGACGGTAGGCCATTTCACAACTCTACGCAAGGGCGGAAACGCACGGATTGTCGCAACAGCCCGCTGCCGTTAGATTCTCTTCGACCCGTCGAGGGGGAAGGTTGGGTTTAGGCAAACGGACGTAAGGAGTGGATCATGTCCAAGTTGGCGCCGCTGAACTTGAAACGCTGGATCGACGAGAATCGCCACCTTCTCAAGCCGCCGGTGGGTAACCAATACCTCTACCGAGGCCAGGACTTCTTCGTCATGGTCGTGGGCGGGCCCAACGCTCGCAACGACTTCCACATCACCGATTCCGAGGAGTTTTTCTACCAGGTGAAGGGCGACATCGTCGTACAGACCCGCGAGGGCGGGAAGACCATCAGCCACAAACTCCGCGAAGGCGACACGTTTTTCATCCCGCCCAACGTTCCGCACTCGCCGCAGCGTCCGCCGGACACCATCGGCATCGTCGTGGAGCGCGTCCGCCCGCCGGAGGAAATGGAGCACCTCGTTTTCTATTGCGAGAAGTGCGGCGAACTGGTGTGCGACATCAAGTTCGCATGCAAGGACATCGTCGATCACTTCCGTGACATCATGGAGGCATTCTGGAAGGACGACGAGCGCCGTACGTGCAAGAAGTGCGGCACGAAGGTCCCCAAACCGGGACCGGTGTCGATGTTGCCGTCGTGTTGACGGGGGAATGGCGAATGTCGAATAGCGAAGTGCGAATGAAGCTGAACCCCGCCGCGTACGGAGGGGGCAGGCAGCGTGAGAGGGGTCTAGGTTGATCGCCGCCCCTGATGTGGTATACTGCACTTGAGGTGCTATCATGGTCACATCCGTTGTCGAACCCAAGCGAGGCGCGAACGTGGGACGGATCGTCGTCGATGTCGTCGTGGAAAACTTTGAAGACCGACAGCGCGCCATGCGGGGCGAAATCGCCGAAACGCAGGTCCGCCGCGTGACAGTGCCGGCCCTCGTCGACTCCGGGGCGACCTTCTTCTGCATGCCCGGCTCGCTCGTCGCGCAACTCGGTCTCACGTACCTGCAGGACAAGGAATCTCGCACCGTGACCGGCCCGATCCGGCTGGGCCTATATGCCGCCGCACGCATCGAGGTCCAGGGGCGCGACTGTGTCACCCAGGTGCTCGCTCTGCCCGAAAACCGCCAGACCCTGCTCGGCCAGATCCCGCTGGAAATGATGGACTGGTGGATCGACCTGGGCGCCCAGCGCCTGGTGGGCAACCCCGAACACGGCGGCCAATGGCAGGCGGAGGTGTTTTGACCGCCGTCGGCGCCGGTGTCGACGCTGCCGTCGTGTTGCCGGCACGCCCGATGAAGATCGACCTCCACACGCACATCCTGCCGGAGCGTTGGGTGGACCTGCGCGAGCGGTACGGCGACGCGCGGTTTCCGCACGTCGAGCACTACGCGCCTTGTTGTGCGCGGATTCTCATCGAGGGCGAAGGGCAGCGTGAAATTCGAGAGAACTGCTGGTCGCCGCAAAAGCGCATGGAGGAGTGCGACGAGTGCGGGGTCACTTTGCAGGTTCTTTCCACCATGCCGGTGATGTTCAGTCATTGGGCCGACTCGCGGCACGCCCACGACCTCACGCAGCTTCTGAACGATCACCTCGCCGGCGTCGTGGTCGAGCATCCCCGACGGTTCGCGGCCTTGGGCACCTTGCCCATGCAGGACGCGACGCTTGCCGTACGCGAATTGGAGCGATGTGTCAGAGAGTTGCACTTCTCCGGGGTGCAGATCGGCACCAACGTCGCGGGGCGGAATCTCGACGACCCGGCTCTGTTTCCGGTTTTTCAGGCCGCGGAAGAGCTCCAAGCGGCGGTCTTTGTCCACCCGTGGGACATGCTCGGCGGGGATCGAACGTCGAAGTACTGGCTTGGCTGGCTGGTGGGTATGCCGGCCGAGACTTCGTTGGCCATATGCTCAGTCATCTTCGGCGGAGTGCTCGAGCGGTTGCCGCGGCTGCGAATCGGATTCGCCCACGGCGGCGGAGCATTCCCCGGGACGATCGGGCGCGTGGAGCAGGGTTTTCGCATGAGGCCCGACCTGTGCGCCGCCCGTAACAAGGTGAACCCCCGCGACTATCTGGGCCGGTTCTATGTCGATTCACTCGTTCACGACGCCGACGCTTTGCGGTACCTCATCAAACTCGTCGGCGCGGAGCGAATCGCTCTGGGATCGGACTATCCGTTCCCATTGGGCGAGACGCGCCCTGGCGCACTCATCGAATCCATGACGGATTTGTCGGCGAAGGTCCGCGATCGGCTGCTGTGGGGCACCGCATCCGAGTTCCTCGCATTGGATAAGCCAACGGTCGCGCGGACTTCCTAGCGTCGGGCCTTGTCCACGGTGTTACCGCTCATCTGCCATTTACCGCATCTGTGTACTCGTGTGATCGCAGTGTACCGCATTGTCGGAGCATCGCCTCTATGGATCCAAAGCGGAACTCCGAAAGCAATCGATCGATCTTGGCGCGAAAACCCGCTCGGCCCACTGTCTGATGTATACGAAGAGGGAGAGGAATGTGGATCGGCAGTCGGCGCAGTTCAGACGGATTGTACTCGTAGGGATGCATATACAGCACGGCGGGCTGCCTTTGCACGTTCAACTGCCGGACGGCGCGCGAGATCATGCTAAATGGGAATAGTCGAATATATCCTCCGCCGCCCATCGGGAGCGTGCGTCCGACCGCCCGATAGGTTGCCACGGGAATCTCGATCAGTGACGCTCCCGTGGGTAGTCGCAGATGATGGGGACGGTTGGGTGCTCCGGCAATCCCGTAGCGTCGCGTTTTCACCGGGAAGATCGAGGAATCATAAACGAACCCGCAGTCGGCGAGAACGTCAAGCGCCCACAGGTTGCGTCGATCAATCGAAAACATCGGCGCTCGGTAACCGATGATGGGGGTCCCGGTCAAGTCCTCCAGCAGCGCCTTGGACGATGCAATGTCTTCTCGGAACTCCTTGGCCGTCTGGGTGTACGCAGGGCGGTGCCCAAAGCCGTGGCTCTGGATTTCGTGTCCGGCGTTTTGTATATCGCGCACCAACTGCGGCGCTTTTTTGGCTGCCAGTCCCAAGACGAAAAATGTTGCCGTCACGCGACGCGACGCAAGATGTTCGAGCACACAGCCGGTATTGCGACAGAACCAGTCCGTCAGTGGTGCATTAAGATCGTATACAGACTGTATCCAGTCCTCGACGTCTATGGTCAGAGCATTGAAAACGAGCGCAGTTCGCGGTCCCGGAGCGCAAACCGGAGGCCGCCGATCGGTCTGAAGGTGTACCCGTTGCGGGCTGGGACTATGCTGCGTGGTGTTTGTGACGGGCATGAACATCCTCCAACACGCGAATGAATTGATCGGCAAGTTGATCTCTGGAAAAGCGTTGTTCGGCCAGTTGTCGGGCGCGCCGTCCCATGGCCTCACACTGCGCAGGGTCGTCGCGCAAGCGTAGGATCGCCTTGGCAAATGCAGAGGGATCATCCGGCGGCACCACGATGCCGAAGTCATTCTTTTCAATGATTTCCGCCAGCCAGCCCGGGTAATTGTTCAACACGGGAAGTCCGCACGCGATGTAGTCAAAGAATTTGTTGGGCGACGTCCCGAAATAAAATGCGGGAATATTCTTTAGAATCATCAGTCCGACATGCATTTGCGGCAATACGCGAGCGAGTTCCGCCTTGGGAATCGGGGGAAGCCAGCAGACCCACTCGTCGAGCTTCTGTTCACGGCTGCGTGCCATTAACGAGGGTTTCAGTCTCCCTTCGCCCATGAAGATGAGGCGAATGCCGTTCGCGCCCAACTTTTTCAGCTCGGCAACGGCGTCCAAGACTGCGTCCAACCCGTTGGCAAGTCCATGTGCGCCGGTAAAGATCAAGCGAAAGTCGTCGGGATGTCCGAAGCGTTCGTCGAGATGTTTGTGTTCGCTGGGCCGAAAGAGTTCGATATCCGAAGCATTGGGAATCACTGCAATCCGTTTCGCCGGATATCCCGTTTCTGCAATGCCGTCTTTGATTCCCGGGGCGAGTGCAATGATGCGATCGGCGGCGAAGTATATCTTTCGCTCCAGTCGGCGGGTGTACCATTGGAGTAATGAATTCTTGATGACGCCCAGGGCAATGGCCAGTTCCGGCCAGAGGTCGCGGACCTCGAATACGAACGGAACCCCAAGTCGCCGCGCACCCTTCATTCCCGGAATGCCGACGGTCAATGGCGTGGACGTGGCGAATACGATGTCTGCATCCAGTTTGAACACTACGCGAGCGGCGGTTTTCGCGAAGCGATGAAAAGCAAGGATGCGGCGTGCAAACCCCATTCGGTTTGCATACGGCTCGGCGACGCGGAGAACCCGGATTCCGTCCACGTCGAGTTCGGCGACACGCGAGCCGGGCTCCGCGCGTTGGTCCCCGGCCTCGTAGGCGCCGCAGATCATGGTTACGCGGTGTCCGGCGCGAATCAACCGCTTGCTCATCTCATACGATCGCGTTCCCGTCGCCCCGCGGGTGGTGGAAAAATGTTGATGAATGTAGGCGACGTGCATGACGGTGATGGCGCTATTCGAGCCCGCCGTTGGGCTACGCGCGGCGCATCTCCTTGCGAAACCACTCCACGAATTGAGCCAGTCCGGTCTCCAAAACGGTTCGGGCTTGGAACCCCAGGTCGCGCAGGGCCGCGGTGGTGTCGGCGCAAGTGCGATGTACGTCGCCCGGCTGCGGGGGACGGCGCTCCACCAGCGCTTTGCGGCTGGTCGCCGATTCAGCCATGCGTACGAGGTCGGCGAGTGTGACGGGATGTGCGCCTCCGAGATTGTAAACATGAAAGCCGTCGCAACGATCCAAGCTCCTCAATACACCGTCGACGATGTCGTCAATGTATGTATAATCGCGGGCCGTCGCTCCGTCGCCGAAGATGGGAATCGGAGAGTGCGCTTCCATCAGGCGCACGAACTTGTGTATGGCCAAGTCCGGTCTCTGCCGGGGACCGTAGACGGTGAAAAACCGAAGACAAGTTATGGGTAGTGCATAGAGATGGTGGTAGGTATGGCAAAGCATCTCTCCCGCGATTTTTGTGGCGGCATAGGGCGAGATGGGATGATCCACGCGGTCCGTCTCTGCAAACGGCGTTTTCTCATTGTTCCCGTATACGCTTGAACTACTGCCAAAGATGAACTTGCGAACGCCCGTTTGCCGACAGACCTCCAATAGTGTGAGTGTGCCGCGTACATTGACGTCCTCATAGAGAAGCGGCATCTCGATGGAGGGTCTCACGCCGGCGCGGGCGGCGAGGTGGATGACGGCGTCGACCTTCTCCCGAAGGGTTTGGCGAAGTGATTCGGCGTCGCGGATGTCCGCCTCGACGAGTCGAAAGCGCGGATTGCTCGTCGCGTCTTGCAGATTACGCCGCTTGACGGCGGGGTCGTAGAAATCGTCGAAGTTATCCAGGGCAATGACCTCATCCCCGCGGCGTAACAGCGCATCGCAGACATGCGAGCCGATAAACCCCGCACCGCCGGTGACTAGGATTCGTGCCACACAGTGCCCTTCCTAGCTCGGCGGGCGATGGGGTCGGCCCACGCAGAAGTACTGGAACCCTCTTTTGGCCAATGCCGCGGGATCGTAGAGGTTTCGTCCGTCGAAGATGATTTTGCGGCGGAGCTTGGTTTGAATGGCGTCGAAGTCGGGCGTTCGGAACTGCGGCCAATCGGTAAACACCACCAAGGCATCGGCGCCGTCCAGTGCTTGATACGCATCCTCACACATGGTGATGGCGCCGCCCAATTCCGCGGCGGCTGTGCCCATGGCTTGAGGGTCATAGGCGCGAATGCGGAACTTTTTTTCGGCGAAGATGCGGATCGCGGCGACGGCGGGCGATTCGCGGACGTCGTCGGTCCAGGATTTGAATGCCAGTCCCCAGACGGCGAGGGTTGTCTTGGGACATGCGTCGCCGAAGAAATCCACGACCTTGCGAGCGAACCCCTGCCGTTGTCGTTGGTTCACTTCTTGCGCCGCGGTCACAAGAGACACCGGCTGTTGAACCTGGCGGGCCGTGTGGATCAAGGCACTGATGTCCTTGGGGAAGCACGACCCGCCGTATCCGACGCCGGGATAGAGGAACGCGCTGCCGATGCGTGTATCCGACCCGATCCCACGGCGCACGGACTCGACATCCGCGCCCAGACGCTCGCACAATCCGGCCATCTCGTTGATAAACGAAATGCGCAGGGCGAGCATGGCGTTGGCGGCGTACTTGGTCATCTCCGCACTCGCCGGGTCCATCACCAGGATGCGCTCGTCGCGGCGCATGAAGGAGGCGTAGAGTTCGCGCATGATTTCGACCACGGCGGGATTGGCCGCCCCGATGACCACGCGATCGGGCCTGGTGAAATCCTCCACGGCGGCGCCTTCCTTGAGAAACTCCGGGTTGCTGACATAGTCGAAGGCGTGATCGGTTTGAGAACGAACGGCGTCGGCCACGCTGCGATGGGTCCCCACGGGGACCGTGCTCTTCATCACGATCACGCGATATCCGTCCATGGATTTTCCGATGGCGCGGGCCACTTCCAGGATGGCGGACAGATCGACGGTTCCGTCGGCGGCCTGCGGCGTTCCTACAGCGATGAACACCACGCGGCTCTTCTGCACCGCCGCGGCCAGATCGGTGGTGAAGCTCAGCCGCCCGGAGCGTTGGTTGCGGACGACGATCTCCGAAAGACCCGGTTCGTAGATAGGGATTTCGCCGCCGCTGAGTTTCGTGACCTTGCGTTCATCACAGTCCACGCAGATCACGCGATGCCCGCTGTCGGCGAAGCACGCCCCCGCGACCAGTCCGACGTACCCCGTTCCCACCACCGACAAGTTCATCTTGGACGCTCCCGACGTCGGATGCCCGGCGCAACCGCATCGTCGTTGCTCATGTTATCCATTGGCGGCGATCCTCTCGACTGGCCCAGCCGCGAGCAGGCAGGTCACGATTCGGTCGGCGGCTTCACCGTCCCAGAGGTCCGGCGCCGATGGGGTCGCCTGCGTTTGCGTGCGAACCTCCTGATAGGCCCGCAGGATGCGCTGGGTTTGCGTACCGACCAAACGGTTCGTGCCCTGCGTGAGGGTGATCGGCCGTTCCGTGTTCTCCCGGAGCGTCAAACAGGGCACCCCCAGGATCGTCGTTTCCTCCTGGATTCCGCCGGAATCCGTAAGTACTACGGCGGCGTGGGACATGAGTTTGACGAAATCCAGATACCCCAGCGGCTCCAAGAGACGGATGGCTGGATGGCGGCGGACTCGATCACCGAGACCCAGTGCCTCGAGGCTTCGTCGGGAGCGCGGATGGATGGGGAAGATCACGGGCATGTCGCTGCTGATCGACTCCAGCGCGGCCAAGATGGCGGAGAAGGATTCGCTCTGATCGACGTTGCTGGGGCGGTGCAGGGTGACCACCGCGTATTGTCGGGGCTGGATGCCAAGCTCATTGAGGATGGTCGATTGCTCGGCGCGCGCACGACTTCGCAGCAGCGTGTCGATCATCACGTTGCCCACGAGGCGTATCTTGTCCTGGTGGACGCCTTCGCGGCGGAGGTTCTCCACCCCGCTGGGCTCGGTGACGAAGAGCAGGTCGCTGACCGCATCGGTGAGCACGCGGTTGATTTCCTCGGGCATGGTGCGGTCGAAGCTCCGCAGGCCGGCCTCGACATGGGCGACGCCGATGCCTAACTTGCAGGCGGTCAGCGCCGCCGCGAGCGTGCTGTTGACGTCGCCGACGACCACAACCCAATCGGGCTTGCCCTCGACGCACACCGGCTCGAATCGTTTCATCACCTCGGCCGTCTGCACGGCGTGCGAGCAGCTTCCCACGTCGAGGTTGAGGTCCGGTTTCGGGATGCCCAGCTCCTCGAAAAACAACCGGCTCATCTTTTCGTCGTAATGTTGCCCGGTGTGGACAAGGGTGGTCTTCACGCCTGCCTTGCGTCGAAGGACCTCGACGAGTGGGGCGATCTTCATAAAGTTGGGCCGGGCCCCGCAAACACAAACGACCTTCAACATCGTGTCATCCGCGTAGAAAAATCGCCCGCCAGGAACGCGGGTCTAGCGCCCGGCGCTCGTTGAGCACACACTCGATATTATCGACCCTTCCGAGAGCGTTCTACAACGACGTGCGGCATGTGGCCGTATCGAGGGAGGAGCGGGACTACTCGTCCGGCGGGGTTCCGACGGAGTGAGGTGCGTTACGCGCGCCCGTCCTTCCATTCCTCCAACCAGGCCATTTGGATGGCTTCGAGCTTGGGCTCGGTGGAGCCTTGGGGATCGTCGGAAAAACCGTCCAGTTCACAGACCCATTGGTGGAGTTCTGTGAAGCGCACGGTGAGGGGATCGAGCGTGGGAAACCGTTCATAGAGGGCGAGGCCGATGTCCTCGGAGTCCTTCCAGGTCAAGGGCGGCATCGTCGTTCTAATGTCCTTCCTGCACGAGGTTCCGGTTCCACTGCGGAATTTCGACGACGATCTCCTGCGTGCCGTCGGGGACGCATTGGCAGGCAAGCCGGCTGAATGATTTCAAGCCCGGGGCGTTCTCGAGCTGGTCTTCCTCCTCGTCCAGGGCTTCGTTGATCGTGCTCAGGCCGTTCTTGATGTAGACGTGGCAGGTCGAACACGCGCACACACCGCCGCAGGCGTGGTCAATCTCCACGCCGTTGCCGAGGGCGATGTCCAGGATGCTTCCCGGCAGGCCGTTGTGCTCATAGGGGAACTTTTCGGGATCGACCTCGACGGTCACGTTCATCGGCAAGTACGTGATCCTGTACTTGGTCGTGGGGACCTTGACGTCGGGCTGTTGAATATAGGGGTTTACTCCACCCATTGGACTTCTCCCTGTGGGGTGGGCGCTGGGCGCCCACCGTTGCTTTGCTGTTGTAATACGGCCGTCATCGCCCTCTCGGCCAGAGGAATGGTCAGCCGGTTGAATTCCTCGCGGCGCTCGTTGAGCAGCCGCGGGTCCTCGCACTCCTGCGCGAACTCTCGTAGGTCTCCGATCGACGAAAGTAACTTGCTGCGCTCGTCGTCGTCGAGCAAGTCGCCGTGCCGTTGGATCATCTGCTCGGTCTTGTGGAGATCGAACTGCAGGGTCGTTCGAACGTCGATGAGGTGATGCGCGGTCATATCCTCGCGGGCGTATTGGACCGCCTCCTTTTGCATCCGCTTCACCTCCTCGTGGGTCAATCCGTGCGAGGGGACGATCTGCACACTGGCCGACTGCGTACTTCGCAGTTCCGTGGCCGATACGTTGAGGATTCCGTTCTGATCGATCAGGAAGGTGACCTCGACCTTGGGGATTCCCGCGGGCATGGGCGGCACGCCGGTGAGCTCGAAAAGGCCCAGCGAACGGCAATCCTTGACCAGTTCGCGTTCCCCCTGGAGCACGTTGATCTTGACCTTCGTCTGTCCGTCCTGGAACGTGGTGAACGTCTCGCTCGCCCGGCAGGGAATCCGCGTGTTGGCGGGGATCAGCTTGCCCATCGCCCCGCCCATCGTCTCGATGCCGAGTGCCAACGGTGTGACATCCAACAGCAGCAGGTCGCGTTCCACGCCGGCCAGGATCGCGGCCTGTACGCCCGCTCCCAGGGCCACCACCTGCTCGGGGTTCAGGGCGGTGTAAGGCATACGTCCGAAGACTTCGGCCACGCGCTGCCGCACGTACGGCACGCGCGTCGATCCGCCCACCAGAACGACCTCGTCGATTTGTTCGCGCGACGTTTTCGCCGCCTTCATGGCCCGCGAACAGGCCTCGATCGTCCGATCCACGAGGGGAGCGATCAGCCCCTCGAACTCGCTTCGCGTGACCGTCCGACGATAAACGCGATCCGCACCGACGGCGATCTCGATCTCGGCCCGGTCGCGCTCGCTCAGACGCATCTTGATGCTTTCGGACAGCGTACGAAGCTGCTGCTTGATGGTCGGCGTGGCGATTTCCACCCCGAACCGTTCGTGGATCTCCCGACTGCACAGATCGATGAGGGTTTGATCAAAGTCGTCCCCGCCGAGGTGCGTGTCGCCATTGGTCGCCAGGACCTCGAAGACGCCGTCCTCCAATCGCAGGATGGAAATATCGAACGTTCCGCCGCCCAAGTCGTAGACGGCGATCGTGGCATGTTCCTTTCGGTCCAGACCATAGGCGAGCGCGGCCGCAGTGGGTTCGTTGACGATCCGCAGGACGTCGAGACCGGCGATCTGTCCGGCGTCGCGCGTCGCTTGGCGCTGGGCGTCGTCGAACTGCGCGGGCACGGTGATGACGGCTTTGCAGACCGGGCCGTGGAAGAACCGCTCCGCTCTTGTTTTCAACTTCCCAAGAATGACGGCGCTCAGTTCCGGCGGAGTGAAGGTCCGCCCGCCGATGCGCACCACGGCGAGATCACGCCCGTCCTCGCCCACGCGCCGTTCGATCGCGTACGGCAATCGCGCCCGATCCTCGCCGAGGTCCTCATAACCCCTGCCCATCAGGCGCTTGATCGAATAGACGGTGGTCGCGGGGCGCTCGACGGCGTGAGCGCGGGCCTCGTAACCGACTTGCACGACTCGGTCGAAGTCGTCGAAGGCGATGACCGAGGGAAGCAGCGGGTCGTCGCCGCCCGCCGTTCCCGCGATCAGTTTCGGCCCGGACTCGTCGGCGTAGGCGACCAGCGAATTCGTTGTCCCCAGGTCGATGCCGATGATGATGTCGCGGGAATCGGTCATGTCGGTTGTCGCGCCAACGGGTCGGCGGCCAGCTCGGTCTGAAGGCTGTCGAAGTACTTCATGGAGTTCAAGAGTCGGCGCAGGTCCTTTCTCTCGCCGTCCGAACATTGGGAGAGCCGGCCCGCCATCGCCACGATGCGCGAGAGCGTTGCGGTGCGTCGTTCGTCGATGATCCGTCGATGACGCTCCATGGCCGACTCGTTCCCCGCCCCCTTGGCCTGCTCCAGCTCCTCGCGCAGAGTCATGATCTCGCTGAGCAAATCGCCGGGCACTTCACGGCACTCGGTGGGGCTGGGCCCGCCGCTTCGCGTCAGCATATAGTCCGCACGGCGAACGGGGTCGCCCAGAACCCGATGCGCTTCGTTGATCTGGGCGCTCAGGCGCGTGGCCAGGGTTTGCAGCTCCGCCGACGCACCCCCAAAGCGATCGGGGTGAATGCGGCGGGCCAACTCCAAGACGACGGAGTGCAGGTGCTTTTTATCCAGATCGAACCGCCACGGCAAACCCAGAAGCTCGAAATAATCCGCCGTGGGCGGTGCAAGAAAAAGCGAATGGCACTGGGCGCAGACGATCGGCGAAAGGAGCGG
Organism: uncultured Phycisphaera sp.; assembly: GCA_964646605.1. Classification (GTDB taxonomy): domain Bacteria; phylum Planctomycetota; class Phycisphaerae; order UBA1845; family UBA1845; genus SBAX01. The sequence goes on along the minus strand of CAZYEX010000134.1, from coordinate 32,484 downwards.
CGCCGCACACTTCACGCACTTGCTGGGAATCGCCGGCCGATCCTCGACCCGCGGAGTTCTGTCCTTCTCGGCGCGTGTTTCTACCATTTGCGTTACGCATTCCACACGCGCCCGCCGCCACCCTTGGGGCGATACGGCCGATGCTCCGCGGACCCACTAGGCGGAGAAGCTGGATCCGCAGCCGCAGGAACTCGTCGCATTGGGGTTGCTGAAGACGAACCCCCGCCCCATCAACTCGTCCTTGAAATCCACGGTCGTGCCCTCCAGGTAAATGTGACTCTTCTCGTCACACACCACGGGGATGCCGTGTTGATCCCAACGTTCGTCCTGTTCGGTGAGGGTCTCGGTCAGGTCCAGCGTGTAGGAAAAGCCGCTGCAACCGCCGCCCTTGACCCCGACGCGCAGGTAGAGCGGGGCGGGTTCCTGCCCGTTTTTGCGGGCCATCTCGCCTTGTTGGGCCATGATCTGGTTCACTTCACGAGCCGCAGTTTCCGTTAGGTTCACCATGAATCGTTTTCTCCTTGATTCGACCCCCGCCGGCTCCCCGTCGGGCGGTCACGCAAATCTACTGTACGGCGACAGCCGAAGCCACGGCCTGTCCCGACTCCGACTCTCTCTTCTTCTTCACGTCGGCGATCGCGGCGCGGACCGCGTCTTCGGCCAACACGCTACAATGAATTTTCACCGGAGGCAACGCCAGCTCCGTCACGATGTCCGTGTTCTTGAGCTGCAGCGCCTCGTCGAGCGTGCGTCCCTTGACCCATTCGGTGGCCAAGGAGCTGCTGGCGATGGCGCTGCCGCAGCCGAAGGTCTTGAACTTCGCATCCACGATGCGCTCGTTCTCATCGACCTTGATCTGCAGCTTCATCACGTCGCCGCACTCCGGGGCCCCGACGATCCCCGTGCCCACGTTGCGCAGTTGGGCGTCCATCGACCCCACGTTGCGCGGGTTCTGAAAGTGGTCCACAATTTTTTCGCTGTATGCCATCGTCTGACTCCTCAACGATCCGGCCCCGCAGCCCGGGTCCCTTCCGATCGTTCGTTAACCTCGTTCCGCATTCCGCATTCGCAATTCCGCATTCCTCAATGCCGTTGCCATTCCACCTTCGACAAATCGATCCCCTGCTGGGCCATTTCGTACAACGGGCTCATGTTCCGCAGGTGGTTCACCGTTTTCACCGTCTGTTCGATCGCGTAGTCGATGTCTTCGGTGGTCGTAAAACGCCCCAGCGAAAAGCGGATCGAGCTGTGGGCCACGTCGTCACCCATGCCCAGACCCTTGAGCACGTAGCTCGGTTCCAGCGAGGCGCTGGTGCAGGCGCTCCCGCTGCTCACCGCGATGTCGCTGATGCCCATCATCATGCTCTCGCCTTCCACGTACAAGAAACTCACGTTCAAGGTGTTGGGCAGGCGGTGCTGGACGTTGCCGTTTAGATGGATGTCGGTCAGGTGCTCGCTGAGCCCGGCCCAAAGACGATCGCGAAGCCCGGCGATACGCACGCTCTCCTTGGGCATTTCCTTTGCGGCGATCTCTGCGGCGGCGCCGCAGCCGACGATGCCGGGGACGTTCAAGGTTCCGCTGCGCATCCCCCGCTCATGACCGCCGCCGTGGATGAGGGGCTCCAGTCGAACGCGCGGTTTCTTCCGCCGGACATACAACGCCCCCACGCCCTTGGGGCCGTAAATCTTGTGCGCCGACAGCGACAGCAGGTCGATCCCCATCGCCTCGACGTCGATGACGACTTTCCCGAACGCCTGCGTAGCGTCGGTGTGGAACAGAATCTCACGCTCTTTGCACAACGCCCCGATTTCAGCGATGGGGTGAATCGTGCCCAGTTCGTTGTTGGCGAACATGAGCGACACCAGGATGGTGTCGTCGCGCATGGCCTCACGAACCTGGTCGGCGCTCACCCGCCCGGTGCGGTCGGGTTCCAGCCAGGTGACCTCGTACCCCTGCGTTTCCAGATATTTGCAGGGGTCGATGACGGCCTTGTGCTCGATCCGGCAGGTGATCAGGTGCTTGCCCTTGTCGGCGTACATGCGGGCCACGCCCAAGATGGCCGTGTTGTTGCCTTCCGTGGAGCCGCTGGTCCAGATGATCTCCTTGCTGTTGGCGTGGATCACCTGCGCGACCTGCTCGCGGGCCTTCTCGACCCCTTCCTCGGCCACCCACCCGAAGCGGTGGTTGCGGCTGGCGGCGTTGCCGAAGCTCTCCCGAAAGTAGGGGAGCATGGCCTCCAGGACGCGCGGATCGACGGGGGTCGTCGCGTTGTTATCCAGATACACTGACCTCATGATGCCAACTCCTTGACAGCCGTCCGTCGCAACCGGAGCGGTTCGCCGCGCCCGGAGGGGACGCCGAGGGTTACCTTGTCGTCGTCCACCAGCTCCGCGAGGGTCACGCCCTGCAGGAACTCCTTCAACCGGCCGTGGACGCGATGCGCCGGAAGGCGGATCACGCAGCACGACTCGAGTTCACACGTCGTGCGGTGCGCGTCGCCGTCGGGCAGACACTGCACCAGATGAACCGGCCCTTCGATGGCTGTGATCATCTCGTGCAGGGTGATGGACGACGCGGGTCTCGCCAGCGCGTATCCTCCCGTCGCCCCGCGCTCGCTCGACACCAATCCGGCATGGGCCAGGGTCTTGAGAATGTTGGTCAGGATCGGCTGCGGAACTCGTGACAGCCCCGCCAGCTCCCGAGCGCTGACCAACTCGCCCGTTCTCCGAGCGAGATACGCCAAGGCGATCAACGCATAGTCCGTTTTTTTGGTCAGCGCCAACATACCGTACTCAGCCCCCAAGGCCGTACCCATACTACGTCCGCCACGACGATATAGCACTGAATCGGTACTATATCAATGGGGGTAAAGCCGGATTCTCGGACAGGTAGCCATCCTGATACGCATATCAATGATCGTAAGTCTTTATGTCACAAATAGTTATGGCCATATTCGAGATCTGCGATTACGGTTGTTTTGACCGGCCCCGGCGGTCCAAACGGCAACTTGAAGGTGGCCGCCAGGGATGGTTTGTCGGCTGCAGTGGTTGGACCTACTCTGGATCGACGGTCGTGAGGTTGGGAGCACGCTCCAACGAAAGGTGACGGGATGACAACGTGGGAGGACCTTTTAGCGGGGTTGATTCGCGGCGGAGCGGTCGCCGTCCCCGGACGGACGCCTCTGGGCATCGCTCGCTACGCGGATCCACAATCCGAGTACGACGCGTTAGGCGCCGGACCGGCCGTTGTGTATCGCGCCGATCGGGCGTTGTTGGAGGTCACGGGTAAGGATCGCGCCGCGTGGCTGCACAACCTCACCACCAATCAGATCAAAACGCTTGGGCCCGGAGACGGCGTGTACGCTTTCGTGCTCAACGTCCAGGGCCGCATTCTCTTTGACGTGAATGTCATCGTTCACCCCGAATCGCTGTGGGTCGACCTCGACCGCGTTTTCTTGGAAACGGCGCGAAAGCATTTCTCGAAGTACATCATCACCGAGGATGTTCGCGTGACCGACCTGACGGACCGTTTTGTGCGTCTGGCGATCTGCGGGCGCGAGGCCGTGGGGGTGTTGACCGCGCTGGGGGCGTCGAATGTCGCGGCGATGGGGGCCCTGGGTCTGTCAAGGATCGAGTTTCAAGGGACCGAGGTTCCGTTGATCCGCCACGATTTCTGCGGACCGTTCGGTGTCGAGTTGTTGGTTTCGGCGGCGATCGCGGGCGATTTGTGGAGGAGGCTCACTGAGCCATCGGGTCCGCATCGGGCCGTTCCCGTCGGCGAAGAGGCCGTGCAAGTGCGTCGCATCGAAGCCCGCATCCCCTGGCCCGGGTGCGAGATCACCAGCGAGTACCTTCCCGCCGAAACCCGCCAGCTTGATCGCGCCGTCAGTTACCAGAAGGGCTGCTATCTCGGCCAGGAAGTCGTCGAGCGCATGCGCTCGCGACACGTCGTCGCCCGTCAGCTTGTGCAGTTGCAAATTGAAGGGGGAACCATCCCTCCGCCGGGCTCGCAGCTTTTCTCGGCGGATCCACAGCCCGTCGGACAGGTAACGAGTTCCTGCCACTCGCCGGTCCGGGGCGCGGTGACCGCCTTGGGCTACGTCCGGACGGCCCAGAGCAATCCTGGAACGACTTTGTTCGTGGCGCTCGGCGAGGAGCGGGTCACGGCGACGGTTACAGAGCCCGCGAGTGGCGGGCGCTAGGTCGAACTCGAAGCCCGATGCATGGGGTTCCGGCCGTTCGTTTGCCACCGGGGGCGCCATTGCGTTCACCCTGGGGTGCCCGGTACCATGTCGCTCACGCCGCCCGGGTGGACGCGTGTCCGCGGGGCGGACGGTACTCGTACACCAACGGAGGAAGCTTATGAAACGTACAAGTCGAGCTATCACCAAGCTGGTCGTCCTCGGCGTCGCGGCGATCGCGGTCGCATCCATCTCGGTCGCGTTTGCGGGTCCGCCGAAGTGTCCGCTGATCTACGCCCCGGTCATCTGCGACGGCGGCAAGGTCTACCCCAACCAGTGCGAGGCCGACCGCCATCACGCGAAAAACTGCGTGCCGTACGGGTTGTAATCCGCGCGAAGCTAGGTGCGGAGGATCGAATACCGATTCGGCGCCTGGCTTGCGCGCGTTTTTCCGGATTGGGTGTGAAGCCCGTCTCTTTCTGTCCGTCGTATCGCCCCGTGGAAAGGGAGGCGCCTGGTTGGTTCTTACCTTTGGCCGGCGATGCGGGGAACGCGGTCGTGGCACTCTACAGACGGGTGTCCATGGGGAGAGTCTCGGCTCGGGGCTCCGAGCCTATTAGTCCAGCTCCGCATCGTAGGATCGAATGCGAACGCGGCGCTCGTCAACGACCCAGAGGTTCCCTGCCAGCGGCTCTTTTGCAAAAAGCGGCATGAGTCCGGCGATGATTCTCAGAACGTGTTCGACCTCCTGCACGGCGGCGCGGATGACGATGACCCCCGGGGAACGGGCCAATGTCTGCCACCGGATATCGGCGGAGTCCAAGTCCAGCGAGACGAGGGTCCGTCCTTCCTGACCGCACGTTTGCAGGATCCGGCCATCTCCAGCGCCCGCCAGCTTTTCTTCGTAGACGGTGGACGCGTCATGTCCAGATTCGCGAAGCAGAAGGGCGACCTCCGTCGGAAGGTTTTCGTCGATCTTGAAACGCATCATGCAGCTTCCGGGCTTAGCGGCACCACACGCTCGCGAGTGAGTTCAGCGGCGTATCGGATGGCGGCCTCGATGCCTTCGCGCGTGAGTGTCGGGTAGCTGCGGAGGATTTCTTCGGTCGGGTGTCCGGCCGCGATGTTATCGAGGATCACGGAGATCATGACGCGGGTTCCCTTGATGCATGCTTTCCCATGGCAGACACTGGGGTCCACGGAGATGTAGTCGTGCCATTTCATTCCGATTCTCCTAGGCCACCTTTTGACAGACCTTCTTGGCCGCGTCGGTCAGATCGGTCGCGGAGATGAGCTGGGGGATCGCGGCCTCCTTGAGCAGTTGTCGGGCGCGCTCGACGTTGGTGCCTTCCAGGCGGACGACCACGGGGACTTGGAACCCCACGTCCCTGGCCGCCTGGATGAGGGCCTCGGCGATGGTGTCGCACTTGGCGATGCCGCCGAAGATGTTCACCAGGATTCCGCGGACCTTGGGATCGGCGAGGATGATGCGAAAGGCCTCGATCGCCCCCGCAGCCGTGACCGACCCGCCCACGTCGAGGAAGTTGGCCGGTTCGCCGCCGTGGAGCTTGATGATGTCCATCGTGGCCATGGCCAGTCCCGCCCCGTTCACCAGGCAGCCGATGTTCCCGTCCAAGGCGATGTAGGAGAGATTGTGCTCCTTGGCCCGTAGTTCCATCGGGTTTTCCTCGGAAGCGTCGAACATCTCCTGCACGCGTGGGTGTCGGAACGTGGCATTGTCGTCGAAGTTAACCTTGGCGTCGATGGCAAGGATGCGACCGTCCTTGGTCCTGACCAGAGGGTTGATCTCCGCCAGAGAACAGTCGTACTCCGTAAAGACGCGAACCAACCCGCGGATCACCTTCTCGGCGGCGTGAACCTGTTCCTTCTCTTTGAAACCCAACGCCGCGACGAGTTGGGCGCATTGGAAGTTCAATAGCCCCAAGTGTGGGTGCAGCCAGCGCTTGGCGATCGCGTCCGGGTTCCGGTGGGCGACGACCTCGATCTCCACCCCGCCCTCACGCGAGACCATCACTACGGGTCTTCGTTTGGCGCGATCGACGACGACGGCGACGTAGTATTCGGAGTCAATGTCCACCGCCGCGGCGACCAGCAGCTTCTTCACCGCCACGCCCGCCGGACCCGTCTGCGGGGAGACCATGCGGTTGCGGAGCATGAACGCAGCCGCGGTGCGGACTTCATCCGCCGAGTTGCAGAGCTTGACGAACCCAGCCTTGCCGCGGCCTCCCGCGAAGACCTGGGCCTTGACCACCACTCGCCCGCCGATCGCGCGACAGGCCTCGCCCGCCGCCTCGACCGTCTCCACCACCTGCGCCGGCGGAACCGGCACGCCCATCTCCGAAAGCAACTGCCTCGCCTGATATTCGTGGATTTTCATGGACCCTCAATCTTCCGCGGCGCGGGCCCAGAGGCGGACCCCCCACACGTTCCACCAACGATCTCTTCGAACCGTCCGCCGCAACGGGAGCATAACCGGACCGAGAGCGGCGCGTCAAAGTTGTGGTGAGACATCACTGTGCGGCGAGGAGGGTCCTTGTTTGCGCGGCGTTCGCGCGGTCCTGACCGGGGGGCCCGTTGCGTTGCGAAGTCCGGCTCAGCGAGTCGCGCCGGCTGCCAGAAGCTCCGCCGGGGTGGTCGGCGCTAGCCCATCGCCTGTGTAGCGGACGAAGTCGGCTTTGTTCAGCGTCAGCAGGTCCGTCAACGAATGCGTGATCATCAAGGCCACCATCCGCGCGTCGTGAACCTGCACGCCCCGGACGTTGTGCTTCTGGACGACCGTTTTCCAGATCTCGGGAGTCAGCGGCGTTTCGGTCAGAATGCGCACGCCGCGTTCGATCCGGCGAAGTCTCCGGGCGGCCTCATCCAGTGGGAGGTTGAATCCTCCTCGCACGCCCGGTGGGCGGGTGCAAACGTTCCAAAACTCGGCGAGCTGTTGAAGGCCGGTGAAGATCGGTTCCCCTTTCTTGAGGAGTAGGCGGATGGCGCCGCGAACCTCTGCATATTGGGGATCTGTTTGATGGAGGGCTCTCAGGAGAATGCCGCTGTCGACAAACACGGGCATCAATCATGGTCCGCGTAGTTGTCCCTTGTTGCGAAATCGGGAGGCAGCGGCGGTAAGTCGTGTAGTCCCTCAGCCAGTTCGTCCAGCCAACGGTCAGGGTCATCCACACGGTTCTCGCCGTTCCCGCCGGCGAAGTGCTTTTGGAGGTACTCCTGGATCGAGAGCCCGAGCACCGCCGCATGTTCGGAGAGTGCCTTGGCCGTTTGCGGATCAAGTTGTATGGTTGTCGGCGTCATTCGATGCCTCGCTCAAGGAGTATATCATCACCACCGGTACGAAGGCAACCGCGGCTCCGGGCCGCGAACACGTATCGAAGGTTGGAGCCCGCCGACTATGCCACCCGCCGCAGGGCATCCACCGTGCGAAGCCGCATGGCCTGATAAGCCGGCCACAGACCCGCGGCCAGACCGACCAACAGCGCGATTCCCAGGGACACGGCCACGGCAACCGGCGAAATCTCGAAACTGCTGATGGGCCCCATGCGCAAGTTGCGGATGGGAAAAAACACCAGGAACGCTGCCGCCGGCGCCACGCCCGCCAGCGATCCCATCAACGCCAGCATCGCGCTCTCCGCCAGAACGATGGCGAAGATGCGCGAGGATTGAAAGCCGATGGCTTTGAAGATCCCCAGCTCGTGGATGCGTTCGCGGAAGCTCATCATCATGGTGTACCCCGCCACCAAGGCGATGATGAACACGACGACGACGGCCATGGCCTGCATCAAGCCGGGGATGTTGCCGCCCGCCTGGGTGAAGTTGGCGGCGAAGGCGTTTTCGTCCTCGGACTTGGTTTCCTCCGGGCTGTTGGCGAAGGCGGAGTCGATGCGGGTCTGCAACTCCCGCAATCCGTCCGCGGTTTTGCACTTGATCCAGAAAATGTTGCACCTCGGGTGGTCCTGTCCGAGGGACTTGAGCGATTCCTCGAGATAATCCCGGCGAAAATAAAAGACGTTGCTGCGCTCCGGGTTGTCCATGATCTTCACGATTTTAAACTCGAGGGTGAGATACGGCGGTACCGTGCTCTCGAGTGTCACCCGATCGCCGAGCTTCCAGTGATGGTCCTGAGCGATTCCTGATCCCAGGACGCATGCCGTCCGTTCGGACATCCAGCGGGCCGTCTCCTCTTCGTTCATGTGCACATCGCTATAGACGACGGGAAAAGTGTCCGGATCGGCGGCCAGGCTTGTGAGTGTGTTTTGGGTATCCGGCACGCGCCCGCCGAACCAGCGCATCCCGCAAACGGCAAGCAAGTTCTGGCGCTGAGGGTCCAGGGCCTCGATCTTGCGGCGCATGCCTTCGGGCAGAAGGTTGGTGAGAGACGTTTTCTGGTGAACGCCGAGGCGAAGTTCCTTCTCGGCGGCGGCGGCGACTTTGGTCAACAGCACAACCAGCGAGATCGCGGCGACAAAGACGGCCATCGGAAGGGCAAAGGCCGCCGCGGTCAACATGGTCCGCAATGGGTTTCGCCGCAGGTTCTGCATGAGGACATAGGAGAGGGTCACGATCGCCTCCAGGTCAGTTCAACGAAACCGCTGACCGCGCGCCGGCGGCGATCAACTCGTCGCTCGACAACATGCCTTTGACCAGGTGCAGACGCCTTTGCCCGTGGGCGGCGGCGCGCGGGTCGTGGGTGACCATGATAATCGTCTTGCCGAACTCGCTGTTGAGCACGTTGAGCAATCCGAGGATTTCTTCACTGGTTTCGGCGTCGAGGTCGCCGGTCGGTTCGTCGGCGAGGATGATCCGCGGGTCGGTGACGATCGCTCGGGCGATGGCTACCCGCTGTTCCTGCCCGCCGGAGAGCTGGTTGGGGCGATGGTCCGCGCGATCCGACAGCCGCACGACGTCCAAGGCGGTCGCTACGCGCTTGCGACGCTCCGCCGCCGACATCCGAAAGAGCAGCAGCGGAAGTTCGATGTTCTGCGCCGCGGTCAGGACGGGTACCAGGTGGTACATCTGAAAGATGAAACCCACGTGCCGGCTTCGCCAGGAGGTCAGTTGTCGCTCGCTCATTTTCTCGAGGTGGGCGTCGCCGACGCGAACGCTGCCCGAGGTGGGCGTGTCCAGCCCGCCGATCAGGTGCAGTAACGTGGACTTCCCGGATCCGCTGGGGCCCATGAGCACCACGAATTCGCCCGCCGTGACGGTCATGTCCAACCCGTCGAGGACGGGAATCTCGATCCGGTCCTTGTGATAGACCTTGCGAACGTCGGTGAGTTCGATTTCGGGTTGCGACATCGGTTGCCCTCAAACACCTCGGTCGGTCGGCCCACGGATCGCTCTGCGATGCCGCCGGGTTACGCCTGTCTCACTCGGTCGGAGATTACGGGGAATTCGGCCCGCGGTCAACCAATCCCGTGGGCCCGACTCGGTGTGTGGCGCACGCGGCCGCCTTTGATGACCGTTCGCACGCAGTTTCGCCCCGGCTCGTACATCCATCGTTCCACGGTGGGGACGTCGAGAACGACAAGGTCGGCCTGCATACCGACTTCGATCGCTCCGATCCGCGAGTGGCGGTCGATCGCCGCGGCGGCGTTGGCCGTGGCCGCAACCACGACCTCCATCGGCGTCATGCGCATTTGCGTACACGCGATCGACATCACCAAGGGAAGGGATTCGATCATCGACGAACCGGGGTTGTAGTCCGTCGCCACCGCGACGGGAAGGTCCGCGTCGAGAAGCCGCCGCGCGGGGGCTTGGGCGATTCCCAGGAAAAACGTGCATCCCGGCAGGAGAACCGCCACACTCCTCGCTTCTTTCAACCCGGCGATACCTTCGTCGTCAATATGTTCGAGATGGTCGGCCGAGACCGCTCCGACCTCACCGGCCAGCGTCGAGGCCCCCATCTGCGTGATCTGATCGGCGTGAACCTTGGACCGAAGCCCAAACCGCTTTCCCGCCGACAGCACGCGCCGCGCCTGCTCCACGCTGAACGCCGTCGTCTCACAGAACACGTCGCAAAACTCGGCCAGGTTCTCGTCGCGAAGATGTGCCAACACGTTGTCACCGCAGACGGCGTCCAAATAGGCGTCCGACCGGCCCTCGAACTCCTTGGGCGTGGTGTGGGCGGCGAGATACGTGCCCACCAACTCGATGGGTTGAAGCGCCCGCAGCCGGCGGACGGCTTCGAGCATCTTGATCTCATCCTCGACGGTCAGCCCGTAGCCGCTTTTGATCTCCACCGTGGTCACACCGCGGCCAAGCATCCGTTCCAGTCGAGGCAACGCGAGTGCCACCAGTTCGTCGCAGCTCGCCCGCCGAACGGCGTCCACCGTAAGGCGAATCCCTCCCCCGGCGCGGGCGATGTCGGCGTAACTGCGGCCTTCGATTCGTTGAACGAACTCCCCCTCGCGAGTGCCCGCGAACACCGTGTGCGTATGGCAGTCCACCAGACCGGGGAGAACGCACCCTCCGTCGGCGTCCACCGTTTCACATCCCACGGGCGGACGGAAATCGCGCTGCGGTCCGAACCAGGCGATCCGATCCCCGTCCACGAGCAATGCGGCGGACGGGACGCGCCGTACGTTGCGCATCGAACGACCGCCCACCGGTCCGCGCGGAACCGCTGCCAGCTCACCGATGTTCAGGATCGCAACCGTGGAACCCAGAGTAAGTAGCTCCGTATTCGCAGTTCTAACACCCGCACTCGTCCGCCGATTGTACGATCCGGGACGCCAATGTCATGGTTCTTGGCGTTAGGCTCGATCCTGGGTAACGTCCAGCGTTTGCGTTGGGCGAAATATCGCCCGCCGAGCTTGGAATCCGTCAGGAGTGGGCCGATGGGGAGAGTACGTTGGTGGGTGGGCTGCTCGTGTCTGCCGTTTTCGGTGGCGTGCTGGGTTTTCGGTCAAGCGCCGCCGGATCCCGCGAAGAACAACCAGATCCCGTCGTTTACCGTTCCCCCGGTCCGGCCGGGCGTGGCCTATGAACGCTTCATCGTCTTCGGCGACTTTGGAACCGGACGCAGCGACCAACACCGCGTGGCCGAGGCGATGGCCCGTAAGGCGAAACAGGACGGCCTCGACTTCATGGTCACCGTGGGCGACAACTTCTATGAGAACGGCGTCACCTCCACGGATGACCCACTTTGGAAAACGGCCTTCGAGGACGTGTACCAAGACGCCGCCTTGAAAGTCCCGGTCTTCGCATCGCTTGGCAACCACGACCACCGTGGGAACCTCCAGGCCCAGATCGACTACACGAAGAACAACCCCAATTGGCGACTGCCCGCCGCCCATTACACCTTCACTCGCACCCTGGGCGACGAAACCACCGTGCAGTTTTTCGCCATCGACAGCGAACCCATAAAGAACGGCGAACCGCAAGTCAAGGATCAACTCGACTGGTTGGACGGGCAATTGGCGGCCTCGAAGGCGCGATGGAAGTTCGTGTTCGGTCACCATCCGCTCTATTCCCATGCGGCCACGGATCGAGCCAAGGAACGCGAGACCATGATCGCGGCCGTGGAACCGATCCTGACCCGACACAAGGTCCAAGTATATTTCGCGGGACATGATCACACGTTGGAAATCGTCAAACCGGTGAAGGGTGTCCACCACGTCATCAGCGGCGGCGCCGCGGGACCGGACAAGGCCTATCCCGCCGAGTGGAGCGACGATTCCTACTATACCGCGACCCTCGGCGGATTCGTCTACTGCCGCGTCAGCAAAGACGAGCTGGTGATCGAGTTCGTCCGCCTGGACGGCGCAACCGAGTACGCCCATACCTTGACCCCATGAACCAGGAACCGGCGACTCCCGCGCGTCCCAATCGTCTCGTGCAAGTCGTGCGAATCTTCTTCGCCAGCCCCTGGCGACCGGCGTCCACGTCGCAAAGTACGCTCGACCTTTCGCTGTGGTCCGCGTTTTTCGTGCAAATCGTCAGCGCCCTTGCGGGCGTCGCCGCGGTGGTCCTCGTCGCTGCTGTTGGGGAGGCCGGTTCCCCGTTCGACTTCTCCGAGGTGCTCAAAGAGGCCTCGAAGAGCGTAGGGTATTTTCTGGTGCTGCTGGCGGAAAACCCCAACACAACCGTACTGATTGTGCTGGGCATCGCCCTTCTATATCAGGCCGTCTTGCTGGGGCTCGCCGTGACCGTGATGCCCTGGGGGGCATGTGACGAGCCGCTGTCACGGAGCTTTCGACACGCACTCAGTAGGATGTGGCTTCAGACGCCCCACCTCGTCTGGGGGATTCTGCTGGTCGGTGCCGTGGCGATCGGCCTCGAAACCTCAAAGCAGTCGTGGAACGCCTTGCATCCCTACGACCTGCCCGAAACGCCCCCCATGCCGCAAGGACTCAAGTATGGCACACCGGCGTGGGATCAATACAACCGCGCCGCGCAGGTCCATTGGGACGAGGTCCATCGTATTGAGGTCGAGGTCCGTCGCAAGCGACCGTGGTATCTCCGCTACGATGACGCCATCATCACCCACGCCGTGTTACTCAACATCATTTGGTTCTTGGCCGCGTTGCTCCGCGCCGTCGGCGTGCCGCGCCGCACGCCTGCGATGCTGCGACCCCCGCGCTGCGACGCCTGCGGATATGACTTGACCACCATGCCCCTGGAGTCACGCTGCCCGGAATGCGGCGAACCGGTGGCCGCATCCCTCGGCCCCGCGGCTCGTCCCGGAGCGCCGTGGCAGCAGGCAGGCCTGCCGCTGCTGCAACGATGGTGGAAGACCTGGACCGCGGCGATCTTCCGCCCACAGGCGTTCGGGCGAGGCCTCCGCCTGACGACCCCCGACGCCGATCACCGGTGGTTTGTCCTCTTGCACCTCCCCTTGGTCTTCTTGATCGCGGCCCTGAGCCTGCCCGCAGTCTACTATGCCATCGAGGGGAAGAGTCCGTTTCCCGACGATGCGGAACTGGTGTTCATCGGCAGTCCGGTTTTCGGGACGGTTTGCATGCTCGGCGCGCTTGGACTCTGCCTTTCCACCGCGGGCCGCTTCGGATTCTGGTATCAGTGGCGCGAGAAACGAAACCTACTGACCGGGGCGATCCAGGTCACGTCGTATCTGATCGTGTACCTGTTGGCCTGGGAGCTGTTCGGCGCGGTCACGGGCATCCTCGCCATGGCCGCGGCCAGGCACGACTGGCTCAACCAGTTCGCGTTCGCCCGGCGTGTCGGCGAAGAACCGCTCGCCTTCCTGCTCTGGTCCGCCCTCAACCTCCCCTGGGCCTTCGTCTACTGGACCCGTGCCCGCCACGCCATCGCCGCCATGCGCTACGCTAACCGCTGAAAAAGCTGATGGAACCCCTCAAAACCAATTCACCCCAAGGCGGTGTATCAACCCTTGTCTCGGGTATTCTCCGGATGTATACTTAAGAAGTGAACTATTCCGACATCATTACCATCGAAACGGGAAAACGCGGCGGGAAACCCTGTATCCGCGGTTTGCGGATTACCGTGTACGATGTTTTGGAATACCTGGCTGGCGGCATGTCGGAAGCCCAAATTCTCGCCGATTTTCCGGACCTGAATCTCGAGGACATCCGGGCTTGCCTGGCGTTCGCCGCCGATCGTGAACGACGACTTCTGAGCATCCCGGCGTGAAGTTGCTGTTCGACCAGAACCTCTCCCACCATCTGGCGCCGCCCTCGCTTCCGAGTTCCCGGATTCCGCCCACGTCCGCGACCTCGGCCTGGAACGCGCCGACGATGCGGCGATCTGGGAGTTTGCCCGTGGGCGCGGCTTCACCATCGTTTCCAAGGACGCCGATTTTCACCAGCGCAGTTTTCTCCACGGATATCCACCGAAAGTGGTTTGGCTTCGACTGGGAAACAGCTCCACCGATCGGATTCTGCGAACGCTTCGCGCCCACGTCGCCGGCCTCCCTGCCTTCGACGCCGACCCCGAAGCGAGTTTCCTCGTCCTGTCCTAAGCCCACCACCCGCTCAGGCGGGACGGGGTGTACTTCTGTCCCTTGTTCTCTTCGTCCCTCTGTTCCTCTTCCGGTATCTCGGCGTTTCCACGTTTCGGCGTTTCAGCATTTAGCTGCCCCAGCTTCTTCCGCCACTCCGCAGCCCTTTCCGCGGGCCCCTCGTCTCGGCCGGCACAGTTCAGGGCCCAACTCTGACCGGCACGACCCTTTCGAGTGGAACGCCATAGAAAGCCTCGAAATCAGGCGTCCGAACTGCGACCGCACGATTGGGAACCAGACGGAGTCGTGCCGAGTCTACTTCGCCTCGACTAACTTTTGCAACAAAATCGGCGAAGATCGCTCGCTGATCGGTGGGAACTACCCTGCCGAGACCAAAACTCGTCGGGGTGCTATTCGAAGCGGGGATGGCGAGCTCAAATTGGAGTACAACTGCGTCGCCCCATGGGTACTCAACCAAGACGTCGCAGGCGAGGGGTATGGGACCCTGGTACGTATAGGTGAAATCGAAGCCGGAACGTTCGTTGACAACGAGTGCCTGAGCCTCGAACCCCGCCTCGACCGTTCGCACCGTCTCCTCATCCTCTAGCGGAATGGGGTAACCCGCCGGTAGTTCCTTGATGACAAGGATATCCTTGGTGGACGTTCGACGAGTAAACCAAATCGGATCGGACAGCTCCAACGAGCCTTCGCCACCTAGTCTTCGTTTGTCCGCACCGGGTTGAACCAAATATGCATTGATCCGCGCGACATTCTGGAGCGTTAGTACAGTCGGTGCCTTCGTGTACGCTAATAACCTGCGTACGGCCGCACCCTCGTCCGAATCGACGATGAAACTGGATGGGTACCGCTTCCCGTGCCCTGGGCCAGAACCACGCAAGCCTGAGCTAAACACCTTGCCATCGAGAAGAAAGTCAAAATCCACAGTGACCACGATCCAATCGTATGAAGTCCGAGTTCGCCAGGTTAACCCTACCTCCGCCGCCCAACGCTGATCTAAAGCGGCGAAACCTCGGGCCCGCAGATCAAGCCGGACAAGGTTGGAGAAGAACAGGTCGCGCTCCCATGCAGTAGTTTTCCCGTTTTTGAGTCGCGTGAAGAACTCCTCGTACAACGCCTCCACGTCATCCTCTTCGGTGTTTCCATCCCAGTCTGCCTTGACCAACCTCTCTAGCTCATGCCGGGCTGCGGCTTCCTTCGTACGGGCCTGGGCAGTGTACGCGATCAACAGCGCAACGGCGGCTGCAAGGAGCGCCAACGTTGTACAGATCGCCCTTCGGTGTCGTCGAACGAACTTGCGTGCCCGGTAGGCAACGCCGGGGGGACCACCCAGAATGGGTTCGTTGTTGATGTGGCGATGAATTTCGAGGGCGATGGTTGCAGCCGTGTCGTAGCGCCGCGTCCGGTCTTTTTCGAGGCACTTCATAATGATCCAGTCGAGGTCCCCACGAAGTTGGCGGATAAGGGTCCTGGGTTCGGTATGGCGGCAACGGGCGATTTCGTCGATTGCCGAGCCGCGACCGTGAGGGAGCGGGGATTGGGCGCCGCCCACGAGGGGCGACGCTACGCCACCCGTCGCTTGCGCTCCGGGCTCTGAACCTTCGTCCCTCATCGAACTGAGTTTCGTGCTCGGTTTGGGCGGATCGACCTCGCGGATGATGCGCTGGACTTCGGCGAAACCGGCCTGCAGAAGCGTCTTCGCATCAAAAGGCATCGCCCCGACGAGAAGTTCATAGAGGAGTACGCCAAGCGAATAGACATCCGAGCGGGTGTCGATGTCCAGGGCGGTCATCTCCGCCTGTTCGGGGCTCATGTAGCCGGGAGTGCCAATGAGTTGACCCTGCTCGGTAAACAGCGTTCGTTCGGTCAAACGTTGCTGCGTGGCCTTGGCCACGCCGAAGTCGATGACCTTCACGGCGACCCCCCCAAGCCCCCCCTTGCCAAGGGGGGATGGAGGGGGGTTCGTCGCGTCCACGCTCACCAACACGTTCGACGGTTTAATGTCGCGATGGATGATCCCCTTTTGGTGGGCGTGTTGTATCGCGTTGCAGACGTCCATGAAGAGGCGCAGGCGCTCTTCGGTGTTGAGGCGCTGCTTGTCGCAGTATTCGGTGATCGGGATGCCCGCCACGTACTCCATCACGAAGTACGGCCGGCCTTGGTCGGTCGCCCCGGCGTCGAAAACCTTGGCGACGTTGGGGTGGTTCATCAGGGCGAGCGCTTCGCGCTCGGTCTCGAAGCGGGCGATCACCTGCCGAGTGTCCATTCCCAGCTTGATGATCTTGAGGGCGACCCGGCGATGGATCGGCTTGGTTTGCTCCGCAAGATAGACCGTCCCCATCCCCCCCTCGCCGAGGGTCTGCAGAATGCGATAAGGGCCGATCTGGCGCGGCGGTTCGTCCGGGTGCGTGTCCCGCGCGCCATCAGCCCTTGCCGCGCGCTGAGCGGGACCAAGGGGCTGTGTTTCGGAATTCGCGGAGTCGCCGGCCATGATACGTCCTTCCCAACTCGGAGACGAGACGGACAAGAGTTCCAAGGGACATCATACGGCCCGAGCCCGTTGGCAATCAACCCTTCTTGACCACCGCATCCCCGACCGGAAAACGGTGTCGACCTTGCCCCATCCTTGCGAGCCACGCCCAAATCGAAGAACATTCCCGCGCGCCCAGGGGCCGCTCTCGGGTCGCACGGTGCGTGCAACGGTTCCGTGGGATATTTTTTCCCGGGCGAATGGGGTCGAGCAGGAGACGAAGTCATGGCCGTGAAACCGATTCCGGACCGCTACCATACCGTCACGCCCTATCTGACCGTGCCCTGCGTCGCTGACTTGATCGAATTCCTGAAGAAGGCCTTTGAGGCGCAAGAAGAAGAACTTCTCACCGGACCCGGCGGCGCCGTCTACCACGCAGAAGTGCGCATCGGCGACTCGGTCATCATGATGGGTCAGGCCCGCGGGGAATGGAAACCCATGCCCGGCGTACTGTACATGTACGTCAAAGATACGGACGCGGTGTACCAGCGAGCGCTCGCCGCCGGGGCTACCTCGATCCTGGAACCCACGGATCAGTTTTACGGCGACCGCAACGCGGGCGTGAAGGACCTCTTCGGGAACATGTGGTGGATGGCCACGCATGTCGAGGACGTTCCGCCCGCGGAACTGGCCAAACGCGCCGAGGCTGCGTTCGCCGCCAAAGGCTGACGGCGGTGGCGCCGGCGCGCTGGAAATCGAGAACAAGCGGACATCGGCCGTACGTAGGCGAGTCGATGGATGTAAGGAGGCAACTACCATGATGAAACGAAACTGGCAGGCCGCATTACTTTGTGTGATGGCGGGCTGCGCGACGCCCGGCGAGCGAAGAGCGGACACCGGCCCCGCGCCGTTTTTCGAGGGAATGGGCGAACACAGACGCCCCGTCTCGACCACCTCCGAGACAGCGCAGCGCTACTTCGATCAAGGGTTGGTTTGGGCCTACGCCTTTAATCACGACGAGGCGATTCGCTCTTTTCGCGAGGCGACGCGGCTCGATCCAAACTGCGCCATGGCCTGGTGGGGCATATCGCTTTGCAACGGACCGCACATCAACAACCCCGCGATGGACGAAAAGCACTCCCAGGACGCCTACGAGGCACTGCAGAAAGCCCTTTCCCACAAGCTCGCAGCGACGCCGACGGAGCGAGAGCTGATCGACGCTCTGTCGAAGCGCTATGCCGATTCGCCGCCCGCGGACCGCAAGCCATTGGACGAAGCCTACGCCGCGGCCATGCGCGAGGTTTGGAAGCGACACCCAGGTGACACCGACGTGGGAGCCCTATTCGCCGAAGCCATGATGGACCTGCGCCCCTGGGACCTGTGGACGAAAGAGGGAAAGCCTCATCCGGGAACGGAGGAAGTCGTAGCCACGCTCGAACAGGTTCTGCGACTGAACCCCAAGCATCCCATGGGGATTCATTTGTACATCCACGCCGTGGAAGCTTCGCCGTTGGTGGAGCGCGCCGTCGGACCGGCGGATCGCCTTCGCGACCTCGTTCCCGCGGCCGGACATTTGGTACACATGCCCGGGCACATCGACATCCGCGTGGGGCAGTGGACGCAGGCCGCCACGGCCAACGAGAAAGCCATCGAAACCGATCGCAAATACCGCAAAATCTCGCCGCGTCAGGGCTTCTATCACATTTACATGGCCCACAATCACCACTTCCTGGCGTTCACCGCGATGATGGAAGGGCGGAGTGCCGTCGCCCTGCGCGCCGCCCGCGACATGATCGCCGGCGTCCCCGAGGAATACGCGAAAGCGAACCCGGCGATCGTCGACGGATATATGCCCATCGTGCTGGAGGTGATGATGCGCTTCGGCAAGTGGGATGAGATTCTCAAGGAACCCGCTCCGCCCCGCTTCTTGCCCATCAGCAGCGCCTTCTGGCGGTTCACGCGTGGTGTGGCCTACGCCGCGAAGGGGCAAACGGAACAGGCGGAGAAAGAGCAGGCCCGTTTCCGCGACGCCGTGGCCAAGGTGCCCGCCGATGCCGTCGTCTCCATCAACCCCGCCAAAGACGTACTCGCCATCGCCGGGCATGTGCTGACCGCGGAGATCGCGTTCCGCCGCGGACAAGTCGACACCGCGGTCGCGGAATTGGAACAGGCGATCAAGATCGAGGACCAACTCAAGTACATGGAACCGCCGGATTGGATTCAACCTGTGCGGCACACGCTCGGCGCGTTCCTCGTTCACGCGGGTCGCCACGCCGACGCGGAGAAGGTCTATCGCCAGGATCTGAAATACTGGCCCGAAAACGCCTGGTCGCTCTATGGGTTGACCCAATGCCTCAAGGCCCGCGGCGCCGCCGACGCCGCCGAGGTCGAGAGCCGATTCCGCAAAGCATGGTCTCGCGCCGACATCCAGATCGGCTCCACCTGTCTGTGCGTTAACGGCGCAGGCTGACTCGCACGCGCCCATGCCTTTCCATGCAGGCGCACGGTTTCTACGGCGGGCCGATCAGCGGAGGAACGTTGATCGGCGGCATCGTGATGGGCGAGATGTTGGGCGGCTCGAAGTCCGGTGGTTCGATGTCCACGGGTGGCGGCGGCAGGATGATCACCGGATCAGGGAAGTCCGGTGGTGGGGGCACTGGCGGTAACTCAAACCCCCAATCAGGGACGGACGGCTCCGTCGAGAAGTCGGGTAGGTCAAAGGAGGGCGGGTAAGAACCAAGTCCCGGGGCGTCAAAGTCGATTGCGTCCAGATCAATGTCCTGTGCGTCGAAGGCGGGTTCATCGAACGGCTGCGAGGGAACGTCGTCTACAGTGATGTCGGACCCGCAGGCAGAAACCAGCAGCGGGAGCAACGGTGACAGTCGCTTGACGAAAGACTCCATGGTGCGGCGATCCTACCTGAAGCGCCATTCAAGAACAAGGGGGCTCGCGAAGATTTCCCATGGGCAAGCGGTCGCTACTCGCTTTCGGCCCAGTTCGGACCCGAGGCGATGTCCACCACGATGGGAACGTCGAGGGGAATGGCATGTTCCATTCGGTCACGAATCATTTCCGATTCGCGTTCGAGGTCAGCCTTCGGCACTTCGAAGACCAGCTCGTCGTGGACCTGGACGAGCATCTTCGCGGGATGTCCGCCGCTCATGAGTTCGCGGTGAATGTCGATCATGGCCCGTTTGATGAGGTCCGCCGCCGACCCCTGCACCACGGTGTTGACCGCGATGCGCTCGCCGAACGCGATCTCTCCGGCGTTGCGGGAATTCAATTCGGGTATGGGGCGTCGGCGTCCCAGGATGGTCTGGGCGTGACCCGTGCGTCGCGCGTCGTCGATGCAGCGGTCGATGAACAGTCGGATGCCGGGGTACCGAAGGAAATACATGTCGATGAACGCCTTGGCCTGGGCTAGGGGAATGCCCAGGGAACGGGACAGGCCGAAGGGCGTTTGCCCGTAAATGATGCCGAAGTTCACGGCTTTGGCGGCGCTGCGCTGCTCGGAGGTCACTTCCTCGGGTGCCACGCCGTTGACCTGCGCCGCCACGGCGCGATGGATGTCCTGCCCGGCCTCGAACGCCGCCAGCAAGGCCGAGTCCTTGCAGAAATGGGCCAGCAACCGCAACTCGATCTGCGAATAGTCCGCGGCGAGCAGCACGTGATCCGATGAGGGAGCAACGAAGGCCTGCCGAATCCGACGCCCGGTTTCCGTCCGTACGGGGATGTTCTGCAAATTGGGATCGCTGGAACTCAGCCGTCCCGTCACCGCGCCGGTCTGGTTGAAACCGGCGTGCAGACGACCCGTCTTGCGGCAGACCATGGACGGCAGCGTGTCGATGTACGTTCCCTTGAGCTTGGAAAGCTCGCGGTATTCCAGGATTAGTTTCGGCAGCGGATGGTCGGTCTTGTCGCACAGCGCCCCGAGTGTGTCGGCGTCGGTGCTTCGCCCGGTCTTGGTTTTCCTGACGACCGGGAGACTTAATTCGTCGAAGAGCACGTCGGCCAGTTGCTTGGGCGAGTCGAGGTTGAAGGGATGTCCGACGGCGGCGTGCGTCTCGCGGGTCAACTCCAGGAGGCGATCCTCCATACTTCGCCCCAGGTTGCGAAGAAGTTCACGGTCCAGGCTGACTCCGTTGTGCTCCATCTCCGCGAGCACTTCGACGAGCGGCATTTCCAAGGTGCGAAACAAGGCTTCGACGTGGCTGGCGTTGATCCGCGGCTCGAAGAGTTCCTTCAGTCGCCAGGTGAAGTCGGCGTCCTCCGCGGCATATTCGCAGACCCGGCCGGTGTCGACTTGGTCCATGGTGAGCTGGTCGCGGCCTTTGCCGATCAAATCGCTGATGGGAATCATCTCGTGATCGAGCAGCGTCTTGGCCAGCGAATCGAGGGAGTGCGACCGGGCCGCGGGGTCCAGCAGGAATGAGGCGATCATGGTGTCGAACGCGATCCCCTGGACGCGGATTCCGAGCCGGCGCAGCACGACCAGGTCGTATTTCATGTTCTGCCCGGCCTTGGCGACGGCGGGGTCTTCCAGAATGGGCTTGAGTGCTTCGACCACCAGGCGTAGCGGCAGGGTCGGACCATTGGTGCCACGAACGGGCACGTAATAGGCTTCACCGCGGCGCCAGGCGAAGGAGAGCCCCACCAGATCGGCCTCGACCGGGTTGAGGGCCGTGGTTTCGGTGTCGAAGGCGAATTCGCGCTGGGCACGAAGCTGTGCGACGAAGCCGGCGAACTTTTCCGGGGTGTCCACGAGGATGTAAGCGGCGGGCGCGGACGATGGTGCGGGCGTCGGCCTGGCCGGCGGTGCGATTGGCGGGGCGACCCCGTCGCCGGTCAGGGTGTCGAGGGCGTCGGTCAACCGGCTGAAACCAAGCTCCTCGAAGATGGGTCGAACCGCGGCAGGGTGCAGTCGCTCCAACGAACAGTCGTGCAGATGGAACGCGAAGGGCACGTCGCGGCGGAGAGTCACGAGTTGCCGCGTGATGGGAAGCTGCGCCGCGAACTCCTTGATCCGCTCGCGCAACTTCGGTGACAACTCGTCGGCATGGGCGAGGACGGCCTCGGCGGTGCCGTACTGGGCGATGAGTTTCGCCGCGGTTTTCACCCCCACGCCCGGCACGCCGCGAATGTTGTCCGTGGGATCGCCCGCCAGCGTCTGCACTTCGACGGCCTGCGCGGGCGTATACCCTTTCTCCGCCAGGAGCGCCGCGGGATCAATCTCCGCGTCCTTGGTCGGGTCAAAGAGACGCACGCGGTCGGACAGGAGCTGGCCGAGGTCCTTGTCCCGGCTGACCAGATAGATCAGCACGTCCTCGTCGCGGAGTCGCTCGACGATGGTGGCCATCACGTCGTCGGCCTCGAAGCCCGGGACGCGATAGATCGGCGTGCCCAGGGATGACACGATCGCGGCGATGCGCTCGGCCTGCACGTGCAGCGCTTCCGGCGCCGGGTCGCGATGGGCCTTGTATTCGGGGTCCAACTCGCGGCGGAACACCGTCGCGTCGCTCACGTCCATGACCATCCCCAGATAATCCGGACGGCGGCGGCGGATCAACGAGAAGAGCATGCCGCAGAACACGTGCGTCGCCCCGGTCGGTTCGCCGGTGGGACTGCTGAGCGGCTGCTGCAAACCGTAAAACGCCCGGAAAATCTGGTAGTGACCGTCAAGCAGGTAAAGGGTTTTGGCCATCGTCGCGTTCGCGCGGCGGGTTGCAATCTGGCGGCGCCGGCGCGAACGCGGACGGTAGGCGCTTGGGGGGCGCGCGTCAACGGTAGCCTATGCTTGACTCACGAGGGCGGTTGCGTCTTCGTTTTGGGCGCGGATTTCGTCGAACTGCTCGTGGCAGCGGAGGAAGGCTTCGACCAGGGCGGGGTCGAAGTGGCGGCCCGATTCGCCGCGGACGACCTCGACCGCATCCGCGTGCGACCGCGACTTCTTGTAGCGCCGCTGCGAGGTGATCGCGTCGTACGCATCCACCACGGCGATGATCCGCGCCGACAGGGGAATGCGCTCGCCGGAGAGGCGACGCGGGTATCCGGTGCCGTCGAAGCGCTCATGGTGGCACCAGGCGATTTCGATGCACATGTCCAGCAGCGGGACGGGGTTCTTGGGGTCCTGCGCCTCGGAGAGCACCCGCCGACCGATGTCGGCGTGGGTCTTCATGATCTGATATTCTTCGTCGGTGAGCTTGCCGGGTTTGGTGAGGATGTCGTCGGCGATGCCCACCTTGCCGATGTCGTGCATGGGGGCGGCCTGAACCAGCGTCTCCACAAGATCGTCGGTAATCACCGCCGTGTACGGCCCTTCGCGCTGCAATTCGCAAGCTAAAATGCGCGACATTCGCGCTACCCGCTCCAGGTGGTGCGTGGTTTCCTCGTCGCGGTATTCGGACAGCCGCCCCACGGTCCGAAGCAGCACGCGGACCGATTGCTGCATCCGCTCGCGGCGGAGGATGTTGGCCAGGGCGATCGCCCCCGCGTCCGCGATCGAACGGATGCACTCCACGTCGTCCTCCGAAAACGGCGTGTCGTCCATCTTCTCGGTGACGTTCAGCACTCCGATCACCGTATCCTGAGTCTCCAGGGACGTGGTGATCAGCGGGGCGCTAAGGAACGTATTCTTGTCGTACTCCGGGGCTCCGCGCACCGTCGCGCCGTAGGTCTTGGCGACGTACGTCTTGCCGCTTTGGAACACTTGGCCGGTAATGCCTTCCGCCTTGGGAATTTGCAACCCGCGGGCGAGCGATTGGTCGATGCCCGCCGCCCGTTGACACACCAAGGTCTCGCCCGTGGCGTCGGTGAGAAACAACGAGATCCGCCGGGCGCCGGTGGTTTGTTTCACGACCCGAAGCAGCAAATCGAGGATTTCATCCCGCGACTCGGCGTGGTTGAGGTCGCGCATGAATTCGTAGAGTTGTTGAAGCCTCCGCGTCTTCACGTCCACCTCGGCCTCGAGGCGCGTGTTGAGCAGGTCCAGGTCGCGGTGCGCTCGCGCCAGACGATGGACCGTGCGCACCCGCGCCATCAGTTCGGCCACGTCAAACGGTTTGAGGAGATACTCTTGCGCTCCCGCCTCCAGCCCCTTGACGATGTCCTCCGTGCGGCTGCGGGCGGTGAGCATGATGATGGGGATGTCCCGCGTGCGTTCATCGGCCTTGAGCACCCGCGTAGCCGCCACGCCGTCCATCCCCGGCAACCCGATGTCCATGACGATCAGGTCGGGATGACGCTTGGCCGCAAGTTCGATGGCCGCATTGCCGTCCGCCGCTTCCAGCACCTCGAAGTTCGAGGAGCGCAGGTGAGCGGTGAGGATGAAGCGCAGTTCGCTTTCGTCCTCCACAACCAGGACAGTGCCGGCACTTGAAGCGATCTTGTTCGTCATGGGGTCATCCCCCGCGGCGCGGTCTGGCCGCACGCGGTCCTTCCTCTGCATCGGCAGATAGGCCCCCTCGCCCAATTCCGTGTGGCCCCGACACACGACGATGTCTTTCGTCCGAGAATTCCGAGGAATGCTTGAAACCCCGATGCAGCAGAACCACGTCCGAGGATCGCCAAGACGGTCCTGACGAAGTTCGGGTGGGTAACCGCGCTGGGGGCGTCCCTCGCCAAGTACCGTGCCTGTCCTTATGATCCCCCGACTATGAAATTGGCAATTGACAATTGGGAATCGGCAATCGGTGGGATGCGGACATCGTGCGCGTCTTAGTCACGGGCGGCGCCGGGTACGTCGGTTCGCATTGCGTCCGGGGCCTGTGCGACGCCGGTCACCACGTCGTGGTCTATGACAACCTGAGCAGCGGTCATCGACAGGCGGTGGATGCCCGTGCCTCCCTCGTCGTCGGCGATTTGGGCGACGCCTCCGCCGTGGAACGAGTGTTCGCAGCCGGTCGCTTTGAGGCCGTCCTGCACTTCGCCGCCTTCGCCGAGGTCGGCGAATCGGTGCGCGAACCGCTCCGTTATTACCGAAACAACGTCGTGAACACCATCGCACTGCTGGAAACGATGCACGCGCACGCCGTGAAGCGGATGGTGTTCAGTTCGAGCTGCGCGGTCTACGGAGTTCCGCCGGCCGTTCCCATTACCGAGGAGATGCCCAAGAACCCGATCAACCCCTACGGCCGGACCAAGCTGGGCATCGAATGGGCCTTGGAGGACAGCGCCGCGGCGTGGGGTCTGGGGGCGACCGCGTTGCGCTATTTCAATGCGGCCGGGGCCGCTGCGGACGCATCCATCGGCGAGGATCATGATCCGGAGTCGCACCTGATTCCGCGTGTCCTTCGGGTGGCACTCGGGCAGGCCGAGGCGATCAAGGTTTTGGGCGATGACTATCCGACCCCGGACGGGACCTGCGTGCGCGACTACATCCACGTCGAGGACCTGGCCGTGGTCCACGTGAAGGCCGTCGAAAGTCAACCCGAGGGCGTCTTCGGCGCCTACAACGTGGGCACGGGATCCGGCGTCAGCGTGAAAGAGCTGATCGCCGCGGCCCGCGAGGTGACCGGGCACGCGATCCCATCGCTCACCACGGATCGTCGTCCGGGCGACCCGCCGCAGCTCTTCGCCGACCCCCGCCGTCTCATGGCCGACTTCGCGTGGAGTCCGCGCTACCTCGACATCCGCACGACCCTCGAAACAGCGTGGGGCTGGCATCGAACGCACCCCCACGGATTCCAGGATCGAACGGCTTGAGGCCCAGCGTGTTCGCACCGACGCCAGGTGCCCTGGATCATCGGTCGTCTAATTCCGCTGGGGCGTCCGGCATTGCAGTGTGGTTGACAAATGGGTTCGTTTGGTATCTTTTTTTCTCGCATTTTCTTCATGGTGTCACCGCGTGGCACCTGTTTTCCCGCAGGGGAATCGTCCGGCCCGGGCGACGGTCGCCGGGGGGCCCGCCGCTGTTCGGTATATGTTAGCATGCACCGGGAAAAAGTCAAGGGGCATGGGGCATGCGAGAAAGCGGTCCAGGACGGCGAGAAAATCATTCTGACACGTTGACTTTTTGAGCCTTCATCCGACCCCTTGACACTTTTCCCTCCTGACACCTTTTTCCTGGGGCGGACATCGCCGCAGCGTCCGCTCCGGTCCGCTTGGGCCTCCGCTCGCTGTCGCTGACAGGCGACGTTCTTGTTACGCCAGCTGGCAGGGCATAATCTTGTCTGACCCGTAGTACCAATTGGCGTTTGCTAAAGCTGTGGTTTAGAAGAGTTTGCGCAGAAAAAAATGGCGTCCCATGAAGTTAATTTTGATTGACAAGTGCCGTCGTTCCGATAAAGTGCGCCCGGAAAGCCGGTTCCACGGGGGTTTCTGGTGCGTGGCCTGGGTTCTCGGTCGCGCATGTCTGCCTCTGCGAAGGAGTAGGAATGATCAACTTTGTTCACGCCGAAGCCGGATTTCCGGAAGTAGCGGACGCAGGTCGTGGGTCGACAAGCAAACTTGCGACCTGCTTCGTAGCGAAAAAAGTGGTTGGGGCATCGTGCTCCGCCCAAACGGTTCCATGAGTGGAGCGAATGCCGCTACACGAGTGGAGCTAACGTAGTTCGTTGTGAAAGGAGTCTTAGTCATGAGGAACTTCCGACTTGGGTTTTCACTGAGAAATCTCACGTGTGCACAAACCATTGCAACGGTGTTTGCTTTCTTTTGGGCACTTTGTCCAGTCGTGTTCGCCGCCGAACGCGGGAAACAGAGGGGGTTGCGGATCGTCGAAGCCACATTGGTTGGTCTCTATGGCGCAGAAATAGCGGACTCTCTGATGGATCAAATCAGGTCCATACCGATTGGGAGTTCCTCGGTCGCTAGAGGGACAGTCACGCTCGAGCTATGGGGATTGACCTATACTTTCGACCAGATGGTTCGCAATGCGGACGGCGGCGTGAGCGGTCTTGTGGTTTCGTACGATCCAAGTGGGGAAAAGACTGGAGAGTTCAATATCAAGAATGTCTCCGTTACTGATGACAACAGGCTCGACTTCTCCCTTGTTGCATCGGAAGACGGAGAGAACTCGACCGAGGTCGGCACTATTGTCGGTGTTAAAGGTGATCCGGGGAAGGCTGTAGCTTTGATAAGCACAGATGGCGGGGATACGGTCACTTCGCTGGTGGACTTTAGCGGGCTTACTGCTTCGACTTCATCGGCGGCAGCCGTATCTGCCGATTCTTTGGTCACCGTTACGCCATTCCCAGGTTCACAGTTTTCCGATGGTGGAGTGGCTTCGGTAGTGGGGTGCTGTATTTTGATCGTGATAGGCGTGGCTCTTATTATCTTAATCTGGGCTTTCTTCTTCTAGTTCGACAGCGCTAGGAGCCCGTTAAGAAACTTGTGGCACCGGTTTCCTGTCCGTGTTTTCACCGACTGGAAGCCGGTGCCACGAACCAGATTCCAGTTTTTCAGCGAACTGCTGGGTCGACCCCAAGCCGTGCCTGGGGCTATCGAGAAGGCGGGGTGGCGATTCGGTCGATCGGCGTTTCCGTGTCAGAATCGCAGTTCGCAGCGCTGCCATGTTGATGAATAACGGCGGGAGAGTACGATGGAAACTACGGAAAAACCGCTCAAGTTCCGATGGATCTTGGTCATAGCCTCGACCGCGTGGGCATTCATGGCTATCTCCTACGAGGTTGGGTGGACTCAATGGCAGGACCTCACGTTCATCCAAACGTTCATCGGACCTGGTGTGCTCTTGGTAGCCCTCGCCCCTCTCTCTACGAAGAGCGTCGCTTCTTCCAAGTGGCATATGCCCGTCATGGCGGCCTGGGCAGGCGTAATGATCCCATTGGTTTACCTTGCCGGGAGATGGATTACCGGTTTCGAGCACCGCGGGGATGGGCTTTTTCTGATTGGGGGGATCATTATCGGTACTGTGATTCTCGTGTACTGGGCGATAACTGTGATTCATGGGCATCGTAAATCGGGCGTCCACAGGTTGCCGTGAGTGTACTGTTTCATAGCGAGTGAGACATTCATCGTCGTCGAGTACACCCCAGAGACGGCCACCATTTTTCGCGTAGGCGCGTTGTGTTCGGCCGGGTAGGTTGCCCTTGGCCGGGCGCAAGTGCTCCCGATGTTGATGATCCTGTCGCTCGCCCTCCAGGCTCGGATAATCCGGTCGCTTCCGCTTACGGCTCTGATCGGCAATCGGCTATCGACCTTCGCCAATCCCTGCCCAAGCTACAACGTCGCGTGCGTGCCGTCGCACCAGGGGCGGTTCTTGCTTTGGTGACACTGGCAGACGGCGCGGGTTCCGGGCGCGTCCACGGTGACGACGATGGGGGCGAGTCCGGTCCCCTCGCGGCTGTGACTGCCGTCGCAATAGGGAAGTTTGGCGGACAAACCGCATTGACAGTAGGCCTTCTTTCCCGCGGTTTCCTCCACGACGAGGGGCGCGGCTCCGTGCTTCGGTGCGCTCATAAAGCCTCCAGGTGACGAACGAAATCTTCAATGACCCACTCCGGGGTCGAGGCCCCGGCGGTGACGCCCGCGACGGTCTTGTCCTTGACCATGCTCGGATCGAACTGATCCCACGTCTCAACGTGATAGGTCTGGGTGCCTGCATCTTGGCACAATCGCGCCATCTCCCGGGTATTGGCCGAGTGCAGCCCGCCGAGCACGAACAGCACCTCGACCTCGGCGCATAGGGCCATCGCCGCCTCCTGCCGGCGGGTCACTTCCAGGCACAGCGTGTTGACGATCTTCACTTCGCGATAGGGGCGTCGGAGGATATCCGCGATCATGTCGGCCACGTGTTCCGGCGAGTGCGTCGTCTGGGCGACGATTCCCAGCCGTTCTTTGTAGGGCAGCGCCGCTTCCAAATCGGTCCCTCGGTCGATGACCGTAACCTGAGGCGCGTATCCGATGACACCCCGAACCTCGGGATGCTCCGGATCGCCGATCATCACCACGTGGTAGCCTTCTTCGTGGAGTTGCTTGACGACGTTCTGGGCGCGTTTCACCAACACGCACGTCGCATCGACGACGTGGAGGTTGCGGGATTGGGCGATGGCGAAAGTCTCAGGTGGAGCGCCGTGCGAGCGGATGAGCACGGCCTGGGTCGCGCCGATCGTGTCCAGCTCCCCGGATTGGTTCAACCCGGCGCGCTCCAGCTTGGTGACCACCTGTCGGTTATGGATCACCGGACCGAGTGCCACGACGTTGCCCGCGCCGTGCTCCGCAACCGCGGCCTCGGCGAGCTCAATCGCGTCCTCGACGCCGAAGCAAAAGCCCCGTGCCGTGGCTAGCTTGACCAGCATTACGTTCCCCGTGGTCGAGTCTTCCCTACCCCGCCGCCCAAACGACGACCCTACGAGCCCGATTGCTGGATCATAGTACCTGCGAGACCCGGTCGCTGTCGAATCGGCATTCTCGCTCGCCGTGTCATTCTACAACGCTACGTTCCTCCCACGTCGTCGGAGACGCTGCTTCCGCGCTAGGCCGCTGAAGCGGCCTTCCCGCCGCCGAAGGCGACACCTTGGGCCAGCCGTTCAACCTTGCTGTTACCCACATTTTGGCGGTCCTGCGTCACGGCGTCCTGGTGGGACACCTCGAGAATAGCCCAGCCAGTCATGGCTGGGGGGAAGTGAATGCGTTCCAACCTGCCTCTCACCCAACCCCCTTTTCCCCGGGGAGAGGACTGATCACACGCATTTTCACGGACCGAAGATCATCTGAAACGCGCCAAAGTCGACCAGGTCTACGTCGCCGTCGGCGTCAAAGTCGAAGACCTCACAACCGATTGCCGATTCCACCGCGGCGGCGGTCAGAGCCGCGAGCGCAAGCTCGCGGACATCCCGTGGGGCGGTCATGCAGGCCTGCCAACTTGAGAAATCGTCGAGCTCGACGGCTTGATCGCAATCGTAATCCCCGATGCCGAACTCGTACGCCCCCATATCCACTCGCCCGCAAAGTACCCGCGCGTGTCCCTCGAGGTCGCGGGGAGGACAAAGTTCCACTTTGTCAGGCGGGCAAAGAGGATCTTTGCTCGCCCCGAAGTCCGGATCACCCGCGTTAATGCACGGCGACCCCGCTTGCAGACGCAGGTCGCCGTAATCGTCATCCACGCCGTCCCACGTCCCGTCAGCCCCAGGGTCCGGCGGGCGAATGAACATCGGGTCGAGGTCGATGTTTCCCCCGGCGTCAACAGCACCGGCTGGCAACCCGCCCTGCACGTCGCTGAAGCTAATCGTGGGCGTCGCAAGCCCGTTATTAACGATCTGATCGGCTCCATTGCCCCAAAGGATGCAATTGGTCAACGTCGGGCTAAGCCCGTAATTGTACATCCCGCCGCTGGCGTTGGTGGCGGTGTTCCTACCGAAAGTGCAATTGATCAATGTCGGACTACTGGCGTAGTTGTACATCCCGCCTCCAGCGCTAGCCCCGTTCCCGCTGAAGTTGCAGTTGGTCGCTGTCGGGTTGCTGCCGACTTCGTTGTACATCCCGCCGCCGCGGTAGCTGGCGTTTCCGGTGAACGCAAAATTGGTGACCGTTGGGTTGCTTTGGTGGTTGTTCATACCAGCGCCGTCGTCGGCCGTGTTGCCGCTAAACGTGCAGTCAGTCACCGTCGGGTCGCTGTAGGTGTTTACCATCCCGCCGCCGCCATACCGGGCCGTGTTCCCGCCGAAAGTACAGTCAATCACCGTCAGACTACCGAAGAAGTTGTGCATCCCGCCGCCGTAGGAAGTGGCCGTGTTCTCACTGAATGTACAGTTGGTCACCGTCGGAATGCCGTATTGGTTGTGCATCCCGCCGCCGTAGTCGGCCGTGTTCCCGCTGAATGTGCAGTCGCCCACCGAGGGGCTGCTTGAGTCATTGAACATCCCGCCACCGCTGTGGAGCGCGGTGTTCCCGTTGAAGCCGCAGAAGGTCACCGTCGGGCTGCTGCCGGAGCTGTACATCCCGCCGCCAGCGCTAGCCCGGTTCCTGCTGAAGGTGCAGTTGGTCACCGTCGGGCTGCTGCTGTCGCTGAACATCCCGCCGCCGCCCCCGTTGGTCGTGTTGCGCTCGAATATACAGTTGCTCACCGTCGGATTGCTGTAGGAGTTATACATTCCACCTCCCCTACTGCCGGGATAGCCGATGGCCGAATTCTCCGTAAACCTGCAGTTAATTACTGTGGGGCTGCTGCGGTAGTTGTACATTCCGCCTCCATAAAGGCGTGGACGATCATCAACCGCACCCCTTCCGCCGGTGATCGTGAAACCATCGAGGACGGTATCCGGGCCTTCGCCGCTGGTGCAGGTGACCACGCTGCCGCCGATGCCCGTTGCGTCGATGGTCGTCACGTCCCGTCCGCCGGAGCTGCGGAGGGTGATGGCCTTGCCGAGAAAGTTAATCGTTTCGTGGTACGTCCCCAGGGCCACGACGCACTCATCGACGCGGGTGACCGCGGCGTCGATGCACGCCTGGATGGTGGCGAAGTCTCCGGGCACGTTGAGGGTTGCGGCCGCAGCAACGCCTGGCAGCTCGAGACTCACCACAATCGCCGCCGTCGGCCAACGTGTTGCTTGAAGCATTCTCATTCCTCCGCCGCAAGCGAACGCAGGTCGGAACGCACCGAGGGTTGTCTGCGCGCTGATTATACCCGCCCGACCCGGGCAATGCCAGTCGGAACCTGCCGGCGCCGTACGAAGGGCGGCATGATCGGATGATTCACTCGGATCGGCTCGTCGTCTTGGCGTCAACCGTCGCGGTCTATCGCGCGGCCGCCACCTCGCACCCGCATGGTAACCCGTGCCCTGCAACCGCCGTTGCTGTCGGCGTTTCTGCTTTGTGCGTCTCTGCGTTTCCCCCAATCGACAATCGACAATCGAAAATCGGCAATCCCCCTTGACTCCCCACCCCGGCCATGCTAACATATGCCGAACATGGGCCGGCGGGCGGCGACCGTCGCCCGGGCCCGCCGACTCCCATGGCGCGGAAAACGAGTGTCACACGATGACACCACCGGAAAAACACGAAAAACGAGAAAAAGAATACTTTGCGAAACAAAGCCACTCGTCACGGACGCTTTAATCCTGTGCTCCACAACCTAAACGCCGGACAGAAACTAAAGCGTGGCCGATGGCTGGACCATGCGACGATGAACAAGCCTACCTGCGGATAGCCGCCAACCATCGGACCGCGCCCCCGATCGCTGACCTCCCCGATCAGGACTCGAACCTGAAACCTAGCGGTTAACAGAGGACGCCAGGGGGGTGACACTAGGCCATTACCTTGATTCTAAGCGTACCAGGGTGGTTTTTCGTTTGCAAGCCTTGCGTTCTTTATACCCATTTTCACCCCATTCGGGTAGTACTACCCACTAACTCGGGCGCTCCTCCTACGCTTGTAGTAGGGAAAGCTCGCCCAGGTGCTCAGCGACGTGTTCGGCGTCGGGGTCGCCCGCGTGCTCAGCGGCCCCCAGGAACCCAACGGCGGCCCCGTGTTCGAGCGCCACGGCACGGGCGCACTGAAACAGGCACCGTTCTACGAATCGCCCGGCCCCGTCGTGGTCACCGGCCAGCCAAACGGGTAGGCCGTACTGTGCCGTCCATGCCGCCAAGCTCCCCAGGACGTGCGCCGGTGAAAGCTGGGAACGCCAGTCGCCAGCTTCCAGGTCCGCAGCGGACGCCTCGACTACCAGCAACCGAAAGCGGTAGGCGCGTAGGCGCTGAAGCTCCCGCTTGAAGCGCTCCCGTTCCCGCCCAATGCAGGCGAGTAGGTCGTCAAGGCTCTTGCGTTCCACGGCGACAAGGTGGGTCAACCCAACGATGGAGTAGTCGCCCGCGTCCAGCGCCGCGGTCGTGGTGGGTAGATTCGGGAAGTCGAGCGGGTTCTGTTCGCGCGTGTCGATGATGATGGACGGTTCGATTTTCACGGCCCGGCCCCCAGGGTTTCCG
>CAZYEX010000133.1:0-5040 GCA_964646605.1 uncultured Phycisphaera sp. | reverse complement strand
GGTCATCGGTACCACCTGGACTTCTACACGACGGACGAACTGACTACGATCTTGCAGCGCTCCGCCTCGAAGTTGGAGCTGCCCGTCAAGGCGGGCACCTTGGAGACCGTCGCGGCGCGAAGCCGCGGCACGCCGCGCGTCGCCAATCGCCTGCTCAAGCGCGTCCGCGACTACGCCCAGGTCCGCGGCGACGGGACCCTGAACAAACGCATCGTCGAGGAGGCCCTGGACATCCAGCAGGTCGACGTTCTTGGCCTCGACGAACTCGACCGCGCCTTCCTCACCGCCCTCATCAAGGTCTACAACGGCGGCCCGGCGGGCATCGAAGCCCTCGCCGCCACCATGGGACAAGAGCGTGACACTCTCGAAGACATGGTCGAACCCTACCTTCTGCAGATCGGCTTCGTCATCCGCACCCGCCAAGGCCGACAGGCCACGCGCCCCGCCCATGATCATCTCGCCCTCCCCTTCCATGAACCGACGGACGGCAAGGCCAACCAGGCGACGTTGTTTTAGATTCCGTCGTTCTCGTCCTGCGCCTCGACGATTCGTAGTCTCATGGCAGGCGTCCCGTAACCTCAGCTACGTCCGGGCACGCCGGGCGCCGGTGGGTCGCTTCGGGCGGTAGCCGGGACCGGGCATTCGGGCTCGCGAA
Source organism: uncultured Phycisphaera sp. (assembly GCA_964646605.1). Taxonomy (GTDB): domain Bacteria; phylum Planctomycetota; class Phycisphaerae; order UBA1845; family UBA1845; genus SBAX01. The sequence goes on along the minus strand of CAZYEX010000133.1, from coordinate 4,385 downwards.
TGAACGTAGTCGCCGTCGCGGGCTTCGTGGGCGGCCCGTGTTCGGCGGGCGTCGATCGCTTCCTTCGGCGGATGGGCCGCAATGAGGCAGTCGCAACCGTCGCCGATCAGATCGGCGCGACCGGCTTCGAGCAACGCCTTTCGCACCGAGAAGTAATTGTCCGGTTTGAAGAACTGCATCAGCGCACGTTGGAGTTTGCGGTCGCGTAGTCCCTTGGCCACGAATACCGGTTTCATGGTCATGGGATCAAGCCCCGTGTGATACATACAGGCCGCAATGTCGAACGGCGCGGGAATGAAATCCTGCACCTGCTCGGGACGATAACCATTCCGCTTAAGAAACACTGCCAAATCGATCATACCCCCCAAGTCGCATCCGGGGTGGGCGGAAATGAAATAGGGGACTAGGTACTGTTCTTTGCCGGCCTCCTTCGATTGCTCCTGGAACTGGCGGTCGAAGTCCTGGAAGGTTCCTGGCGCGGGGCGCTTCATAGACACGAGTGTGGTCGAGTCACTGTGCTCCTGCGCGACCTTCAGATGCCCGCCGACGTGGTGCGACGCCAGCTCCTGCATATACTCCGGCGACAGTCGCGCCAGGTCCATCCGCACTCCGCTGGCCACCAATACTTTGCGAATGCCCTTCTGTTGTCGCGCCTCGCGCATCACGTCAATGAGTGCGTCATGGTCCGTGCCCAACAATGGGCAGATGACCGGGTACACACAGGACAGTCTTCGGCATATGGCCTCAATCTCCGGCCTCTGACAACGCATCTCATACATGTTCGCGGTCGGACCGCCGATATCACTGATGATGCCCGTGGATTCCTGGCGCTCGCCCAAAGTCCGCACTTCCCGCAGAATGGATTCCTTGCTGCGCGACTGGATGATCCGCCCCTGGTGCGTGGTGATCGAGCAGTAGGTACATCCGCCAAAACACCCTCTCATGATCGTCACGGAGTCTTTCACCACCTGGAACGCGGGAATCGGCTCCTTGTACCGCGGATGGGGTTTGCGCGTATAGGGAAGGTCATAAAAGAAATCCATGCTCCGTTGCGACTCGGGCAGGGGTGGGGGAGTACATACCACGACCTGTCGATCGTGCCATTGCACCAGTGTTTTGGCATTGTAGGCATTAGTTTCCAGGTGAATGCGTCGCGTCGCCTCGGCGAACTTGTGTTTGTCTGTCTTTACGTCCTCATGGGACGGCAGTACCACGGAAGGTCCATCGATTGCGCTCTGGTCGCGGAATGCGTCGGCCTCCATCGCGCCCAATGTATAGGCGACGCCGCGCATGTCGCGCAACTGTTGCAATGTCTGACCACTTTGCATCCGGCGGGCGATGTCCACGATCGCCGACTCTCCCATTCCATATACCACCAGGTCGGCCTTGGCATCCAGAAGAATGGACCGCCGAACGGTGTCGCTCCAATAGTCATAGTGCGCCAGTCTTCGCAGACTCGCCTCCACGCCTCCTGCGATGATGGGCACGCCCTTGTACGCCTCGCGCGCCCGTTGGCAATACGCAAGCGTCGCCCGATCGGGCCGCAGTCCGATCCGCCCGCCCGGCGAATAGGCATCGTCATTGCGGACCTTGCGATTGGCCGTGTAGTGGTTGATCATCGAGTCCATGTTGCCCGCGGAGACGGCGAAAAAAAGCCTGGGCCGACCGAATGTCCGCCAGGCCTCGCAGGATCGCCAGTCGGGCTGTGCCACCATGCCGACGCGAAAACCGTTCGCCTCGAGCACCCGCCCCAGAATGGCCATCGCGAAGCTCGGATGGTCGATGTAGGCGTCGCCGGTGACGAACACCACGTCGATCTCGTCCCATCCGCGGGCCCGCGCCTCTTCCATCGTCATGGGAAGGGGTTGCTGCGACGCGCGCGGCGGAAGCCCCAGCCGCACGAAACTCGTGGGACTCGACGCCCCCGGCGTAACCCGAAACCGATCCACGTTGAGAACCATGAACTCCCCTTTCGAGGCCGATCCGTCCGACCCGGCACGCCGGGGCTCGCGGAAAGGCTCCTTGCAAACGCCAAGGCATGGGCCTCGGCAACGTCGGCGAGTCTAGCTCTTTCGTCCGTCGGATGCAAATCGCTGCCTAAAAACCCTCATTTCCGGCCATTCGCGCCGCCCGCAAGCGCTCCCTTTTGACCGGGCGAGCACGTCCACGCTACTATCCCCACGGAAAAAGGAACCGCCCGAACCGAGGAAAATACGTATGCCCGACGCCAAGACGCCCGACTTCTACAACGTCGATTCCCTCCTCACCGAGGACGAACGCCAAGTTCGTGACACCGTCGCCCGCTTCGTGGACGACCGCGTGCTGCCCATCATCGCCGACTGCTTCGAGCACGAACGCTTTCCGAGCGAGCTGATCCCTGAAATGGCCGAGCTGGGCGTATTTGGACCGACCTTCAAGGACTACGGCTGCGCCGGGCTGAACAACGTCGCCTACGGCCTCATCATGCAGGAACTCGAACGCGGCGACAGCGGCATCCGCAGCTTCGCTTCCGTCCAAAGCGGTCTGGTCATGTTTCCCATCCACACCTACGGCTCGCCCGAACAGAAGCAGCGCTGGCTCCCCGACATGGCCAAGGCGAAAAAGATCGGCTGCTTCGGTCTCACCGAACCCGACGGCGGCTCCGACCCGGGCACCATGAAAACCCGCGCCGAAAAGAAAGGCGGAGACTGGGTCCTCAGCGGGGCCAAAATGTGGATCACCAGCGGCAGCATCGCGGACGTCGCCGTCGTCTGGGCCATGACCGAGCATGGCGTCCGCGGATTCCTCGTGGAAAAAGGGACCCCCGGTTACACCTCGCGCGACATCCCCCACAAGTTCTCCCTGCGAGCCTCGGTGACCAGCGAACTTTTCTTCGACAACTGCCGCGTGCCGGAGTCGAACCGATTACCCACGGCTGAGGGGTTGGGCGCACCGTTGTCATGTTTGACGCAGGCCCGCTATGGCATCGCCTGGGGCGGGGTCGGGGCGGCCATGGCGTGTTACCGCGAGGCCGTGGAGTTCTGCAAAAACCGCGTCCTCTTCGGCTCCCCGCTGACCCACAAGCAGCACATGCAAATCCGTCTCGCGGATATGCTCCGCCGAATTACTTTGGGGCAACTACTAGTCCTGCAACTCGGTCGCCTGAAGGATCAAGGACACATGCACCACACGCAAGTGTCGCTGGCCAAATGGAACAACGTCCGCCTAGGACTGGACATCGCCCGCGAAGCCCGTGACATCCTCGGCGCCGGCGGCATCTCCGTGGAGTGCTGCCCCGTCCGCCACATGCTCAACCTCGAAAGCGTCGTCACCTACGAGGGCACGGAGACCATCCACCAACTCATCGTGGGCCGCGAAATCACCGGATTCGCGGCATTCTAGCGCCACGTTCGCACCTAATCCTCCGGCGCCTCCGAGGTAACACTCACCAATTCGAGGCGTTCCTCACCTCCTCGGACCATGATCCCAAGCACGAACCCGACGCCCTCGGCGTAGTACTTGTGCTCGGCCACGCCGCGCTCCAGCCGCGTCCACTCCTTGGTCACAAGCAGGTCGTCGAGACACCCGTAGGTCACGCACTCCTCGGCGTCACGACTAAGAACGAGTGCCTGATCCTCGGCGACTCCGCGGGCGAGTTCTTGGTAGTAGCGGTCGCCGACTCGCGGATGAGCCTCCATGATGATGCCCGGCCTCGCCCCATCGACCCCGGCCTCCCAGGAACCGTGCGTGCTGATCACGTTCCCGTCGGGGTCCAGTTCCTTCGAATCCTCCCCGAGGTACCAGACATTGCCCTCCTCATCCTGCGCAAACCAATCGAACGTGTCCTCGACGAGCACTCCGTTCTCGAACGCTCGGTCATGAACCACGATGCACGTCACACCCAGAATCACCTTGGTTTCGTGGGTGACGTACATCACGTCGCGGGTGGGAACGCCGTCCGATTCGCCCTCGTACACGAACGTCGTCCCCGGAACGAGTGGGAAGAATTCGTTGTCGATTCCGCTGACAAAGTCCTCCGGGTCGATGTCCCCTCGCCGATCCTTGTCCCCGCGCTCCGCCGTGGCGACATTCCACGAAACAAAGAGCATCGCCAGTCCCCATGTGACAACCATCGACTTCGTCATGGTCCAACCTCCTTTTCCGTTCGGGCAGGATCATTTCTCCCACCCCGCCTTCGCCGGGCAGGATGAGCCCGAAACTCGCCTCGAGCCTCCCCAGCCCGCCCTTTACGCGAAGCGTCAGGGGTCGCGGGGCCGGTTGTCGATCACGGCGTACACCGTCCGCACCGGTCACGGCAGAAACCGGCGCCGCAGGTTCCGCCGGGGCAGTGCGTGTTGTTGATGCACGGCAATCCGTCGTAGTCGCCCGTGGCGCAGGTCTTGACG
>CAZYEX010000132.1:0-18582 GCA_964646605.1 uncultured Phycisphaera sp. | reverse complement strand
TCCCGACGATCCGCGACTTGGTATCCTTGCTTCATGGTGGTGGCTCCTTAAAGAATTCACAACCCTACCCGCCTACACAACGGATAGGATCGAGCCGCCACCATCTTTTTCAACCTTCAACTACGAACGGGACATGCTCTGCCGATCTCCAGTTGGGAACTCATCGGAAGCCAGATCGGAACACAGGCGCTAGATGCCGTCGCAATCAGCGCCAGTCCGAGCGACCGCGTTGCGTAACGAACATAGGGGTAATTCATGGCCAAGAAGAACCTCCTCTCCACCCCGCCGATGAAGTTGAGACCACAACTATCGTCCCGGGGCTGGCGGGACAGTCAACTGTTTTCTTCCCCCGATCGCCGCGACCGGTGTAGAACGGGCGGCGGCATGCCGCCTCGGGCTGAACCGGCCTCGTCGTCCCGCCCCGCCGCCGCTTCGATCAGTACGACGATCAACGCCCGGACCGCATACGGCAGCATCGGCCAACCGCGCTCTCCGGCAAGCCACGGGAACGAACACGTTCTGTCACGTCGAGACGTGGCCTACTCGGCGCAGTTGTTTCAACGTGGCCTGGAAATCCTTGGGAAGCGGGGCTTCGTAGGTTGCCCGGCCTGTGCCGCCGGGATGGTCGAAGGAGATTCGTGCGGCGTGCAGGGTCAGTCGGGCGATGAGCGGTCGTTCGTCGCCGCGGCGGTTGGGGCGATAGTCGGGTTTGTAGTTTGACAACAACAGCCGCTGACCGCCGCCGTACGACCGATCCACGGAAAGCGGAAATCCGATTTTCGAGAGGTGAACGCGAATCTGATGTAAGCGACCCGTCTTGGGACGGCATTCCAGGAGGCTGTGACCGGCGAAGCGTTCCAGGACGCGATAGGCCGTGAGCGAGGGTTTGCCGCTCCGCTTGTCCACCACCACGCGGCGGCGGTCGCGATCCACCCCCAGCGGCAAGTCCACCTCGCCGTCGCCGGGAACCCAGCCGCGAACCAAGGCCAGGTAGACTTTCTCGACTTGCCGCTGGAAAAAGAGTTCGGTCAGACGGCGCTGCGCTTCCAGGCTGCGGGCGAGAACCATGACCCCGCTGGCCCCGCGATCGAGCCGGTGGACAATGCGCAGCTCCTCGGGGCGCTCGACGAGGCCTCGCGCCGCGATCACTTCGACGAGCGCCGGAGCTTCGCCGCGTCCGGGCACGGAGGGAACGCCCGCCGGTTTGTTCACCACCACGATCCAGTCGTCGGCGTGCAATACCGTGGGAGCAAGGAGCTTGCGATTCATGCCCACAGGATAGACGTTGGCAGAGGATTGTCACACCAAGGCGGCCGCCGGCGACCGCTGCCCGAGGCTCGGAGAATTCGAAGGAACCAGGTTCAATTGCGAGATTGGACTGCCCAAGCGGGCTATGATATGCTTCAAGGGTCTGAAAGGACGGAACACGGAATGATCGTCGAGTACATCAACGCGGCCCTTGCGAGAGCAACCTACGAACGGATCGAGGACAAGGACAATCCGTTCTACGCTGAAGTGCCCGTCCTCAAGGGTGTGTGGGCGACGGGAAAAACGCTGGAAGAGTGTCGCCGACATTTGGCGGAGGTCATCGAGGGCTGGCTCATCGTCCGTTTCAGAAAAGGACTGGCCATCCCGCCGATCGGCAAGAACCGCCTCCAACCCGCGAGGGCTCTTCGCTTTGGGACGTAGGTTGACGCCCGTTTCGTAGCGGGAACTCGTCCGGCGACTGCGGCGGCTCGGTTTCGACGGCCCCTTTCAAGGAGGAAAACATCCTTACATGTCGCGCGGCGATCTCGTGCTGACCGTTCCCAACCCGCACCGTGCGGACATCAGCCCCGAACTCCTGAAACGGATCCTCAAGCGGGCTTCAATCTCTCAGGAGGACTGGCTGACGCAAGGGTGAACTTGATGTTGCCGTTTTGTTGGCCTCGGAGTTTTCCCGTTCCGCCGTCGCAGGGCTAGCAGCCCGTTGAAAAACTGTAGCGTCGCCCCTTGTGGGCGGCGCAAACGCGTTCCGCGTCACCCAGGAAGGGTGACGCTACAGAACATGGTGGACCCCCCGTGTTTTTCAACTGGCTGCTAGGCAAGTTCAGTGCATTCCACTTGCCTACTCGCGCCGCGCCGAACGACCAACCTTGCCTGCCGGGGCGCGAAATCCGGGGAAGGTGCGGTTCCTATCACTTCCGCTCGGGATACATTGTAAACGGAATCCTACCCATCGCTCAGCGTCGCGATAAAGCTGAGGAGATTCGGCGTCTTGGCGTTTCGAGGTCTCGGCGTTTAGCATCCGGCCATGGACCGCGGCGACCTTTGCTCGCGTTTTCTCGAAACGCTCCTCTACACGCTCTACCCCTTCCAGGAGGAGGCGTTGCTCGCCTGGTTTGAGGCGGAAGGCGGCGTGCTCGTGTCGGCGCCCACGGGGATGGGCAAGACGCTCATCGCCGAAGCCGCGATCTTCGAGGCCCTTTGCACCGGGCGGCGGATGTACTACACCACTCCGCTCATCGCCCTGACCGATCAGAAGTTCCGCGAGTTCCAGGAGAAGGCCGAGCGTTGGGGATTCCCGCGTCAACAAGTCGGGCTCATTACCGGCAATCGCCGTGAAAACCCGGACGCTGTCGTTCGCGTCGTTGTGGCCGAGATCCTGCTCAATCATCTCTTGTCGGGTCCGGAGATGCTGGGCGACGTCTCCTCCGTGGTGATGGATGAGTTCCACTACTTCAACGATCCCGAACGGGGGATTGTGTGGGAGTTGTCGCTGGTCTTGCTGCCGCCGTCGGTCCGCTTGATGCTCCTGTCGGCCACGGTCGGGAACGCCGTCGATTTCATCAGGTGGGTCCGCGACCCGCACGGCCGCAAGCTCACCCTCGTCCAGAGCGATCAACGCCGCGTGCCGCTGGAGTACATCTGGGTCGGCGACAAGCTCCTCACCGAACATCTTCCGGCGATGGTCTCCAAGGACGACGCCCTTAACCGGACCCCGGCGTTGGTCTTTTGCTTCAACCGCGACGAGTGCTGGGAGGTCGCGGAGAAACTCAAGGGCGTGTCACTCATCGACCCGGCCACGCGGGTCAAAATCGAGGAACTCTTCGGCGAACTCGACTTGTCCCAGGGCGCGGGTCCCAAGCTCAAACAGATGCTCATTCGCGGGGTGGGCGTGCATCATGCGGGGATACTGCCCAAATACAAGGAATTGGTCGAGAGGCTGTTCAACGAAAAACTGATCCCCTTCGTGGTGTGTACCGAAACGCTGGCGGCGGGGATCAATCTGCCGGCGCGCTCGGTGGTGCTGAGCACGCTGTTGCACGGCAAACCGCGCGAGAAGAAACTGATTTTCTCCTCCTCCGCGCATCAGATGTTCGGCCGCGCGGGGCGACCGCAGTTTGACGCCACGGGCTACGTCTACGCCTTGTGCCACGAGGATGACGCCAAGATCGCCAAATGGCGGAAGCGCTACGATCAGATCGACCTCAACTCCAAGGACCCGGGCATCCTCCGGGCCCGCAAGGCGCTGGAACGCAAGAAACCCACACGCCGTTCGACGGAACAGTATTGGACACAGGGGCAGTTTCAGACGGTCATCAAGTCGGGACCGGCCAAGCTCGTCAGCCGGTCCATGATCCCCTATCAAATCCTCATCTACCTGTTGACCCGCACGGGGTCGCTGCAAGACGTGCGCTCGTTCCTGTCGAAACGGTTCAACACCGCCGAACGCCTGGCGAAGTTCCAGGATCAGCTCGACCACATGATCGACAACTTCGCGCGATTCGGATACCTGACCCGCGCCGAGGACGGCGACCATGTGACACTGAAGGGCACGATTCACGATCTCGCCGCCTACCGCAGCGTCGATCCGCTCTACGGGGAGTTCATCCGTGGGCAGCTCGTGCGCGGAAGTTTCGAGGAGAAGGTGCAGGCCTTGGACTCGGTGTTGCCTTTGCCCGCCGCGATCGAGCGTCAAGTTCGACTGCCGGAAATGACGCCCGGGCCGTTGCAGACTGAAGTGCTCGTGCCCACGCTCCTCCAACTCGGGATCGCCCTGCTTCACCCGGAGGGAGGGTTGCTCGCGGTCCCGGACCCGGATCAGGGCGCGGACTATCTCGCCGACGATCGCCCGCCGCGAGCAATGTCCATGCCGGAAATGCTCAAAACCTGGTTCGACTCGAGGCTCGCCAGCCCGGAGGATATCCAGGTGCAGCCCAAGTGGGTCGCGGGCGGCGTCTTCGATCTGCAGGGCGATTTTTACAAGTTCATCCGCGCCCGGGACCTGGCCAAGAGCGAGGGGCTGATCCTGCGGCACCTTTTGCGCTTGACGATCCTGGCCGGCGAGTTCCAGGCCCGCAGCGACGGCGACCCGGACTACGCCCGAATCGGCGAGCTGGCCACGCGGGCGTGCAAGCAGGTCGATGCACGCTACACCGATCGGTTCCTCGCTTCCGACGAGGAGGCCCGGAAGTTGATCCCCTAACGGACCGAACAGACGGGCGACGATCGGGCGGGATGCCCAGGTTTAAGCAATCGGGGTGCGGTGGGCGATGCTCACCGGGGCCTTTCTACTCTACGCGCGGGGGCGGGTTCTCGGACCCAGGTGGTCCACCGTGGGAAAGCTTTGCTTGGCTGTAGCGTGACCAGCGAGTTATAATCGTGACAGGAGGTTCTATTATGACGTATCGCGGAAAAGTGAAGAACGGCGTGGTGGTGCTAGAGGATGCGACCGGGCTGTCCGAGGGGATGGTTGTGCGTGTAGAGCCGCTTGTGCAGTCTCCGAGGAAGCCCGACGGTACTGAATCCATCTTTCGACTTGCGGACCGTGCGAAGCCGACCGGAATTCGGGACCTAGCGATCAATCACGATCATTACTTGTACGGACACCCCAAGGTAAGACATGGCTGACGGCGCGTTCCTCGATACGGGCGGGCTTCTCGCGGCACTGAATAAAGACGACGATCTGCACGAGTCCGCCACCGCCGTCCTGCGTCGCCTTGAGGAATCCGGGCGGCAAGTGGTTACGACGAACTTCGTACTGGCCGAAGTCGGAAACGGGCTGGCGCGGACCGCGCTTCGACCCGACACGGGTTGGCTGATTCGAAAGCTCCACTCCGACCCCCGATCCACCGTCGTGTACATTGACCAAAGCGAATTGTTCGAGGCCCTTGAACTTTACACCGAACGAAGCGACAAGAGCTGGGGACTCGTGGACTGTGTCAGCTTCGTGGTCATGCACCGGTTGGGAATCGCAGAAGCTTTCACGGCGGACCGACATTTCGAGCAGGCCGGGTACGTCGCCCTCTTACGGTAAGGTTCAACCAATCGGGGTCCGGTGGGTGTGAGGCTCACCGGGCTCATTTGCTGCGCGTTGCGTCAGAGCGCCGAGTCAGAGCACTCCCGGCGCGCCGGGACAAGCCCGGTGACACGGTTGTCGGTGGGGCTTGATCCGGTCGCTTCCGCTCCCGGCTCGGATTGGTCCGTAGGCTCGCGCCTACGGCCCTGACGGTGGCCGACCTTGATGCCCAGCCGTAACACCCGCCGGAGACCCTTATGACGCCGCCAAATACGTATTTGCCTGTCCCCACGCGGCGGCGATACAATCCCGCCCGGATGGAACGCACGCAGCGGACAAACGACGGATGGGTCCCACGGTTGGCGCCCTGGGCTCTGATCGCGGCGGCAATCATGGGACCGATGGCGATTGCGGAACCGCCTCGTCTTCGGACGTTGGTGTACGATCCGCAAAAGCGAGAGTGGATCGAGCAAGCCCCGCCGCCCGCGGGTACGGCCCAGGGCGACCTGCACGCCATCCGCGTACACGTCAACGACAAGAAATACCGCAAGGCCCTTTCCGGCGTGAATGCGTTCGTCAAGAAACTCGGAGCTCGCGATCCGGTTTACCCCGAGGTCCTTCTCGCCAAGGCCGAGGCGTGGATCGGCCTGAAAGAGTACGACAAGGCGCACGCGACGTTGCAGGCCCTCCTTGGCGAGTTCGCGGGCATGGGGCTGACCGAGGAAGCCATTCGTTTGGAGTTCGTCATCGCCGAGACTTTCCTCACCGGCGTGAAGCGAAAGGTGTGGGGCATCTTCCGCGTCTCCGGCGAAGACCTCGCCTATCAAATCCTGGACGAGATCGTGACCGATTACCCCGAGAGCCGCCTGGCCGAGCTGGCCGTGAAAACCAAGGCCGATTACATGTTCCGCACCGGCGAACATTCCTTCGCGGAACTGGAGTACGCCAAAATGCTCCGGGATTACCCGCGGAGTCGATACCACCAATTCGCCCTGGGTCGCACGGCGGAGTCGGCGCTGGCCAGTTTCGCGGGCGTCGAATACGACGAGGCGGCGCTCATCGAGGCCCAGGAACGTTACGGCGACTATCGCCTGCGCTACCCCGGACCCGCCGACCGCGACGGCGTGGGTTTGATTCTCGATAGCATTCGTGAAATGCGGGCGGAGAAGGACTTTCTGATCGGCGAGTACTACGAACGAACGGACCATCGCGCTTCGGCGGTCTTCTACTACCGCGGGGTGCGAACGAGTTACCCGGATACGATTTCCGCAACTAAGGCCATTGTGCGACTCGAGTTGCTCGGGGCGTCGGAACCGGTGGCCGTCGCGGAAGCGGGAGCAAAGGGAGGCGGACGATGAGAACGCCGACGAAGACTGAAGTGAGAAGAGTGAAGACTGAAAAAAGAAGCACGAGGTGCCGGGAAGTGACGGCACCAGAGCCCCTTTTCAGTCTTCAGTCTTCAGTCTTCAGTCTTCGGGCCGTCCGCTCGCTTCCGCTCCCGGCTCTGATGCTCGCGTTTCTGTCCGGCGGCTGCGGGTATTCCACGAAGCAACCTTTTCGGACCGATATTCGCACCGTTCACGTGGAGATGTTTCAGTCCAAGGAGTTCCGACGCGAGTTGGAGTTCCGCCTGACCGAATCCATTGTGAAGCGGATCGAAATGGACACCCCGTACCGGATCGCCCCGCGGAAAACCGCCGATTCCTTGCTGACCGGCGAGGTGGTGAAGGTCGAAAATCGTACCTTTGGAGACGACTTCGACACCGATCTTCCGCGGGAAATCGGATCGACGGTCGTGGTGCGCTTCCGCTTGCAGGATTTGCGGACCGGCGAGATTTTGGTGGAGCGACCGCGGTTTGTGTATCAAACGAGTTTCATTCCGCCGGTGGGAGAGACCTTCACCCAGGGCATGACGCGGGCCATGGACGGTCTGGCCGAGCAGATCGTCGAAACGATGGAATCCCCCTGGTAGCCGTCCTACGATCCATGGGACGAGGGTTCTTTACGGCCGCGAGCGCATGAACCCGGCTGGAATCGGAGTTTGAACGATGTCGGACACCAACGGTTCGGGGTCGCCGCCGCCCGGTGAGGGCAAGCGCCCCAACGGACCGACGGTCAGGCTGTCGCGCAATCTGATGAGCTGGCTGGTCCTTCTGGGCCTCGCCATGCTCCTCGTCGCTTTGCTCAACAAGACGCTCCCTGCCTCGCAGGAACTTTCCATCAGCCAATTGGATTCCCTCATCCGCAACGATCACGTCAAATCCCTGGTCATCAAGGAGGACGGGGTCATCGAAGGCTTGAAAAAAGGCCCGTTGGAGGGTGAAGCCCCGGGCGTGCCCTTGCAGTTCAAGGTCAACTATCCGCGGGAGGCGATCGACAACGATTTTCTCACTCGCATCGTGGAAGCGGTGCGTAAGAGCGGCGGCGACGTCAAATACGAAAAGCAGAACCAGCTCGTCCTTTTCCTGGTGAGCATGTTGCCTTGGATCATGATCCTGGGGTTGTTTTGGTTTTTCGTGCTGCGGCAGCTTCGTAACGCCGGCGGTCCCGGCGGGATGCTGGGCACCTTCGGACGCTCGCGCCACAAGGTGATGCACAAGGAGCACACGGGCATCACCTTCGCGGACGTAGCGGGCATCGAGGAGTCCAAGGTCGAGGTTACGGAGATCATCGAGTTTCTCAAGGCCCCCAAGAAGTTTCAGCGCCTGGGGGCCCGCATTCCGCGGGGGATTTTGCTGGTCGGCGCTCCCGGATGCGGAAAGACACTCTTGGCCAAAGCCATCGCGGGCGAGGCCGACGTACCCTTCTTCTCGATCAGCGGGTCGGACTTTGTGGAGATGTTCGTCGGCGTGGGCGCCTCCAGGGTCCGCGATCTCTTCAAGCAGGCCAAAGAGAACTCTCCGTGCATCATCTTCCTCGACGAGATCGACGCCGTCGGGCGTCGCCGCGGGGCCAGCTTCGGCGGGGGGGGCCATGACGAACGCGAACAAACGCTCAACGCGATTCTCGTGGAGATGGACGGCTTCGACACCAATTCGCAGGTCATCGTCATCGCCGCAACGAACCGCGCCGACGTGCTTGACCCGGCCTTGATCCGCCCCGGACGCTTCGACCGGCAGGTCTACGTCCCCCTGCCCGACTTGCAGGGTCGTTATGAAATCCTCAAGGTCCACATGCGGAAAGTCAAGCTGGGGCCGACGGTGGACATCAAGCGCTGCGCCCGCGGGACCCCCATGTTCTCCGGCGCGGAATTGGCGGCCATCGTCAACGAAGGAGCCATCATCGCCACGCTCAACAATAAGGAGTACGTCGATCAGGACGACCTCGAGGAGGCCCGCGACAAAATCCGCTGGGGTCGAGCCAAGAAAAGCGCCGTCGTGGACGAGCGGGACCGCAAGATCACCGCCTATCACGAGGCCGGCCACGCCCTCACCCAGGCCCTCGAAAAAGAAGCCGACCCCCTCCACAAGGTCAGCATCATCCCCCGCGGACCGGCCGGAGGGGCGACCTTTTCGCTGCCTGAGCGCGACCGTATGGTCTACACGCGCAGCTACTTGCTTGCTACGCTGCGAGTGATGTTCGGCGGACGCATCGCGGAGACCGTCTTCTTCAACGAGATCAGCAGCGGGGCCGCCGCCGACATCAAGCAAGCCACCGAGATCGTCCGCAACATGGTCCGCGAGTGGGGCATGGGCGAGTCCGTGGGCATGGTGTATTACGGCGAGGACCCCAACAAGGCCGGCTTATTCGATTTCTCCGGCCGCGAGTATTCCGAAAAAACGGCCGAAACCATCGACGCCGAGACCAAGCACATTCTTGACGACGCCTACCAGGCCACCCATCGCATCATCACGGAAAACCGCGAGAAGGTCGAAACCATCGCCAAGGCCCTTCTCAAGTTCGAAACCCTGAGCGGCGAAGAAGTCAACGCGCTGATCCGCGGCGAGACTTTGGACCGTACGGGCGTGGCGGATCTTCTGGATGGGCTCACCGAACCGACGGTGGGCATGGCCCGTCCCATCCGCCTCGACGCCGCCAAGAACGCCGAAACCGGCCCGGGACCACTGCCCCAGCCGGGATAAAACCCGCCGCCGTATCCATTCCGGCGCGGCGGGAGTTCGCACACGTCGATGCGCCCGCAACTTCAGATCGGGAACGGATCATCCAGTGGATCGACCGATCCGGAGCTTTCATCCAGCCAGACGAGGGTGACGCCGACGACGCGGGGATCGAACTGTGTACCGGACCCGGCGATCAGCTCGGCCCGCACGTGGTCGAGCGTGTAAGCGGGTTTGTAGGTCCGCGGCGAGAACATGGTGTCCAAGGCGTCGGCGACGGCGACGATGCGAGCGCCCAGGGGAATCCGCTCGCCCGACAAACCCGCGGGGTAGCCTCGGCCGTCGTAGCGCTCGTGGTGATGGAGAATCAGCGGAAGTTGGGCGGCCAGGTAGCTGAGGTGTCCGAGGATCTCGATGGCGATCTCCGGGTGACGCTTGACGACGGCGAACTCGGCTTCGTTCAACCCTCCAGGCTTGGTGAGGATCGCGTCCGGGACGCCGATCTTTCCGACGTCGTGTAACAACGCAGCGCGGCGGAGGGACGCTCGTTCCCAAACCGGCAAGCGCATCCGCCGGGCGATGGTCTCGGCGTAGGCGGCGACGTTGAGCGAGTGAGCGCGGGTATACGGGTCGCGGGCATCCACGGCCGCGACCAACGCCCGCGTCGATTCCGCGTCGCCCCAACGAAGCGCGTCGCGGAAGCGGGCGATCGACTCCGCGGAGGAATCGAAGCTCGCCCGATCGCCGCCGCGAAGTTCGAGCGGGGCGTCGCACACCGCGTGACGGGATGTAACCATCGGGTCGCTCATTTCGTTTGGCCTCGTCCGGCCGACGGAACCTCCACCGCTATCGTCGCCCGTCGGAGGGGACTTAACGTCCCTCCACGCCTCCCCGTTATGCGAGCCCCATCGTCTCCTTTTCGGCGACGCGCGATAACGCGGCCGACGTCGGAAACCGAAAAAACGGACGACGGCGGAATAAAGTGCCATATAGTGACACTCAAGGATATGGGCCGATCCGATAAGGCGGCGCGTTTTGGGACTCGCCGGATTTCTCCCGTGGAATCAGCCATTTTTCCGGATCGAGGCGCTTCGCCGGCGGACCAAGCTCCCCCTTGGCATGGCCGCGGGTCCGCGTTAGGATAAAGCCCATCTATGCGGACCGTCCGGACATTCTGCCTTGCGCTCGCGTGGGCCGTCGGCGTCGCATCGGGCGGGTGTGTCGCGGCTCACGATCCCGGCGTAACACGTCGTGAGATCACCGCTCTTTTGGAGGTTCAATCACAGGCCTGGAACCGCGGGGATATCGAGACGTTCATGGAACCCTACTGGCACTCGCCGGACCTGACCTTCTGTTCCGGGGGCAAGGTCACCCGCGGGTGGCAGGCAACGTTGGAACGCTACCGCAACCGCTATCCCACAACCGAGCGCATGGGTCGCCTGACCTTCACCGAACTGGAGGTCCAAAACGTCGCTCCCCATGTGGCAATGGTTCTCGGGCGCTGGCGGCTGGAGCGCGAGGGACCCATCGCCGGGAACTTCTCTCTCGTCATGCGCCGCGAAGACGGACGTTGGATCATTCTTCACGACCACACGTCGGTGGACGAAACCCCATAACGTCCGCCGCTCTTCGCCGTGCGTCCGATACCGCGCGGCCGACCCACCGTACATTGAAGGCCCCAGGTCAAGGGGTCGATGACCGTCCAGAGCGTCACTTGGCATTCTGCCGACGGAGGAGACCCACGGATGTCGGAAACGATCCAGGCCCGCATCGCCCAGGCCCGACAGCAAGTCGAGGACTGGCGGCAAACCAAAGCCGACCTGCCCCGAGTGACCGAGGAGTTATCCCAGCGCACCCATCACCTCAACCGCGTCGAGGCTTGTCTGGTGGAAATCGAGGAGCAGCTACGGGCCTTGGAGTCTTTCACTCTGACTGGACTGTTCGAGTCGCTGCTGGGCAATAAGCAAGGAAAGCTCGACCGCTGCCGAGCCGAGCTCGCGGATCTGGAAAAACAATTCGAAGAGGCCTTGGCGTCCGTGGAGCCGCTCCAAGAGCAAGTGCGCCTGATCGAGGAACAGATCACGCGACTGGGCGGCGCCGAGGAGGCGCTCCGCGCGGTCTGCGAGGAGAAAGCAGAATCGCTCATGGCCGGCGACGGCGATTCCCCCCGAGAACTTCGCCAGCTCACCACCGACCTCGAAGCGGCGAAAAAGCTGCTCCGCGGAATCCAGAAAGCCTTGGAGACGGGTCGGCAGCTTCTCAAACACCTGGAGAGCCTGGATCGCGCGGTGCGGAACGCCAAGGGCAACAAGCGGATGTGCGGCGGGCTTCGCGGGGCGGTCGGCGGACTGATCAAGAACGCCGTGGCCTCGATGGGCCCCAAGTCCGCCATCGGCTACGTCAGCGATGCGCTGCAACGCTTTCACCGTGAGCTCGGCGAACTGCCCCTCGCCGACCACCCCGACGACACCGACCTCATCCGGATTCGCGGAGAACTAGAGGTCTTCCAGGCACGGCTCTCGACCGAATTGTCCGGGATCGCAGGCTGGGAGCAAATCGCCACTCTCCCGATTCAACAGGACGTGCAGGTCGCCCAAAGCCACTTGAAGAGCATGCTCACGATCGCCGAGTCCCACGTCCAAGGACTGGAACAGCAGCGCACGCGGATCATCGAGGCAGGCTGAAATCGCACCGCCTTGTCCTCGATAAGGGCTGCGCCTCGGTCGCTGTCGAGCTATAGCCGATGCCGAATGGCCCACAGATCGGGGAATACAGGCTTAAACAGTGACTCCTTCAGGAATTCTATTCCCAGCGATCCTCCCGTTCCGTGCTTGGAGCCGATGGTGCGCTCCACCAACTTGATGTGCCGATAGCGCCATTCTTGCAGCCCCTCGTCGAAGTCGGTCATGAGTTCCAGCAAGATGGCGACATCCGGATTCCTTCGATAGATTTCATGGAGTCCGTCCTGGATCTGTGAGTGAGCGAGCGTGGGCAGCGCCCGGTCTTTGACACGCAGCTCCTGGGGGATGGTCACTCCGCGCTGTTGCAGAAAGTCATAGAACGAATCCATCACGGAACCCTCGCCCAGGCGGCGCTCGAGTTCCGCGCGATGCGGAGCCGCCCCCGTCTGGTATGGGAGCATCTCCGGACGCTTATAGCCCAGGACGAACTCTAATTCCCGAAACAACGCCGACTGAAATCCGGACGCCGTGTCCAGTCGATCGCGGAAACTTGTGAAAGACATGGGAGTCATCGTTTCCAAAATGTCCACTTGCTGCACCAAGGTCTTCATCACCGTCCGGGCGCGCTTGAATGTATGGATGGCGCCATACAGATCGTTCGTGGAGAAATCATGCTTGATCTTATCCAATTCATGAAGAAGCAGCTTGAACCACAGTTCATACACCTGATGAATGATAATGAACAGCGTCTCGTCGTGCTCCGGCGGATCGGAGCGCGGCCGCTGTAGTTCCAGCAGTTCGTCGAGATGAAGGTAACTCCAATAGGTCAAGACCATAGTTGTATTCTCCCTTGCCGTCCGTCTGTTCAACGCAAGACCGAGAAAAGCAGTGCGCCGACCGTGATCGCTGTCACGGCAATGACCGCGGCGACTACGCGACTCTGCATCCGCGCTCGGCGAACTGCCGCCGCATAGGGCGTGCGTGTGAAGGTCACCAGCACGTAGAGGGGAATATACCAACCCGGAAGCAAACGCGCCAGGAGCTTCGCGCCCCGCTTTTTCCACTGAAACCAACGCGATCCGGTGTGGTCGCGCATCTCCAGAAAATTGCCGATCGCAAGGTCGGCCAGGGTGTCGGTATGGGGCTTGCGTAGTTCCTCATACACCTCAAACACCCGCCGCCAGTTCGGCGCATGGTTCCTGAGACATTCATCGAACACCAGAACATCCTCGAACGCGGCATTCATTCCTTGTCCATAGAACGGCACGACGGCGTGCGCCGCGTCGCCCAAAAGCACGATCTTGTCTCCCCAGTGCCACGGATGACAACGCACCGTGACCATGGAACCCGTGGGATGTCCGAAATACTCCTCCGCCAATGCCGGCATCAGCGGCAAGGCATCGGGGAATTCTTTCAAGAAAAACCGCCGCAAGTCGTCCTCCGTCCGAATGGCGGCGAAACTGTTGTCACCCTCGAAGGGCCAGAAGAGCGTACACGTATACGATCCGTCGGCATTGGGCAGCGCAATCATCATGAACGACCGTCGAGGCCAGATGTGCAGTGCATTCTTCTCCAACTGAAACGCCCCGCCGGGCCCGGGCGGTAGGGTCAATTCCTTATACCCGTGTTCCAGATAATGTTGGCTGTAGTCAAATCGTTCCAGTCGTTGCATCACGCGGCGCACCGCTGAAAAAGCGCCGTCCGCGCTCAGAATGACATCACCTGTTACGCTGAGCTGCCTCTTGTTCGCAGTGTCCCACAGTTCTACCTCTCCGCGATCTACGTGTACATCCGTACATTTGCAGTTGAAGTGCAAACGGACATTCGGAAACCGCGCCGCGGCATGGAGCAGTGTGATATTCAGTCCCCCGCGCGAAACGGAGTTGATCGCCTGCGAATCGTTCACCCCATAAGATTGAAACGCGGTCGCGCCGTCGGGGGAATGGATCATTCGCCCGCGCATAGGGACGGACAGGCGCAGCACTTCATCGACCAGTCCCACCGGTTCCAAGGCACACAGTCCGCGATAGGAGAGGGCAAGATTGATGGACTTCCCGCCCACCAGTCCGCTCTTGCGGGGATCGTCGCGCATCTCATAGACGTCCACCTCGTATCCGCCCTTGCCCAGATAGGTTGCAAGCAACGCGCCGCCCAGTCCCCCGCCGACGATGACAAACTTGCCGGTCCGTGAATCGGACATCACCGTCTCACCGTCCCGAGGCCCCGCGAAGTCGTGACAGTGCCTCCGCAAACTGCCACACGTCGTCGAAACGGTTGTACAAGGGCGTCGGCGCCGCACGCAGGATGTTCGGTTCGCGGAAGTCGCAGACGATTCCCTCCGCGTGCAGCGAAGTCAGAACATCTCTCGCCCCGTCACGGAAAGCTAGGGACACCTGACATCCGCGTTCCTCGGAACTGCGCGGGGTGATGATTTCGAACCACCCGTCCGAAAGCGGGTCAAGCAGATCGACCAGGAACCCCGTGAGTTTCCGCGATTTGTCCCGCAGGGCGTCCATTCCAATTTCGTCGAAAATATCCAACGAGGCACGCAGTGGGGCGAGGGAGAGGATCGGCGGGTTGCTCACCTGCCAGCCCTCGGCCCCGCTTCGAGGCGTGAACTCGCTCTCCAAATGCATTCGGAACCGCGTCGAGGGATCGTTGCCCCACCAACCCGCAAAACGCGGCAGTTCGAGGTCGCGCCCGTGCCGCTCGTGAACGAAGCAGCCTCCCACGGCGCCCGGACCGGCATTCAGATATTTGTAGTTGCACCACACCGCAAAGTCCACGTCCCAATCGTGCAATCGCAGCGGCACGTTGCCCGCGGCGTGGGCCAAGTCGAAGCCGACCAGGCATCCGCGATCGTGGGCGGCGGCCGTGATCCGCGCCACATCGAGAACCTGCCCGGTCACGAAATTGACCGCGCTAAGCAGAACCAGCGCGATGCGCTCGCCCTCCCGCGCGATCGCCTCCTCGATGTCCTCCTGACGTAACACCGTCTCGCCCGCCCGCGGCCCAATGGCAAGCAGCGCCTCCTTGGTGTCGAGGCCGTGGCATCGAAGCTGCGAAAGAACCGCATACCGATCGGATGGAAAGCACGGCTCCTCGATGAGGATCTTGAAGCGCTCAGGCGTGGGCCGAAAAAAGCTCACCATCATCAGGTGCAAGTTGACGGTCAGGGTGTTCATCATCACCACCTCGCCCGGCACGGCCCCCACCAAGCGCGCCCCGGACTCGCGGAACAATTCGTGATACCCGTACCAAGAGTGCTCTCCGTCGAAGTGCCCGTCCACGCCGCGCTGCGCCCAACCGCTGAGCACCTCCTCGACCAACCCCCGCGCCGCCACCGGTTGCAACCCCAAGGAGTTTCCCGCGAGATAAACCACCGGGGTCCCATTCGGTTCGCGGGGAATGTGGAACCGCTCACGGATGCCCGCCAGTCGATCCTCGGCATCCATCTGCCGGGCCGCGTCCTGCATGGACTGGAAGTTCGACATGGCAGCTTACCCTGTTGGTAGTTCCGCTTCACCCGTCCCGAGACCGCCGACCGCTTGCACCAAACCCCTAGTTTACCGGACCTACCGTCAGGCGGGTATCCCCCCGGGGCGGATGCCCGACCAAGGTGCGACCCCCTTCCATTCTTTTTGGGGGTTGTTAGGATACCGGCCAGCGAACCGATTGGTCCGGTCCGTGAACAGCCCTTTTTCTCTCGAAAGGAGAGGCATATGAAGGCAAGAAGTCTTTTCGTGGCCGGGGCATTCTGCGCGGCGACGTTGCTGTCCAGCATCGTTTTCGCGCAAGCCAAGGATGAGAAGAAACCGGAACCCGCCAAGCCCGCGGCGGCCCAACCCCCTGCCGCCAAGCCGGCGGACAAGCCGGCGACGCCGACGGCCGAAACTAAGCCTGCCTCCAAACCGGCAGCGCCCGCGGCGGGCGGCGCTCCGTCGAAGGACGAACTCTACGCCATGATGGCCAAGATGGCCGAGCCCAACGAGTTCCACGGCCACCTCAAACAGCTCGTCGGGAAGTGGGCGTATGTGTCCAAGTTCCGCATGGGCGCCGATCAGCCGTGGGAAGAGTCCAAAGGCGTCGCGGACATCGAGCCCATCATGGGCGGCCGATACTTTGTCCAGAAGATCAAGGGCGACGATCCCAAGATGGGCTTCGAGGGCATGGGCATCATGGGGTATGACAAGACGACCAAGAAGTATTTTTCCACGTGGATCGATAGCTGGGGCACGGGCCTGATGACAAGCACGGGCACTTGCGACGGCTCGGGCAAAACCTTCACCTACAGCGGCGAATACGACGACCCCATGGGCGGCGGCAAGAAAAAGTCCAAGTCCATCCAAAAGGTGCTGGGCAGCGACAAGGCCGTCTTCGAAATGTACGACACCGGCCCGGACGGCAAGGAGTTCATGAGCCTGGAAGTGAGCTACTCCAAGAAGTAGGTCGGCAGCCACGGCCGGTGCTCCCACCGGCCCACGGAATCCATAACGGCCCGTACGTCGCCAGGCGGCGCGCGGGCCGTTTCCTTGGGCGATAGACGAATGACCAGTTACGAGTGACGAGTGACCAATTACCAATGACCAGCGGTGAGGGACGGAGGGATTTTCGATTTTCGATTGTCGAACGGCGATCTTTCAGAGCGGCGAGTGTAAGCGAGCGGTGTTGACCCCGAAGGGACGGAGGACGAGTTACGAATGACCCATGACCGCGTAGGGGCCGCTGTGCGGACCGACGTGTAGCGCCGCCCCCACCACCTTTCGGAAAGACCGGCGGGTTGCGCTTCTTGCTTTGGTTTTCCACCGGACCGCCAGCCGTCGTCAAACTCTGGTTTCCGTCGGGAGCGGCGTTGTGGTAGGTTCCTCCGGCAAACACTCATGGCGGCCTGGCGGAGGAGAGCGATGACGACGGCGAAAGTGCGACAATTCCGGTGGTTTTTCGGGCTCGGACTCCTTGCTTTCGGATGCGCCGGGTGTCCTTCGGCCAACGTGGGGGGCAGTCAGGACGCGGCCGACGACGGCTCCGCGGACGACGGCGACGGAGCGGACGGCGTAGAGGCCGGTGTGGAAATTGTGATTCCCAATGAGGGGGCGGCGCATGTTTCCGTTGGGCAGCAGGTGAGCTATCAAACCAATCCGCCCGCGTCGGGGCCGCATTGGTCGCAGGGCGGCATGGCGCCCGCTGCGGCGGGCTTCTACGAGACGGCGGTCGAGGAAGAACAATGGGTACACAACCTGGAACACGGTTACGTTGTCCTCCTCTATGACTGCCGCGGCACGTGCCCATCGACACTGCTGAACGACCTGCAAGACTTTTTCGATTCGGCGCCGCCGAGCGACGTGTTTGGGACGACAAAAATGGTGGTGGCCGCCTACGACGGTCTACCGTTTCTCTTGACGGCCGTCGCCTGGGACCGGCAGCTTCACTTGGAGACGCTCGACGAAGCAACGCTGCTGGATTTCTACGACCGCCATGTGGACCAAGGGCCGGAGCTGTCGCCGTAGGTAGGGTTCACATTGCCGGCGGACCTCGTCAGAGGCTTTTCGATTGACGCATGCGGTGAGGGGAGAGCGAGGCGGGGGCGGAATGGTGCATCCTTGACACTCTGCGTCAAGGACAGGTGCCGAATGCGGAATGTCGAAGTTCCATCCGAACCCCAAGCGCCAGCGCGGGGCCGGTCCGACCCGCGAGCGACCCCCCGGATGGGCGCTGCCCCCACCCCCCCCAGCCCCCTCCTTCCCCGGCGACGAGGTCGCCGGGGAAGGAGGGGGAGAGATTACGCTCGCGTCGCCGTGACCCAGGGTTGAAACCCTGGGCTAAGTTCGTGCCGTGCCGATGGCACTGCAGGTTCGGGGGCCAGCGGCCCCGACTCGGTCCCGCCTTGGTAAGGGGGGATGGGGTTCGGTCGCTGGCGCTCGCGGCTCTGATTGCCCGCTCCTTCACGGTCGCGGCTCGGAAGGACGTCCGTGGGCTTGCGCCCACGGCTCTGATTGCGCTTGGGGTTCGGATGGGGACTGCCCGCCGATGGAGGTGTCACGGGCTGTCGTCGAGGAGGCGTTGGGCGGCGGCGATGATGGTTTCTTCGGTGGGGAGGACGAGGTTGGCGGCGGGGCCCAGGGGGATGTAGGTGTCTTGGGCGTTGAGCCGCGCGGCTGTCACTTGCCGGCCGCATGATTCGTGGATCAAGGCGAGGATGGCTTCGCTGATTCCGCCGGTCCGTCGGCCTTCGTCGACGACCAGCGCACGACCGGTCGCCAAGGACTGCTCGATGATGAACGATTCATTGAGCGGGTTCAGCCAACGCAGATCGACGACCCGGGCGCGGATTTGGTGCTGGTGGCGGAGCGTTCGCTGGGCACGCAGGGACATGTAGAGGCCGTTGGCGAAGGTGAGGATGGTGAGGTCGTCGCTTGGCACATCCGACTTCTTACGTTTTACCCCCCCTTTGTCCCCCCCTAAGAGGGGGGGAGAAACTTCACCCGTCGCTTGCGCCCCGGGCTCGGATCGGGCCCCCGCCGCTACCGAGCCAGGTTCTGCGCCACCCACGAGGGGTGGCGCT
>CAZYEX010000131.1:0-3351 GCA_964646605.1 uncultured Phycisphaera sp. | reverse complement strand
GGACGTCGAGATCGTCGCCAAGCGCCTCACCATGTCCTACGAGGTCGAACCGCAACTGCAGCGCTCCACGGCGTCCCTGCGCCTCCGCGAGAGCACCCTGCAAACGCTGCCTCCGGGGCAACCGTTGCAAATTGAGATCGGTCCGGACATCGAGCGGCACCTCCGCGACCAACCGGTCGGCAAAAGTGTGACACAGCGCGTCACTTTGGACAGCCGGCGATTCGGCCCCGACTCCGAATGTACGCCCGCCGCCGTGGAGGTCACGGCCACCGTCCTCGCCCAACGCACCACGCAGCGCATTCCCACCGTTCCCGTGCTCGTCGCCCTGAGCTTCGACAATCTGGACCGCCCCCTGCACGCCGTCGCCCGCGACGGCGCTCCCCTTTCGCTGGTGACCCAGACCATCGTCGTCACCGGGCTGACCGACGCGGTCACCAAGCTGGTCCGTGGCGAAACCCGTGCCTATGGCATCGTGCAACTGAGGGAGGACGACCTTCAGCAAACCGGAGTGCTTCGCCTTGCCACACCGGAGTTCCACCTTCCTGCCGGCGTCACGCTTGCCGAGGAACCGAGTCCGGTTGAGTTTCAGTTGATTCTTCAACCTGTCGCTGGGCAAAAGCCCTGAGCGATCTCCCGAGCGCCGCGGGACTTATCCCATACGCGCGGGTGCCACTGGTGGCTTGTCCACCAGTGCTCAGACAAACACTGGCCGCGAGCGGCCAGTGGCACTCGAGCGCCGCGGGACTTATCGCACACGCCGCCGGAACCGGGCGCCCAGACCGCCGAGCAGCGAAAGCGTGAGGATCACCATGCCCCATTGGGCCACCGCCGGGAGAGGGGTGCTGCCAAGCACGATGGTCTGTCCTGGGGACAAGGGCCGTTCCCCGTCGGCGGTCAACAGGATCAGTGTGCCGCTGTTCGACGACGGCGCATCGACTTCCAACGTTTCCGGGTTGTAGGTGACCGAGTCGCCCTCGGGCAGCGTAAGTGTGGCGATGACCACACCGTCGTCCAGCAACTCCACGGTGACGTCGCCCACCGCCGCGACGGCTGGGTATTCATCCTCGGCCATTGCCGCATTCGCCGCGCTCCCGGGGGGACAGGGATTCACAACCTCGGCCACAGGACCGGGTTTACACGTGAGCGTGACGCACGTTCCCGCGGTCACGCTCGCGACCCTAATGGTGCTACCTCCTGTTACGACGCATTGGAGGTCCGCGCTGGCCGCTGTCGAACCACCGCTCAGCGACCCCACGTTTACCCCATAGGGTGAGGTCGCGTCGGAAGCGCAGAGGACCTGATTGCCGCGATTTGTAAAGGCGCCCACCGTATCCGGGGTCGTTGACGAGTCGGAGTAGTCGTTTGTGGAGACATTAGGCGATGAGTCCACGCCGTCCTGGATGCCGTCTCCGTCGGCGTCGGGGGAACAGGCGCCGCCCGACGGCGGGCAGGTGCAGTCCGCCCGACACAGCCCCGAACAGGCGGTACTGGAGGTGCCGTCGCATTGTTCCCCAGGCCCATTGACCTGGTTGTCGCCGCAAGTCGGGCAATTATCACTAGGTCCGGGCGTCTCGTCGCAGCTCGTTCCATTTCCAAGGTACGTGCAACGGTCTCCGAAGCCGCAAAATCTGTCGCACGCAACTTGACCGCCATCGGTAACAATGCAATCGGAATGCCCTACTATGGCATACACGATACAGCACGCACCGCGCGGCGACGCCAGACAGGTTGCCGTCCTGCAACTCGTTCCATAGCCCGCATAAACGTCCCCTGCTCGGACGCAATTATAACTATAATTTACCGCACAAGCCGTGTTACCAGATGAGGAATAGCAGCACGCACCGCTTCCGCCGATCGTGACCTTGAAACCGGTCGCCGAGGCCGTGGGAATCTCGTTCGGGGGTTCAGAAGTATCGGCCATGAACGTTTCGGGCTGCATAAGGTTGACTGTGTACGTACCTATCGCGCCCGCCGGAATATCCAGCACCAACGTACCGCCGTAGTACTCGATCCCCCCGTCGGAACGAATCAAAGGCGCGGAGTATACCGCGTAATAGCGGTAGCTGTAGGTGCTTACGTCCACATCCGACGGGACGCAGCCACCTGGGGCGCACCAGTTATCGGCCGGACGATCCGTTCCTGACGCGGTGTTGTACCCCGCTTTGCAGGTTCCGGAATGGCACTTCGCCCAAGCCTCGCCGAACGCGGCCCGGCACAGCGTGTCCCCCGCCGCGTCGTTCGTGCAGGGAATGCCCGGCGGGGCCAAATCGGGCTGATCGCCCGGAGCATCGGCATCCGCATATCCCGAGGAGTCAATCTTGATTTGATAGACCAACAGTGCCGGACTCCCGTCGCCGTTGGGATCCCAGTTCGATAGCTTGACCTCGAACCAAGCTCGGAACCCGCCGGACGGAGCGAACAGCTCGTTGCCGACGATGGTCGTGCCGCCCGGGTACGAGCCGACCTTCGCCGGAACCGGCACGACCTTAATGATCGCCGTGGGCGGGGTTCCGCCAAGCACAGGGGCGGTCCATACGACCGAACCGAACGAAAACAGCACCAACAAACTCTTCGATTTCATCACGGGGGAACCTTCCTTCCTTTTTTCCTTCAAAAAACTTCGGCACAACGAAGTAGCCGAAAGCAATCGACGCCGATCACGTCGGGCATTGCCCGACGCCATCCAAAGACGCACGTTCCGGCGTGCGGAGTACGCACAACATGCGAGCCGCGGGCGGAACTTGTCCCGGCGCGCCGGGAGCCGCCCGTTGAGCAGCCTGAAAGGCTGCGCTAAAGTAGCCGTGGGTAAAGCGAAGCGACGCCCACGGTTCCCACGGCGCCCCCCTATCGTGCCGACCCTGAAGGGGTCGAATTCTCCGCACCGGGCAGACGACCCTTTCAGGGTCGAAGGAGCGTTGGGGGGCGTTTTTCCGGGGGTGCGCCTTCGGCGGACCCCCGGCTACTTTCGTGCAGCCTTTCAGGCTGCGAATCCAGGCGCCGCGGGAATTACCGCACACGCCGCCGGAACCGGGCGCCCATACCGCCGAGCAGCGAAAGCGTGAGGATCACCATGCCCCATTGGGCCACCGCCGGGAGGGGGGTGCTGCCGAGCACGATGGTCTGTCCTGGGGACAAGGGCCGTTCCCCGTCGGCGGTCAACAGGATCAGTGTGCCGCTGTTCGACGACGGCGCATCGACTTCCAACGTTTCCGGGTTGTAGGTGATCGAGTCGCCTGCGGGCAGCGTAAGCGTGGCGATGACCACACCGTCGGCCAGTAACTCCACCGTGACGTCGCCCGCCGCCGCGACGGCTGGTGGGTATTCATCCTCGGCCATTGCCACATTGGCCGC
>CAZYEX010000130.1:0-35692 GCA_964646605.1 uncultured Phycisphaera sp. | reverse complement strand
CGATCCCAGTACGAACGCCAAGCTCGCTGTCACTTTCTTCGGGCCCTTTGAAGGCGATTATTGGATTCTCGAGCTCGGTAATGATTATGAGTACGCCGTGGTGGGCGACCCGAGCCGCAAATTCCTCTGGATCCTCAGCCGCGAACCGATACTCGACGGGAATCTGTATGACGACATCGTGAGTCGCCTTCCCGAAAAGGGCTACGATCCCGAAGGGCTGGAACCAGTCCTACAGGACCTACAGGAGGTCGACGCAGAATAGGTGTTGACCGCTGCGGTTTGGGGTGGAGAGTCGAAACGTGGTCACGACGGGCCGGGGCACTGTGCCATTCTCTGTTCCCCGTCCCATCGTGTCCCCAGTCAGTCCCCAGTAAATGCGGTTTTAGAGCGGCTCAATGGGTCAAGAGTGGTCTGATTGAGTCTGACTCATAAACGGTGCATTCACCGGTGTTTATGGGTTAAATGCCTGTGGTTTAACAACTTACAAAACATGGGGGAAACGGAATTCGATTCCCCCCGCCTCCAATGTGATGCATCCGCAAGTCATTGTTTTGTAAGCACTTACGTATAATGCTCGCGGGTTTTTGTTCCCCCCGCCCATTCGCCTTTAAACTCTATCGCACCAAGCACTTACGCCATCAGTGCCTTGTGCTGCCCAGTCAGTGCCCAGCATACGCGGTCGAAACGCGTTGTTTGCGTGGCCATGGGGGCTACCGCCTTGATGGATCGTAAATACGATGCGCGTGAACACCATGGGCAAGAAGATGAACCCATTTCGATCGAAGGCACCGCATCATTCGTATCGTGCGCACCTCGCAAAGGGCTCCTGGATTCATCGGTCTCGTTTGCACCCCGAATGGGTTTTATTGCACCCAATATGGGTTCAACTGGGTTGTATTCTTGGTTAATTTGTCCTGAATCGCGTGCCCGCGAATCGCGGGGCATCGGTCTTTTCGGCCGGCCTCGTAGTTTGATAATCTAACGCTTAGCGTTATTTTATCCGAAGGACCATTTGGGGCGGGCCATGTTAGAGCGGAACATTACAGACGCTTTGCTTTCGGCCTTGGGCGACACGCCGGTCGTCCTGCTCCAGGGGCCGCGGCAAAGCGGAAAAAGGCACGCTGGTGAACTGGCTCGCCGAGAAAAAACGGCGAGCAGCCTATTTCACGATGGACGACGCCGGAGCGATGGCCTCGGCCACCCGTGATCCGGATGCGTTCATTCACGCCATCACGGGACCGGTCGTGATTGACGAGGTGCAACTGGTGCCCGATCTCTTCCGGGCGATCAAGCTGGAAGTGGACCGCCGCCGCACGCCGGGGCGATTCCTCCTCACCGGCTCCGCGAACGTTCTGCTTGTGCCCAAGGTCTCGGAGTCGCTGGCGGGGCGGATAGAGATCCTTACGCTTTGGCCGTTTTCGGTGGGCGAACTCGCCGGCGCCCGTGAAGGATTCATCGATCGAGCCTTTGGTAACGAGAGGGCCGACGCGTGGCTGACACGCGATGCATCGCGCCGCGATCTCGTGAAACGCATGTTGATCGGCGGTTATCCGGAGGTCACCCAGCGGCCGGACGCCGACCGTCGCCGTGCGTGGTTCGCGTCTTACATCACGACTATTCTCCAGCGAAATGTGCGGGCCATGGCGGACATCGAAGGCCTCGCGGTCCTGCCGCGCATGCTTTCCATGCTGGCGGCTCAATCGGGCGGGCTGCTCAACGCGGCCGAACTGGCGCGTGACGCCGGATACTCGGTACCGACGACAATGCGCTATCTGACGCTGCTTCAAGCGACCCATCTGTATCAACCCCTATACGCCTGGTCGGGCAACGTTCGAAAACGGCTGATCAAAGCGCCGAAGGTCTATCTCAACGACACGGGGCTTCTGTCCTATCTCATGGGGTGGAGCGGGGATCCATTCGCAGAACCTTCAGCGAGCATCGGGCGACTCCTCGAATCGTTCGTTTGTCAGGAACTGCGAAAACAGATCACGTGGAGCGAAACCAAGCCGGCGCTGTATTACTACCGAACAGCGGGCGGGCGTGAAGTTGATTTCGTGCTTGAGGATCAAGGCGGGCGGATCGTCGGGATCGAGGTGAAGGCGGCGGTGAAGCTGACCGGTGACGACGTGAAAGGCCTTGAGGACCTCGCGGCCACGGTCGGGAATCGTTTCCACACGGGGGTCGTGCTCTATCAAGGATCCACCGTCGTGCCATTCGGGCCGAAGTGCTGGGCCCTCCCGGTCGGGACGCTGTTCGCGGAGTGATCTCCGCTGTGGGCGGGGGTACTTTCTCCCCCCGCCCCTTGCGCGGACTTCCGTGGGGGCGCCAACACCTCTTCTCGTCGTCCGAGGATAAGGGCCAGACACAAAGGCCAAACATCGAAACGGTTGCTGATTTGAGCGGTGGTCAATTCGCACCGCGTGCGGTCGTAGATCCGGGTCGAAACATCTAGGTGATCTTCGTCGACAGCAGCGACTGCCAGCGGCCGATGTTTGTGACGCTTCAACCCGGAATAAACGCTTGATGCTCCCCTTTCCTGTCAGCGCCGTTGCCGGCCGCGCAGGTGCAGCCGCTCGGAACTCCGCACTTGATATCGACCGGTTCGGAACCAACTACACCACTTGGGCGGAAAACCGTTCCTCGCCTGACGTTGATGTCTACTTCGTTCGCGCCCAGTAGCTTAGGATCCCCGCCAAGAAAAAAAAGAGGACAAACTTCCTGAGCCCAGTCGGGGAGGCTTGCCCGAGGTTCTTTCTCTGAAACGCGAAACAGTCAAGCCCCTGCACGGCCTCGACCTCCCCTTCGCAAAGTGGAACGAAAAGAGTCTGCTACGATACGTTGACCCTCACGGAACAACCTCGTACGCCCGCATCATCTCGTTGTCCTCATGTTCGACGATGTGGCAGTGCCAGACATAGCGCCCGGCGATATCGAACTTCGCCTTTATCCGCGTGACTTCACCGGGATTGGCGATGACCGTGTCTTTGTAGCCAGTCTCCCCGGGTTTCGGCGGAATGGGACCACTCTGAAGTTCCGCAGGTTGAACAGCCATCCCGTCTTCGTCCGTAACGAGAGCCTGCCGATCGACGACCTGGAACATCACCAGGTGCAAATGTATGGGATGTGCGTCCGCCGTGAAGTTAAAGATTTCCCAAATCTCAGTCGTGTTCAGACGGGGGTTCTCAGTGATCTCATCATCCCACAACAGCGGAGTGCTGATGCCGTCCCAGCCGAGCGTGCCCAGCCGAGCCATGATCGGCCCGAAGGGCTCGCCGTTCTCGCAGTTGAGGAGAACGTTCCCAGATGGATTGGCTCTTACCCGGACGGTTGCAGAATCGTCCTCGTTGAGTGTGACCCGCCGCACGTTGTCGGGCAGCCCCAGGGGGGTGAAACGCGGGAGCGCCAACATCGACGGTTTCGTACTCGTATCCGTGGGCATCAACGGCCCGACGACGAATTTCATGACTTGGCCGGTCGTCTCGGGATTGGCGGAGTCGAAATCGACCGGGGGCTCTCCGCCTCCGAAGGGATCGTCCGGCCCTTCGTTGATCATGTAGACTTCGGTGCCCTCGGCCAATCCGGTGAAATCCACGATGACGTCGGCCCGTTCCGCCGGTCCCATGAGCAGTTGGTCCAACCGAACCGGTGCGGGCAGAAATCCTCCCTCCGAGCCGATCTGCCAGAATTCCAGGGCGGGAATGGCCGGCCGAACGGTCGGATCACCCATGACCAACTTAAGTAGCAAAAAGCGGCCATTCGTGCCGTCCAGCAGACGGAAGCGATACCGGCGCGGCTCGACTTGCAACCAGGGCCAAGTGCGACCGTTGACCACCATCGCGTTGCCGAAAAACTCCGGGTTCCAGATCGGCGATACGTCGCTCATCTCGCCATCACAGGCCATGTCAGGAGCGAATGGGATCCGCAACTGGTTTGGATTCAGTCCTTCGAAGAACGCGCGGTCGCCCGGATAGAACAATGACCCGTCGTCGTTGAACGCTCGGTCCTGAATCGCTAGCGGAATCTCGTAATAGTGGGTTCCAGGTGGGTCTCCGACCGCAGGAGCCGGACCGGGCAGCACGGAACCCAGGTCCGTGGGACCACCACGAAGAACGTAAAAGCCGGCCGGACCGGCATACACGTTCGCCCGCGTCATACCCAGCGTATGATCGTGATACCACAAAGTCGTGGGGCGCTGCGTGTTCGGATATTGAAAGATCGCCGTACCGGGCTGCGTGTTGGTACGGTCGAATTGGTCGAAGTACGTGCCGTGGGTCGCATATCCAAGCGGGATATTTGCCGCATTGGGTAGGAACCAGGCCTCGGGATATCCATCGCTTTCCGGTCCGACGTGCGCGCCGTGCACGTGCGTGATGATGGGCACTGGTCCCGTGTACGGCGTCGGGTCATACCCGCGCATGTCCTTGCCCATTTCTCCGCCGGGTGGGTTGGCCCAATGCAGCATCTGATCGATGGGAAGCAGGTGAGGCAGAAAATTGCCGAACTCGTCGACCAGCCCGTTGGCCCATTTGATACGAATCGGCCTGTTGACTTTGACCTCGATGGTGAACGCCGGGAAATGGAACGTCCCCGGATGGTTCGCCGACCCGTAGCTCCACACCGTGGTCATGGGCATAGGGGGCGGAAGAACCTGTTGCTGGAACTGCTTAACGGTGATCTCGTAATACTCAATCGGGGGCTGCCCACCACCCCGGAGGATACTCGTCCGGGGCATCACCGGAGGGATGACCAGGCGCTCCTGATACTTCGGGATGAGGTACGGATCGAGCGGCATGGCCGCAGAAACCGGAGTTCCAGCGCTGAGCCACTGCCCTAATACGGCGGCGGCCAACGCAACGACAGTCACTCTGCGGAACATAGATACCTCCTTATGTTGCCTCGCTCGCGAAATGCAGCACCATCTCCAAGTGAGCGCCTATTCGGAAGAGCGTTGGCTGTGTTCTTGATCCGTCTTGATCCCATACTCTCTTGCTATGGGTTGCCATCACAGATGGTCCCGTTTCCCTCGGGCCCTTCGAGAACGCCGTTGCCGCAACAGTAGCGGTTGGCGGGTTTTCCGCCGGTGACGCCGGAACAATCATTCGGGCAGTTCAGGCAGTCCTCGCCCGGCTCGCAGATCGTATCATTGTCACATGCCGCTGGCGCGCAGGCGGGACTGGCGGCACAATCGGGATCGGAGCAGTCCAACAGGGTATCGCAGTCGTTGTCGAGGCCGTCGGCGCAACTCGTTTCGGGGCTCTGCGTGGGAGTGCACCCCGTCGGACCACATTGATAAAGTTCCTGGAAAGCTGGATCGGGGAACAGCGGAGGCGCCAGACCGCCCACTACGTCAGCCCAACCCATCGCCCCCTGGTCTTCGTGGTCCAGGATATGGCAATGCATGATGGTCATGCCGTCATAGACGGTCGACGTCGCAGGGTTCAAGTCAAAGCGCGTGTTACAAGGACCGCCGGCCAGCGTATCGTAGTATTCGCCGTTCTCAAACGCGCCGCAGGTGCCATTCATCTGAAAGTGATAGACGTGGAGGTGGAAGGGGTGGGCGCCGGCCTTGACGTTCCACTGCTGCACGTTGCCCGTCGGAATGGTGAAAGTCGGCACATCCATATTGAATTTGCTGCCATTGATGGTGCGTGCCCCCATGCTCACGGTTCGTTGCTCGTACGACGTTACGCCCCGCAGATCCCGCAGATAGGCCGGTCGCAGGGCCGACCAGGTGGTGCCGTTGGAGCCATTGGAGTAGGGTCCAACCGCCAGATTGGAAGGCATCGTCACGTCCGGGAACACATTGGCGACGACGGTTCCATTGACCGAGATGTTCGAGTCCGCGCTGCACCTTACAGCCAGGTCCGCTCGGGAGGCCCCGGACAGGTCAAGGGAGCGAGTGGGAAGCAGTTTGGGGGCCACGGTCCTCCAGACGCCGTCACGGGCCAGGAGGGCCACCTCGCACCCCGCCCCGACCGACAAGGTCTTGGGCATGGCGTCGGCGTCTGCAAGGAGCACCCGCCAGTGCTGCCATTCATTCACCGGCGCGCAAAGGTTGCCCTGGACTTTTCCGTTCACCGTCCAAGTGGGCGAGAGCGTCCCGGAAATCAATGTGTCGCCTCCGGTTCCCGCCGCGTTGGGGTTCACAAACCCCACGACGAGCGGCCTTTCCGCCATTCCCGCCACGCCCGCGGGGATGCCGTCGTCCGAATCGTCCACCAAGAGAAGTCCGAACGCGCCGCCTGACACTTGCAGGAAGGTCGAGCCGTGGTGATGCGGGTGGTACCACAGCGTGCCTCCCATGTGATCGGCCGGCACTTGATACACATAGTCGCCGCAGTAGCCGCCATTGATAAGGCGCATCACGTCATCAGACGGCGACATGGGCGAGACGTGGAGGCCGTGGGTGTGGAGGTTGGTGATATTGGGGTCCTTGAAGGTGTTCTCAGCGGCACCAGCCGCCGCGAAAGGAAGGGAATTCTTGAGGGTCAACACATAAGTGTTCCCCGGCGTCATCCGCATCGTCGGCCCCGGAATGCCGAAGCTTCCGCCCGCCTGACGGTAGGCCCGGGTTGTCAGGGTGTCGGCGCCGATGGTGAGGGTTGCAGCGCCGATCTCCAGCGTCCCGCTCCAATAACCGTTTTGCGCGGTCCACTGGAACTCGACCGGGTCCTGAATGACATTTAACCCTGGGCAGACGCTCGCCGCAGCGGTACCCGCCAGGGTCAAAACCAAGCCTGCCAGAAGAATGACCGCGTTTCTCATTGCGTCGCATCCCAATCTTGTTCTCATTGTGTCCACCTAATCCTCTCTCTAGCCGGTACCCCGCACACAACGGGGTATTCTCTTCTTCCAATAAAGGAAACATACTCATGCAAATTCAAAGGGATCGCCCGAGTTTTTGAAACACTCTGCGATCGCCGCCCTCACCTCACAACGCGATCGCCTGCGATTTTACTTGCAAGCGGCGTGCCTTTCGGGCAGCATCCATATTCTTCAAACGGAGAACGCCGCCGCTATCGGCGCGACGCCAATTCCGCGGCAAGATTCTTGGCTCAGTGTCGTAGGACGAACGGCAGTGTGTGTAGGACGAACACCGACAGCCGACGGAGAGGCTACTCGACGAGGCCGTGCTTCAGGGCGTAGCGAGTGATCTCCGCGTTGTGACGAAGCTCGAGCTTGTCGAGGATGCGCGTGCGATAGGTGCTCACCGTCTTGACACTCAATGTCAGAGACTCAGCGATCTCGCTTACGCTCTTGCCCTGTGCGATCAGGCACATCACCTCGTACTCGCGATTGGATAGTTTCGCATGGGGAGCGCGTGCGGTGCTGAAATCGACATGTGAGGCGAGACTGTCAGCCACTTCCGGACTAATGTAGCGGCGCCCGGACGCAACCGTGCGGAGGGCGGCGATGAGCTCCGACGGTGGACTTGCTTTGTTGATGTAACCGGAGGCGCCCGCTCGGATGGCGCGCACGGCGTACTGTTCGGCGGGATACATGCTCAGTACCAGAATCGGTAGGCTCGGTTTTCTACGGCGCAAGTCTTCGAGGAGTTCGAGGCCGGGAACGCCCGGCATCGCCAAATCGAGAATGGCTACTTCCGCTGGACTGCTGCCGATCAACGCCATCAGCGCCTGCCCGTCACCGGCTTCGCCAATCACTTGGATGTCGGCCGTATCGGCGAGGGTCCGCTTGATCCCCTCGCGAACAATCGCATGATCGTCGGCAATCAGCACGCGAATCATGCACGGGGCTCCGGTTCGCCAGGGGCCATCGGCATCCACAGTGCGACTGTAGTTCCCTTGGTTCGCGAGCCGCTGACATCGAG
This sequence comes from uncultured Phycisphaera sp., assembly GCA_964646605.1. GTDB lineage: Bacteria > Planctomycetota > Phycisphaerae > UBA1845 > UBA1845 > SBAX01. The sequence continues at coordinate 27,861 of CAZYEX010000130.1, read as the reverse complement.
CCGTCCACCCCAAGCCAGCGCCCGCTCACGCATCCCGATCAACCCCAAGGACTTCGCGTCTGATACGACACGTGGGGTGATCCCCCTGCCGTTGTCGGAAACAGTCATCGTCACCAGGTCATTGCGAATCGTGAGAGTCACATTTACTTCGGACGCGCGGGCGTGGCGAGCGACATTGGTTAGGCCTTCTTGAAAGATGCGAAACAACGCCGTGGCTTGCTCCTTAGGGAGAGGACAGCGGCTTCTTCGAGGCAAGCGGACCCGGCAGCAGATGCCGGTGCGGCGCTGGAACTCGCGAACTTCCCATTCCAGCGCCGCTATCAGGCCGAAGTCGTCGAGAACCGTCGGCCGAAGGTCCGCACAGATTCGGTGAAGTGTATCCGCCGTTCGGCCCACCAGTCGCGCGAGGGCCTGAATCCGCGAGTGAACTTCGGGCTTGCCTTCGCGCGTGCGTGCGCCAAGCCAATGCAAGTCCATGTTCAAGGCGGTCAACGCTTGCCCGAACTCATCATGAAGTTCGCGAGCGATGCGCGCACGCTCGCCCTCACGAACGGCCTCCTGACGTTCAGCCAACCGTCGCAGTTCAACGGTCAGATTGCGATGCGTCCGCTCGCTCTCACGGAGGGCTTCCTCGGCGCGTTTTCTCTCGGTGATGTCCACCATGTTTCCGTGAATGATCTTGAGCCTGCCGTTCTGATCGGGCAGCAGGCTCACATTCTCGAGTACATAGATGAGCGCGCCATCCTTGCGCTTTAGGCGGCACTCCGTATTTGCGAGCTTCCCGCTTTTACGCAGGCGGCGAAGGAAATCGCGCCGGTCGCCCGACGACAGGTACAGATCGGAGGTCGACCGCGACATTAGTTCAGCGCGTGACGCGTATCCAAGCATGTCGACCATCGCCTCGTTGCAGTCCAACATCCGGCCGCTCACGGTGGTGGTATAGATCGCGGCGAGACTTTGCTGAAAAAGGAGGCAATACCGCCGCTCCGGGTGCGCCACTAAAAGATCCATGCAGGGCCGAGCCGGGTCGGGCGGGCACGTCGGCGGTAACGTCGCATCAACCGCGCGCGTGGCTCGCGCCCGGATCGGCTTACGCTTGGCGATGCGGTTTCCTTTTCTATGCATGGCGTTGTACCCATCCCTCCGTGCGGAATTCCACACCCCTTCGTGAAATCCCGCAGCCATTCATCTTACATAGCGAGCCGTGCGGGACCAAGGATCGATCGGAAAGAGCGGGGGGACGCACCCGGTATCTTGTCCGTTTCGAGCGTATCCGTGTTTGTCCTACGCGGTCCTCACCATGTCCTACGTATCATTTCCGAAAGTCGGACATCGTTTTGCAGCTTGCGCTGCTACCGCCAGCGATCAACACCGCGTACGGTAAAACGCGTTTTCTATGATGCGCTCGGCACGCCGTTTGCTAACAAGAAACACAGGGCGGACCGAACCGCGGCGGAAGAACGAATCGTCCGGAGAGATGGTTCTAATGGGGCAAGGTGCTCGCATACCGCAACTCGAACGGCGTATACGCCAGCGAACCGCCGGTCGCCGGGCCGCAGCCCTGAGCTTGGGCTGTATGTTTGCGTGCGGGGCCTCCGGAATCCCTGCTCACGCCGAACAGGTCGTTGTCACGGCCTCCAAAGATACGACGCTATACCAAACCACCGACGGCTCGACCAGCAACGGGGCTGGTACGACCATGTTCGCGGGGCGCAACTCCCAAGCGACCAACTCGATCCGCCGCGCCCTTGTGTGGTTCGACGTCTCCGCAAGCATCCCGGCAGGATCGACGATCATCAGCGCGCAACTCATGATGTACAACGACGCGGCGAACGTCCAGGACGAAACCGTGTCGCTGCATCGTGTGGCCAGCGATTGGGGAGAAGGCTCGTCGGTCGCCAGCGGGGGGCAGGGAGCAATCGCCACATCCGGCGATGCGACTTGGCTGCACACGTTCTTTAACACCCAGTTCTGGAACCAACCGGGCGGCGACTTTGGACCAAGCACCAGCGCCTCGAGCGTTATCGGCGCTGAAGCCTCGTACCTGTGGGGCTCGACGGCAGCAATGGTCGCGGACGTGCAATCATGGCTCGATAACCCAACGACCAACTTCGGTTGGTGCGTGGTGGGGGATGAATCCGCTCTCTCCAGCGCCAAGCGCTTCGCCACGCGCGAGGAAGCGGATTCCGCTCGACACCCCAGGTTAATCGTGGACTACGTTCCACCGGGGGTTCCCGCGATATCCGATTGGGGTGCCGTCTCCCTCGCATTGTTATTGGCGGTTGCCGGAAGTTTGCGAATTTTTAATCAGGGAATGACCGCGCCGTCTGCATGAGTGCTGCGGCGTAAACCGTAGGAGGTCAGTCATGGTGAAAGCAAAGGCATCGAACCTGGCCGGACCATCGGCATCAGCGATCGTCGTCGCGTTTGTGCTGATCGTGCTGGGCGGAGGGACCACCGCAAGCGGAGATCAGCTCACCGTCGGGGCGAGCAAGGACAATACACTTTACGAAAACGCCACGGGATCACTGAGCAACGGAGCGGGCAACGCCTTCTTCGCGGGCACCACCGACAACGGATTGATTCGTCGTGCTGTGATCGACTTCGACCTCAGCGCCATCCCGGCCGGTTCGACGGTGAGCAGCGCCACGCTCACGCTCTATATGTCGCGGACCCGGACCCAAGCCGAAAACGTCGCCCTCTACCGCGCTTTGGCCGACTGGGGCGAGGGAACGTCGCACGCGTCCGGCGAAGAGGGCTCGGGCGCGGCGGCCACGACCGGCGACGCCACGTGGCTGCACCGGTTCTATCCGAACACGTTCTGGTCGGTCGCCGGCGGGGACTTCGTCGCATCGCCCAGCGCCACGGCGTCGGTGGGCAACACCGCTTTCTACTCATGGTCTTCGGCGGGGATGACCGCAGATGTCCAGGCCTGGGTGGACAGCCCGGCGAGCAACTTCGGCTGGATCATTCGCGGCAACGAGGTGAATATTAAGTCCAGCAAACGCTTCGAGAGCCGGCAGTCGGCGACGTCCACGCAACGCCCGGTGTTGACGGTTGTTTATACACCCGGCGGGGCTGCGACCGGCGCATGCTGTCTTGGGAACGGTTCCTGTTCCGTTGTGACGCAGACCAACTGTACAGCGCAGGGCGGAACATACCAAGGCGACGGAACTTCGTGCACGCCAAATCCCTGTCCCCAGCCGACGGGGGCATGTTGCTTGGCGGGTGACGTGTGCCAGGTGCTGACACAGACACAGTGCACGAGCCAAGGCGGCGTATACCAAGGCGACGGAGCGAGTTGCACGCCCAATCCTTGCACCAATCAGCCCGTCACGGTCACGCTGATCGCGGATCGCGACAACGTGCTGCACGAGGACGCGAGCGGCCTAATCGCCAACGGGGCGGGACGGTACGTCTACTTGGGCAATCAAACGAGCGGCCTCGTGCGTCGCAGCAACATTCACTTTAGCGTCAGCTCGATTCCGTCGGGAGTGACCGTTCAGAACGTGGATCTCAGGATGTACTGCAATCAGAGCCAAGGCGCGGCCGTGAACGTGGCTGCGTATTTCGCCACTGCGGACTGGGGCGAAGGCACGTCCGACCCCAACGGCGACGAAAGCAACGGCACGACAGCGACGACCAATGACTCCACCTGGCGGCACCGCTTCTACAACGCGGTGTTCTGGACGACACCGGGGGGCGACTTCTGGCCCACCGCCAGCGCATCCACTTCAGTGAGCACGGCTAACCTTTTCTACACATGGAACTCGCCCGACCTCACCGCAGACGTTCAAGACTGGGTCAGTGTTCCCGGCTCGAACTTCGGCTGGTTTCTGCGCGGGGATGAGGCGAGTAGCTCCAATACGAAACGGTTTGCCAGCAAACAGTCGGACACGCCGGCTAATGCTCCGCAGCTGGTAGTGACCTACCTCCCTGGCGTGACCGGGGCGTGCTGCTTCGCCGACGGGTCGTGCTCGGTGGTATCGGACAGTATGTGCACAGCACAAGGTGGCTCCTATCAGGGTAATGGGACGAGCTGCACGCCGAACAACTGCCCCCAGCCCACTGGGGCCTGCTGTTTCAGCAACGGAACGTGTCAGGTACTCACGGCTACGAATTGTGCCTCTCAGGGCGGCACGTATCAAGGTAACGGCACGAGTTGCACGCCCAATCCTTGCCCACAGCCGACCGGGGCGTGTTGCTTCACCAACGGAACGTGCCAGGTGTTGACGCAAGCCAACTGCACGGCGCAGGCAGGAGTTTACCAGGGAGATGGCACAAGCTGCACGCTTGAGCTATGCCCGGTCGTGTTGACCCCCTTCGTCGATCCGCTGCCGATCCCGGCGGTTGCCCAGCCGGTCATCGGGAGCCCCGGCGGGCCGGCAACCTACGAGATCGCCGTGCGCCAGTTCCAACAGCAGCTCCACCGCGATCTACCGCCCACCACCGTGTGGGGCTACGGCGACGGTCCGACCGGCGGAACCTATCCTGGGCCTACGATCGTGACCACCATGAATCAGCCGATCACGGTCACGTGGATCAACGATCTTCGCGATGCTTCCGGAAATTTACGGACCGATCATTATTTGAATGTGGACATGTGTCCGCACGGCGCTGTCGACCAACCAAAGATCGTCCCGCATCTTCACGGCGGCCATGTGCCCCCCGCGTTCGATGGATATCCAGAGAATAGTTTCTTGCCCGGAAACTTCACGACGTATCAGTATGCAAACAACCAACTTCCCGGCACGTTGTGGTATCACGACCATGCCTTGGGAATCACGCGACTCAACGTATACATGGGCCTGGCCGGCGGTTACCTCATCACCGACGCCTTCGAGCAGGGCCTGGGCTTTCCCAGCGGCGAATTTGAGATTCCCCTTGTCGTTCAGGATCGAATCTTCAACAGCGACGGCTCCTGGCGATATCCGGACATGTGGCACGAGCACTTCTTCGGCGACAAGATGCTGGTCAACGGCAAGGTGTGGCCGTACCTGAACGTGAAACAGGGAAAATATCGCTTCCGAGTTTTCAACGGCTGCAATTCCCGTACATTGTCGCTGGCCTTGTCCAACGGACAGGCGTTTCAGCAGATCGGGACCGAGGGCGGGCTCATGGCCGCTCCGGTGGCTCTCACCCAGCTCACCTTGGGACCCGGGGAACGTGCCGACATCATCATCGATTTCGCGCCGCAGCCCGCCGGCCGGGAAATTGTGCTGACCAACAGTGCGCCTACACCTTACCCCGGAACTCCGGGCGATGGCGTCATTCCCAACGTGATGAAATTCATCGTAGTCGGCCAGACCGGGCACACCACCTCCGTGCCGGCCTCCCTTCGACCGCTCACCCTGTTGGACGAGGGCGATGCGGTGCTTTCGCGCGATCTTGTCTTGCGCAAGGCCGCCGATCCCTGCGCCGGGTCGAAGTGGCTGATCAACGAACTCGGCTTCCATACGATCAGCGAATACCCCGTTCTGGGCACGACCGAAATCTGGCGATTCGTCAATCGCTCCGGCGTCAGCCACCCCATGCACATGCACCTGGTCATGTTCCAGGTTCTCGACCGACAGGACTTCGACATGATTGACGGCCAGATCGTACCCGTCGGCGTGCCCCTTCCCCCGGCGCCGAACGAAGTTGGCTGGAAGGACACGACGATGGTGCATCCAAACCAGATCACACGGGTCATTGCCCACTTTGACGACTACCTGGGACTGTACCCGTACCACTGCCACATTCTGGAACACGAAGATCATGAAATGATGCGCCAGTTCCGGGTTGTGGAGTGCTTTACGGACCCGGATTGCGACGACGGCAACTACTGCAACGGCGTAGAGACCTGCGACCAGGTCACCTACACATGCCAGGGCGGGACAGCGCCGTGTGCCGATGCTTGCGAACGCTGTGCAGAGGATACGGACACCTGTGAATGGTGTTCCCTCGACCTCGATGGCAGCGGGACAATCGGAACTGGCGATTTTTCGCTGTTTGTATCGTGCTTCAATGGCTGCTATCCACTCGGCCACGCCTGCCGATCCTCAAACTTCGACGGGGACACCAACGGGTGCGTGGGAACATCGGACTTCGCTGTTCTCGTCGGGTGCTTCGGCGACGTCTGCGCGAGTTGCGCCGCTTGCGCTGGACCGTAGGGAGCCACGAGCACCGGCTCGAAGGCAGATGATGTTGCGCGACTTAAGGGTGGGGCAATGAGTAGGGCAACCCGACCACCAAGATGACGGCCGGGTAGAGAAAGGTGAACGGTATCCGTTCTTGGACAGCACGACGGAGACGCACGCGTTTCTTTGGAGGAATAAGACATGCAACGGGCAAACCAACACCGAACTAACGCTGGGAAGCTTTGCGGGGCGTTGGCATTCGTCGTCGTCGCCGCGGTCCATGGACCTGGAGTGCTGGCACAGACGGCGGAGATCCGAATCGTGGCCCTACCGTCGGCGAGCGCGTCCGACACCATGAGCACGCTGCCGAACTCCTCGACCCAGTTCCTCAACGACGCCTCCTTCGTCGTCGAGGTTTGGGCTCAGACAACACACGCCAATGGCCTGTCGTCCGTGTCCACGGACATCGCCTTCACCAGCACTTTGGCGAACGTCACCAACATCACTCACTCTGCGAAGTTCAACGTGCTCACCGGCGGAACGGTCAACAACACCAACGGAACTATCGATAACTTGAGCGGTTCGCACCTGGGCCCGTGTTCGGACGCGGTCGGCGTTTCACCAAACTGGGCACGTGTTGCGATGCTGAACGTAACGGCGTCCGCTAGCGGAACTTTGTTGGTTCAGACGGGTCCTACGGGCTCGCCCATCTACGGCACGGCGATATGCGGCGTTGGGAACATCACCGACGCTCAGATCGTATTTGGATCGGTATCGGCGGATCTGGTCGAGTGCCTGACGAATGTCGACTGCGACGACGGACAGTATTGCAACGGTGTGGAGACCTGCAACCTCACGACCTTTACTTGCCAACCAGGCACTCCGCCAGTTTGCAACGACGGCTTCGCGTGCACGGTCGATACCTGCGATCCCCTTGCCAACGGCGGAGCGGGAGCGTGCGTGTATACACCCAATCATGCCTCTTGCAACGACCGGCAGTTCTGCAACGGCGAAGAAACCTGCATGCCCAGCGACCCAAGCGCGGACTCCTTCGGCTGCGTCCCGGGAACACCCCCGACCTGCAACGACAGCATCGAGTGTACGGTCAATTCCTGCGATCCCCTGGCCAGCGGCGGCGCGGGGACATGCGTGTACACGCCGAATCATGCGTACTGCGATGACCTCGTGGCCTGCACGGATGACGCCTGTGATCAGTTGGCAGGGCCGGGAGTGGGATGTTCGAACGCGCCCAATAATGCGAATTGCGACAACCTGCTCTTTTGCGACGGTGCCGAAACGTGCGATGCGATCCAGGGATGTCTTGCCGGCGTTGCGCGATGTACGACAACTTGCGAACATTGCGTCGAAAGCGCCGATACTTGCGAGCTTTGCATTCTCGATCTGGACGGCAGCGGTGTCATGGGAACCGGCGACTTCAGCTTCTTTGCGCCGTGTTTTGGAGCCTGCTACTCGGCGGGGCATCCGTGCCTCGAATCCAACTTTGACGGAGACGCCGGTGGCTGTGTCGGTACGTCCGATTTCGCCGCATTCGTCGGTTGCTTCGGATCCACGTGTGGCCAGTGCGCCGGATGCGCAGGTCCGGGTGGCGGCGGCGGGCTCGTGAGCGCGTCCGGTTCACGCAATGAACTCAACCCATCCGTGGTCGTCGTGCGGCTCGTCACCAAACGTGCGCCGAGCACCTCCGATACCCTGGAGGCGCTGCCGCAGCCCGATGCGTCCTTCGCTGTCGGCGAGCCGATCTACCTCGAAGTCTGGGCAGCCAACGAAAGTGCAGGGCAGCCGCTAGATGTGGGACTGGCGTCCGCCTACGTGGATCTTCGGATCGGAGGGCGCCGACTTGTCCCGCTGGAGGTCATTCCGTCGGACGCGCTTGGACTGTTCGCAGGCCAGTCCATCAGTCCAGTCGATGGAGTGCTGCGAGCGGTTGGAGGCTGTACACAACTTGACAGCAACGGCGTTGCCGCCGATGGCAACTGGGTTCGCGTCACGACGGTCGTGACTCGTGCCGTCACTCCAGGTCGGACGCGGATTGCCGTTGGGCCGAGCGACGACTTGCACGGGTTTTCGCGGGTTGGCATGTTTGAGAACATTGAATCGTCATTGATCGACTTCAATGGAGTCGCGGTGGACGTCCACAAGACGAGTCGGCGCGTCCGCGATGAGCGGTGAATGTTGGGCTTTCGTCGGAGGACCGGTGCATGGAGGGAAACCAATGATTCGGCAAACTAGACGCATCGCGGAGCGTTGGCTCAAGGCATGCGGCGTACCCGCGCGCGTTGCGGTGGTCGTTTTGGTGGCGGCTTCGGCAGCGAACGGAGCCGTGGTCGATTTTCAGTTGACGGCCCTAGCAACTCCAAGCGGCAGCGACACGGCGGCAACCGTCCCAGCGTCACAACCTACGTTCGCCCTTGGGTCAAGCATGTTCCTGGAAGTTTGGATAGAAACGGCAAACTCCAACGGCGTATCCTCCGCCTCGGTGGACCTCTCGTTCAATTCATCCTTGACGACGGCGGTCAGTGTTACCCATTCGTCGGTTTTCTCGACGCTCACGCACAGCTCCATCAATAACCCATTGGGCGTCGTCGATGATCTCAGCGGCTCGCACCTGGGGCCGTGCACCGATGCCATTGCGGTAGCGCCGTCTTGGGCTCGTGTCGCCGTAGTCGAGTTCACCGCCAACGCAAACGGGGCATTGACGATCCAGGCCGTCGCCGCCGGATCGCCTGTCTATGGAACGGCCCTCTGCGGCCTTGGTGATGTTGACCCCGCCAACATCTCTTTCGATTCGGTCACGGTGACCCTCGGTGACGCGCCAATTCCGGCCGTCTCGACTTGGGGCCTGGTTGCGATGAGTTTGTTCATCCTGGTTGCGGGTACTATCGCTCTTCGTCGAGTCGGCGCCTCCGATGAGTCGGTCTCGCGGACTGCCTGATAGTCCTGTGCCAGCGAGGGATTCCACGACCGACAGTTTGATTAGCGTCGAGCACATGATGGAGGCTTGAGCACGAACCCGGACAACTCAGGAAACGTTCATGTCAGGTGCTCCTGGGGCTGGTTTATTTTCTCCCCCCCGCCCGTGGCTTTTTGGCCTCCAGAAAAGTGTGCCCAGTCAGTGCCCAGTAAACTCGGTCTAGAAGCGGCTCCACGGGTCAAGAGTGGTCATCTTGAGTCATGTGCCTAACCGCTGCATCCACCGAAGGTTAAGAGTTAAACTGTTGTCATTTAACGACTTACGCGAAAGGCGTTGAAGATTTTCGATTCCCCCCGCCTCCATTCTTTGAAAACTGGCAGGAAACGCAGTAAACGGCTATCGGAGCAGGGTTTACGTCGAAACCGACCAAGCCACTAGAAACCATTGGAGACCATCGAAAACCGCGTTTTGTTGGCAGTTTGTTGGTACCCCGTTGGTAGCGCACTTCCGTTTCGCTCCGCGAACAAGCGACTGTGCGAAAGCGAATAACCGGGCACGTCCAAACGCGAGAACCGCGTTCAGGGTCTCGCACTTGCCCGGTGCCGCGATTCGATCCGCCAGTTGCGGAAGACACCCGCCGAAGGTGTCGTGAAGCGCACGCGATCGAGTTCGTTCCACTGCTGTTCCGTCAGCGTGATGCCGTGTCCCCTGGCGACCTCCCGGCGGCTCCGCCGCCAGAAAGAAACTCGGCTCAGGAAACGAAAAATGGTAAATCATTCTGCCTTCCTTAGTTAATAGGTCAACCACCTTTTGGCCTTGTCAGGGTCCAACGAAATAATGAATTGCGTCCGTTTTTTAATCGAAAAACACAATGCGGCGATCGGTGCTGCATGGAACGCGTTTAACAAAGGAAGATGTGTTTTTCCGAATTGGCCTGCCGTCGCACGAGTCGCAGTTAAGGGAACTGCATTTACTCACACCGAGCCGGTTAATGAAACCGCCGCCTAGATCACGCAACTCGTAGGCGCATCGACGTTTACGAAAATCGAGCGCTCGCCAACGCGGCGACCGGAAACGACGGCGGGGGCGACCCGCCTACCCGTCACTCCAAGGTTATCGCCTTTTCCGCTCAGGCGGATCGTCGCTTCCTCGCCTTCACGGTGGAAGTCGCTGACCTTGCGCCGGCAACGCGCCCCGATCCGAGCCGTCATGCACCCATGGGATCTTGGGACCACTCGATCGCGCGTCCAGGACCGACCCAGCGGCCGAAGTGCCCATCATCAGTTGTCGTGCTCAGGTGGACGAGAGCGGCCTTACTTCATGCAGGCGGCCGGTGAATTCCCAGTTGAAGGACAGCGCATTGGCGGGATTCGGCATGGTGGTGGGCAACCAAAGCTGCCGCCACTGCCGCAACGAAGTATGCGTGCTTCGGGGGTGATGCGTTAGAGCCCAGGCTCCAACACCCGTTGGGCGACCGGAAGACCGTCGTTTCCCAAGAAACCTCGAACCACCGCCAACATCACCCCAACCCCGGCCAATCCAACATTTCGTGCGAAATGCGCGCCAGCCTTCATGATTCGCACAGGTCCTTTCGAACAGGAATCAAACGGAACAGCCGCTCAAAGAATGGCAAAATAATCCATGTGCAGAAAAACCCGACGATGACGGAACCGATCGGCCATGAGACGGGAACGCACGCTAGGCGTTGCCAGTGCGGCAAGTGCTCCGGGGCAAGAACCTCGACATCAGGCAGGGAGAAATGGAGTACCAGATATCCAGTCCCGATGGCCAGGTTACTCAAGCTGGGAGCAACGGAACTGAGGCAGAGAAGCGAAGTCGTCACCGCAGGAAGGATGTGGACGTGAGTTCGCATGGCTACATAAGCGGCCAATACTATCTGCCATCCGCCCAAAGGGATGTTGCTCACGAATGCGCCGATGCCCAAGGCTGCAGCCACCAAGAGTTGCTCGAAGCGGTCGTTGCGAAGCTGGTGCCAGACTGCAAGAGGCTGGAACCGCATCCACCGTTTCCCGATCGCGGAGGATCGTGGCTCCGAGTTCCCCGCAGTTGCTTTCCACTGGGGGTCACGAACGGAGGTGGGATGACGATCAAGGCGTGACGACGGCCAAGGGACAATTCGTCGCACGGTCAAGGCAAAATGCATGAAAAACGAACGCATCCCGTCGCGCACAGGTTTGAGATGGCTGACGCGCTGCGACGGCGGAAAATAGCGGCAGGCTACGGGTACTCGAACGAGGGGACACCCGGCCCAGAGAGCCCTCGTGATGACTTCCGATTCAAAACCGTATCGCCTCGACTTGCAGCGAATGAACTCGAGCACGTGCAGCGGGTAAACACGCAAACCGCACTGACTGTCAAGTACACGGCACCCGGTTTCAAGGAAGATACCGAGTGCGGTCATCCACCAGGCAAGGTGGCTGAACTTGGGACAGCCAAAAATGTCGCGACGACGAGTTCCGAGCACGATCGCATCGGGTACTTCGCGTGCCACACAAAGGAGCGCGGGGATGTCTTCCGGATCCAATTGACCGTCCGTGTCGATAGTGGCTATGTGGGTGTGACCAGCGGATACAGCGGTCGCAAAACCGCTTCGCATCGCCGCCGCCTTCCCTTTGTTACGCACATGAGCGAGGACCGTAACCGGAATAGTGCGTTCCTGCTTCGTCCAAGCGGAGAGTAGTTCCGCAGTTGCGTCGGTCGAACCGTCGTTGACTACGATGAGAGGCAGGCGGAGTCGCTCGAGCCGGTCAAGAATGTCGCGGAGTGTCCCCGCGTTGTTGTAGGTGGGTGCGACAACTGCCAGGGAGAAGCTCGCGATCGTATCTGAATGGACTGATCGGTTCGGTTTCATAAAGCGATCGTCTGCGGCCACTGCCTACGCGACTTCAAGTTCAGTCCGACCAGCGGAAACTGATAACACCCAAGGCAAAGCAAGACAACCCGACCGCGATCAAGATCCCGCACGGTTGCACCATCTCGCCGAGCGTGAAGCCCCTCCAAATCGCTCCTTCCATCGCAAAAATGGCCCAACGGATAGGACTCAGGTCGCCGAGCCTCTGCAGCGAGGACGGCATGAAGAAACGCGGCACCATGCCGCCGCCGAGCATACTCATTCCGAGTAGAACCGTCCAGATGATGCTGCTGGCTGCCTGTTCCGTTTTTCCCCAGACGGAGAGAAACATCATGATGCCGACGAACGCGATCGACACAGAGAGCAGCGCCAACATGAGCAAGCCCAAGGACCCGGGACGGACCCCGAAGACAATCCGCGATAGAGCGAACAGTGCAATCCCTAAGAGAAGCGAGGTCGAGAAGCATGCACCCGCTTTTCCAGCTAGGATTTGAGTGCGCGTGATCGGAGCGAGACGCAAGCGCAGGAGCGTCCCACGGTTTCGTTCGACCACCAAAGACAATCCAAACGCGGCGGTACAGCCCAGCACGCCCCAGGTCATTCCCTGCGGAAATGCGACGGCGTAGACATTGTCGGGTGCAGTCCGGGCGGCGCTTGCTGACACGTGCCCCTCAGTGTTCGCAGGTAAGCGTGAAGCAGTCGGGTCATCCTGAGCAGCGGAGGCGAGGTCGGCAGTGGGACAATCGGCCCCGACGAAGAGGAAATCGGGGGTGTCCCGACGGAATAGGTGTCGCAAGTGGAGTTGGTCCGACCTGATCGCCACCTCGATCATCGAAGGTTCTGCTCCGTCTTTCAGCCTCGCCCGCCTCTCGAACCCAGTGGGAATGATGACGCACACGGGCACCTCACCACGTCGGAACGCCTCCAGCGCCGGCGTACGCTCTGCCAGCTCCACGTCAAACCCCGGGCATCCTTTCAAGGCTTCGATCACGGTCCTCGACGATTTTGTTCCGTCCTCGTCCACAGCGGTAATGGTGACGCGGGACGAATCTAGGCTCCCAAGACGACCCCCGAAAACGAGCCCGAAGAACACGGCATAGATCAGCGGACTGACGAACGTGACTACGAACCCGGTCGGGTCGCGAAGCAACAGGAGTACGTCCTTACTTGCCAGCGCGAGGACAGCGTTCATGCGTTCTCAACGAGCGTCATTGTGATGACCGCAATACGGACACGAAACCGGCCGTCAGTACGGACGAGTCCCCGGAGCTAGTGCTCTGGGCGCCCGACGACAAGCTCAAGTCCTTAGGGTATCCTACTCAAGGCGAACTGACCACGCCACATCGCTATTGCGGGCCGGATTTCGAATCTGAACCGCACGTTCAGGTTGCCCGACGACGCTTGACAGATTCGCTGTTTCCGCGTACGCTTGAAGTTAAGTTCACAAAGGGCGGTTCGGGTCGTATGAAATCTATGTCCCAGCAAGAGAGCCTCGAAGGTCGCATCGTTGGGATAATCCGTCGGGACCTCATGCTCGGCGATGACCTTCAGCTGACGCCGGACGCCCCACTTTTTGGTGGCGGTCTGGATCTTGATTCGCTCGATGCTCTCCTCCTTATGCAGAGCCTTGAAGCCGAATTTGGATTCAAAATGGCCACTGAGGCGTTCGGACCGGACGTGTTCAAGAGCGTGGCCAGCCTCGCCCGTTTCGTCGAGGAACACCGGAGGCCGTAGTCGATGAGAGACCCCGTGACGCTTCCGCCGCTCAACATTCTCGACGCGCTTCCCCACCGTCCGCCGTTCCGCTTCCTGACATCGGTTTCAGTGCTCGAACCCGAGGCATCCGGCGAGGCGGTGTGGTACGTGGATGGGACGGAGTCCTTTTTCGCGGGGCATTTTCCCGGCCGACCGATTGTTCCGGGCGTGCTCATTGCAGAGGCGCTCGCCCAGCTCTCGGGACTGATAGGTTTTCTCTTCAGTGTTCGCCGGTGCGGTACCGAGGATCGAGCCGATCTTCCCATCGGCGAAGGCAAGCTGGCCCACGCCGATGTTCGCTTCAAGGAGGTGGTCGTCCCGCCGGCCGAGGTCCTGCTTCGAAGTCGGATGGTTCGCACGTTGGGCGCGCTTCGCCAGTTCGAGGTCGAGGCGCGGTGCGACGGGCACCTCGTGGCGCGCGGTCGATTGACCCTCGTGGGAAACACAAATCCGGCCGCGCCAGTGGAGGTATCGTGCAAGACGCCATGACGATCTCCGGACACGCGATCATTCTGGTTTGGATGACAGCGCCGCTGTTTGCGCCGGCCAGCGGTGCGCAGGCTGACGGCATCGAGCAAACGGAATCGGAAACACGAGAAGCACTCGACCCGACCTTGGCGGCGGAACTGGAAGCGATTGATCGCAGAGTAGCCCAGATTCGGGATCTCACGACGGATTTTGAAGAGCGCAAGTTTACCGCCCTTCTCAAGAATCCCCTCATCTCCCGGGGGAGGATGCGTATCCTCGGGTCGCGTACACGATGGGATACGTTCAGTCCACAGCCCACGGCAATGATCGTGGACGCCACAGGGATCAGCATCTACTACCCGCAGCGATCTACGCTCGAAGTGTATCAGCTCGACGAGAAGCTAAAGTGGTTGGCGGTCTCGCCGTTGCCCCAACTGACGGCTTTGCTCGATCGGTTCACCATCGAGCGCATCCCGGTCGCGGATTCGGGCGACGCGGGCTCCGCCGGAACATACCTGGGACTCTGTCTGCGGCCGCGCGATGAGGCCCTCCGCAAGTACCTTCGTCGTGTCGACGTCGTTTTGAACACGACTACCGCGTTTATTGTTCGCGTCGAAATGCTTGACGCGGATGGCGACCGAACCGTGATTTCTTTTTCCAACATGCGCCCCAACACGGGGCTCGACAACAAGGACGTCGAGCTAACTGTCCCGGCGGGCACGCAGATCGTCCGACCCCTGGCGGGGCTTGAAAAGGAATCGACTGGAACTCCTCCGTGAAACAGTCTCGGATCTCACAGTAAGATGCGTTTCGGGGTTCCTTTCACACGAAATGGCCAAGGCATCGCGAGTTGGAACGGATCGCGATGTGCGACTCACGATGCGAAATCGTTTGGCGAACCATGAACCACGAGGTAAGACAAGCAGCTACGGCAAACGCCACCTCACCGCCGCTCGGCGGCCTGTTGGCGGTTCTGCGTCGCTTGTCAGCGAATTTCTGGCTCGAGTTCTTGTTCTGGTGGACCGAACACGCTCCCAAGGTGGTATGGTGGACGCGTGGGTTCTTTCTGTTCTTCGCATGGCGCTTGGGCACGACCATGCGGAAAGACACCCTGGCCAACGCGCGCGTGCTTCTGGGCGCTTCGGCGGACGAGGCGAAGTGCGTCGCGCTCGCCAAGAACATGATCCGGAGCTTCTACATCGCCGTGTACGAGCTGGGCTGCGCGCTTCGTCTTCCGAAGGAAGAGTTAGGACGTCGCATCGACTCCGTCGAGGGACGAGAAACCTATCTCAATGCCCGACGGAGCAAACGCGGGGCGGTGATCGTCACCGCCCACCTGGGCTCCTTCGAACTCGGTACGGCCGCTCTGGTCGATCACGAAAACCGCGTGCATGTGGTTTTCCGACATGACGTGTCTCGGCGGTTCGATCGACTTCGGTCGAGATTGCGCGAACGGATCGGAGTCGTTGAGGCCCCGGTCGATGACGGTTGGCCAACTTGGACACGCCTGCGTGGCGCGCTCGCGGCGGATGAGGTGGTGATGATCCAAGGCGACCGGGTCATGCCGGGGCAGAAGGGCGTGCCTGTCCCGTTTCTTGGGAGACACTTGCTGATGCCCGCAGGGCCGCTCAAGCTGGCGTTGGCCGCCGCCGCGCCGATCATTCCGGTGTTTTCCCTTCGGACCAGCGTAGGTAGGCTGCGGATCGTTGTGGAGGAACCGATCATGGTTTCTCGGGAAGACGGTCCTCTGGACGCCCGGCACCCAGCGATGCTGAGTCTTGCAAGAGTGATCGAGAAGCATGTCCGGGATCACCCGGAGCAATGGCTGATGGTTGAACCCCTGTGGTTCGGCGACGGGAGCGCTGATGGTGGAACAAAACCCGATGGCGCTTGAACCCGATGTCGTCATGACCGGCGCGGGACTAGCCTGTTGTTTGGGGCTCGATCGCGACACGGCGTGGCGCGGCGTGGTAGAGGGCCGATCGGGCATCGGGCCGTTGACCGCCATCGAGTCGCCGCTCTTGCCGGGCATGGACGGCGGACAGGCGCCCGATCTGCCGAACGCTTCCGAGGATGAACCCCGAGAGATCGGTTATTTACGGTTGGCGATGAAGCAGGCGCTACGCGAGGCTTCGTCGCCGGGCCCGCTGCCGTATGCGGCCTCGCGCTGCGGCATCGTTGTGGGTACGACGCTGCACGGCATGCGCAGCGGCGGACGGTTTCTGCGCACCGGCGACCCCGCGGCCCTCTGCACGTTTCTGTCCGGGAACGTGCTCCAGTCGGCGGCGGCTGGCCTGGGGCTCGAGGGGTTCGCCACGACGGTGTGTTCGGCATGTTCGTCCGGCTTGGCGAGCATCGCTCTTGCGGCCACACTGCTTCGCAGCGGTTTGCTTGATCTGGTCTTAGCCGGCGGATATGACCCGATTAGCGAGTACGCCTACGGCGGTTTTAACAGCATGCGTCTGGTCACGGAGGGGCGGATTCGCCCGTTCGCGCGTGATCGCGCGGGCATGAAACTGGGTGAAGGGTACGGAATCGTCGTGCTGGAGCGTGCCGCGGATGCTCTGCATCGCCACGCAACACCGCTGGCGAGAATCGCAGGGTTTGGCGAAGCCTGCGATGCGTACCATCTTTCGAAGCCGCACCCCGAGGGCGCTGGAGCTGCTCGTGCCATCCAAAAGGCGCTGACCATGGCGTGCGTCGCGCCGCGGGAGATCGGCATGATCGCGGCCCATGCAACCGCGACACCGGACAATGATGCCGCGGAGTTCAAGGCGCTTTCGCGGGTTTTCCTCGGCGATCTTGCCTCGGTTCCGGTGGTGGCCTTCAAGAGCCGTCTTGGCCACACCCTCGGCGGGGCTGGCGCCGTGGAGTTGATCCTTTCGGCCGCGGCGCTACGAGAGAAGGTTGTTCCGCCGTGCGCCAACGTACGCGCGGAAGATGTGGAGTTCAAGGGACTTCATCTGGCCACGGATGAAGCACGTAGGGCTCCGCTCCGTTTTGTGCTCAACACTTCGCTGGGCTTTGGTGGTTCGAACATTAGCATGGTTCTGGGATCGCCTCGAACTCCGCAAATCGCGGAATGCGTATCCGCATCGGATCAAGACCGCGAAGTTTGGATCACCGGCGTCGGCGTCGTTCTACCTGGGGCGGTAGGCAACGAAGAGTTCATGTCCCTGCTTAGGCGGCGTGAAGATGAAACGGGCACACAAGACACGGGTGGGCTTGTGCGGTTGAACGTCGATCACTTGCTCAACGCCCGCCGCGTGCGGCGAATGAGTGATTATGTCAAGCTGACTCTGGCCGCGACGACGCTGGCGTACCAAGACGCTCACGTCGAAGATGTCGAGGAGTTCGGCGAAACCTGCTCAGGCATTCTTGGTACCACGCACGGGTCGACTTGTTTCTGTGAACGGTACTATCAGCAGATCATCGATGAAGGTCTCGCGGCGGCGAACCCCCTGCTCTTCGCGGAAGGTGTCCCCAATGCGGGAAGTGCGCATCTCAGCACGACGATGTCCATCCAGGGACTGTGCCAAACGGTCATCGGCACGCGTACCGCCGGCCTCGATGCACTCATTCTTGCTTCGCATCGGTTGCGAAGCGGCGTTTGGACTCGTGCTGTGGTCTGCGCGGCCGACGAGTACGCACCGGTCATCAACCGGGCATATGCTCATTTCGGGTTGTATCGCTCAAGTCCGTCCCCAGGCGCGAACGGGAAGTGTGCCGGCTTCGCCACCGGATGCGGGGCCGTTGCGTTGGTCGTCGAACGTGCTGACGCTGCGCGTGGCCGCAACGCGTCGCCCCGAGGGATTGTGCGTGAAACGGCGGGCGCGTTCGTGCCATCCTTGCCAACCAGACGCGGCGTGGCTGCCGTCCAGCGCGTCATTGCTGAGCTCGGCCATCCCAATCATTTGGTTTGTTCCGCCAACGCCACTTGGCTCGATCGCGTTGAACTCGCTGGAGTAATCGCAGCCGATCGCTCGGAACGCCGCGAACATCGACAACGCTCGGTCGTCGCGGCTATCTACGGTCACGCAACAGAGTGCTTCAGTGCCAACCCGATGGCGGGGCTGGCCAGCGTACTGATTTCGGGAGGATTGCCGCCGTGGCGAGCTGGGTGGTCCGGAAAGAATCGGGTTGCAACTGGCGAAGAACGGACCGACAGCTTCGGTGTATTGGCCACCGACTACTCGGGCACGGTGAGTGGATTGCGGATCCATGAGGTTCGTCCTCGCCCCACTAGGTAGCGTCTCATCAGCTACATTCTCGCTCCGACTGCTCCTGTTTGCCAAAGCCGGGTATCTTGGCTAGTTTGTAGCCGCAGCTGCGTCATTCTCGATGGCTCAGTTGCATCGGCCATAAGGAGGTATGCATTGCCATGTTCGCGCCGCCGCGTTGGGTCCAAGAGTTGGTAGGATCCAATCAGGCAGTGATCAGCAGTCCGCTCGTCGGGTTGGCCCTAAGCATTGTCGCGGCGCCGCACGCCACATTTGTTCGGGTCCGCGCCGCCCACCCATGTGATCTGGACTCCCTGGCTTTTCAGCGGCGGGCCGTGCAGGCCTACGGCCTGATCGCGGACGCTCTTCGTGATCGACCCGCTGGCCACCCGGTTCGGTTTTGGAACCAAATCCCGGGCATCCACACCCAGATGGGCGATGGCATTAATCGCTACATGGCGTTCAATTCCGCCCGGTTTGCCGCTTTCCACGAATGGTTCGGCGGTGAGAGTGCGTTACATCGCGCCATCGCGACTGCAACGGGAATAGGGCACGAAGGTCAAGACCTCGTGATCGACGCCTTGGCAGCCGACCGCCCTGGACTCCATGTTCAGAATCCCAGACAGCGGCGGCCGTTCAGCTACTCCGACCGCTATGGTCCGTTCCCACCTTGTTTTGCTCGCGCAACGATCACAAGCTGTGGCGCCGTCGGGCCAAGGGTGCTGATCGGCGGCACAGCCAGCGTCCGGGGCGAGGAGTCAATGCACATAGGAGATCTTCCCGCTCAAACGGCCGAGACTTTCTGCAACCTGGCGAGCCTCGTTCGCGCTTCAATGGCGGCCTCCTGCGGAGTTGTTTCTGAAAGTGGGGACGTGGAAATCCTCGCGGCGTTCGAGAGTGCCCGGGTTTACTACTCGCAGCATCGCCGTGGCGAAGATGTCCGCAGTTTGGTCGAACAGTACTTGTCGCATCTGTCTGACATTGAGTACCTACGAGCCGATATTTGTCGCCCCGAACTTCTGATCGAAATCGAGGGCGTGGCTCGGATTAATGCGCCTCTCGCGAGGCCTTGAGCCAACGGACGGGATCTTCATTGTTTCGGTGACCAACCGGGAGTAGGAGGTGTTGTTTTGGGACAGCCGTCGTCATCTGATTACGACGTTCTCGTTATCGGCGGAGGGCCGGCCGGCGCGACTGCGGCGCTTGAGCTGGCACGGGCGGGTTCCCGTGTGTTGGTGCTGGAGCGAATGCAATTCCCTCGCTTTCACGTCGGCGAGTCCTTTCTTCCCAAGAACATGGAGCTGATCCGTTCGCTGGGACTGGAGGACGGGCTTCGTCGGATACCGCACATGGTCAAGCTCGGAGCCGAATTCGGGATGGGCAACTGCTTCGACACCACCCGTTTTTCATTCGCCGTAGCCATGGACGGCGGAATCAACGAGACCTTCAACATTGAACGCGCCCCATTCGACAAGATGCTGCTCGATAGCGCCCGCGAGGCCGGCGCCGAGGTTCTTGAGAACGCGACGGTGAGGAACCTGATTCGGCTGTCGGATGGTGATGTGGCCATTGATGTGGATGGGCGCGTGTTGACCGGACGGTATCTCGTCGACGCCAGCGGACAAGGAACCGTCGTCGGTAGACACCTGGGAACACGCAAAGTCTTCGCCAACCACCGCAAAGTCGCCTACTTCGGGCACTTCCGGAATGTCAAACGACTAACCGGAGATGAAGAAGGCAACCCCACCATCGTCATGTGTGACGAAGGCTGGTTCTGGCTGATACCGATCGACCCCCAAAGAACCAGCATCGGGCTCGTACTGGATGCCGACGTCGCCAAGCAAGTCGAGGTTCCGGCCCCGCAGATGCTCGCCTGGGGAATCGCTCGCTGCCCCTTGATGGCGGATCGGACGGCGGACGCCGTTTTTCCGGAATCCAACCACGTCGCCGCCGATTTCAGCTACGCATGCGCCCCTTACGCGGGCCCCGGTTATTTCCTCGTGGGTGATTCGGCCGTGTTCCTCGACCCGATCTTTTCCACCGGAGTTTGTTTGGGCATGGCCGCCGCCGTGGACGCCGCGAGACTCATCCGCAAACTCCTCGACAAGACGATGCGCCCGACGAAGGCGCGAAAAGGGTATATCCGCAGAGTCCGCGCCGCTTCCGGGGTGTTCTTCAAGTTCATCAATCTTTTCTACCAGCACTCTTTTCGGGAGCTCTTTCTCCACGGCCAAGGTCCGCTCCGGGTTCATCGCGCGGTGATCTCAGTGCTGGCCGGCCACGTGTTCCCCAAACCCCGCTTCGCGCTGCGCTGGCGCCTTCGGGTCTTTGAGTGGATCGTCAGGCTGCATGCCCGCCGTCCCCTCGTTCCGCAGCGGAAGGCTTTCTCCTTGCTCAGTCAGGAAACAGTTTCGAAACGCGACCGCCAGGAAGGGTCCGACGGCACATTGGCGGATATCTCGTGCCAACTTGCGACCGCGGTGCCGAGTTGAGACGGACCGTTCACACAGGTACTATCTGTTCGATAGACGCTGGGACGCACGGATCGGATCGTACGAGACCGGGGAGTGGCATGACCCTCGAACTCATTCAACGCCTCGCGCATTTCGGCACCGTTCGACCCGCCGCCGAAGCGCTGCGCCAAGTCGATCCTGAAGGCGGGTGCGACCGATTGATGACGTATGGACAGTTGTGCTGTGCTGTCGGTGAGCTCGCCGAGCGACTCCGCTCCGAGTTTCCTCGCGGCGCTGTGGTCATTCTGAGCCATCCCAATGAACTCGAATTCGCAGTCGGCTTTCTGGCAACACTGGCGGCCGGTGCCACCGCGTTCCCGGTTCACCCAAACTTGTCGGAGAAGGAGTTGCGCGTCGCGGCGGACTGCTCCGGGGCGATCGCGGTGTCGGGAACGCCGCAGGCCGTGCAAGTTCTGAACCGATGCGACATTCATCGGATCGATACCCACGCGGTCGTGTCTCGAACGCTTTCTGCTCTGACCGGCGATGCTAGCGCCTTGTCGGAGTCGGCACACCAGTTGTCCGAGCCGGATTCCAACCTCTGTGACGGTCCGAACCTCTTGCTGCAGAGCTCAGGCACGACCGGGTACCCAAAGATCGCGCGGCGCGAGCGAGCGTCACTGGATGCCGTCGCCCGCGGCGTGGCGAGAAGCCTCGGATTGTGCAGCGAGGATCGTGTACTGGGTCTTGTCCCAGCGTGCCACTCCTACGGCGTCGAAAACGTATTGCTCGCCCCCGTGTATGCTGGCGCGAGTGTCCATCTTTGCACGGGTCTCGAACCGCACGCCCTGCTCCAACATCTCGACGCACGGGGCATCACCGTGTTCCCCGGGGTTCCCTCGATTTTCGAAATGCTCGCCTTGGCGACCGACGGAGAGAACAAACTGCGATCCCTTCGTTGTGCCTACTCCGCCGGCGCGCCCCTGCCGCTCACCGTATCTGATGTATTTGCACAGCGGCTTGGTGTCCGTCTTGGGCAACTTTTTGGGATGACTGAAATCGGTTCGGTGACCTTCAATGATCCGAGCCGTCCAGGGTATGACCCTTCTAGCGTCGGGTTGCCTATGGAAGGCGTTCGTATCCGGATCGTCAATCGAGGCACGCGCGACTTGGCTCACCCTCTACCGCCAGGACGTGACGGTGAAGTAGCCATCTCTGCTCCTTCTATGTTGGCGGGCTACGTTCATGGTCCCCACCGACCGTGCGAGCCGCCAGAGGAGATGGTTGATGGCTTTTTCCTTACCGGAGATCAGGGGCACCTGGACGAGGTGGGGCGATTGACCATCACGGGTCGATTGAAGCTGGTCGTCGACATCGGCGGACTGAAAGTCAACCTGCTCGAAGTGGAAGCGGTCCTGCGGGATCATCCGCGGGTTCAAGATTGCGCGGTCGTGCCGATGGCAGTGAGCGAAACGGTGTCGCGGCTAAAGGCCTTTGTCGTCCCAACTGCGGCGGAGTGCCCACCGTCATTCGATGAACTCCGCCAGCATTTGCGTTCGAATCTTTCGGCGCATAAGGTACCCCGAGTGTTCGAGCTGCGCGCGAGCTTGCCCCGATCCGCAACCGGTAAGGTGCTGCGCTACCGCCTGTACTAAGAGATGAATCGACACGTCCTTCGATGGGTTGCCTTAATGCTCGGCGCGAGCCTGACGGGTTGCGCCGAGCGCCTACCCACCTACGGGTGGGTGGACGCATCCCACGCGATGGACCTCATGGCCGTGCGGGCGGCACGGATCCAGACGCTGTCGTCTCCATGTTGCGTCATTCTCGCCGGCCCCAACGCCGGTCCAATCCAGCTAGAGGGTGCGATTGCTGCGCGCATGCCTGGATTCCTCCGCCTCCGCGCTTGGAAGTTCTCGCAGCCCGTCTTGGATCTCACACTGACCCCTGACGGCTTATGGCTCTTTTCAGCCCAAGACCGTGAATCGCCCGGCGAGCGACCCTCTCCCTTCGCAACATTGACCGCGCTGCAACTCCGGCAGGCTTGGTCATTGGCCACGGGTGTCATTCCGCGCGACGGCTGGACGTGGGATGAACCACGTTCGCGGGCGAGCATCGCCCTTCGACAAGAATGGGAGTGCGGAGGATCGATCCTCTGCGAGATCGATCGACCGACCGTAACGCTCCGTGGCTGCACGATGACCCAGGCTTCAGATGCCACCGTGTTGACCCTGGCGCTGGACCGCTATCGAACGGTCGGCGATGGGGTCGTCCCAACGCGAGTCGTCATTCATTCCGAGCAAGGGACGATCACGATCCTGCTGGATGATGTTTCGATAAACGAAGAGCTTCCTTTGCTCGCCTTTGACCCCCCGGGGCGCGCTGGTAGGCAGCCATGACCCACCGTGAATCGAGCTTCGTGCGTGTGTTCGGTGCCACAGTTCGACACCCACGAATGACGCTCGTTCTCGCGGTACTGTGTGCGGGCCTAGGCATTCTCGGCGCACATCGCATTCACCCAACGGGATCCATCGTTGCGATGTTGCCCGCTGATGATCCAGCCGCAGCAGCGCTCACCCGCATCACCCGTGAGTTCGGCGTTCTGGACAACCTGATTGTCTTGGCCACCGTGGCGGACCCAGAACGGTCCGAACAACATCGCATCGACCGTCTTCGCTCTTTTGCAGAGCGTTTGGACCAATTTGTCGCGAAGTCGCTCGAGTCGCGCGAGCTATGCTCGGCCGTGAGCTACCGGGACCTCCCCGAGCTGCGCGACTTCATCGAGCGAGAGATGGCTCCGGCAGGACTGTTCTACCTGGACCCCGACACTTTGGCACGGCTTGAAGAGCGGACCTCAACGCAGGGAATCCAAACGCAAATCCGAGAAAACGAGGATTTGATTTCCGCGCCCGGGGCCGCGGGCCATACGTTATCGAAGCTCATCCTGCGTGATCCGCTTCGACTCCACCAGATGTTCGCCGATGCGGCAAGAAGCCGCTTCGCCCAAGCCGCATCGTCGGAAACCGGCGGTCTCACGCTCTCCCGCGATGGTTTGACCCTTATGATCCGCTTGACGGGCACCACTCCAGCCAGTGATTTGGAGTTTGCCAAGCGCTTCGTAGGCGTCATCGTTGCCGCCAGCGAACGTCTGAATGTGGACAACCTGAAACTCGAATATACCGGGGCCTACGCCATTGCGGTCGAGGCCGAGCGCTCGATTCGCAGCGACATGATCCAGAGCATCACGATGTCGCTTGTGATGCTGGGGGTGCTGTTTCTGCTGACCTACCGAGGCCTATTCACCTTCCCGATCGCCATCGTGCCAGTCGGGTTGGGAATTCTATGCGCGTTCGGGCTCAGTTCCTTCTACTCGACTGAGTTGACGCCGGTTGTGGCCGTGATGGGGGCGGTGTTGGCGGGCCTTGCCATTGACTACCCGATCCATTTGCTGTCGCACTATGGTAATGGCACCGCAAGTGGCTTGTCGAGCGCGGATGCGATCACGGCGACGCTGGCGTACGTGGGCCCGCCGATGACAGTGGCTTGTGCCACCTCGATGGTGGGCTTCCTGGTGATCGCCGTTTCGAGCGTGCCTGCCCTGCGTCAGCTTGCGGTCTTGGGCACGCTCGGGCTTGCCTGTTCATTTCTTGCAGCGCTTCTCCTCCTACCGACGCTGCTGAGCGGGACGGCGGCGTTTTCCACCCGATTGGGACAGCCGCGTTCGATCGGGGGACCGTCCTTACTCGCCGTCCTCGATGCGCGCAGCCTCTTTTCGATCGGCGCAGCTTGCGCTGCGTCCCTAGGTTTTCTTTCGGTCTTCGCTCTCGCACCCCAGCCCGGGTTCCATTTTGACGAGGACTTAACCGTTATGCATCCGCAGCCGAACCCGCCGCTGGATTCTCAGCGAAAAATCGCTGAGCGGTTCGGCCGCGACCCGGACACACTCATTGTGTACCTTCAATCCGACTCGCCGCTCAACCTGCTCAGGTTGGCGTATCAAGTAGATCGTCGTCTGCGGACTGAGGATGTGAACAAGGTTGGGGTCACCGGCTCATTCGGCCCTGCGACGCTGCTTCCCGATCCCGACCAAACGACGGCGCGTCGCGAGGCGCTTCGAGAGCTCGACGCAACTCGTGTAGTCTCGGATTTCGAAGCCGCGATCGAGAACAGCTTGTTCGATCCACAAGCTTACCGCGGCTATGTCGGCTTTCTACGCGAGTTCTGCGGGCCAACCGAGGCGCCGAGCCTGGCGACACTCGTACGCTACCCCGCGATCGCGCGTTTGATGTTGCCTTCATCCGCAGTGCGTTTGGAAACCGCGCCGACCGATGCGCTTGTCCTTCTATTCATGGATCAACCATTGGACACGCGGACAAAGCGCGACCGGGCCATCAACGTCGTGCGTGCAGCGCTCGATGGGTTGCCCGGAGCGGCGCTCACCGGCGTCGCGGTCGTGTCGAGCGATACCGAGGCGGTCGTTTGGCGGGAGCTCCGACGATTGGTGCTCGTCGCGATGGGGATCATTGCGCTCTGTTTGTTCGCCTACTTTCGGCGGCTGATGGACACCATACTTTCGATGCTTCCAGTGCTATTCGGAATCGGGTGCCTGCTCGGTATGATGCAACTGCTCGACCTCCGGCTAAACATGGTCAATTTGATCGCCATCCCCTTGTTGCTTGGCACCGGCGTGGACCACGGGATTTTTCTGGTCAACCTGGCTGCGGCCCATCACCGCTACCGTGGAGCGCGTCCTATCTTGGCGGAGAAGATTGGGGCAGGCGTCCACGCCCTCACGATGACCACCCTGACTACGTTGCTGGGTTTTGGCACCTTGGCGTTCACCAGCACGCCCGCGATACGGTCGTTAGGCCAGATGGTCGCTATGGGGATGACGGCTTGTCTGTCAGGCGCGTTCCTCCTGTTGGCCCCAATACTCCTGCGCCGCGCGGACCGCCGAATCCCCCCTAGTCGCGGAGCTGTCGCCCGGTGAGGTTCAAGAAAACATTTTCGAGATTCGCACCACCTCCGCGCAATCGAAGCGGCGATGGGGACGACTCTGGCTGCGCCTGCGTCATGACACTCGAAGCCGCTTCGCGGCACGCGGAATCGCGGGCATAAGAAGTTGAGACGCTTATCGTGCCGTGGGCCTGGATCAACGCCTCGACGGTGTCCAGCGCCAGCAGGCGACCGCGGTCGAGAATTCCAACGCGATTGCACAGACGCTCGGCTTCTTCCATGTAGTGGGTTGTGTAGACGACCGTACAACCGGCCTGGTTCAAGGCTCGTGTTCGTTCGTGAATGGCGTGGCGCGATTGGGGGTCGACACCGGCGGTCGGTTCGTCGAGGAGCAAGAGCTGCGGATCATGCACCAAGGCAACTGCCAAATTCAGGCGTCGTTTCATGCCTTCGGAATAAGTCTTGTTTCGATCGTGCCGCCGATCGGAAAGTCCGACGAAGTCCAACGACCAAGCGACGCGCTCACGCAGCCGCCGCCCAGACATGCCGTACAAACGACCGAAGAAGGCCACATTCTCTTCCCCTGAAAGCTCGTCGTAGAGCGCCAGAGACTGAGGTGCAACACCAATCGCTCTGCGAGCGCTCGGTTCGGTCGGTTGTCCAAGTCCCTCGAGCTCGATCGAGCCCGCGCTCGGTGCAAGCAAACCCACAGCCATGCTCATAATCGTGGTCTTGCCCGCGCCGTTCGGGCCGAGAAGCCCGAAGACCTCTCCCCGACGGATATTCAACGTCAAACCGTCCACAGCCACAAGCGAGCCGAAGGTCTTGCTCACGTTCGTTAGTTGAAGCACGCTCCCTATGATAACGCGAGCGGGCGTCCCAACCAAAGCAGGGAACTGGAGGGGAATGAGCCTGTTCGGCTTGTCGCTCGGCCTCCGGACCTCGGCCATGGAAAAGGTGTTCCTTGGGTAGAACCGAAATGCTGGGCGCCTTGGCCCGAACCAGTTCGACCTCATGCGTCCCGAGCGTCCGCTCCGCGGCATGCCCCAGACATCCCGAATTCGTGACCGAGCAGTTGATCCAGGCGAACGAATCGGTAGCCTTCGCTGCGCGCAAAGGCTATCACTCGTTCAACGATAAGCAGAAGTCGCTGCGGATCGACTCCGCCATCATGCAAAAGGACGATGCTACCCTCGCGCAACCCACGTCGGATGCGGCACACCACGCGCTCAGCGCTGATAGAGTTGCGGTCCAAGGAACGAACGTCCCATCCCACGCAAACCAATCCCAGCCGACGCATCACACGTGGGACTCCGGGATTCGTCAGGCCCACCGGCGGTCGGAAATATCGAGGAGTGACGCCGGTGGCGACTCGAATCGCGGCTTGGGCGCGCAAGATTTCCTCACACAACGCCGCGGGCGATAGGAAATTGGTCCACCACATGTGGCGGTGGGTATGGTTGGCCATGAGATGTCCGTCCGCCACAATGCGGACCGCCAAGAGAGGGGATTCAAGAACCCGGGCACCGATGCAGAAGAAAGAGGCGTGAACGCGCTCCCGCCGGAGCAAGGCGAGTAAGGGCTCGGTCGCGTTCGCGTCTGGCCCATCGTCGAACGTCAACGCGCAGAGCTTCGCATCGGCCGGCCCCCGGCAGATAATGGGACCGAAGAACCGAAGACGAATGAAGACCAGACCAAAGCCGAAGAGCGTGATGTAGACGACCAGGAGCAGCGCCACAAGGTTCCATCTCACTGCGTCGCTCGACAAAGGAAGAGCTACGGCCGCGCCGACAACGGTCAGTAGGGTGGCGACATGGAAGCGACTCATCTTAGGCTCACGATCCCCGTTTGTTGCCTCGCAAGGGGCCGGGTGATGAACGGTGACCTGCTCCCCGTCTTTGGTCCAACCCGAAGGTGAGTCTTTCTTGCTCATGTGGTCCTGGTTTTGATTTGTTTCAATCAAAGTGAGACAAACGGCCTCGTCGAGTAAAGGTGTTCCTCCTGCCGCCAGGGGATGAGTCGTTGTCGCAGTTTCAGGTTCTCCTGCTTGCGCAGTTCTCTGGCCTGTTGTAATTTCCGGCGGCGC
>CAZYEX010000129.1:0-18646 GCA_964646605.1 uncultured Phycisphaera sp. | reverse complement strand
TGATGGGATGCCAACAGCTCTGGATGCTCGAGGCCTGTCTCAACGAATCACAGGCGGATGAAACAATGGACCGTCAGAAAAAAGTAGGATAACCTGACCCGAGCCGCCGCCGACCTTCAACTATGGATGGGACATCCTCTTTGGCCACGCTCAGGTCTGCAAAGTCGTGCAATCGAAATGTGCATGTCCCAGGGACTACAAAACCAACGTGGTGGAAGTACAGCCCTCTGGTTATCTTGAAGAGCGTACGGCGAAACGAATCCGGAATGCGGAGGGCCATCTCTTGCCCAACCCATAACCCAGAAGAAGTCAGAATGTCCATTTCGCAGAAGCTACTCTCAACTCTGCGTCGAAATGCCATATTCCGCGCGCGCGTCATTTTACGCAATGCCCTCCCGCCAAACGCAAGTTCGTTCGCCGCGATGGATCGTCTCTTGCCGAGCGAAATAAACGTACAAAACTCTGTCTCATCGGCGCTAAACGATCCGTTGCATTCCCTGCAGGCATCAACTGTTAGCAACTGAATCCGGTCGCTCCGCTCTGAAACGCGATATAGTTCTCTTGGAATGACATGATCCCTTGTTGCTGCTGCTTTATTGCCACAGTAGGCGCATGTTCTTGACATAATAGAACCCGTCTCGAATGGCATGAAGCTATCGGGCATGCTGGTCTCCATGTTGGCGGTAGTAAGATCGGGGCTGTTGGAGGAGGCTGAATTCTTTGGGTCTTCGTTTTCGTCGTCTCGGTTCGACGCGGTCGGGACGGTAGGGAACGAGGTCGTAGGCGATCCAGGCGAGGAGTTGCGGAGTCAGTTCCTCAGCGTCGCAATTCCGCGTTCGGCGGTCGAGCGTGAGTCTCGACCACGCGGCGCGGAGTCGATGGAGCGTTCCGGTGAAGCTCAGGCGATGCAGGTCGCGGCCATGTCGCTGGGCCGCCTGCCACATCAAGAAGCGAATGAGGTTGTAGGCGAGCAGGTGCATGGCGATTTCCTTTCGGATCACGTCCGGACTCTGACCGCGAAGCACGTCCATCCCCAGATGCGTCTTGAGACTGCGAAGGTTGAGTTCCACCGTCCAGCGATCGCGATAGAGGGCGCGAATCTCGTCCGCCGGGTCTTCGATCGGATCCAGAAGGGTGGTGACCACGACGATCGTCCGACTGCGGAATCCGCGAGGCGTTTGGGCGATGCGGACCTGACGAATCGTCAGCGTGGGAGGGAGTTGTTCGAACTCGTCCTCGTTGATTCCACAGGATGGAATCCAGCGTTCGGGTCGAGACCAGGCGAGGAGTTGATCGTCGTGGCCCAAGCGTTTCCCCATGCGAAAGTCCGCGGCACGTCGCTGATGCAATCGACAGACCGCAAAGACGCCGCGTTGTTGCAGACGAGCGAGATCCACATAGCTTCCATACGCACGATCCCCCAAGACCACGTCACCCGGTTGAAAGTGATGCCAGAGACGACGAAAGAGGGTGACTTCGTGGGGAATGATGGTGTCGATGATCACGTCGACGACGGCCCCGGTGGTCCAACAGAACAGGGCCACGAATTGGGCGACGGGAAATCCGCACCCTGGCCTCTGTCCCGGCGGTTGGGGGAAGACCTTCTGCAGCGCCGGCGTGTCCGGCATGCTCACGCTGGAACCGTCCACGGCCCAGACGCGACGCCCTCGCCACCCCGTGCCCGGGGTGACCAGATTCCGCATCCGCAGGGTGAGATGAACGAGCAACTGGAGGATCACCTCGATCGGCAAGCGCCGACGAGCCTGACAGTAGGCCGTGGGATCGGGAGAAGGCAACGTCGCGTTTCCCTGGGCCGCCCACTGAACCAGCAGCGTCGCCACCGCGGCGCGAAGCGTCTTGGCCCCGTCCAGGACTTGCCACAAAAACGTCCACACGGTCACGGAGGGGTTCCAGAACGAAGGACGCCAGACGTGTCCCGCCCCTCGACAGAATGACTCGATCCGTTCCCGCGACAACACTCGACCGAACGTAGGATCGACGACCAGGTTTTGCTTGACGGAATCCTTCCAACCTGCGAGACTCGCCATCCGTGGCCTCCTTGTGAACGCGTTGCTTGAAATCCAACGTATTCATCGGAGGCCACCTCTCCCTAAAGTGACTCTAAGTGACACCCAGAAAAGAGGTTAATGCTGGTTCATCGGAAGGACCATGCCATTCGGGACAGTCACCTATTGTTTTCAGGAAACGCGCACTCGGGGTCGAGCTTAGCCGCCCACTCCGACATCCAGGGCCGTTGGAACGCGGGGTCGAACAACATCAACGTCAATCCGCTGTTCACCGCCGGTTATGGTTTGCAGACGACCTCGCCTTGCAAGAACACCGGCTACACCGATCACCTGCCCGCCGACACGGTGGACCTTGACTGGGATACGGACACCATCGAGAAAATCCCCAAAGACCTCGGGCTGCTCCCGCGCGTTCGATTGGGGGCGGTGGACATGGGGGCCTACGAAAAGTTCAGCGACACCCCTCCCGGCGGCGGGGATTGAGGCAGAGCGGCGCCCGAGTGACGAACGCCGCGCAGCGACCAAGCATCCACGCTAGCGCAAACGCAACCGCCGTGGCCAACGCAGCCACGGCGGTTCCTTGACGAGAGGGCATTCTATGTAGAACGGCGGCGCTATCGCGGGGGGGGGAAGGTCTCGAAGGCCGCCCCGATCAAAAACCCGCGGATGCCCACCGTGCAATGTGTCACCCGTGCCTTGAGCCAGGTCCGCGGACCGGCCTCGGCGCCGTCTCGAACGTAGACCGTGCCTCGCGCCGGCACTTCGCGCTTGGACCAAAAGGCAAACCCGCCGTCGGACACGTTGTGCATGTAGACGTTCCAGGTGCCGCCCGGTTTGACCGGATCCAACGTCACCGCCAGCAACATGCCTTCCTTGAAGCGGACCGCGTGCCGCTTGCCGGCATACCCATCGGGCTCCCCGCTTTCACCCGCGGTTTCGACCCAACGGGCGATTTGTCCCCGATTCGCCGTCGATGAACTGTTGTTCGTTGTTTCCATTCCCCGTTCCTCCGATTTCCGAGGACGCGATCGTCGCGTCGCGCCGGCCCTCACCGCCTCAGCTATGGACGACCCGCTAGGCAAACGACTTCTCAGCTTGCCACGCCGTGGTTCTAGTCGCCGCCCTTCCCACCCTTGCCGCCTCCATTGCCTCCGCCATTCCCGCCGCCGTTGCCGCCGGAATTGCCGCCGCCATTTCCACCGCCGTTACCACCACCGTTGCCACCACTGTTTCCACCGCCGTTACCCCCGCCGCTCCCGCCACCACTGGGACTGGAGTCGCCTCCACCGCCGCTTCCACCACTCCCACCGCCTTGGTCGCCTCCGCCGCCGCCCTGACCACCGCCGCCACCGCTGCCACCAGCCTGATCTCCGCCGCCCCCGCCGAATCCCGTGGCCAAGGAGAAGGTATTGCCGGCGCTAGTGAAGTTCCCACTCACCTTCTTGCCCAGCGTCATCACCGAGACCATCACGGCGATGACGACTACCGCAAGGATCGTAGCGTATTCCGTAGCCGTCACGGCCGATTCCCCGGCGGTGAGCCTCCGCGCGGCGACCTGAGCTTTCTGGATCAGAGTCTTCATCATGTTCCCTCACCCCCCGGGCGAGGCCCTCTTCGCCCCTGCTTACTTCACCAGCGTCGGCAGCGGCGGATCGAAGAAATCGAGTTGCGGAAGCGACTCGTCCACGTGGAACTCCACGTTCCCGCCGAGCCAAACGGTTCCGCCAATCACCGACCCGTACCACTGACTGTCTCCTTGGAGCTTGACCTCGGCGTTCGGCGCCAGGACCGAGCCGTAGAAATCGAAGCTACCGCCGAGCTCGAAGGACGTACCGGCGGAGATGATCGAGAATTCGCCGGGATCCGCCGTTTCGTTGATGATTCCGGCGCCCATAGCGTTCACATTGCCGCCGACGTAAAAGGTGGTCTTTCCGCTCAGGGTGACGGTGGCCCCGGACCGCATGGTCATGGAATCGAAGTAATACTCGCCCGGCAGAACGTTCAGGTTGTCGTTGGCGTTCAGATAGAGGTCGGCCGCGCCGCCCTTCCACGGACTCTTCCCGCCGTCCGTCATTCCGATCGTCGCATTGTCATTGACGTATTTGATGGCGCCGAAATCCATGGGCGGATCCGTAACCGGACCGGAGTTGGCGGTCGTGATCCCGGTGATCTCGCCCGCCCCGCCGTTGATATCCACCTCATATCCGAAGCCGCACATCACGTCCCCGTTGATATCGAAACCGCCGCTCGCGACGACGTCACGCCCGCTGCAGATGTCGCCGTTTTCGCCGGCCGTGTCTTCGGAATACGCACCGTCGTCGGAGTTGTAGCTGTCGGTGACGATGCTTCCGTTCACGCGAACACCGTTGAGCCCCCAAATGCCGCCGCACTTACCGCTGCCCAGGGCCACCGCCTCGCGGGTCACGTCGGTGCTGTACTTGCCCATGATGGCCGCAAAGAACAACGGCGTCTTCTTGCGAACGCTGACCACCCGCACCGCGAACGGTGCATGCGCCGCCGGATCGACCGCTGTGAACTCCCGAGTCTCGTAGTCCCAGGTTCCGACTTCGATGATTTGATCGCTGGAGGCCTCGAAGCCCTGGCTCTTCTGCATGCGCTCGAGCATGTCCATGGCCCGAGACTGGACCAGCCCGACGTCGGCCGTGTCCTCCTCCCAAAGCGCCGACGCGCCCGCGAGTGCCGCCGAGTCCGCGTTGTGCTGCATGTCCCCGCACACGGCGCGGACAAAGCCCAAGTCCACTGCCAACGATGCGAAAAGCAAAAGTACGACGAGGGTGACGGCCGTCATGACGGCGACGGCACCGCGCCGACGGCTGAAACACTCCTGCAAACGGCAAACACGCTTCATTGCAATCCCTCCTTAGGATCATGCCCGGTTTGCCCTCTCGTCCAGAATCCACTTTGGCCCCCATAGATTTTTGGAACTTCCTTCCGATGACGCCTGACACTTCGTATCTTTCCCCACCCCGCATTCACGCGGCGCCGACCCCCCGTTAATTCACCAACGACGGCTGCGGCGGGGCAATCGACTGGACAACGGGCAACGATTCATCGACATGGATCGTTGTGTCGCCGCTCAGCGTGAGAGTCTTGCCTACCAACGCTCCATAGAAAGTGGCATTGGAGCCCACCGTCACGTCAGCATTCGGCGCTAACAGCGTCCCATAGAAAGTGGCGCCGCCGCCGAACTTGACCGCCGTTCCCGCTGAAATGATGGTGAGGTCGTGCGGGTTCTGCGTCTGGTTGACAATCCCGCCGCCGACAATGTCCATGGTCCGCCCAATATAGATCGTGGTCGCATCGGTGACGGTAAGAGTGGCGCCGCCTGTGAGTCTGAGCGAATCGAAATAGTAAGTTCCGCCTGCCAACGTCAGGTTCGCACCTGACGCGACCGCGATTTCCCAGGGGGTCCTGTAAGGAGTCCGACCCGCGCTGGTCCGCGGGATCGCGGCGTTGTCATTGTTGTACATGACGTAGGAAAGATCGACCGGCACATTGGGCAGCGCGCCAGAGTGGGACGTGGTGTAGCCGGTAATGCCTCCGGAGCCGCCGTTCACCGTCAGGGAGTATCCGAAGCCGGGCATCGCGTCGCCATGCACGTCGAACGATCCGCCCGCGGTGATGTTGCGGCCGCTGCAAATATCGCCGTTCTCGCCGGCGGTATCGGCGGAGTACGCCCCCTCGGTGGAGTCATAGCTGTCGGTGTTGATGCTTCCGGCCTTGACGCCTTGGAGCCCCCAGATGCCTCCGCACGGGCCGCTGGCGAGGGCGACGGCCTCACGGGTAACGTCCGTGCTGTACTTGCCCATGACCCCCGCGAAGAAGAGCGGGGTCTTGTTACGGACGCCGACTACACGGACCGCGAAGGCCTTCGACCCACTGGATGAGTCGACCGGCGTGAAATGGCGTGTCTCGTAGTCCCAGGTTCCAACTTCGATGATCTGATCGTCCAAGGCCGAAAAGCCCTGGGTCTTCTGCATGCGCTCGATGACGTCGATGGCGCGCCCGTGAACCGACTCGGTGTCTTCCCCGTCGGACTCACGCAGAGCCGAGGAGCCCGCGAGCGCCCCGGTGTCGGCCGTGTGCTGCATGTCCCCGCACACGGCGCGGACAAAGCCCAGGTCCACTGCGAGCGATGCGAACATCAGAAGTACGACGAGAGTGACGGCCGTCATGACGGCGACGGCGCCCCGGCGACGGTTAGAACGTCGGCGTAGACTTGGATTGGAACGCTTCATGGAATGCCCTCCTAAGGAGCATGTTTCCCCTCCCGTTCAGAACTCCGTCCCCCGCGGCGTCCTGAGCAGCGCGACAATCCGCCATTGGCGGACTCGACGCTTTGCGTCCCAACCTTGCGATTGGTTTGCCCTCTCGGGATGTGCTATCAACCAAACCTACGATTCGCCGACGCGCGACGCAAATCGCTCGAGAAATTAAACCGGTTTCTTTTCTCGCGGGGCGGTGCGTCCGAGAAGAACGGCGAACGCGTGATGGTTCGATTTGTGGAAAGCAAGCGGCCCGGGAGACGGACCTCGTGCCGCCTCCCGAGCCGAATTCAACCCTGCCGGATCAGTAGAGCGGACCAGTCCGTCTGGCCGCCATGCGCGGGTCCTACTGCACGAGCGACGGGAACGGCGGCTCGAACCAAGGCTGGTTCAGCGGCAGCGACTCGTCCACGTGGATCTGGACGTCGCCGCCCAGGGACAGCGTCTTGCCGATGAGCGCTCCGTAATAGATCGCGTTACCGTTCAAGGCCACCGCGGCGTTGGGGGCGAGGATGGATCCGTAAAACTCCGTCCCCCCGGACAGCTTGATGCTCGAACCGGATGACACAATGCTGAGGTCACCCGGCGCCGCAGCGCGATTGATGAGTGACCCGCCGGCGGCATCGATGCTCCCGGTCACATAAAAGACCGCAGTGCCCTTGATGGTGATGGTCGAGCCTCCGGTCAGGGTAATGGAACTGAAGTAATACGTTCCGCCTAATATGGTCAGATTGTCGTTGCTCGCGATACGCAAGCCACTGCCGCTGCGGTTCCAGGGCGACACTCCCTTGTCGGTCAAGCCGATGGTGCGGTTATCGTTGATGTACGCGACCTCGCCGAAGTCGGCCGGCGGGGGTTCGACGTCGTCCATACGGGAGGTCGTCAGGCCGCTGATCTGTCCGGAAGTTCCGTTAACCTCCAAAGGGTATCCGAACCCGGTCATGACATCGCCGTGTACCTCGAACGAGCCCTCGACGGTGATCCCCCGCCCGCTGCAAAGATTGCCGCGTTCGCCCGCGGTGGCGGCGTCATACGATGAGATCGTCGAATCGAAGCTGTCCGTGGAGATGCTCCCCGCCTTGATGCCCTCGAGTCCCCAGATGCCGCCGCAGGCCTTGCTGCCGATGGCCACCGCCGGGCGGCGGACGTCCGTAGTGTTGTGGCCCATCAACGGGGCGAAGAAGAGGGCCACTCCATTCCGCGCGGCGCGCACACGGACCGCAAACGCGTCGTCCGGGTCGTCCAGGACGTGGAAGGCCTGGGCGACCGAATCAAACCAGCCGAACTCGATGACCTGGTCGTCAAGCGACAAGTAACCCTGAGGAGGCTGGTTCAACTCCAGCAGATCGATCGCGCGTTCATTGGCGTCCTGCCACGCGGCGTCGCGTAGTCCGGATGCCCCGGCCAATGCCGAGGCGTCCGCGTTGTTCTGTTGCTCCGCGGCCAGGGCGCACATGTAGCCTACGTCGATCGCCAACGATGCGCAAATCAGCAGCGTTACCAGCGAGACCGCTACCACGACGACCGTCGCACCGCGCCGCCGACTGGAATGATAGTCGTATCTCCCGTTCCTCATGAAAAGTCCTCCCCCTCGAGTTCCAAACGGGCTCCGCTGGGAAGTCCACCGCTTCCAGCCGGGGCCGCAATTTGCCTTTGTCGAGCGTGTAACCGCACTGTAGGCGCGCCCCCGCCGAGAGTCGAATGAAGGGACCAATTTCCTAGGCGAGGAGTTGAGCGTTCGTAGATTCCCGGACCGCCGCGGGTACGGGGACCCGAAAAAGGACCGCGCCTGCGGCCCGACGCAGCCACTTGGGCGGAAAAGACGCCTGGTCGATTCTCCGCCCGTCCGGTGTGCAACCTCACCGGCGAAATCGCGCGCGGCCAATAATAACCTCCTAGACGCACATGAAAGCGTGCCTAACCACCATGGCTGGCGGACTCGGACTTCGCCGGAGGGGATCAACCCAGACCTAGCGGTTGCCGATACCTATCTCTTGGCGCTGGGCTTGGCGGTGGTCCGGAAAAGTATGCGATTGCTACATACAACCGCTTGATTTTGCTCCGAGGCTGTGGTATCCTGGAGAGCTACGAGGTGGGCACATCCAGTTTCGGGTTTGCCGTGTAGCTCGTAAGTATATCTAATACAGTGGTTTACGTTCCGACGCGATCCGGTTTGTTCCGGCATCCGCAGGGACGAAACGGGTTGGATCGTCATCGCACTGCTCATTGTGCAAACGCACAAATGACAGGGCTGCGGTCCGAGTTGGTGGTTTGTCGTGGCTCTAGGGGCGAACATGGAAGCGATCAGCAAGATACGCAACATCGGAATCTCCGCGCATATTGACTCCGGCAAGACGACGCTGACGGAGCGCGTCCTCTTTTACGCCGGTCGCATCCATCGCATTCGCGAAGTGAAGGGCGACGACGGCGGCGCGACCATGGATTACATGGAGCTGGAGCGCGAGCGAGGAATCACGATCACCTCGGCCGCGACGACCGTTACCTGGAACGATCATCAGGTGAACATCATCGACACGCCGGGCCATGTGGACTTCACCGTCGAAGTCGAGCGCTCGTTGCGGGTTCTCGACGGCGCGGTGCTTGTGCTCTGCGCCGTGGGGGGCGTGCAGTCGCAATCCATCACCGTCGATCGGCAGATGCGCCGCTACCGCGTTCCGCGGATCGCGCTCATCAACAAGTTGGATCGCGTCGGCGCCGATCCCGCCCGGGTGGTGTCGGAGATCGAAAGCAAGCTCGGTCACGTGGCCGTGCCCATGCAGATTCCCGTCGGAACGGGCCCGGAGTTCATCGGCGTCATCGACCTGGTGCGCATGAAGGCCTACTACTACGACGGCGAAAAGGGCGAGGACGTTCGCTGCGAAGAGATTCCGCCGGCGTTGCTTGACGAAGCCGACCGCGCCCGCCACGGGATGCTCGACACCCTGAGCCTCTACGATGACGATCTGATGGAGACGATCGTCGAGGGTCGCGCACCCAGCGAGGACGAGATTCACCGCGCCGTTCGCGGAGCGACGATCCGCCGCGATATTACGCCGGTTTTTCTGGCCTCCGCGTATCGCAACAAGGGCGTGCAGACCATGCTCGACGCCGTGGTGCGATACCTTCCGTCCCCCATCGACCGCATCGCCTACGCCTGCGACAACGCCAACGACGGCGCCGAGGTGACGGTGTCGGCCGACCCCGACGGTCCGCTGCTGGCCATGGCCTTCAAGATTTGCGACGAGCCCTTCGGACAGGTCACCTACGTACGCATCTATCAAGGGCAACTGCAGCGCGGGAAAATGTACAGGGTGGGACGCAACCGCAGCACGCAGCGCCTCGGGCGCGTGTATCGTTTGCACGCCGACAAACGGTCGGACCTGGAACTAGCCGCCGCCGGAGATATCGTCGGCGTCCTGGGCATGGACTGCATTTCCGGCGACACCCTATGCGACCCGGAGCTAAGCCTGTCGCTGGAGCGCATGCACTGCCCCGAGCCGGTGATGTCCATCGCCGTTCTGCCGGAGCGCAGCGCCGACCGCGAGCCGCTGTCCAAGGCCCTGGGTCGCTTCGTCAGGGAAGACCCGACCTTCCACGCCCACCACGACGAGGAGTCGGGGCAGACCATTCTCTCGGGCATGGGCGAGCTGCACCTCGACGTGTACGTCGAGCGCATGCGCCGCGAATACAAGGTGAGCGTCAGCGTCGGACGACCGAAGGTGCAATACCGCGAAACGCCGTCCGTCGAGACGACCTACAACTATAAGCACAAGAAGCAAACCGGCGGCTCCGGCCAATACGCCCACGTCGTAGGCCGCGTGGTGCCCATCGACCCCAACGGCGAAGAGGCCTACGTGTTCGAGAACGACGTGAGCGGCGGCCGCGTGCCCACGGAGTACATCCCCTCAGTGGACAAGGGCTTCCAGATGGCCCGGGTCAAGGGACCGCTCGCCGGGTTCGAGGTCGTGGGCATCAAGATGGTTCTCGAGGACGGCTCTTCGCACGCCGTGGACTCGTCGGACCTGGCCTTCCAAATCTGCGCCCGGGCCGCCTTCCGCGAGGTGATCCGCGACGCCAAGCCCGTGTTGCTCGAACCGATCATGAAGGTCGAAGTCGAAGTGCCGGTGGAGTATCAAGGGGGCGTCAGCGGCGACCTCGCCTCACGGCGGGGACTCATCCACGGCAGCGAGGTGAAGGGCAACGTGGTGGTGCTCGAGGCCGAGGTGCCCTTGGCCAACATGTTCGGCTATGCGACCGACGTTCGCTCGCTGACCCAGGGTCGCGGCAACTTCGCCATGGAGTTCGCCTGCTACCGCCGCTGTCCCGCGTCCATCCAGGAAGAAATCATCGCCCGCTGCAAGGAAGAACGCGAGCGGGCCTCGGCCAAGAAGTAGCCGGCCTCGAAGCTCAGTCCGCCTTCGCGGCGCCGCGGATGAACCGCGACGCTACTGGGAGGAGAATCCGCCCTGCAACAAGTGGAAGTCGCGCAGGTCCACGTCTCCGTCGGCGTTGAAGTCGAAAGCGGCGCAGGGGATTGCCAATTGCCAGTTTCCGATTGCCGATTGGGGAAGGGGCGATAGGGACGAAGGGACATAGGGACGCAGGGACGAAGGGACGGAGGAAGCGGATTCGTGGGGTGCGCTGCTCGGGCCCGTCCGACAATCGGGCCAATGGGCGAAGTCGTCGAGGGTCACGGTGCGGTTGCAGTTGTAGTCGCCGATGCCGAACTCGTAGGCCCCGATGTCCACGCGGCCGCAGAGGATTCGCGCGTGGCCGTCGAGGTCGCGGGGAGGACAAAGTTCCACTTTGTCAGTCTCAGGGGAGGGACAAAGTTCCACTTTGTCAGTCTCAGGGGAGGGACAAAGTTCCACTTTGTCAGGCGGGCAAAGAGGATCTTTGCCCTCCCCGAAATCGGAATCACCGGCGTTGATGGCCGGCGAGTCGGGTGACAACCGCAAGTCATCATCCTCCGTGCCCGCGATGTCATCGGCCCCGTCGGCGTCCACGAACAACGGATCGTTCCCGCTGTTGCCTACACCGCCCCAGGAGCCCGTCCAACCCTGAACAATGGTGTTATCCACGTCGATGGGGCTGTTCGCGTAGAACTGGGCTTGCTGGGTGAAGCCGGTGTTGTCGGAGTTGGCCCAGAAGATCGAGTTACGGATCCTCGCCCCACCGTCGCCAACCGCGATGCCGCCCACGCTGTCGGCGGAGTTGCCGAAGAACACGCTGTTAAGCACGTAGACCCCGCCGAATACCGAATCCACACCACCCCCCAATCCGGCCGTGTTTCCTGCAAACACGGAGTTCACGATCAGACTCGGACCCAAAGTGAAAAGTCCGTTGAAGTTTCGAAGGAACTGGCTGTTGATAATCTGCGTGAATCCGTTCGCGTACATGCCGTAGCCTGTGTTGCCCACCACCTGGGAGTTCAGCACCGTGCAATCAGAACCCGAACATGCCAAGCCCTCTCCGAGATTGTCGCGGATCGTAGTGTCTTCGATGGTTGCGTCGGCGCTGTCGATCCCGAGTCCGCCTCCGATGTTGTTCGCCACCGTCAGCTTTCGAAAATTCAGCGCCCCTTCCGGAGATCCTATTCGCACGGCATGCCACGACCAGAAGAGTCTACCATTTTCAGTAAAGGACGACGCTTCGACCACGGGGGACCCGAACCGGGCGAAGACTGCGGAGCCGTTAGACGCGTCGTTTCGCAGAAAACGGCATCCCGTGACTCGTGGGCTGGCGTTTTGCGCGAATAAACCGCCGCCACCCGTGTAGGTCAGCCCGGACCCCCGTGCTTCACCCCCCGTGACGGTTATGCCGTCCAGGACCGGCGTCGAGCCGACCTCCACGGCCCGCAGCACGTTGTAGCTGTTATCGCAGCGCGTGGGACGGCAAAGTTCACAACAAACCTTGACCGCGATCGAGTTGCACGCCTCCCGCCATCTTGCGGCGCAACCCGAGTCCACGGCCAACACCGCCGCGCGACACTGGGCATCGCTGCACTGCCCCGGAACCCCCGGGAAGCAGCAGTCGGAAAGCGGCTGCGCGGCTGGGTCATCGTCACCGTTGAGGTCGCCGCTCAAAACGGTGACGTTGATGCTCGGTTCGCGCTCCTCCCGACATTCTTCCGAGCCCGCAAAGCCTCCGTAGATGGCGATGCCGCCAAACAACTCGAAAGCGAGGGTCTGCTCTCCTGTTCCACGGTCCGGTTTATAGGTTCCTGCCCCGATCCAGATTTCGGCGTCGATGTCCCCCGCGGCCCGAGCGTCGTCCATGGCGTCCTGCAAGTCCTGGTAGGCGTCGGTCCAGGAACTACCAGCACTGGTACCCGAGGCGTGTTCAGCGACGTAGACCACGCGCTGGGCATAGACCGTTATGGGCGATGCCAGGGCAAGAAGGCTCACGGTAACAAACCGGACGGCAAAGCCGCGGTTATCGCTACCCTGCCGATAGGTGCTCTTTCGAACGCGCATAAGAACCCTCGTCTTCTCTTCCTTAGTATAGCCATCCGAGGAGAGAAAACGGCGGAAAAAAGAGAGCCGGTGGGTGCATTCTTCCACTGCACCATGGGTGACGGTGCGTGCTGAGCGTGCGTCCCTCGATTCTCGTTCCGGAACCCAAGGACAGTGGATTAGCATGACAGCGCTGGTCGAGGTCAGAGCCGCGCGGCGCGAGCCCGCGGACCGCGCCCGGAGCGTCGTGGGGCAGCCGCGTGTCACCGGGCTTGCGCCCAGTGCTCTGAAATACGGAATCTCCGGTTCGGCGAAAACGGATGTAGCGCTGTTGTGTTAGTTCGTCGGCGGCGGGGGGCGCAGTCGTTCGAGCCATTGGGCGGCGGTGACGTTGGCGGGGTCGAGGGCGAGGACTTTTTCGAAGGAGGCGCGAGCGTCGTCGGTTCGACCGACCTCGGCCAGGAGCACCGCGTATTCTTCCAAGAGCCGCGCCGGCGGGCTGGGCAGGGCGTTCACCCCGGTCTCGACGATTCGCAGGCACTCGTGGAGGTTCAACTTGGCCGCGAGCTCGTTGCGTTTGCGAAAGAAACCGGCGAGGCGGAGATAGTCGTCGGGTCCGGCGGCGGCTTCTGCGATCCGGGATTGGATGAGGTCAACGACCAGTTGGTACTGGCTGTCGAGTTCTTCCAAGGGACGGCGGCGGCCGGGCGCGGCCTCGACTTTCTTGAGCGCGAGTTCGACGGCCTGGGCCGAGGCCTTCTCCGCCTCGGACCATTGCTGCTTGGCGATCGACATGCGGGCGAGATGACCGATCACGCGAACCGTCTTGCGTCCGTCGGCCTCGACCGCCTGCCGCGCTAGGCGCAAAGCTTCGTCCAGTTGACCGACCTTGTACGCGCAATTGGATAACCCCAGCAGCACGGCCGGCTCGTTCGCTTTCAGTTCCCCGGCCCGTTCATAACTCGCCTTGGCCAGTTGGGGGTACTCGTTGACGAACAGATCGCCCAAGCGGCGGTGGGCTTCCCACTCGTTGCGACCCTCGCGGGTGTCCACGAAGCGGCGCAGTTGCTCGATCGCGTCGCCGCTGCGACCGGCGAGGGCGTTGAACCGGGCGACAAGGTAGGTCAGGCGCGGATGGGCCGGGTCCGCCACCCGCAAGGCCGTGAGAAGGCGGTTGGTTTCCTCGAACACCGCGGGGGAAATCTGCGACTGATCACCCTCCTCCAGGGCGGTCATCGCGCTGAGGGCGGCGCGGTAGGCTTCGTCCGCGGAGGGTTTCGTTCCACTGTCGGGGGGCGCGCTCGGTGATTGCGCCATGGTTGGCACGACGAGGACAAGAATGGCGAGAAGAATCGCAGAACTATGAGGACGGACGTTCATGGCTGCTCGCAGGTCCCCGCTGACGTCGAGATCGGAAGCCGCACCGTCCCGGACCTCCAACACCGCTCCCTAACGGTCGCGGTTCTGAAATCGCGACGACCGCATCTTTGGCCATTGTAGGGGCGGCCGGGTGCGTCGCAAGGTTCACGTAGCGGGCGGCGCACGTCAGGCCTCGGCGGAGAATGCGACGGCTTCCTCCTCCGTGGGAGGGGCAGTCTCGCCGTCCTTTTGGAGACGGCTCACCTTCTCGACAAGGATCCTCCACGTCTCGCGTTCCATGTGCAGGACCTTCAAGGCGTCGTCGACGTCGGCGACGTTGCGATGGACGTTGGCGTCGATGAGCTTGCGATAGATGAAGTTGTAGAGCCCGGCCATGCGCTCGCACAGGGGCCGGTTCACTTCGTAGTTTAGTCCGTTCTGCATCTCCAGGACGATGTTCTGAGCGCGGGTCAGCTTCTCGAACGACGTTTCGTGCTCCTTTTTTTCGATGGCGTCGCGTCCTTGAAGGGCGAAGCGGATCGCTCCGTCATAGAGCATGAGCTGCAACTGCTCCGGGGGCGCCGTGAGCACCGCCGCTTTGAGGTATGCGTTGTCCGAGGCCAAGGCCATAGCGCCGGTAATATCGGTTACGGCGCAGGCTCGGGTAATTTGATCGTCCGAG
The DNA here is from genome assembly GCA_964646605.1 of uncultured Phycisphaera sp. Lineage (GTDB taxonomy): Bacteria > Planctomycetota > Phycisphaerae > UBA1845 > UBA1845 > SBAX01. The sequence continues at coordinate 3,837 of CAZYEX010000129.1, read as the reverse complement.
AAAGAATCCCAAGAGGCCGATAATCGAGACGGAAGCGGCACTATCGACTCGCAAGCTGGGCGAGAGCCCCGAGGGCGTTTTGCTGACCCTGGAGGGACGCAAGGGAGGATTCCAGTCCCACGAATTGGGCTTCGAGTCGGCGGCGTTTGGCGGCGAGGAGCACGCTGAGGGCCTCGATTCGGTCGGTGAGGACCTCCTGTTGATCGGCGAGCAGTTCGTCCTTGCGGGGGATCACGCCGTCGAAGTCGCGGGTCAGGGCGTCCAACGTTTCCTGCACGGCCTTGCCGAACCCGCCCACCTCCTCGGTGAACAGGCGCTCTACGTCACCGGGTGATTCATCGTACGCCTTGCGAAAGCGGTCGGCGTCGAACTCCAGTCGATTCTCCTCACCGAACTTCAATCCGATCTGGAACAGTCGCGTGGTCCGCCCGCCGCCGGAGAAGTTCTGGGCGACGACGCGCTGCAACCGCCCGCGGAGTACGTCGATCGTCGGGTCGGCGAACAACGCCCCGCGTTGGAGCGTGTCGGGATTGAACCGCGTGGCCTCACTGATCGCGGCCTGCACGTCGTTGTATTTTTCGACGAACTCCCCGAGCGATTCGACCATCCCGTCGATGTCCTGGTCCACGGTCAGGGTCACGTCGCGGTCGCCGGTTCCGAGGAGATTGACCGTCACGCCTTCCATGACGTCGTCGAGTTGGTTGGAGGCGCTGGTGACCAGATATCCCCCGCTCCCGCCGCTGCCGCCCACAGCCACGACGGCGTCGCGGGCTTCGGTCAGAGTGTCCATGGCGAGGCCCAGGCCCGTCGCGTCGATGACCATCTCGCCCCGCCGACCGGCGACCGCCGACGTAATCGCCAGGCTGAACGGATTGAGCCCCCCCCCGTCGCTGACCACCGATGCGCTGAATCCCCGGCCGGTCTCGTTGAGCTTGGCGGCGATGGTCTTCAGCGTATCCGCCGGGCCGATCTCGATGCGCGTCTCGAACGAGCCGTCGACGAAGTTCTCGCCGGTCTTGGCCTTGCCGGCCAGCCCCAAACTCGAGGCCGTTTGACCGCCCTCCTCATCCTCGATGGTGAGGGCCAGTAACCCGTCCGAGGTGTCGGTGACCAAGATCCCATCGCCGTTGTCGTTGATCCGCGTTTGCAGCGTGTCCGCCGTCACGGCGTTGATGAAGTCGATGACCTGTCCGACGGACTTGAGACTTTCGGTCAAGTTGACGGCGTGGACCGCGCCTTGCGAGTCCGTGATGCGGATGGTCCCGTAGGTGACGCCCCGCCCGGAGTTCAGGTCGGATAGCCGCGTGGCGCGGGAAACGTACTGCACCTGCATGTTGGCGCCGTGGACGCTATTTCCCGTCGCGGCGTCGAAGGTCCCGCCGATGCCCAGGTCGGCAGCGAGCGTCCCGCTCACGTCGGCGATGACCAAGGGGCTGTTTCCGCCCGAGTCGTCGCGGAGGGTGATGCCGTTTCCGGCTTCGTTGATCGACGCGGTGAGCATCAACGTCGCGTCGGCGTTGATGAGATCCACGACATCCCGCACGGTTTCCGCCGTGGAGAAGTCGATCGTGGCTGCGTGATTGAGTCGATCGGTGAACGAGACCGTACCTATACCCACGCCCCGTCCTCCACGAAGGGAGGTGAGAAGCACCGTGTCCATGCCGCCGATGAGCCGCCGCGTTTCGAAGGGCTCGTTGGTGGAGACGGTCGCGTTGAGAAGCCCCAGGTCCTTGGCCGTCGACGAGATGTTGCCCTGGTCGTCCTGCCCCGCTTCGATCGTCACCGTGTTCTCGAAACCCAAGGCCCGCAGGACGATCCCCTTGCCGTCGGCGGAGATTGCGGCCTCCACCAGCGAGCCGTTGCCCGGCGCGTAGTTGATCGCCCGGATGAGATCGCCGACGGTCGAGACGCGATAGATGTCCCGCCCGTTGATCCCGTCCCCGTCCACTTCGCCGGCGATTCCTAAGTCCGCCGCAGCGAATCCGGTGACATCTTCGATCTTGAGCTTCTTGGCGTCCGCAGCGGCGACCTCCGAGGTGTCCCCAATGAGAAAGCGGGAGTTGACCGTGGTGGCGCTGACCTTCAGGCCGGCTGCGTTGATGGCGTCACGGACATCGAGGACGGTCTTGGCCTGGGTCAGGTCCACCTCCGCCGACGCGCCGGTGCGATCGGTGATGCGGATGACCCCCAGACGCACGCCGAGTCCGCCGTTGACGGCGCGAAGGTCGGTCGACAAACGCAACACGTCGGTGAGCAATACTCCGAAGTTTCCAAAGCTGGTGGAAAAGGCGAGGTCATCGCCTTGGGCTCCTTGCGGGAGGCGATCGACGCCGTTGCCGTCGTTGAGGACGGAGAGGGGCGTGTCCAGGGAAAGGCGGAGCACGTCGCGGCCGTCGATGCGTCCCGCGGCGCTGTCGGCCACGATGCCCAGGTCCGCCGCCGTCGATCCGCCGTTGACGTCGCTGACGATCAGTCGTCCGGTTCCTGCGCTTTGGTCCTCCAAAACGATCCGATCGCCGGTCGCACCGTTGGATGCCAACGTAGTGACACTTGCGCGGACGCGAACCTGGGTATGGGTGTTGATGGCGCTCAGCACCTCGGCGACGGTGAAGGCCTTGGAAAGGTCGATGTCCGCCGAGGCCCCGCTGCGGTCGGTGACGCGGATGGTCCCCCGCCGCACGCCCAGCCCCCCGTTGAGGGCGGCCAGCTCCGTCGTGGGGTTCACTCGCCCGCCGCCGACTTCGAGGGTCAGCGTCCCGACGCCCACGGGCGTGCGGTCCGCATCGGCAAAACCGCGGCTGACCACGGCGTGGTTGCTAACCAGGGAGTGAACGCGGAACGTGGTGCTGCCCGCCGTGGCCGCGGAACTCGCCGCTCCCGTCAACACGTTCTCGTCGGAACTCTTGGCGTTGAAACGCCGGAAAAAGTCGATCTTGTTGAAGTTGGTGACCGCGTTGCGCACCGCGAGAATCTTGGCGGACAATTCCAGGAACTTGGCCCGCTGCGTGTCGAGCTCCTTGACGCGGGTCTCGAGGGATTGGATGGGCCGCCGCTCGATGGCCATCAACTGGTCGAGAAGCTGGGCCGTATTGATCCCCGATATCAGCCCGATCCCGCTGGAAATGCCGCTCATGGGGCCATGAACTCCTTCGCGGTGCGGTGCAAAGTTCGAAGTTCAAAGTTCGAAGACACGACGTCCCACACGAACGGAAACGCCGAGGCTCGTTTTCGACCTTCTAACTTGGTTCTTCGCACTTCTCGTGTTATCGGTCGATTCCGCGGCGCGCCTCAAGGCCGCCATTGGCGCTGCCACCCTCAGGTGACCTCGATTGCCGTTTTCAGTAATGACAGGACCCCGCCAAAGTGCAAATCCGTATCGCTCAGGCGTCAAACGAAGGAGACGGTGTGCGCGAAGGTAGAAACCACGCCAGTCCGCCTCAACGACACACGGCCTCGTAGGCCGGGCTGTGTCCGGGTCATCACGAAAGCGCTGGGAAGCGCCAGGGCGGACGGACCCGGCACGGCAACCGTTGGTGGAAGACCGTCTTCGCGCAAGTGGGCTGGGCGGCGTCGCGAGCGAACGGGACGTACGTCCAAGCGTACTTCCGGCGGGTGTGCAGTCGGCGCGGTGCCAAGAAGGCCGCACTCGCCACCGGCCACAGCGCCTTCGTGCGATGCGTGATGCTGACCAAAAACGGGAGCATGTCCCGTTCGTAGTTGAAGGTTGAAAAAGATGGTGGCGGCTCGATCCTATCCGTTGTGTAGGCGGGTAGGGTTGTGAATTCTTTAAGGAGCCACCACCATGAAGCAAGGATACCAAGTCGCGGATCGTCGGGA
>CAZYEX010000128.1:0-10190 GCA_964646605.1 uncultured Phycisphaera sp. | reverse complement strand
CACGACGTTTCCGTTGATGTCCGGGAGCCTGAAATCGAGAAGCAAGACGTCGGGTCGAAACTGCTCCGTCAGGATTCCCGCGTCGTAGCCGGTGGACGCAGTCCGGACGTCGAAGCGACCGTCGCGGTCCAATAACTCGTTGAACATCTCCACTACGGCCTCATCGTCGTCAACAACCAACACTCGTTTCTTCCCCGTTTCGAGGTGGTCCATGGGGATCTGGTTGCTCTTCATGAAGTCGATGAGGGATTCGCGGGGAATGCGCCTGAAGCGCGATCCGGGGACGCGAAAACCTTGCAACCTTCCGCTGTCGAAACACCGGATCACCGTCTGCTGACTGACCTTGCAGATGTCCGCCACCTCGCCGGTAGTGAAGACCTGTTTCGTGCGTCCGTCGTTGGTCATGGTTCACCCTCTGCCCCAGCCATCCTTGTCCGTGACATATAACTCAACTTGTCCAAGCCCCCCATATTGCCTATACGGTACATACGCATACATTCGCCGTCAACGAAAAAATTAGATTTCTACACGCGGACGTAAATGGCATGGTTACAAGCACTTGTCGCATAGGACCCTTTTTCGGACGTGAAGCCGGGTTGGCTTGACTACGTCACTCTAGGACGCGCGGCGACCGGTCAGATAAATCCAGAGTACGGTGACGTCGGCGGGGGTGACGCCGCTGATCCGGCCGGCTTGGCCGAGGGTTGTGGGGGCCACGCGGGTGAGTCGCTCGCGGGCTTCGAAACGCAGTTCGGGCATGGTGGCATAGTCGGTCCGCAAGGGGATGGCCAGGGATTCCAGGCGGCGGAAGCGGTCGATTTGCTTGGCTTGGCGATCGACGTAGCCGCTGTACTTGGCTTCGATGAGGACCTGCTCGAGGTCTTCGGCGTTGAAGGTGCGGCCTGTGAGTTTTGCGATTTCGTCGGCGAACGTCCCGAGGTCGGCTTCGGGTCGGCGGGCCCAGATGGCGAGCGGCGCCCCGCCGAGGGAACCCGCTCGGGTTAGGGCCGTGATTGCGGCGACGGCGTCGCGGCGGGCTTCATAGCGCGACCAACGGGCGTCGTCGACCAGACCCAGGCGGCGGCCGATGGTGGTCAAACGCTGGTCGGCGTTGTCGGAACGGAGCAGGAGTCGGTACTCGGCCCGTGAGGTGAACATGCGGTAGGGTTCGAGAGGGGGGCGGGTGACAAGGTCGTCGATCATCACGCCGATGTAGGCTTCGTCGCGGGCGAGGATGAAGGGTTCCTGGTTGCGAAGATATCGTACGGCGTTGATGCCCGCGATGAGCCCCTGGGCGGCGGCCTCTTCGTAGCCGCTGGTGCCGTTGATTTGTCCCGCGAGGAACAATCCGTCCACGAGTTTGGTTTCCAACGAGAGTTTGGTCTGGTGCGTGGGGACGAAGTCGTACTCGACGGCGTAACCGTGTTGCAGGATGCGGGCGTTTTCCAAACCGGGGATTTCGCGGAGGAAGGCGTCCTGCACGTCCTTGGGCAGCGAGGTGCTGATTCCGTTGCAGTAGACGCGCTCGTTGTCGTAGCCCTCGGGCTCCAGAAAGATTTGGTGGCGGTCCTTGTCGGCGAAGCGGACGACCTTGTCCTCAATGCTGGGGCAATATCGCGGGCCGCGGGATTGAATCTGGCCGGAGTACATGGGGGCGCGGTGCAAGTTCGCGGTGATGTGCCCATGCACGCCGAGGTTCGTCCAGGTGATCCAGCAGTCGATCTGCCGCTGGGTGACAGCGTCGGTCATGGCCGAGAAGGGCGTGGGCACGTCGTCGCCGGGTTGCGTCTCGCACTTCGAATAGTCGATGGTGTCGCGGTGGACGCGGGGCGGGGTGCCGGTCTTGAGGCGGCCGAGCTCGAAGCCGAGTGACAAAAGCACAGCACTTACGCCCGTGGCGGCGGCTTCGCCGATGCGACCTCCCTCGGTTTGTTCCGCGCCGCAGTGCATCAGACCGCGGAGGAAGGTTCCGGTGGTAAGGATGACCGCGTCGGCGTGGAGCTTTCGGCCGTCGGTGAGGGTCACGGCGGTGACGCGGGGTCGGTCCTCCACGCCAAGGAGTCGGGCACCCGTCGCCAATGTAGCGTCACCCCTTGTGGGTGACCTCGCATGCTCCGAACGAAGTGCGCCACCCACAAGGGGTGACGCTACATCGATCGTTTCGACGGCCCCTTCGATGATTTCGAGATTGGGGGCGGCGGCGAGAATTTCCTGGAGGGCGCGGGGGTAGGAATCGCGGTCGCATTGGGCTCGCGGGGCCCAGACGGCGGGGCCTTTGCGGCGGTTGAGCATGCGGAACTGGATGCCGGCCGCGTCGGTGGCGAGGCCCATGATGCCGCCCAGGGCGTCGATCTCGCGGACCATCTGGCCTTTGCCGAGGCCGCCGATGGCGGGGTTGCAGGACATGCGCCCGATGGCGTCGGCGCTCATCGTAATAAGCGCCGTGGAAGCACCGAGCCTCGACGCCGCCCAGGCGGCCTCGATCCCGGCGTGCCCCCCGCCGACTACGATAATGTTATAGCCCATTTTCATCGTCGTTCCGTGCCCCATTCGGAGTGATGCATAATACAGACGTTGCGACCTCTTGTCAGCTATCTTCGCAGAGACCATGATAGGTGGGTCTGGCCAGTCCCGGAAGCATGAATTGTGTCGTATTCGGTATCGCTAATGAAGGGCGGATCGTGTAGAATCACGGTTCCAGTGCGTTGGAGAAAGAAAGCATGATGTCGAAAACGATGATGTTGGCCTGTTCCTGTCCGGTGATTTTCCTGGGCTCTCTTGTGCAAGCAGCAAGTCCGGCGTGCGTTCCGGGAAGCCTCTTGTTCGGCGATTTCGACGAGCGTGGCGACATCGCACTATTCGATGCGTCCGCTCTTGCGGATTGTCTGTCAGGGCCAGGCGAGATACCGAATCCGGCGCGACCACGACAGGTTGGCGACTGCCAAAGGGTTTTCGACACCAACGGTGACACGGATGTCGACTTGGCGGACGTGTCCCGATTTCTACGGTCGTTTACCGGCGATTGTTCGGGGCTTGGCTCATGCCCGCCGGGGACGCACCTGGAACACAAGAGCGGCGATCTTGGTGAAGTGTACCAGTCCGGCCCTGCCGAACTTTATGTGGTCGACCAGGTAGCCGATCTATCGCGGCCCGACGCCCGCGACTATCGGTGCGTGGTGGATGAATCGTGCGGCGTGGTGGATTGCTCCGGTCACGGAACATGCCAGAAATTTTCGGGCAAAGCGGCTTGCGCGTGCGACCAGGGATTTGCGGGGGATTTCTGCGATCGTTGCACGGTGGGGTACCAACTTACGCGCCTTGGGGATTGCGAACTGGGGAGCGAGTGCCGAGAGCGACTCTGCTCCGGGCAGGGATCGTGCGTGCTGCGCGGCGAGGAAATTCTTTGCGACTGCGATCCGGACGCGTCTGGTGAACATTGCGAAAATGGCGGGGGGAATCCATCGATGTTGCGCGCCCCCACCTACGTGGTGATCAAGGGCACAAATGAGTCTCTCGAACAGGGCAATCAGCGCGATCTTTGCTCAACCATATTTGGCGGAGGACTCATCGACACGCAGCTTCATTGGACTCTGAATGGGCCGGGCACGCTTTTTTTCAGTTCACCCGATTGCCAATCCTACGTCGCACCACCGGCGGGGTCTTTCGCCGAGTCCCAAAGCGTTGAAATCCAAGTCTGTTCGCAGAGTTTTCCGGATCAGTGTGCGACGCGGTATCTTACGCTCGATCCGCCCGGCGCGATCAAGAGCACGGGGCAATCCCATGCCATCTTCAAGCCGTTCGACGACAACATAAAACGATTCATGCGATATCGATGCATCGGCGGGGCGGTGCTGGGCATCAGCATATTTGGCAAGCCGGTCTACGTGCGTGGTTATGGAAGCATGAGCGGAGCGCCAACGAACGATCCGGCCTACCTATCGGCTTGCGGCGACACGTTTAACGTTTCGGGCGCAATCCCAGGCCACCCGCTTCCCGCGCCCACCGAAGTACAACCCAATACGCCGTTTCGCATCGGCAGCAACTCCAAAGCGGTGACCGCGGCGGTCCTTCGCAAAGAAATCAAACGGGAGGTATTGGTCACGGACACTGACGCAAACGTCGAAGCGCTGCGATTGTGCGATGGGGTAGTGCCGCAGGAAATTCTCGATGTGATTTGCCTGGGCGATCCGCCGCCGCTGCCCCTGCCGACGATTTCCGGTCTGCCGCCTGACTGCGATTCGGAAGATGCCTGCCCTTACGGCGGCGACTGCGTTGTCACCGATGAAGGAACGGGAACCGGGTATTGCGACAACTGTCCGCCGGGTTTTGCAGGGCTGGATTGCTCCCGAAACATTACTTCTTGTCCGAGCCTGGCGAACCATTCCGATTCGAGATGGGAAGATGTGACGCTAGGGCACCTGATGGGTCATCGGGCCGGACTTCCTCGCAGCGTTCCGGATCGCGACAAGATCATTCTGCCGAATCTCTATCGTTTTCGTGACCTCATGGTCGAAAGCGACTGGGCCGATCAAGAAGACCTGCTGACATCGGAAACCGGTTTTCCCAATGGCAGTTTCAACTCTGAATTCCCGGACTTTTCGGATGCAAAGGATGACATCGGCGAATCGGGTTATTTTGTGCCCCGGTTTACGGCCATAGAATCCATCCTTGCCAGAATGGGTTCCTGCCTCTTATACACTCCGGGCACCAGCCCGCCGGCCAGCCTTGATTCGTATTCCAATACGGCGTATTCGCTTCTTGGTATCGTCATCGAAACAGTCACGGGCCGAAATTTTGACGGCACGACGGGCAAACCGCAACTCCATCAGGGGTCTTTACTGGAAGAGTTCAACGAGGATCAACTTGGGCTTCCCATTCCCGGTCAGGGTACGGCCGAGGGCATGTATCACGCGCAGAGCCGTTTTGAGCTTCGCAACCCCAAAGAGCCGGTATGGCGCGCCTGGTCTACGACGGCCGGGGGAACGTATTACAAGCTGGTATACGATGAGAAGAGACCCTACTGCGAGTGGATCAGTAATAATTGCAGTTTTCTCGATTGGATCAACGGAGTGCTTCGATTCGACTGGGCCTTTCTAGACCGCCAGACGATTCAGGGATACGAGGGAAGTTCGGGAACCGGTCCGGCCACCGCGGGAAGTCTCGCGGTCGAGGCGGAAGCGTATCTGCGTTTCATGGCGAAGTACTGGGTTGGCGGCAGCGGTTCGGATCCTCGTTACGGCGAGACACGCTGTCCTGGCGGGCAGTGCATTTGGACCCTTTCCACGAGCCACACGGGGGCGCTGGGTGGAGCTTATTCCGATGTAAAGCAACTGGGCGGTCCGGTGAAAACAAATACGAGTTGCTCGCAGGATAGCGACTGCCCGACGTACACGGCTTGTCAGGGCACTGGTCAGGATGAAGTAGTTCAACGGTTTTGTCTGGGAGGGTTTTGCTACAGTCGAAATGAGTACTTCACGCCACCCATCGACCCAGGCACGGGACGGATTACGGACGATTTCTCGCAGGCGGAGTGTCACTCATGCCGCCTCCCGGTGGGGGTGGATATCTTTGTCGCGTTCAACCAGTGGAGCGACAAGAAATGCTACGAGGCTAGCATTCTTGATCTCACTGACGACGACTATTACACTTGTAGCGGTGCGTATAACGCGGTTGCGGGGTTTCTAGGTGATGCGGTTTGCAAAGTGCCTTGGCCTCCCAACCCGTTTGTGCTCTGGCCACCCGTAATTCAAAGCGGTGGATCGTCGATGTCTCCGCAAATTGCACCACCCTAGACCGAACGTGAGTGAGCACATTCTCTCATCCCCTTGGTCCGGGCCCTTGAGGTAGGGGACCCTTGCTCGTTACCTCAGCACGCTCCACCCTCCGCTCGCTGGCAGGTTCAACGACGGATACGATAGATGTATGTCCAACGCGCAGGAGCCGACACCGTGGCCGAATGAATCCGTATCGGTGCCAGCCAAGGAAGCTTGGGCATCCCCTGCCGTTGATCGGTGCGAGGCGGCTGGACCTAAAAAACCGCTGCTGATTTTCGATGGCGATTGCGGGTTTTGTCGGCGGTGGATCGCGCGGTGGAAAGGGATTACCGGGGATCGCGTCGAGTATGCGGCGTATCAGGAGGCGGTGGATCACTACCCGCACATTCCGCGGGAGGCGTTCGCGTCGGCGGTGCAACTTGTACACCCCGACGGCCGGGTGACGAGCGGGGCGGAGGCGGTGTTCGAGGCCCTGGCGACGGCGCCGTGGCGCGGCGGACCGCTTTTTTTGTATCGGCATCTGCCGCTTTTTGGGCCCATTTCGCGCCTCGCGTACCGGTTCGTCGCTCGGCATCGTCGGGGGCTTTCGACGGTGACGCACCGGCTTTGGGGGCCGAGTCCCGAACCGTCCACGTTCCATCTCTCCCGCCGCTTGTTCCTACGGATGCTGGGGCTGATCTACTGCATCGCCTTCGCGTCGCTGGCGGTGCAGATCGTGGGTTTGGTGGGACGGGAGGGCATCACGCCGGTCGCGGAGTATCTTCCGCGCGTCGAGCAGCATTACGGTTCGAACGCCTACTGGCAGTTCCCCACGCTTTGTTGGTACGACGCGAGCGATGCGTTTCTGAAACTGCTTTGCTACGGCGGCGCGGTCATGGGCGGGCTGCTGGCTTTGGGGGTGCTCCCCCTTCCCATGCTTGTCTTGCTCTGGGTCTTCTATCTTTCGGTTACCAACGCGGGCGGAGTATTCCTTCGCTTTCAATGGGACATTCTGCTGTTGGAGGTGGGTTTTCTGGCGATTTTCTTGGCGCCGCTGTCGTGGCGGCTGGGGTCGGCGCGGGCGGCGCCGCCGTCGAGAGCGGTGGGATGGCTGGTGAAGTGGCTGCTGTTTCGGCTGATGTTCCTATCGGGACTGGTGAAGCTCACTTCGGGCGACGAGTCGTGGTGGAACCTGACGGCACTCCATTATCACTACTACACGCAGCCGATTCCGACGTGGACGGCGTGGTACGCCCACCAACTGCCGCAATGGTGGCAGAAGACGTCGGTGGCGCTCATGTTCGCGGCGGAGCTGGGCGTACCGTTCTTGCTGTTCGGTCCGCGGCGTATCCGGCATTCGGCCTGTGCGGTGATAGCGGGGTTCATGGCCCTCATCGGGGTGACCGGGAACTACAACTTTTTCAACCTCCTGGCTGTGGCGTTTTGCGTAGCGAGTCTCGACGATGCGTTCCTTCGGCGATTCGTTCCTGGGCGCGTGGCGAAGTGGATCGTCGAACCCCAACCGCGGCAGCGGCGTCGGGTTGTACGAGGGTTGCTGGTCTTCCTACTGGCGGTCTACATCGTTCCGGCAAGTCTGGCGGACGGGTACGTGGGCTCGTTCCGCGGGGCGAAGCTGCCGGACTGGGCGTTCAAGGCCCTTTCCGCGGCGGATCCTCTGCGGATCGTGAACTCCTATGGGCTGTTCCGGGTGATGACCAAGTCGCGTCCGGAGATCGTGGTGGAGGGCAGTAACGATGGGCGGACGTGGTTGGAATATGAGTTCAAGTGGAAACCCGGCGACCTGAAACGCCGACCGGGATTCTGCGAACCGCACCAACCGAGGCTGGATTGGCAGATGTGGTTCGCGGCCTTGGGGAGCTACGAGCGTAACCCGTGGTTCGGGGCCTTTCTGCGGCGGCTGTTGGAGGGTTCTGAGCCGGTGCTAGCCCTAGTGGATGGCAACCCGTTCCGGGATGCTCCGCCGAAGTACGTGCGGTCGATCCTCTACGACTATCATTTCACAGACGCTTCGACGCGCGAGCAGACCGGGGCCTGGTGGCGGCGGGAGCGAATCCGCGTCTACAGTCCTCCCATGTCGCTGAACCGGCGATGACTCCGGCCATGATTTCCCTTGAACCCGCGTCAAACGGCGAGCCCTTCCTCGGAGTGCGGGACCTCCGGACCTACTTTTCGGTGAGGGGAGATGCGTGGTCGTCGCGCGCGGCCCAGGTTCGGGCCGTGGACGGGATCAGCTTCGACATCCCGCGGGGAACGACCTTGGGGCTGGTCGGCGAGAGCGGTTGCGGAAAGACGACCGTGGGACGCACGATTCTGCGGCTCATCGAGGCGACCGGCGGGGAGGTCGTCTTCGACGGGGTGGACGTACTTCGTGCGTCGGCACGGACTCTGCAAGGTCTGCGGCGGCAAATGCAGATCGTTTTTCAGGACGCCGCCGGGAGTCTCAACCCACGGATGCGGGTGGGGGCGATCGTCTCGGAACCCTTGGAAATTCACTTGCTGGGGGACCGATCGACGCGGCGGCGAAGGGTGGCGGAGGTCCTGGAGCGCGTCGGGCTGCGGGCATCCGATGCCGACAAATACCCCCACGAGTTCTCCGGCGGGCAGCGACAGCGGATCGGGATTGCCCGGGCGTTGGCGGCCTCGCCGAAGTTCATCGTGCTGGACGAACCGGTCAGCGCCCTGGACGTGTCCGTACAGGCCCAGGTGTTGAATCTTCTGGCCGACCTCAAGGGGGAGCTGGGGCTGACCTACCTGTTTATTGCCCACAATCTGGCGGTGGTGGCGCAGTTCAGCGACCGCGTGGCGGTGATGTACCTTGGGAAGATCGTGGAAATCGCGGATACGGCCGAGCTATACTCCCGCCCACAACATCCATACACCCAGGCCCTGTTGGCGGCCGTCCCCAGGGCGCAGATCGGCGGGCGACGACCGCCCGTGAGCCTCGCGGGGGAACCGCCCAGCCCCACGTCGCCGCCCGCGGGATGCTCCTTTCATCCTCGATGTCCCTACCAGACGGACGAGTGTCGGGCGCGGACGCCGGTGTTGTCGCCGGTGGAGGGTTTTCCGCCGTCACATCGGGTCGCTTGCCACCATGCGGGGAGCCTCACGGCCGGAGCCGCGGAAAAGAAAGCGGAGATTGGGGAGGAAAAAACGCTTGCAACAGTCGGCGCGCAGTTGTAATCTCTTTTTTCGCCGCGGCCAATGCCGGGCGGCGTGCGGATGAGGGCCTGCATCCTCTCCGCGGGAGCAAATTGATGGGAGAAGACAACTCGAGCCCCACGGAGTTCTCGGCCGTGGTTCACACCGTACGAGGCGACATTCATCTTCGCCTGTTCGCCGCCGAGGCGCCGCTGACCGTGGCCAACTTCGTGAACCTCGTCCGGCGAGGATACTACGACGGTCTCAAGTTCCATCGCGTCCTCGAAGATTTCATGATCCAGGGCGGCGATCCGACGGGCACGGGCACCGGCGGGCCGGGTTATCAATTCCGCGACGAGTTCAGCCCGCGACTCAAACATGACGGCCCCGGCGTTCTGTCGATGGCCAACAGCGGACCGGACACCAACGGCAGTCAGTTCTTCATCACCCATAAAGAGACGACGTGGCTCGATCGGCGGCACTCGGTCTTCGGGCGTGTGGCCGCGGGGCAGGAGGTCGTCGACGCCGTCCGCCAGGGCGATGCCATGACCGTTGTCACCATCGAAGGGGACGTCGCCCCGCTGCTCGAGAAGTTCGACAAACAAATCGCCAAGTGGAACAAGTCGCTCGACGAGCGGTTTCCCAAGCTGCGCGCGGCATCGCCTTCGCCCACCGCGGCGTGAGCGGGCGCTCGCCGTTTCGCGGCACCGACCGGGCGCGAAGGTTTCGCGTGGGGTGACTCAGCGCGGGCGGCCGACCGGTCCAACGGCGGCGGGACGGTCGTCGCCCCGCCCAAGCTGTTCAGGACGACGACACCGAGGTACACTTCCACAACCGGGATCTACCCAGGCACCGTTAGTGGGATGGAACAGGACCGAAGGTATGCCGGTTACGAAGAGGACTAGCGCGACGGGACCGCTCGTTGACACCGAAGATTCCTTCGTTGGCGGAACTCGCCTCACGGGGAACCCTTGACGATCTCATCCCCACGCTGGCGCGCGATGAGCGGGCGATTCGCCGCATTGAGTCCGTCGTCCAACGTCGTTCCACCGCCCACGAACTCGTCCTGGGAGACGCGCGAAGGATGTCCGACCTTGAAGAAGGCTCGGTCCAACTTGTCCTTACCTCGCCACCCTGTTGGACACTGAAGCGGTACAACGAGCACGATCGACAGCTTGGTCACGTCGGCGAGTATTCCGAGTTCATCGAAGCCCTCGATCACGTCTGGCGACATTGTTGGCGTGCTCTCGTCCCTGGTGGTCGGTTGGTATGTGTCGT
>CAZYEX010000127.1:0-34396 GCA_964646605.1 uncultured Phycisphaera sp. | reverse complement strand
GACTGAAACGCTCAACCGTCCCTCCGGGACTTGGTTTGAACCCACTCGCCTCCCCCAGCCATGAATGGCTGGGCTATTTTCAGTGTGTCCCGCCGGGACACCATCACGCACGACCGCAAAAATGTGGGTAACAGCAAGACTGAAGTCCCTGGCAACGATCGTTCGCCCTCGGGGCGAAGTGCGGCGCAGCGGGTTTGATCCACGCTCGCTTCTTGTTGGGAACATTTGGGAGCTTCAAAACCGGCCGTAGAGGGGGATGGCGGTTACGGCGATACCGCCGTCTTTGAGGACGGAGTAGTCGGAGGGGCCGGTGACGTCGCGGAGCCAATAGGAGGCGCCGTAGTCGAACTCCATGATTTTTCCGTCGGGGCTGTCCGTGCGATCGAAGGTCATGGGCAGGGGATGGATGGCCACGGGGACGCGATGGACGTGCTTCATGGGCTCGGGCGGGATCGGGGCGGGGAGGTTGATGCTCCAAAATCCCGGGCCGGGGAGTTTCTCCCTGAGCAAGTCGGCGATGAGCAGCTTGGTTACGGCGGTGGCTGCGGTCCAGTCGGGTGGGATTCCTCGCTGGGCCTGGGAAACGGCAATGGCGCGGATGCCGAGGATCGCGGCTTCGCGCGCCCCCGCGACGGTTCCGGAATAAAAAGTATCCACGCCGGCGTTGGCGCCTTGGTTGATTCCGGCGACGAGCAGATCGATGGGGTGTTCGACGAGGGCGGCGAAGGCCAATCGCACGCAATCGGCCGGGGTTCCGTCCACGGCGAAGCTGACGCCATAGGTGGGGTGGGTGCGGCGTTCGACGGTGATGGGTCGTCGTAGGGTGATGGTGTGGCTGCACGCCGAGCGCTCGGTGCTGGGTGCGACGACGTGGACCCGTCCCAGCGGGGTGAGGGCGTCATAGGCCGCACGAAGCCCCGCGGCGTCATATCCGTCATCATTGGTCAAAACGACATTCATGATCTGCCACCCATCGCGCGCCGCTTCCGGTTAGTTATCGACCTTCGCTGACGATTTCCATCCTCGGGCGGTGCAACCGCGAGTCCCAAAGGCCAAAGCCCGAAAAAAGTTGGGGTCGAGGTTTGCCCGCACTTCGCGCGCAATTGTACATTCCCATGGAGTGTATGCCCCAGTTTACGCAGCCCGCATAAACATCCCCGCTCGGGCTGGGAACGGCGGGGGCCGCACGGTCCTAGCAGGGGAAGACCCGCAGATGCCCGCACACGCGCCCGCAAGCATGGTCGAGAGGTCTCGTCTGGGCGGAATCTGCGCTCCGTGGTCGCTCGGCAGGACAGCCGTGCGCCCCGGACGGGCTTCCCCACATCGTGGTTCGCCGGGGGTGAGGGGTGAGGAGAAGCCATGAGCGAGGCTACAGAGACAATCCGCGAGTTGACCGTCGAACTGCCGATTTCCGCGCCGATGATCCGGGTGACGGCCGGGTACGGGTCCGCGGGGCAGAAGACCTGGAACCTGCGCAGACCGGTGACGGTCATCGGCTCTCGCCGACCGGCGCACATCGTGCTCCATGACCAGGACGTCAGCAACGCCCATTGCGTGATCATCAACACCGGTTCGGACGTGTTGGTCAAGGACCTGCACACCAGCGGCGGGACGCAGGTCAACAAGACGCCGGTGACGCTGGCGGCGCTCAAGGACGGCGACGTGGTGACGCTGGGTGACACTTCGATCCAGATCGCCATCCAGATGCCGGAAAATGCGGCCGACGATTCCGGGGCGGGGCTGGAGTATGCCGACCCGGTCCGTTTCGCGGGTCCGATGAAGGTCCACCTGATGCACACCGGGAAGGAGTGGTCGATCGAGGAGGCGGTGGTGCTCATCGGCCGACATGACGACGCGGAGGTGCGTTTGGACCACGCGGACATTTCCTCGCGGCATGCGCTGCTGTTTCGCTTTGGGCACGGGCCGGCGGTCTTCGATTTGGGCAGTCGGACGGGCATTTGGGTCAACGGTCAGCGATGCTCGTTGACCCCGTTGCAGAACGGCGACCATCTGACGGTGGGGCCTTTCGGGTTGGAAGTCCAGTCCTCGGAGTTCGTGGCCATGTCGCGGATGGAACCGTCGCCCGCTTCCGTGGCGCCGGTGGCCTCGCGGCCTACGAGCCAGGACGTCCCCGCGAAGAGCCAAGCGCCTGTGGCCGCGCCGCCGCCCGCGCCATCGAAGGACGACCGGACATCGTCCGCGATCGCCCCGTCGCCGGCCATGGACGGCGAACCCGAGCCGGGCGTGACCCAAGGGGACATCGCCGGGGCCTGGGAGCGGTTGAACTCGTGGCGGACGCAACTACGCAACGGGGCCATGGCCCTCGACGAGCAGCAACAGAGTCTGGCGACTCGCGAGGCCGGGCTGGATGCACGGGACGCGGCGTTGCGCGGGCAGCTCCACGACGTGACTCGCTTCCACGAACAGCTCATCGCGCGGGAGCGTGAGATGGCCGCCAAGGCGGCGCAAGCGCAGGCCGAGCAGGACGTTCTCGAGGCCGCCAAGAAGACCGCCGAACTCCGCGACGCGGAGCTCGCCAAGCGCGAGCAGGAAGTTTCCCGCCGCGAAAATGCCGTCGCCCAGCGCTGGGCGCGGCTCAATTCCATGACCTGCCCGCACTGCCGAAAGCCGGTCAGCATGGGAAGCGCCGAATAAGGCGAAGTTCTGACGACCGACGTTCGACTACACCGCCACCGCGGTACCCCGCCGTCTCTTGAGCAGGAACGCGCTGGCCGAGACGAGCAGCGCCGCGAGGACCGCCAAGCCTATGGTACCCAGGGCTGGTACCGGACCGAAACCCAGCTCCCACGTATCGCCGACGAACTGGGCGCCGTCGTAGCCGCCGAACAGGACGCATTGATGTCGATCGCGGTCGTAGACCATCTTGACGAAAGTGCGGGGCGGCGGCCCGTCGACCTCCAGTTGTCGCCACGAAGCGCCGTTCCACTGCCAGGTATCGCCGAGAGGGTCGGCCCCGAACGCGAAGCCTGTTTGCCCGCCATACAGGATGGTGACCCCGCGGTCGGAATCGTAAGCCATCGCCTGACCGTACCGCGGGGACGGCGACAGCCCCGGTGGCGGAGGCGTCTTGTCGACCCAGTTCGTCCCGTTCCATTCCCAGGTGTCGCCGCGAAGTCCCTGAGGGTATGCGCCGCCGAACATTACCGTAACGCCGCGCTGGGCGTCGTAGGCCATGCGGTGGATCCAACGGGACGGCGGTCCCGTGGAAGCCGCCAGCGTCCATGTTGTCCCGTTCCATTCCCATGTGTCGCGCAGAATGCTGCCGCCCGATGATTGTCCGCCGAACAACACCATCACGCCACGTGCGCTGTCGAAGGCCATGATGGAGTCGGCCCGGGCTCCGGGATTGCTTGCGCTCTGATCGGTCCATGACGAACCGTCCCAGTGCAGGGTGTCGCTCAGGTACGCCCCGTTGTAACCCGCGAAGCTGACGACGACGTTGCGGATGGTGTCGAAGGCCATGGCGTTGTCACACCGGGCGGACAGACCGGTGTCGCTGAGCAGCGCCCAGGCCATCCCGTTCCAGCCCCAGGTTTCGGAATTAACTCCCGTGAAATCGAGGGTGTTCGATCCTCCGAGCAGCACCGACTGTTGGCGAGCCGAGTCGTATGCGAAACCGAACTCGCCCCGTGGGGACGGGCCGGAAACGTCGAGCTGCCGCCAGCGTCGGCCGTCCTGGGCGGCGGTGGTCGAGACGAGGGCAAGCAGGAGGACGGTTGTCCCTCCTGAGCGTTCTCTCCAGGCGGACGACCAAGAGCGTTGGCGGGACGGTGTGTGGGTAGGTTTCATGGTAGGACTCTCCTGCGGGGATTAGGTTTTGCGCACCGCGTGTCGGTTCTTCCGCGAACCGTCGATCAGCGGCACGATGACCATCGTGAGGGCATGAAGACCGCCCTGGGTCTGGCGGGGGTGGTTGCCGAGCAGGTCAAACAG
This sequence comes from uncultured Phycisphaera sp., assembly GCA_964646605.1. Lineage (GTDB taxonomy): Bacteria > Planctomycetota > Phycisphaerae > UBA1845 > UBA1845 > SBAX01. The sequence goes on along the minus strand of CAZYEX010000127.1, from coordinate 30,442 downwards.
CTTTCGCATCAGGCGGTGGACCTGGCGAATCTGGGCGAGGGTGAGGCGACCTTTCATGCGCCCGGCCCAGAGATTCACGCGGGGAAGAGTGAGCGTTGCATCGGGGTCTTGCAGACGGCGGCGGAAATCGCGTTCCGTCAGACGCAGCATGGACGCGACGATGGGCTTCATGTTGCGGACGAAGACCGATGAGCGGAGATCGTATCGGATGCCGACGAACCAGCCTGGCGCTGCATACAAAGCTTCATCGCGGCGCCCCGCACGCCGGGTGCCCTGCCGCAGCACCAGGCCGACTTTTTCCAGCGTCCGCAGGTGAGGATAGAGGGAGTGAGGCGAGCGCCCGACGAGGTGGGCCAGCTCCGCAACCGACTGCGTTCCGGTGGCGGCGAGCCCATCGACGATTTCCTGGCGGACCGGCGAGGCCAGGGCCGCGAGCTGCGCGGGCTTGGTGATTAAGTGAATCCCGGTGGGTCGTTTTCCGACGGTCATACGTTGTTCCCCGGCCGACCTGGCATTCTACGCGGGATGTTAAGAAAAGTCAAGTTTTCTTAATAATTGACCCCTTGGGCGGGTCCCTGACAGCTCCGGCGGGCGTTTCTGCGGTATGATGGTAGGCAATGGGGTCGGCCTCGCGAGTCGGTCACGACCGCGCCGTCATCCACAACGGACGCCGTCGGCTCGGTTTTCACGAGTTACTTGTGCCCGAATGAGCGGCAAGGTCAAATGGAAGGTAGCGCCGTCCGCTGGATTGTTCTCCGCCCACAGCCGCCCTCCGTGGGCATTGACGATGGACCGACTGATTGACAGCCCCAAACCCATTCCCTGGGGTTTGGTCGTAAAAAACGGCTCGAAAACTCTCCGCAGCGCGTCCGGCGCCAAGCCGGGTCCCCGGTCCGTCACCGCGACAACGACTTCATGCTCCGCCACGCAGGTCCGGATCGTCAATACGCGCTCGCTGGTCTCCTTCTCAACCATCGCCTCCAACCCATTACGCACTAGATTGAGGATGACCTGCTGGATCTGTATATTATCCGCCAATACGGTGGGGTTGTCGGGAGCAAGCTCCACGTGGATGACGGCCCGATGGTCCCTGGCCTCAGCCGCGCTGAGCCCAAGAACGACATTCACGGCATCGTTGATTGCGACGGCGGTTTGCTGGGGGGAGTGCTTTTGCACGAACTTCGCCAGCCGCCGGACGATCTCCGCCGCGCGGAGAGCTTGCGACACAGCCCCATCCATTGCCTCGATAAGTTCGGGGCTGGACGCCCCCGCCTCCCGTACCCGTCGCATCACCCACTGCGTGTAGTTGACCATCGCCGTAAGCGGTTGATTCAACTCGTGGGCGAGACCCATCGCCAGTTCGCCTATGGTGCTCACACGGATGACGTGTGCCAGCTCGGTCTGATGCTCTCGGGCCTGTTCCTCGGCCTGCTTGCGAGCCGTAATGTCCATGGAAACGCCGGCGAGGCGAATCGGCTTCCCGGTCTCGTCGCGATAGAGCTGCCCACGCTCGGCGATCCAGCGCGTGCTTCCTTCGGGGCAGCCGACGCGATACTCGGCGGAGTAATCATCACAATCCTTGTCCTCCATGCACGTGTGAATGGTGCGTTTCAGGTGCTCACGATCCTCTGGGCGAACAAGGTTCAAGAAATCTTCGAAGGAGTCACAACGTCGGTCCGGAAGAATTCCGAGTTGGAGGCTCGCGTCTTCGGAGCGGATGATTCGGTTCCGAACGATGTCCCATTCCCAAGTTCCCATGCGCGCTGCCCGAAGGGCGAGCTTTAACCGCTCCGCGCTCTCGCCGAGGGCGGCTTCCGCCCGCGTGCGTTCGAGCTCCGCGGCGGCGCGGGTGGCGAAGATCTGCAGGACCGATTCGGCGAAGCTAGGGTTGGCGATCGGCGCTCGATCCATCACCACGAGCAGCCCCAGCGCTCGACCCGTCGAGTCCAACAGAGGAGTCCCTACGTAACTCTCGGCTCCGATATCGCCGAGGATGCGGTCGCGCGGAAACCGTGCCTGGACCCCGCTGGGATAACAACAAAGTCGCTTGCCGACGACGTTTTCACATGGCGTGTCGGCGAGGTCGTACTCGACGTTCTTGAGGAACTCCCCTTTTGAGTAGCGGGCGCACGTGAGGATCCGTCGGGCATTCGTGTCGGCGACCTCACCAACAAACGCATAGTCCATTTCCAAGGTTTCTGCGAGGCATCGCACCAGCGGCTGGAAGAACGCCTTGCCGACCGTCGCGGAGGTGCCCTGGGCGATCGCGCTGACGACCTCCTCCGTCCGCCGGCGCTCCGTAACGTCCTCGCCCGAGCTTAAGGTGCCGACGAACTCGTTGTCGCCGTCGGTCAGCAGCGTGTTGTGCCAGGCAATCAAACGCTCCTCGCCGGTACGGGTGAGAATGTGGTTTTGATGATACGCGATGATCGGTTTTTCGCCCGCGATCACCTGCCGGAAACGCGCCCGGGCTTCTCGGTGAAAGCGGGCAGGCAGGCAGGTCGTGAACCAGTGTTTGCCGATCAACTCGGAGTCGTTGTAGCCGAGGATTTGGCACCCGGCCCGATTGATCAACGTGATCCGGCCCTCCCGGTCGAGGGACACCACGAGGTCGGCGACGATGTCGAGATACCGACGAGCCTTGTCCCGCTCCTGCCGCGCGGTCTCCAACGCTTCGCTCAGCTTGGAGTCGCTCTCGGGAAGCGTCCGTTCGGCAGGCTCGCGCTTGTTACGTCGAGGGGTCACGGGTGATCACCGAGTGTGACTGTCTTGTTGTCCGTTTCCGTCTTGGTCTTCATCGAGTATTCGCCATCCTGCCGGGGGTGGTGAACGTTCAGGCTCTGCCGATGGAGGTCGTGCGTGTCCTGCACGCATAATTCCACGCATGGAGCCATGCTGATCCCGAAGGACAATGGGTCGAGCATCTGGACCCGAGCGTTCGGAAGATCGTGGACGGCGAACCGCTCGCGCGGCGACGTCCTGGCGTACCCGATCCGCCTGCGGGGCCGGGTCTGCCTTTGGAACTCGTTCCTGAACAAGGTCGACTCCTTGATCCTTGACCGGTCGGAGGAAATGCAGTCCGACCAAAATGGAATTCTACGCCCCGCGGCAAGACGTGGCAAGTGGGCCCGGCGATGCCACGGGGTTTTTCAATTCTTCGGTAGGGGGTAGTCGGTAAGGGCATTGGTCAAGGAGGACCCTGCCACGTCGCAAGCTGCTTCGCTGTGGGAGGCGTTTTCGCAGGTGCCCGATCCGCGGGATGCCCAGGGGCGGCGTCATCCGTTGCCGGCGGTTTTGGCGTTGGCGGCGGCGGCCATTCTGTCCGGGGCGCGGGGCTTGTACGCCGTCGCGCAATTCGGGCGGGATCGTGGCAAGTCGTTTGCGGCGGCGTTGGGGTTCACGCGCGACGTCCCGTCGTGTTGCGCCACGCTGTACTACCTGTTCGCCGCCCTGGATCGTAAGGTCTGCGAGTGCGCGATCCGCCGTTGGCGGCGCGCAGAGCCAGCGCAGCCAGGATAAGAGTTGACGCGACGCCATGTCGTCCGAGCATGAACTCGCCCTCCGGTGAAGCGGGACGCCCCCATTGTACCTGGGATCAAGGACAGAACTCAAGACGAAACCGCGATCATTCCGGCTGGGTTCGCTCCAAGTTCGTTGGTAACGCGCATGTCGAGCGCTTCGACCCCCCTGTAGTCCCCCCTGGGAGGGGGGACGGTGGGTTGGATGCAGCGCTGAATCGACGGACGTGACGCTCACTCCTCGCGGCCGGCGCGGGCTCGCGGTGGTTGCCGATCGGCCCGCGGGGTCGTAGAATGGAGTAGGCAGCCAAGGGCTGAACGACCGAGGAAAGGCCGGGAAACGCCATGCACGAGAGTCCCATACGCGATTATTTCCACAATGTTTGGCGGACGGTCTACACCATCTTGGTGGGGATGCGGATTTCGCTGAAGTATTGCTTCGCCAAGACGGTGACCTTGCAATACCCCGACATGGCCCCGGCGCTGCAGCCGCGCTACCGTGGGTTTCATTTTTTCGAGGTCGAGAAGTGCATCGCCTGCGATCTATGTGCCAAGGCCTGTCCCGTCGATTGCATCTACATCGAGAAGACCGGCCCGCGGAAGATCGACAAGGAGACGGGCGTCGCGGCGGGGGGATTGATGACCCGTTATGCGATCGACTACGCTAAGTGCATGTTCTGCGCCCTGTGCGTCGATCCCTGTCCGACGGATTGCATCCACATGGGCAACCTCCACGACCTGTCGGGGTACGACCGAGAGAGCATGATCGTGGAGTTCACCGACCTCGCCAAGAAGGGTCTGCAAACGCCCCAGCCGCTGTGGATGCAGAAGCCGGACGATGAGCTGCCCGACTGGGCCAAGCAACGGAAACAGGAGTGGGTCGAGTTCGCTCATTCCAAGGACAAACTCTCCGGCGATAAGAAGCGCCGCCGCGAGGAGATGGTGAAGGCGCTGGATCCGAAAGCGTAGGAAGAAGGCACCGAAGGTACGAAGGCACGTAGGCACTGAGGAAGAACGCCGATGGTCAACTTGGGATTCATGGTGACGGCGGCGGTCCTTGGGACGGAGGCGCCGGTGTCACCCTATGGCAACACCAACGTGGAACTCGTGCTGGGAATGTTGTTGTTTATTCTCGCCGGGTTCGGAATGGTGTTCGCGGGGCTGATGATCGGGAAGATCGCCCGGCCCGACCAGCCGCACCCGGAGAAAGTCACGCCTTACGAATGCGGCGAGGAGGCGATCGGGGGAAGCTGGGTGCAGTTCGATCTGCGGTTCTATACCGTGGCGTTGGTTTTCATCGTATTTGACGTGGAAGTGGCGCTTCTCTGGCCTTGGGCGGTCGTGTTCAAGCAAATGGGCGCCCCCGCGTTTTGGGCGTTTTTCGTGTTCTTTTTGCTCATCGCCGTGCCGTTTTTGTACGAATGGAAGTCGGGGTACTTGAACTGGGTCCGCGCCTGCGGGGCACAAAAAGGCGAAACGGTTTTGCAGAGCCCCACAGAATCAGAACCGCGGCGGACTGTCCGTTACGCGGAGCATCAAGGGTAAGGGCGCTGTGTTGATACATGATGCGACCCGAAGAGTTCCGCAAGATTCTCCGAACCCAGCCTTTCGAGCCGGTGAGGATCGGCCTGAGCGATGGGCGGAGTATCCTGGTCCGCCATCCCGACCAGGTTGTTGTCGCCGACAGGCACGTCCTGGTCGGACTGGCAAAGCTCGAACGCAGTAAACCGCTGGCCACGCCGCGCAGCGGCGACGCGATTGCGAAGGATTGGATGATTATCAACTTGTTGCAAATCACGGCCATCGAGCCGGACAACGGCGCGAACGGGCGATCCCGTTCGCCGCGACGACGTAAATGACCAGGACGAATGTTGCCTTTGAGCTTCGAACTTCGGACTTTGGGATATTCCCATGAGCTGGATCGAGAATCGTTTTGAGGAAGGTCTGATCGTCACGTCGCTGGACTGGGCGATCAACTGGGGTCGCAGCAACAGCATTTGGCCGATGACGTTTGGGCTGGCGTGCTGCGCCATTGAGATGATGGCCGTGGGGGCCTCGCGCTTCGACATCGACCGCTTCGGGTCGGGGGCGTTTCGTGCCACGCCGCGTCAGGCTGACCTGATGATCGTGGCCGGCACCGTCACCTACAAAATGGCCAGCCGCCTGAAAAGACTCTACAACCAGATGCCCGAGCCCAAGTACGTGATGGCCATGGGCGCTTGCACCATCGGCGGCGGACCCTACTTCAAGCACGGTTATCACGTGGTGAAGGGCGTGGACCTCGTCGTCCCGGTGGACATCTACATCCCCGGCTGCCCGCCGCGCCCCGAGGCCTTGCTCGAAGGTCTGATGAGATTGCAGGACAAGATTCGCCATCAGACGCGAGCGAAAACCCTTATGACCAAGGCCAAGGAAGCGGTGTTGAATTGATGGTGGGTCACTCAGAGCCGCGTGCGCGAGCCCGCGGACCGTGTAGCGCCACCCCTCCAGGCTGAAGGGACTACGCGGCCATCCGGGAATTCCTGGATGGGCCATTTTCTTCAGGCCGCCGGCCCTTGCTGCGGTCAGGGCGCGCAGGGCGGGGGTGTGGGGAGTGGGTAGGGGAGGCCCTTGAAGGAATCCACGACCATGATGAGATCGATTCCGTCAACGTTGTGGTCGGGGACGGAAGGGTAGAGATCGCACCGTTCCAGCGGCGGAGCGCCGATCAGATGTTTGAACTGGTCAATAGCCCCGGCGATATCGAGGGCGTCAATGACTCCATAGGGGGCGAGGATATCCGCCCAGGCAAGCGTAGCGGCGCTGGCCGGCGCTGAGGACTCGCCGTTCTCGATTCTTACCCGAATCCGGTATTGGGAATTGGGAACGATGTCCCGATCGGCCACGTGGATCGTGCCCCACTCCTCGGGAAGTCGATAGACGGGCAATTCGACGAGGCGGGCGATTTTCGCAGCCGCGAACACCGGGTCGGGGTCGAAATCCGCATATCGCGACCAACAGGGGAACGAAGGCGAAGTGACAAGCAGTGACACGGAATCGGTCCCGGGTTGGGGCGTAACGCGAAGGTACCGCGAGCCTTCCGCGGCGACGATCGGGGAACTGAGCCGGGTGCAGGCCGAAAGCGTCGGCGGCATACCCGGTTCCATCCATACCTCGGCGAAGGCGGCCCCGTCGTCACAATCCACGTCCCCGTCGGCGTCGAAATCAAAAATCCGGCAACCGGGCCCGAAGGGGAGGGCCTGGCCCGAGTAGCACGTCTCCATATAAGTATAGTCATCGTCGCCGATGAAGCGGTTTCCGTCGTGGTCGCCGAGCATCGCCTGGCACGTCGTCGTATACAGGCGAATGTCGTCGATGTTCCAACCGCAGTAGGTGACCGCCGAATCCGTCGAGCCCATTGTCCAGCGCAGGTACACCGTGGGTTGGTTGTCGGCGATCGCGGAGATGTCCAGGTCTTGCAGAACCCAACCGGTGTCGGCGACTTCGGACTGGTTCCGCCAGACCGTGTTCCAAGCCGCCCCGTTGGTGCTGACCCGCACGTAGGCGTGATCATAGGCCGCCGTCTCCACGCCCAACCAGCGCCAAAACGACAAGTGAACGCCGGTCCGCCCGGAGCAACTCAGGGCCGCGCTCGTCAGGTGGTACTCGGGCATGTTGTCGGTGTAGTCGCCGACGAGGTTGTATCCGTAGACGTAACTTCCGGTATGCCCCGAGACGGGGTCCGGTCCGCCCGCTTCCGTCCCCCCCCCGCCCGTGGGTTGCCCGAAGGCCCACTGTCCTTGGCGGGTCCAGTTGGGGTTGGCGTCCAGGTCGTTCTGATAAAACACGGTCACGTCGGAGAACAACTCGGCCGAGTAGTATTGCGGGGTCGGAACTTGCCGCGGTTTGGCGACCACCCCGCCGCCGGTGCTCCCCGCGCTAAAGTAAAACTCGGGACTGGAGTAGCAGTTGGTCGCCGGTAGGACGGCCAGGTAATCCTCGCCTCCCAGCGAGGCCATCGGCGTTTCGAGAAACGGTCCGCTGGGATCATAGCGATGGTGCAACCGCGCGCTTCCCGGTTCGACGGAATCGGTTTGTTCCACGATGCGCACGGCGATGGGGGTGTCCGCCCCCGTGGTCATGGTCGTGGGCACTCCCGCGGGGAACTCGATCCGTAGCGCCGAACGCACCCAGTCCGACTGCGTCATGTGCAGGGTCGCGGGAAGAAGTTCCTCGTTGTTGGGAATGATTTGCGCCGCGGGCAGGGTAAAACCATAGAGACCGGTGTCGCGGCACTCATACGAAATCGAGAACATCCCGCGTTGAACATAGGTCCAGTCCACGGAGACCCCGGCGGCGGGATAAATGGCGGTGTAGAGCGGCCCGGCGTTGTAATTCACTCCGAAGACGCCGGAAATGAGCGACTTCATGGCCAAGCCCACGTCCTGATAGACGGCTTCATCGGGCGACAGGGCGGACGTGTATCCGTAGGGCCAGAGAATCAGTTGCGAGTAGCTGTGGACGTCGAGCTGAGCGCGGAGATTGGGATGGGCGATGATAAAGTCGCGGAGGACCTGCGTCTCGGGTTCGGAGAAGGCGCTCGTCCCGCGGTAGGTTTCCGCGCTCGCCGTGCCGCTGGAACCCTGTCCGCCCCACCCCTCGCCCCAGTTGCGGTTGAGGTCTACGCCGTAGACCCCGCCCCCAATGTTACGGCGGTTCTTTCGCCAGAAACGGTTCGTGGTCCAGGAGTAGACGTACCCGTCCACGTTGAAGACCGGGACGAGGAAGAACTCGACGTTGTCGACGAGGTCCGTGATGTCGGGATCGATGGCGTAGTTTTGCAGCAAGTAGGCGGCCAGATAGGGCGGTACGGTGGCGGCGATCCATTCACGGGCGTGCTCGCAACCGAAATAGACTACGGCCGGTTTGGTCGCCGGACCGCTGCCCGAAATGCGAATCGCCCAGATGGTCCTTCCTTCGAGCGTCGTGCCAACGTTTACCATCGAGGCGAGCGTGGGGTAACGCGTGGCCAGTTCGTTCATGTACCAGAGGATCCCGCCGACGCCGTCGTAGGGGTGATAGTTCAGGAAGTAGTCGGCGAAGGGGTCGGCGCCGGCGATGACCGACGCCGCGGCGCCTTGGCGCTGGCGATCGACCATGCCTTGCACGTCGTCCTGCACGACCAACGGGCGCAGACCGAGTTGTTCGACGCCGCGGAGTTGATCGGGGTCCACCAGGACGTCCAACGGTCCCACACCGGGCGTACAATTGAGAATCGTCGTCCCGGCGGCTTCGAGGGCTTGGAGTTGGGCTTCGTTTCGCACTTCGACGCGCACGATTCGATGGCGGTCATAGCGCAGCGGTTCCTCGCCCGAGGCGCCGAGCGCGCCCCATCCTATTGAAAAGACGACAAGCGCTGCACCCAGTCGACGACCGTGCATCGCGACAACCCTCCGTTAGCGGTGAGCGGGCTCCCCCTGCGGCCCCGACGCCGGGCCCCCCATTATACGCCTCGACCGTCCGGAAATCCAGAGGGGTGCGGCGCGGATTATCGCTGTTGCGTTCCCCTCGGTTTACGGCGGGGAACCCTCGTTTCGCAGGGCCGACAGGCGCTGTTCGATCAGTTGACCGACCAGGGTGGGGTCCGCTTTGCCGCCGGAAAGCTTCATCACTTGGCCGCGGAGGAACCCGGCGGCGGCTTGCATTTTCTTGGGATTGGCCAGGGCGTCGCTCACCGCTTGGGAGTTGGCGGCGAGGGCCTCCGCGACCCAGAGTGCCGTTGTGTCGGTGTCGCGGACTTGCAACAGACCCAGCTCCTCGGCGAGTTTCCGGGGCGACTCGCGTCGTTCGAGCATCGCCTGGGCCAGTTGATTCGCGGCCGTCTTGTTGACCGTTCCGTCGGCGGAGAGGACGGCGAGTTCGGCCATATGTGCGGCTTCGACTCCCAACTCGGTCACCGCCAGTCCGCGATCGTTGGCCAGGCTCGACCAGACGTTGACGAATTGTTTCGCCGCCGTCTCCGCCGCAGCGCCGAGGGCTACGACGCACTCGAACAATTCCGCGGTGGGGCGGTGTTGGACGAGGGTGTCGGCGTCGTTGGAGGTAAGTCCGAACCCGGTCATGAATCGTCGTCGCCGCGAAATCGGGAGTTCGGGCAAGGCCGTGCGGACTTCGCCAAGCATGGCGTCGGTGATGTCCACGGGAACCAAATCGGGATCGGGGAAATAGCGATAGTCGTGCGCCGCCTCCTTGCGGCGCTGAAACTCGGTGACGCCGCGGTCGGCGTCCCATCCGCGGTTTTCGTTGGGACGCCGGTCGATGCGGTAGTCGTGATCCTCCTCCCAGGCCGCGGTCTGCCGGCGAACCTCGTACTCGATCGCCTGCCGCACGGAGCGGAAGCTGTTGAGGTTCTTGATCTCCACAATCGGCGTGCGCACTTCCTCGGCGTCGAGCTCGATGGCCACGTTGACGTTGGGCTCGAAGCGCATCTGTCCCTTCTGCATGTTGGCTTCGCTCACGCCCAAGTGGACGATGAGACGTTGGAGCTCCGTGCAGAAGACGTAGGCCTCCTCCGCGGAGCGCAAGTCGGGTTCGGTCACGATCTCCAGCAGCGGCGTGCCCGCGCGATTGAGGTCCACGAGCGTGAAGTCCCCTTGATCGTGGATGTTCTTTCCGGCATCTTCTTCGAGGTGCGCCCGGCGGATGCGAAGGATGCGGGTTCCATCCTCGGCGTCGATTTCGAACGAACCCTCCGCCGCGAGCGGCAGATCGTATTGGCTGATCTGATAATTCTTGGGCATGTCGGGATAGAAGTAGCTCTTGCGATCCCACTTGCTGTGCCGAGCCATGCGGCAATTCAGGGCCATTCCCGTGAGCAGGGCCAGCTCGAACGCCCGCCGATTCATCACCGGCAGGGTCCCCGGATGACCCAAACACACGCCGCAGACGCATGAATTCGGCGCTGCCCCGTGCTGCACCGCACAGCCGCAGAACAGCTTGGTCCGCGTGGCGAGCTGCACGTGGACTTCCATGCCCACGATGGGACGAACTCGTGTGATCGGTCGGGTCATAGATTCCACTTCCGTCTGCGCAGAAAGAAGCGAGGAAATGATAGGGTGCGTCGGCGCGAAATGCTAGCCGCAGCAACACCCGTTGGTCGTGACGCCTACCAACACGGGCCCGGACACAACGACGCGCCGTACTCGAAACCCTTGAACGCATCGACGACGCCCACCACGTCGATGGCGTCGATGAGTTGATTGGGCGTGCATCCGAACAGGTCGAGGGCGTAGAGCGGCGGGGCGCCGATTTTGTGCTTGAACCCGTCAACCAGGGCGGAAATGTCGATGGCCGTGACGTCTCCGTCGGCGTCGGTGTATCCGCCCGTCGGGATCCAGCCCACCAGGTCGCCCCAGCGGTTCATCGTCGCGGTCGCCGGCGGAGTGACCACGGGAGAGGAGGGCATTCCGCAATCCGCCTGCACCTGGTATTCGACGGTGGGGGCGATCCCCATGCCGGTTACGAAAACCGTACCGCCCCACTGCGCCGGACTGCGCATGGCGGCGTTGTCCGGATCATCCACCAGCCCCGCGACATTGTAGGGGCCGCTGGGCGGGCCTACGTACTTGCCCACGCCCAGCGGACAGTTGGGCGTGACCAGCAAGCGTGTCGGGGCCAGGGCGTCGGTCGGTTGGAGCGTAATGGCCAGATATCGCGGTCCGGCGGCGATGACGGTGGGCGTGGCGCACCCGCAGCCGTCGGCGGCCTCTTCGCAGAAGCCGGGGACCAGGCATGGGTTGCCCGCACCGACGCAACCGGTCTGGGCGTCACAGATCTCCAGACCGTTGCAGAACACACCGTCGTCCGGGCAAAGAGAATGGTTGGGGGTAAATACGCAACGACCGGCGGCATTACAACTGTCGTCCGTGCAATCCATGCCGTCGTTGCACTGCCCGTCGTTCAGACAATCGGGGGGGAAACTGGTTTGGGCGTACCGCCCGATGTCGGCCGCGCCCTGATTCGTTCCTCCGTTGGCGATCCACCCGATCATCGGCGTGCCGGGAAATCCCATCCGCGTCCGATGCAGGAAGTGCGAAGGTTCATAGACCGCGGCCGTACCCAGAAATTCAGGTTCTTGCGGGGTGCCGAAGTTGATCGCCGCCCCGTTCGCGCCGTGACAGGTGATGCAGTTGGAGACCGTGCCGCCGCTCGTGTAGTGTGCTTGTCCCGTCACCGGGTCGCCGACGAACAGTTTTGTGGACGGGCTCAGGTAAGGGGCCGTGTTGATCGCTCCGGCGAGCGTGAAGGCGACCAGGTCGTCGATGTCTTGCTCGGAAAGGACCGAGCCGAAGTCGTGCCCATCGGGAACGCCCGGTCCGCCGCCGTTGCTGGGCGGTTCGCGCAGCAGGTCGGCGAGCGCCGGTACGGTCAACGTAGTTCCGAGCACGCCGCCGATCCCCGTCCGATGCGGCCCCGAACCGTACTCGCCGCCGACCCCCTTGTAGTCCCAGCCGTGACACTCGGTGCAGCGCCAGGTTGCCGACCCCGCCGAGGAATTGCTTTGCGTGTCGGGTCGATACGCCCACAGAGGGTGATCGGTCACTGGTTCGCTCACCGCGATCTCCAACCACCAACGATCGTACAAGCGTCCGCCGCGCAGGTAGTTGCCGGTTACCTGGCAAATATCGGGAACCGAGTTGCTGTCGTTATCCGTATGCGTTCCACAGGCGATGTCGGCCGAATCCTCGACGCCGTTGCCGTCGCAATCGGCGACGATGGGATCCGGTTGGCAGTTGAGTTCGAGGGTTCCCAGTCCACGGGCCGCGTTGTACCCGCCGATGCGGATGAGCACAGGGTCACACGCGGACACCGCGATGTTCAGCTCGGATTGAGTCCCGCAGGCATCGTCGTTGCAAGCCAGCGCCGCCGGACCGCTCGGGCAACTGCACCCCGCATAGGCGGCCAACATGGTGTCGTAAGAACTCTCGCACAGACTGATCGTGGCCGTCCCCGTGCATGGCGGGTTGTAGCAGAACCATACATCCGATCCGAGCGGGAGGGTGGCAGACTGGCATACACCGGATTCATTCGGCCCGTCGGTGGTCGCTTCCGCGGAGTTGAACGTATACACGCCGTTGCCGACGGGCAGTGCATTGGCGCATAAATCGTTGGCCGGAGGGTTCTCCACCTGGCAGAAATCGTCGCACCCGTCACCGGGTGTGGTGTTGCCGTCGTCGCACTCTTCGCTCTGTTCCACAATGGTGTTGCCGCAGACCGGACCGCTTCCCGAACCGGGAACGATCTTGTAGACGTCGCCGTCGTGACTGACGATGTACAGTTCGCCGGCTGCGTCCTCCCCGAAGGAGGAGATCGAGGTAATCAGACCTTCGGCAGGTATCATCTCGGCCGTGCGGTCGACGTGGTCCAGAACGGAACCGCCCGAGTAGCGGAACGAGCGAATCCTGTCCGAGCAGAAATCGGCGTAGAAATATGTGCCTTGCCAATTGGGCATGGCGCAGCCGCGATAGACATACCCTCCGGTGACCGAGCAGTCGCCGCTCACATGAGGGTATTCGACGATGGGCAGGGTGAGTGTGGGACTGTTGCAGGTGCATCCCGACAGTCCCGTGCACGAGGACCCTTCCATGCAACGCCAGCCGTAGTTCTCAGCGCCGACACTGGAAGCGGGTTGGAAGTCGATCTCTTCCAGCGAGTTCTGCCCGACGTCGCCGATGTATAAGTCCCCGCGTTCGCGGTCGAAACTGAATCGCCACGGATTGCGAAAACCCATGGCCCAGATTTCGTCCAACGGCAGGCTGGGGCCGACGTACGGATTGGCCGCGGGGATGTAGTCCGGGGGACTGTTCACGTCTAGCCGCAGCATTTTCCCCAGCAAAGTCGAGGAATCCTGTGCCCGATTGAACGGATCAAACGCTCCGCCGCCGTCGCCCATGCCCACATAGAGGAATCCGTCGGGGCCGAACTGCAACTGTCCTCCCTTGTGGTTGGCGGTATCCTGAACAATGGTCTTGAGAACCACTTCGCTTCCACTGTTGGCTACGTTGGGATCACCCGACACAGAATATCGCGCGATGACCGTATTACTCGAGAGGTCCGTATAGTTGACGTAGAAATATCCGTTCGAGGCAAAGTTGGGATCGAACGCCACACTCAATAGCCCGCGCTCGCCGTCGGAGTTGATCTGCGCGGATAGATCAAGAAATGCAGTGGCAAGGACCGCCCCGCCGGTAAGAATGCGAATGCGCCCCGACTGTTCGACCATGAACAACCGATTCAAGTCACCGGGCGGCGCGGTGACATAGACCGGGCGATCCAGCCCCGCAGCCACGCGCGTCGCGGCCAGACCATACACTTCGCATTCGTCGGGGATCAGATCGCCGTCGCAGTCCTGGCTCGTCCCGTTGGCGATGTCCTGACTATCCGGAATAGTGTTGCCGTTGCAATCATTGGCATTGGTGACCGGACCGATGCTCGCCGCAGCGGCTTCCGCCGGTGTTCCCGGCCGAAAGAGGGTCAAGGTGATCTCGCTGCTCTGTGGCGGACGGTTGGCGTCAAAGCGGAAGTTGTACAACGTTCCCCAACGCAGTGCGTTGGCGGATTGGTTGGTATTGTACTCGTCGGTGGACCAGCGGATCATGCCGTTGGACACCGTCGCCGGCCAGTCGGTCATGAAATAGGGTTCCCCACTGTGGTACGCAACGTCGTGGAACCCGATGTTGATGATCTTGCCCGTGGGGTCGATGGGAACGGAGAAGGCCCGCGCCGAGCGATGGGAGTTGAGGTTTTGCACGGCGTATTCGTAGTGCCAATATCCGTTCTGCAGGTCGGTGACCCTCGCCGAGACAATGAACAACCCTTCGCCCGGAACCTGTACATCGGTCTCCACGACGTTGGTGGGATCGTTGTCTTTCCAGGCGCGGATGGCGGCTTGTTGGCGCTGCGTCGAAGAGGTCAGCGTAAGTGACCACGAACTCCCGCCCCCGCCCACCAGCGCCCGCCGGTACGAGGCGTTGTTGTTCTGATTTCCGGACGCCGCGTCGTCGGGTGTCACATACTGACCCTCGACAAAATACAACCCGCCGCCGTCCAAGGCCGGGTCGAGATCGCTGTTCTTCACCTGCAACCGACGGGCGATATTGCCGGAATACGGAGGACCGGCCGGCGGATACGGATAAGAACCGGTGTGTGCATCCACCTGATACTTGGGACCCAGGTTGTATTGCGTCCCATTGAGCGACGAAGAGTACGGATCCGCACAATGAACACCCAAATGCGTACCGTCGGTCGGCTGACAATTCGAGTGACAAAGATTATCCGACAAAGCATAGAACCCGTGCTTGAGCCAGCTCTGCCCAATGTGTTCGAAGCGGTTGTTCTTGAGGCGGTAGAGGCTCTGCCCGATCACCGGATGCTGGTTGTTGTAGGAAAACCAGTTCAGCCACACGTCGCCGATGTTGCAAGAAATTGTCCCGACGGCGAAGGCGGAAATCCCGCCGGAACTTCCATAATTGCTCACCTGGTAGAGGTCGCCGACGATGACGTCCGGTCCGATGACCACCGCGGTTCCGCCGGTTTCGTCGAGGGGTGTCGTCGTTAGGGCGACCGCAGCATCGGTCAGCGCGGGTTCGAGCGGCGTTCGCTCGGCCATCACCACCACCCGCCCGACGACCTTGCCCGCGGCCTGCGGAGTTCCCATCCGTTCCGCCAAGGAAGGGGCGACGACAAGCTCGCCCGCCAGGCGGAACGCCTCCGCCCAGCGTGGGGCGTCGACGGTCAACGAGCCGAGGTCGAAAACGGCTTGCGCCGCGTCGTCCAAACCGTCGAGCACCTGCCATGACCCGTCGGTCTGTTTACTGATGGAGAGGTTGCCGATGACGACCCGTCGCTCACCCGCAGCCAGAACCGCGCCGCCCAGCGTCCCCAGCCGTGCGGACAGAACGTCGCCCGCGCCGCCGGATTCACCGGCCAGCTCGACGAGCGACCCTTCACGAATCTCGGAACTCAGACGCGCCTGGCCGGGACCCTGCGCCTCGACGCTGCGCACCGCCGCCGACCAACCCAGCTCGGCCAGCGCCGCCTCATCGAACTCCAGGTTGGCGCTGCCCCGCGGCGCAAACGGATTTGCCTTCCTAACCTCGCCCTGAATCGGAGCCGCGCCCAACATGGGGACAACCGCCGCGCACAACACCGCGACCGTCGAACCCGCCCACATCAGACCCCGTCGTCGTGGGTACATCAAACCCCCGCCTTCCACTCGCATGAGCACTCCACGTGCTGACACGTGGTCAAAAAAATTAACGACGCGACGTCCCCGCCTCGTGGGATCGGAATCCCCGGACTGCGATCTCGCGCACATCGGGCTTGAACCCCGTAACAACAAGAACCCCCGTCCACTAGGCTATCCGGTCCGTCGGCTGGATGCAACAAAAAAAGGGGGGTCGGTTCGGCCGGTGGGGCGTCAGCGAGGCCAAAAAGAGGCCTCGCCCGCAGCCTGCGTTTCGCATTTTTGAGACATCGTCCCGATAAAGGGACTGTGACTTTAGGAACGGGGCGTTCGGGCGAGGCGGCGGCTCAGGCGGTCGTAGAACTGGAAGGCGACGGCCTGTTCGGCCTTGATCACGTCGTCGGCGCCGAGTTGGGAGGCCTGCATCCCCTTCGAGGAGTAGTTGGTGCGGGCGATGATGTAGATTTCCGGTCTCAAACGCCGCGCCAGCGAAGTCGCTTTGAGCACCGCTTCCTCATCGGGGATGGTAAGGGCCAGGATCGCCGCCGTGGTCAGCCCGGCCTCCACCAGCGTCCGCGTGTCCGATGCGTCGCCCATCACCGCCCGTCGTCCAAGGGCCCGCTGGGTCTCGATGGTGACTTCGTTTTTTTCGATGAGGGTGTAGGGCAACCGCGCCGTATCCAGAAGGTCGGCCACGCATCGACCGGCCAATCCGAACCCGACGATGATGACGTGACCGTCGAGCTTGGCCCCAGCGGGCTGGGTGACGATCGGGGTGACCGAAACCCGCATTCCCTCCACCCAATCCACCAGATCGTCCAAGACGATCTGCCTGTCGCGGTACGTCCCCCCTTGGGATCGGGCGGTGCTGGAATCCAACGTGACTGTCATTTCCCCTCGCTGCGCCCCGGCCGATCGCGTCTGCCGGTCGATCACTTGGGTACGCTTTTCTCCGGCTTCCTCGCCGACTTCGATCCTCTTATCGGCGACGCCGCCCCCCGAGGTTTGCCGGGCTTGAGCCCCCGGATCACGGCGCAGAATTCCTTGGTCTGGGCCGCCGGCACGTTGCGCTCCAGAAACGCCTGTACCTCCACGCGGGTGGCCTGGGGATGGACGAGCTCCGCCTCGCGCAGGGCCTGCAGCAGGGCGTCGTTCACCGGAATTGCGTGACCGCCGAAGCTCCACAACATCACCGCCGCCGCCGCATAGTCGTTGATGCCGGGCATGGATTCCAACAACTGCCGCGCCTCGCGACGGCCCATGTTCTTGAGCCGATCCAGGGCAATCCGATGATCGGTGAGATAGATCGCGTGCAGGGCTTTGGTCAAGCGGTGGGTTCGATCCACGGCATCGGCGACCTTGAGCCCCGCGGCGCGCTGCACCTGTTCCGCCGTCGACACGCGGATTTCGTTCCAGTCCACCATCACCGAGAACAGACGCTCGAGCGCCGCCGCCGCCTCCGCCTCTCCGCAATCCTCACCGAGGATCGACAACGCCAAGCGTCGTATGGGATCGTCCTCTGCTTCCGTTTCGTTCGGCGCCACGATCCCCGACTGCCGCAGCTTGGTATATGCCCGTTTGAGCTTGGTTGCGTAGAGCGTTCCGTCTTTCATCAGCTCGGTTCCTCCGGTTCCTCGGCCGACGCACCCTCCGCGTCGTCCGCGGACCGTTCGGCCTCGACCGCCTCGTCCGCTGCCTCCCACTCCTCCTTGGGGAACAGGTCCGGACGGTTCTTGCGGTTCTCTCGGAGGAGGTCCATGGTATGTTGAACTTTTTTCAGTTCCTCATCCACCGCGAAGCGCAGCTCCGGGCATTGGCGAAGCTCCAATTCCTTGGCCACCAGGCGCTGAATGAAGCCCGTGGCGTGCTGCAATGCCGTCACCGAAAGCCGCTCGGCGACCGGGTCCGCGGTCACCGTCAGGTACACCGTCGCCGTCAGGAGATCGCCGCTCACCTTCACCCGCGTGATGGTGGTCAACGGCGACACCCGCGGATCGCTGATCCGGCGAGCGATCGCCTCGCTCACGACCTCGCGTACGAGGCTGGCCACTCTTTCCACTCGATACGGTCTCATGTTCCTTCGATTCCCCGTCCCAGGCGGGCCCTCCGCCCTCGCGGCCTTCCGTGTTCTTACAACAGCTCCCGCTCATACTCCAGCAGCGTCAAACCGCCGGTCTGGCGGGCCATGTCCACGATCCGATCGAGCAAGGAGTGCGCCTCCCGCGATTCCCGAAAAATTCCGGCGATGCCCAATCGAGTGCGTTTGGGTGAATCGCCATGTTCCACTTCCGCCACGGAGACATTGAACCGATCTCTCACCCGTTGTTTGAACCCCTGCAGCACCCTGCGCTTGTCCTTGAGCGTCTGGGCCTCGAACAGCGCCATGTCGATGGTCAAGACTCCCACGATCATCGCGGCGATCGATGAATTTCCGGCGTGCCCAAGGCCCCGGTGTGAACGTCGATCTTGAACATCACCAACCGGCGGTCGGTGGTCATGCAGGGAATGGCTCCGATGCGCGACAACCCCGTGAGCACCCAAGGTTGATCCGCTTCCGCCACGTCGTAAAACCCCAGTTCGCTGCGCACGTGCCGTTCGTCAAATTCATAGCACTTCGTATCCGGGATGTACCCCGTCATCAGCGGTTCGAGCTGGAACTTCTTGGCATCCGCGCCGCTGAACAGCTTGGGAAGGAACACGGATCGAACGCCCGCGCTGCGGCTGCCGCGCACCGACACTCCGCGGTATTGGCGCACGAGGTAAATCTGATCGTCGGCCTGGTCGACGAAGAAGGCCGAGGCCTCATCCGGGAGAAAATAATCATCGAGGAGTTGCTTGCGCTGCTCGCTGGAGGCGTCGCGAAGTTTCTTGCGTAGTTCCATGTACTTTTGATAGTTGCTCAGGGACGAATCGGTCAGGTTGCGATCGTTCCACGGGAAAACGACCTCCACCACATAGTTGCCGTCGCCGGCGCGCGGGAATCCGCCCGGCGTCGTACCGGTCAGGCAACCGGAGACCTGGTGGATTCGTCCGGAGGTGGGCGCTCGCGATTCATCGACGCAGAAGACCTTGGCTCCTGGAGGGGTCGAGGCGACGTACAGTCCCGCGGGTCGAGGCTCACAGATGTAACCCGGCCCGCGCGGTTGGCTCTTGTGCGCCGCGTCCTCTTTCGCCGCGGCGGTCTTGGCCCCAGGTCCTGTCCCAGAAAGCCTCGCCGCATATTTTTGAGAATCGAACATGGGGATCACAAACTTACGGGCCACCACCACCACGATCATGATGAGCGCCGCCGCGTACACCAGGCGCAGGATCACCGCAAAGGGATTGAACTCTCCCGGCCGCTTGGGACGCGCCGCGGCCGCCTCTTTCCGCGCCTTGCGCCGCCGCTTCCGACCGCCTCCCTCCTGCGCGGGCTGCTGCACCTCGGCAAACAGGAAGTCCAAGTCGCGGTTGGCGTTATCCGGGACCGCGGCATTGCGACCGCAGTACGAACAGCGAACGGTTCCTCCGGCGTCCTCGTCTCGGGCGCGAACGGTGTGACCGCACTCGGCCTTGAACTCGATCATCGAACCGCCGCCGTCCCGCCGACTTGCTCGGGACGATTTCTAACCGCCCGCAAAACTTGCGCGACCGACTGTATCGTCGGTCCAACCAGGCATTCTCTTACAGCGACCGGGCGATTTTGACCACCTCGTAGGTCTCGATCACGTCGCCCTGGTGAATATCCTCGAATCCGTCGAGGCGGATCCCGCATTCCATCCCCGCCCGCACCTCGCGGACGTCATCCTTCACGTGCCGCAGGGAGCCGATGCGGCAACCCTCGCGGACGACCACGCCGTCGCGGATCACCTTGGCCTGGTGGCTCCGCTCCAACGTCCCCGAGGTCACATAGGAACCCGCCACCAACCCCACCTTGGTAATGCGGAAGACCTGGCGAACCGAGACGGTCGCCCGCGACTCGATGCGCTCTTCCGGCGCCAACATGCCCGACAAGGCCTTACGGATCTCATCACAAACGTCGTAGATCACGCGGTAGGGACGGACGTCCACGCCGTGCTGATCCGCCAGACGCTTGGCGCCGGACGAAGTCTCCACGCGAAACGCCACGATGATTCCCTTGCACGTTTCCGCCAGCAGGATATCGCTGTCGTTGACCCCGCCCACCGCAGCGTGACGGATGGTCAGACGGACCTCGTCCGAGGGAATCTCGGAGAGCGCCGACTTCAGCGCCGCAAGGCTCCCGTCCACGTCGGCTTTCACGATCAAGTTGAGTTCGGGGATCTCCTCCGTATCCCGCCGCAGGAACATCTCCTCCAGGGTCTTCATCTTCCGCGATTGCAAGCGGCCCGTCTCCGTCCGCAGGCGTTTGGCTTGCGAGGCGATTTCCTTGGCGTCTTGCAGGCTGTCGACCACGTAGAGCTTGTCGCCCGCCGAGGGCGGCTCGTCCAAGCCCCAAACTTCCGTGGGAATCCCCGGACCGGCGGCGTTCATCCGTTTTCCGCAGTCGTCCAACAAAGCCCGCACCTTCCCGAAGGCGTTCCCGCAGACCGCGAAGTTCCCCACGTTCAGTGTGCCGTCCTGGACCAGCAGTCGCACCACGGCCCCCACACCGGGCTTCATTTCCGATTCGATTACCGTGCCATACGCCGGCACCGTAGGATCGGCGCGGAGTTCCAACAGGGAGCTCAGGTCCGCCAAATGCTCCAACAACTCCGTGACGCCCATTCCCGTCGTCGCCGACGTAGGGATCACGTCCACTTCGCCGCCCCATTCGCTGGGGTTGAGGCTATGCTCCGCGAGTTGTCCGTAGATTTTCAGCTTGTTTTGATCCCCCAGATCGCTCTTGTTCAAGGCCACGACGATGGGCACCTTCGCCGCCTGGGCGTGATGGATCGCTTCGACCGTCTGGGGCATGACGCCGTCATCCGCGGCCACCACCAGAACGACCACGTCGGTCATGTTCGCGCCCCGGGCGCGCATGGCCGTGAACGCCTCATGCCCCGGAGTGTCCATGAACGTCACCGGACCGTGGGCGGTCATCAGGTGATACGAACCGATGTGTTGGGTGATCCCGCCGTCCTCGCCCGCCGCCACTCGCGCCTTGCGCATGGCGTCCAGCAGGCTGGTCTTGCCGTGATCCACGTGCCCCAGCATAGTCACCACCGGCGGGCGGGGCTGGAGGTTGAGACGCTCGCGATTGGAAAACAGCTCCTCCAGCTCGTCGAGTTGCGTTCGGGCGGGAACGACCTCCAACGCCAACCCAAAGTGCAGGGCAAGCAATTGCGCGATCTCGGGGGGAAGCGTCATGTTGACGTTGGCGAGCAATTTGTGTTCGTCGCGAAGAACTTTGAAACACTGAATGAAGTTCAGACCGGTGGCGGCACAGAATTCCTTCATTCGCACCGGTTCGTGGACCGTCGCGGTGGTCCTAGGACCGGCGGGCACCGCGTGCCCGCCCGGCGTGGTGGGGCTTGAACGGCGACGATGGATCTTGCGTCCCGTCGCCCCGGCCAGACGTTCCTTGCGCTCGGCGAGATCGCGATCACGCCATTCCGCCAGTTGTTCGCCGGACTCGTTCAGCCGCCCGTCGGCACGCCGCGGATTGATGCGTCCCTTGCGGCGCTGTGCCTCCTTTTCGGCTTCCTTGGCGGGGTCGGTGCCCGGTGCCGGGGGGCGCAAGGGGGTGATCGGCGAGGCCCCCCCCATGGGGCGCAAAGGCCCGACGCGACCGCGCGACCGCGGTCCGACGTCATAATCAGGTGCTTCATATCGAACCACCCGCGGTCCCTGAAGTTTGGCTGCCTGGGGCACGTTCTGCGGTCCGGCTGGACCCATCGGGGCTTTGGCCGCAACCCGGGGCGCTTCGACGACCGTCGCCGGCGGCGCCGTTTCCACACTCACCGCGACTGGGGGCGTGACGACCTCGACCTCCACGACGGGCAGAACCGCAACGGGGATTTCCGGAGCCGGCGGCGGCGGCGGGAGGACGACTTCCTCCACCACGGTGACCACCGGTTCTTCGACGGGCTCGTGCTCGATGGGCGGAAGCGACTCTTCCGCCGCCGGGACCTCGACTTCCGCCGTCGGCGGCGATTCCATCACCGCCGTAGCCGTACCGATTTCGCTCTCGCCGACCGTCTCATCGACCGCATCGTCGCCGGCTTCGCCCTTCCGCCGCCGCGGTTTGATTCGGGCCCGCGACAGGTCCACACGCTGCGCCGTCTCCAGGGCAGTGTCGTGCCGACCTTCGCTGAACCATTCGTGGATGGTCGCGTACAGACCGGCGCTCAGCGTCGACATGTGATTCTTCACCGTGTCGATGCCCTCGGCATGACACTTGTCGATGATCGCCTTGCTGGAGACGTTCAATTCCTTGGCCAGAATGTGAACGCGCTTGACTTCAGACAACCGTTACCTCCCCAATCCGCTGATTCGCATTCGCCCTTTGGGACCCGTAGGCGCTCGATGGTTTCGCATGACGGACTAGTCGTCATCATCCCGCTGGGCCGCGAACTCCGCGGGGGCTTCTTCCTTGCTCTTGGCCAGATTCTCCTCGGCGCGTTTCTCCGCCCGCCAACCCGCAGCCAGATCGGCGATCAGCACCTTTTCGCGTTGTTCGGAGGTCATCGGGGCGGGTGCGGCGGGCGCCTCGGCGCCCACTCCGGCCAATCGCGCCGCTTCCGCCGCCGCCTTTCTCGCCGCGGCCTCGGAGGCCTTGCGAGCCGTTTCCTCCACCGCGATCCGCTCCGCCGCTTCCGCCGCGACCTCGATGATCCTCTTCGCCAAATCCTCGGGCACTCCCAACTCCGTGACCAGCGGTTCTTGACCAACCTCGGCCACATCCGACAGCGAGATCAACCCCAAGGCCAACATCTTGTCGAGCATCACGTCTTCGACGCCCACCACGGTCTTGAGGGTGTGCTCGAGCTGCTCCACGTTCTTGTCGTATTCCGCCGGAGTCAGGATATCGATGTCCCACCCCGTCAGGCGGGCCGCCAGTCGAACGTTCTGTCCGCGCTTACCGATCGCCAACGACAGTTGATCCTCTTCCACGATCACCGTTGCCCGACCCAGTTCAAAACAAAGGAACGTCTCTTTCACTTCCGCCGGCTTGAGCGAGTTGGTGATGAGCACCTGCGAAGATTCGTTCCAGCGGACGATGTCGATCTTTTCGCCGCCCAGTTCGTCCACGATGTTCTTGATGCGGCTTCCCCGAACCCCCACGCACGCCCCGACCGCGTCCACCTTCAGGTCGATCGAGGAGACCGCGATTTTGGTGCGATAGCCGGCCTCGCGGGCCAGGGCCCGGACTTCGATGATCCGCTCCGCGACCTCCGGAACTTCCATCTCAAACATCCGCCGAATGTAATCAGGGTGCGTTTGCGTCAAGACGATGCGAACTTGGTTCTGTTCCTCGCGAACGTCCAAGACCATGCCCCGGATGCGCTCGCCGGGTTGGTGCATCTGCCCGGGGATCTGCTCGCTTCGCGGCATGAACGACTCCGTGCGCCCGAGGTTGATGACCATCCCGCCGCCTTCGTAGCGGATCAACGTGCCCGTCACCACCTGCCCGACGCGCTGCGAGTATTCGTCAAAGGTGGCGTTTCGTTCATCCTCGCGCAGTTTCTGGATCATCACCTGCTTGGCGGTCTGAGCCGCGATGCGGCCCAGCGTCTTCATGTCGATCGCCTGCCCCGCCACCAATGCGGCGATGTCCCCAGTGACGCGGTCGATGCGTACGGCGACGTCGTCCGTGTCCTCGTACGCCTTCCGTGCCGCCGACACCATGGCCGCTTCCAGATCCACAAAAACATTCTCTTTCGGAATGTTTTTGTCGCGACTGAGCGAGTCTATAAAACGCAACAGTTCCGTATTCATGACGTCCTTGTTCGAGACCCTCTGTCGGGTCGCCCGCCCGCGGGCCAAAAAAAAGCGTGGGCGCAAACTGCCTTCCCACGCGGAAGCCCAAAAATCCAGGCCAACGGCAGTCGACGGCTCTTAGTTCATCGTCCGACTCCGTCCGGCGTGGCGACTTCCCGCCCCAAACCCGGGCGGCCCGTGCCCAATTGCGTCACTTCGCACGGTTCGAGCGACCACGTGATAACGCTTCCACGGTCATTGCGACCATCCCCAAACATTCCCCGCGCCGATCACCCCGCAAGGTTCGGGTAACATCGCCTTGGGGCCGACAACCTACGACGGCGCGGAAACCTCGTGCGCGGCCAGGGCGGACGAGCCGCCATCGAGCCGCGAAAAGACGAAGCGGATTGTAGGATGCAGGGGGCCGGTGTCAATCCAATAGCCCACCGCGCCCGGAGACGAACGCAGTTCCTGTCGTCAGTCGAAGTTGATTCAGTTACAGTTCTTTTATTATCCTAATGTCGGTAGTCCGCCAGGATTTGTCATCTGCGGGGCTGGTCGAGGCGATCCCCACGATTCGGTAACCTGCTTGCATAAAACGAGGGCACCATCGACACGGGATCGGGGTATGCAACACCGAAGTCGGAGGCCGCGTAGGTCGGGAGCACACATGTACCGCTCGGTTCGCTGGTGGGTTGGAGGTTGGGTACTTGGTTCACTTGGGGGTGTTCACGGTCAGCCGCGCGCGGAGGTTGCGAACGACGTTCCGTCCGGGCGAGGCCAACTCGATCGACTGGTTCAATCGTATTTCCAAACGGTTGAGGACGAGCAGCGCCGAGGGCTGGTCGCTGAGATTCGTACTGCGTCGGGGAACTCCGTCGAGCAGGTTGCGGCATCGGTCAGGGCGGCGAAGTTGTGGTCGCCGCTTCCCGTGGCGGATTTCTTTTCCCTGCCCACGAAATCTGCGGAGACGGTGAAGGTGTGGTGGAGAGGATTCAAGAACCCGGCTCCCGACCGCGCGCGACCTTTGGTTCTTTGTTTGCCGGATGTCGACGAGATGGGCCATCACGACCTCGCCCTCGAACGGGCCATCACCTCGCTCGGTCCCGCGTTTTGTGAGGGGTGCTTCTTGGCGGTCCTCGACCGTCCCATCGGCGGCGGGTTTCATCAGCACCCGCAGGCGGCGCGTGATCTTCGAGCGATCCTCCGCGAAGCGCGGCGCAACCTTCCTCTGGACGGCGAGCGGGTTTTTCTGTTCGGCCGCGGCCGGGGCGGGGAGGCGGCTTGGACGGCGGCGATGTTCAACCCCGATCTCTTCGCGGGTGTCATAACGGTGGCATCCGTGCCGCGCCTGCCGTACGCCGAACAACTTCTGCCGATTCTCCTGCCGAACCTTTCGCACACGCCGCTGCTGGGCGTTCGCCCGCTTGTCACCGACCCGCAAGCGGACCCGACCGCGACGCTGCTGGATGCTCGGCTTTCCGCCATCGAGACTTGGTCACGCGGCGCGGGACTTCCCGTGCGCGGTGCGCCGACCCCATTCGTCGACTCGCCGCATGGGAAAACCGTGGACGGTCACGCGATCCGCGACGATCTGACGTGGCTTGAAAACGCCTTGCGGCCGCGTCCGGGGGTGGCGGCTCGGCGTTCGTTTCGCTACTTGGGCCAAGGCGATCTCGGTTGGCTGCGGGCGAGCAAGCTGTACGGCGACGTATGGACTGACGATCAACTGTCCATCCTCCCTTCGCCCGGCGCAGACCGCGATGCGTTCATTACCGATGTGCTGCAAGAGAAGTTGTTCTTCCTGGCCGGGCGCGTCGTGGGGCAGACCGTCACCATTGCAACCAAGCGCATCGCGGAGGTGGAACTTCGCCTTTTTGACGGGATGGTGGACTTCAGCCAACCGGTGACCGTGGTCGTCAACGCCCGCAAGAGACACGACGCTGTCATCCAACCGGACATGGCCACGCTGCTCGAATCCGCGTATGCCGAGTGGGAATTCCAGCGCCTGGTCTTCGCCACCTTGTCCTTCTCCATCGCCCCGGACAGACCTTGAGCCGCGGGGCAACGAGCGGGGGAAGTTCAAAGCTCGAAGTTCGAAGTCCGAAGTTGGAAAAAAGGCGGCGGGGATCGACGATTGGCGATTTTCGATTGGAGATTGAGTGACGAAGCGGGGCAGCGGCAGGCAAGGCAAGTGGGGGCGGGACGCGGGAGGTAGGGAACTCGAAGTTCAAAGTTCGAAGTTCGAAACAAGGCGGCGGGGATCAACGATTGTCGATTTGCGATTGTCGATTTTCGATTGGAGATTGGGTGACGAAGCGAGGCAGCGGCAGGCAAGGCAAGTGGGGACGGGACGCGGGAGGTAGGAAACTCGAAGTTCAAAGTTCGAAGTTCGAGAACGGCGGGGGCACGGCGGGCGAGCGGTCACACCCCGCGGAGGCCCTTGCCGCCCGCGGCCCCGGCGTAGAGGCCCCCGATTCGTCCGGGGAACCTCCCGCAAGGTCGGTACTGCTCCCCGGCGGGCTGGATGCACCCCCGACCTTTTTGGTATAGTTCCCCACATCATTGGGGTGCCGGCGCGCCGGGATTGGATGGGCGGGTGCATCGATGGCCAACGACATGATCCCGCGCAGCGCCGAGCAAGAAAACTGAGTGATTCCACCCTTCGACGAATCCGGCTGCCGTCCGCCGGGCCTACACGGTGCGGCGCTCGCGGAGATCGAGGCGCGGTTCGGGCGGCAGTCGGAGCTTCGCCGCGTGCAGATGGATTCGGTGCGCTGGATGGTCCAGCTTGCAGTCCGCGCAGGCGTCCGGCGGATTGTCTTGAATGGCAGCTTCGTCGCCGATATAATGGAACCGAACGACGTGGACTGCGTGCTGCTGATCGGCCGCGGGTTTCCAGCGGACCCGGTCGCGGAGGCGGAGTTGAACGCGGGTCTGCCCTTCCTCGAGATGAAATTGGTGGGACAGGCGGACTTTGATGATTATGTGAACGTCACCTTCGGCACGGATCGGACGGGCGTTCCCAAAGGCATGATCGAGATCTGTCCATGAGCCTGAAGAACGACATTGAACTGGCCAACACGCATGCCAAACTCCATCGGCTGGAGTTGCGCTACGAAGAACTTCGCAACGACACGAGCGAGGACGAGCACGTCCGCGAGCTGACGATGCGGTCGCTGAAGGGGACCATCAACCAGTTCAAGGAGGAGATCGCCCGCTACCAGGCGCATCAGTCCTTGCGGCGCGAAGCGGCGCGATCATGATCCAGCCCGGTAGGGCAAGTGCTCGCACCTGCCTTTACCATTCGCGGTTCGCGCACGTGCCGGGTGGTCGGGGTGGTCATCGACCTGCCGCTGCACGATGACGGTGAAGGCAGGTCCCAAGGAGCTGCCCTAAGATTATGCGATGGAGTCCATCCATGAACCACAAAGCGACATACCGTTGTCTCGCGGTCGCGGCACCCCTGTTCGTCGTCGCCGCGGCCGAGGGCAAATTCTCTACGTTGCGTCTGTCGTATCTGTGTGGTGGCGCCGACCTCATCGTCATCGGCGCCATCAACGATGTCCGCGCCGAGACCTTCGGCGTCGATGTTGTGCAGACTGTAGCCGGGTCGTTCGAGCCCGCGCCCCTCGAAATCCGCAAGTTCGCCAACTGGGGATGCGGTCACCGCTGGGCCCCGTATGGAGTCGGGCAGCGAGTGCTCCTATTCTTAACACGTGGCGCGCCCAACGAGCCGCACGCCTGGCGGATCATGGGAGCTGGCGGTGAAGGCGAAATGCTCGTCGAAGGCGAAGTCGTTGTTCCCAGAGTTCCGGCAAGCCTCGACTGGGCAGATAAGCACAACGACGCCTATTACACCGATCAACCCCAGCGCGTCCCGCTGGAGCCGCTCCTCGCGGCGATCCGCGATCACCGCCGATGCTTCAAGGTTATCACCCATCCGGAGTTCGGGGCGTGCGGCGTTCGACAAACTTGTACGAGTGCGGAGGTCGAAGAGCTGCGGAGTCAGTCGGATCTCCATAAGTTTCTGTTTGACGATACGATGGCGCTTGCCCGCGCGCTGCTCGGCACGCTTGAGTCCTATCTCCGCGAGGCTCCTGCGGCCATTGAACGCGGTGAACTTGTGGTGGCGGCGTATCAGGTGAAATGGGCCGCCGTGTTCGTCGAATCTATCGACAAAAGCGACATTCGCTACCTGGAGACGTTGCGGGAATGCGCGGACTTGATGAGACGCTTAGGACACAGCCTCGAAGCACAAGAACTTGAGTTACGAATCAACACGTTGGCCGATCCAGCGACCCGCGACGCACATCCGTAGCCGCGTACGGAACCGCCCGGCGCAGGATTGCACGTCGAGAACATTACGCGCCAGGGGCTGGAATGGGAGCGAGACCGTGCCCCACCGCGTCGTGCCCGTTGCACGTTACGGCGGCGATGTGTTCGTCGTACTCGAAGTGCTCGATTCGCCGGCCTTGTAGGGCAGGTGCTCGCACCTGCCGTTACCATTGGCTCGCACAGCCGGTTCACTCCTCGATTGCCGGTGTCGAACAAGAGCAGCGCGAACATGAATATCACGAACGTCGATGGTCTTTGAGGATGCGATCGATCAGCGACTTGGAAACACGAAAGTTTGTGTTGCGGAGCTTGGCCCAAGCGTCGGCGAGGCCGGTGTAAAGATGGGCACTGGCGGGTGAACCGGCCTTGGCACCCGGAGCACTGGCAGACGAGCTGCCAGTGGCACGCGGCGCAACATCACCCTAACCCCGGCCCTCTCCCTTGGAGGGAGAGGGGGAGGGTTGGTTGTGGCGTCGGTTCCGTGGGCGGCGCTGCGCTCTGCCCACGGCTATTGTCGATCAGCCTTTCAGGCTGAATACGTTCGGCGCGACGCAGCCCCACGCGACCATCGTCGCCGCCGTCGGTCCGGCGGGCATCCCGGCCGTCTCCGCTTGGGAAATGGCGGTGTGGACGTTGCTGGTGCTGACCGCTGGAACGATTGTGAATCGCCGAACTCCGCGTCGAATATGCGACCCCTTCAGGGTCAAGTGAATCATCGGGGCCGTCGGTTCCCTGGGCGGCGTCCGCCGAGTTCGTGTTTAGGGCGAGGTTCTTGCTTTCCATGGTTCCGCCGCCCCTCCGGGGCGGGGTTGGAGGGACGACGCGACCAGGGGTTCCGTCCGCCTCCGGCGGACTCCACCCCTGGCTACATTCCGTCGCCCCGGTGGGGCGAAAATCGCTAAACACATACTCCGCCGATGGCGAACTTGCCCACGGCTGTTGTAGACGACCCCGTTGGGGTCGAATTGGGGTCGGGGACGGGGGCGTTATTCGTAGCGTAGGGCTTCGATGGGGTCGAGGCGTGCGGCGGACATGGCCGGGTACATGCCGAAGAAGATGCCCACCAGGACGGAGAGTCCGAAGCTGACGGCCACGGACCAGGCGCTGACGATGGTTTCCCAATCGGCGAAGGTGGTGACGGCGTAGGCCCCGAACATGCCCAGGGCGACGCCGAGCAATCCGCCGGCGGTGGAGAGGACCACGGTTTCGACGAGGAATTGCACGGTGATGTGTTTGCGGCGAGCACCCAGGGCGCGGCGGATGCCGATTTCGCGGGTGCGTTCGGTGACCGTGGCGAGCATGATGTTCATGATGCCGATGCCGCCGACGAGAAGGGAAATGCCCGCGATGAAGCCGAGGGTCAGTTGGTTGTTGCGTTTTTTCTTTTCGGCGAGTTTCAGGCGGGCGAGGGGGACCTTGATTTCGAAGTCGAGCTTGGGATGTCCGTGCTCGAAGACGCGGCCGACCATGTCGGAGACGGGGAGGACGTTTTCGATGTCATCGACGGTGACGTAGAGGCCGGAGTATTGCATCTTGATGAGTTCGCGGGAGCCGGCCCCGATGCGGCGGGTGATCTCTCCGAACTGGGACATGGAAGTGGAGAAGGGGATGAAGATTTCGCGGTTGAGGTTTCGCTCCTCGACGCCGCGAGCGGGGGCGCCGGCGGTTTGCACTTGCTGAAGGATGCCCACGACGGTGAAGGGGATGGCCGTGGGGTATCGCTCGACGAGGATCGCTTCGCCGAGGGGGTCTTTGAAGGGGAAAAGTTCGGTGCGGACCTGCTCGCCGATGACACAGACGTTGGCCTTGCCGGCCGTGTCTTCGGAACTCAGCGCTCGTCCGCGGTTGACGCTGATGTTGACCACGTCGAAAAAGTTGGGGGTGGTGCCGATGACGTCGAGGGTGGCTTGGCGGTCGGCGTGTCTGGCGCGGAATCCGACGGTGCGGAGGGGGACGACGTGGGTGACGTGGGGGATGGTCTTCTCGATGATGGACACGTCGGCGTGGGTGATGCCGTATTCGACGAGGGCGGTGTTGCGCTGCGAGGTCTCCATGGTCTGCGGGGGCTTGACGGAGTTGACGATGATGTTCTTGGTGCCCAAGAGTTGGATCATACGCATCTCGTCGGCGGAGGCGCCCTCGCTGATGGATAGCATGCAGATCACCGCGGCCACGCCGAAGATGATCCCCAGCGAGGTCAGCAGGCTCCGCAGCTTGTGCAGCCGCAGATTGTTGAGACCCAGGCGGAAGGTTTCGAGATTCAGAAATCGCATGATCGCGGCTCATTGTACCCTTCCTTGGACGAAGACGAAAATCCAGCGCCGATCATCGGGGCTCAGATCGTGCGTGAAAGGCTTTTTTTCAGAGCCGCGCCCGTGAGGAAGCGGGGCGTTTCCCCGAAAAAACCGCTCCCTGACGGTAGCGGCTCGAATCGGCAGACTGCCTATTCATGCGAGTTCTCAGGTCAATGGGTTGAGGGTAAGGCCCGTAGCCAATTTCGGAT
>CAZYEX010000126.1:0-15365 GCA_964646605.1 uncultured Phycisphaera sp. | reverse complement strand
GTCGAAAAAGAACGCATGGCCGCACGCGCCGCAGCGTCGGCGTCCATCCTCGAAAACGGTAACGGCGTCGGAATCGCACGTCGGACACCGATCGGCGGGTAGGACGTTCCCGTCGGCGTCGATGTACCAAACCCGATCGCATGTATCGCAGGCGCGGAGTAAGTCATCGTCGGCGAGGATGATCGCTTCCGGCGCGCTGCAGAACGGACAGAGCGCATCGGAACCGTCGGCGCTTCCGACGGATTGCAAAGCGGGCTCCGTCGCCTTGTTCGCGCGGATCAAGTCGCAAGGGTCCAGCGCTTTCCCCGATTCGTCGTGAATCGTGACGTGCCTCGGGAACCACGATTCGGCGAACTGCAAAGCGTCCGAAACCGCGTCGAAAGAGCGCTGAAAGTAAGGGGTAAACCCGGCTCGTTTGCAAACGGATACGGTGGTCATGCGGCCACCGCGATTCCCGACTCCGCGCCGTCCAGCGCGTCCACGTCGTCGATGAGGGTCCGGGCGGTCGTGGCGATGCGCTCCAGGCTTTCCCGAAGGGCCTTGGCGTTTCCGTCCCATAGGGCGATGTAGGCCGATGACCGGACCGTCGTGTCCAAGCCGAAGTGTCGGCAGACGACGTAGGCGACGGATTCGGCTTCCAATTCGGCGATGTTGCGCGTGAGAACCGTCGCCTTGTCGGTCTTTCCGAAGTGTAGGGCGCAGTGCGCCAATTCGTGGGCAAGGGTCTTTGCGCGCTGTCCGGTTGGGTGGGTGTTGTCGATGACGACTTGACCGGCGCTTGTGGCGTATCCGAATTGCGACCCGTCCAGAGCTTCGGCTTTCAATTCGATTCCGCGCTTGAGCGCGACACGCTCCAGGGAATTCAAGAGCGCGGATGCGTCGGCGTCGATGACCGGGCAATCGACATCGGGCAATTCCCGCCCGTCGGTTTGCGCCACGTCGAAGACGTGAACCGGCTTGAAGAAAATCCCGTCAACCGACTCGGACTCGCCCGATTCGCTGCGCTCTTCGCGGTGGAATGGGCAAGGTGCGAAAATCATAATCCCGCGTTCGCCCTTGCGGACGTGGCGTCCGAGTTTTTTCCACGTCTGAAACCCCGCGACGCGCTCGGCGTCCGGGCGTTGAAAGAGAATCAAGAGCGAATTGTGCCAAGAGTACTTGTGGAACCGGGCTTGCACGTCCAGGTAGGCCCGGAACGTGTCCGATGCCCGCACGTCGTCCACCGCGCGGGCGAGCGCTTCGACGTGGCCGTCGATACTCGCCCGCAAGGCTTTCGCCCTGTCTTTCGCGCTACTTCCGTTGTCGGATGGGGAAACTAATGGTACGGTTGGCATGACTTCGGCTCCCTTATAGCCGGGGTCCAGGGCCGCGGATGCTTGTAACATCGCGCGGCCCACTTTGTCGATGCGCGTCGCATCGAACTACCTACACCATAACCCATGATCCGGACCGTGTCAAGCGCTGACACGGTTTTTTCTACAACGGGTCCGTTGTAGCAAAAACAGCGTCACGACGTGGCACGCCAACAATGCGAACGGTTTGCGGCCTGTTTTCGGCTTGTTTTCAGGCTGTTTTCGACTCGTTTCCGAACGTGCCGCGCGATGACACCTGCGGCGCACGGGTCCCCTTTTTCGTGGGCGGCGCGAGAATCCGACCCCAGGCCCGTTTCGGGACTCCCGATGCGAGATACCCCTCGTTTCGCATGGGACCCATTCTCCGCCACGTTTTTTAACCCACGACCCGCCGCGCTCGCACGGTACCGGTGAAGCTACCCCCCTCTCCGTTCACACGACATTTCAGCATGGGACCCATTTTCGGCTCGCCCGTTTTTGCCCGCGACCGGCCCGCGCGCGCAGGTGCGGAGTGACGCTAACTCCGTCTCCGGTCGGGCGTGTGTTTGGGGAATCACACAG
Source organism: uncultured Phycisphaera sp. (assembly GCA_964646605.1). Taxonomy (GTDB): domain Bacteria; phylum Planctomycetota; class Phycisphaerae; order UBA1845; family UBA1845; genus SBAX01. The sequence continues at coordinate 13,452 of CAZYEX010000126.1, read as the reverse complement.
TCAGTCAGCGCGGCCATTGAAGGTTCGGCCCCGCCCGGTATCCTGCCTGTGGCGGGAAGGCGTGACCGATTGCAAGCGGAACGCCAAGCGCCTCCCTCGGTGCCGCGTTGACACCATCCGCGCGGCGCCGAGGGAGCGGCCCGCCGGGGATGGTGGCATGAAGGACCCTCTCGATTGGCGCACAACGGTCGCGCAGCGAGTTTGCACACTGGTCCGGGACCGTCGTGTGCGAGCGCGATTCGGCGAGCAGTGCGCGGCGTTCATCGACGAGATTAACCGAGACGAAGAGCAACTTCTCGCATGGCGGAAACGGCGAAAGGAGCATTGCCTACGGGGGTCGCTCACGCTCGCCGAGCTCAAAGCGCGCACGGCAGAGGACGAGCGGCGGGGTAACGACCAGAACGCCATCGAACGGACCAGGCCAGCCGAAGACACGGACAAGACGTGGATATTCGATTACTAACTGGACATCCTCGACTTCGAGGACCTGGCCCGCCTGGGTTCGCCAACGGCCGTGCAGATGCCGGTCGGGTTCTGTGTCTGGGTTCCACTCGATCTGAGGCTTGCGGCTTCCCCGAAGCTGACAGCGCCCCCCTTGTTCGGGAGATTCATGGGTGCCTCGGCTGTGCCGACCTTGTTGACACTTCCAGAGTTGTCGAGGCTTACGGGAACCCTGCACTCCAGGCTTGGCACGATCATCGAACCGGGACCCGCGAGTTGGGCGGAGAAGTATGCTACCCTGGCCGCAATTCATGACGCGCGCATTCCCGACCGTGACCCGATAGACGAACTCCATTACATCAACGGGGGAAAGCTTACGACCGAGTTGCGGCGGGAGGCGCGCCACGCCATACGGCAGCTCGTCGACGCGCTGCCGGATTCGGCAAGTGCGAGCGTGCTGGAATGGTTGGCCGACGTCGAGGCCGACCCTGCGGAATACGTGGGGCCGTCGGTCGAGCCTCGGTCGGGCGGCGGGCAAAGCGGCAGCGGAAAATCGGGCGGCAAGGAGCTGCCCAAAGGGGTAGGGCTTCAAAAAGCATCGTTCATGTCGACGGATGAAAAGCGATGGCTCAACCGCGTCGCGGAATCCGTTCACGAGGACACGCGCGATCCCCAAAAGAAAGAGCGCTACCTACAAATGGCTCGCGGTTGGGCGGAGCGAATGGCGCGGGAGGGTCGCTGGAAGGGAATTCGGCTCCGAGAGTTCCTTCGACAAGAACATCTCGAATGGACTGACGACGAGATTGAGCGGGAAGTACGCGAAACTGAGCAAAAGTACGGTGGGATACCGATGAAGTTCCGCCGAGACTCGATCGCCATCACCACTCATCGAACGACCCCCTTGGATAAGAAGTATGCGACCCTCGCAGCCATTCACGACGCGTTACACCAATGCGATTACCACTTGTCGCCCTGGAAGGGGGAACCCTTTAGGAATCCCTTCCGCGAAGACGCAACCGACAAGGACGCTGAAGATCTAGCTGCATGGAACTTCTATCGCTTCCTTCGCGAGGACGTCGCCAAATTGACCGACGATGATCGACCGGGGGTCGAATGCGTACTAGCCGAGGTTTCGGCGGACCTGGAACGCCATCTCGGCGGCGATGCGTCGGGCACCAGGGCGAACTCCAAGCGACGCACTAATCGACGACGAGAAACCAGGGGACCCCTCTGGGAACGGTTGGTCCTGCGGCGCTCCGCAGACGGCAGCGACCACACTGCGGTCCTCGACGAAAAGTGTCTACCGATTCGAGGTGAGGCCGCATTCAAGATGCTGAAGCTGCTCCAAGAGAGAAAAGGGGAGCGTGTAAAAGGAACGTTGCTGCAAACGGAGATCGGACAGCCGCCGAACCGAGTTTACGGTCTGCTTGATACGTTGCTGCAACGCATCGTTGACCGCCCAGGACAAGGCCGTACGGGCTACGCGATGCGCGAGATTCCGCATTCCGTGCCGACCGCGAAGCGGAAGTCGAGCACCCGTGGGAAGAAAACCGCGAGCACTGGAACAAGGCGAAAAACGCCAAAGCGAGCGCGCCAAAGGTAGTTCAAATCTCGTTCAACTCTCGTACGAATCTCGCGCATGATTTCTGATTCGGCACGTGTCTACCATAGGCGGCGTGAAAATCAGAACGCCAAGGCTGCCGGACCCGCGCGTCATCCGCGCTGAAATCGACGCGCTGAAGTCTCGCATCGGCGAGCTCCGCTCGCTGCTTCCGCTGGCTGAGACGCAGCACCTGCGCAAGTCGCTGAGCGACCGCGACCCCAATCAAGTGCCAGCGAAGGGGGTGACGCGATGAACGCCGCCGTCGAGCAACCTCCCCTGCTTCTCGACCGCCGCCAAGCGGCACGAGTGATGTCAATATCCGTTCGCCTGTTGGACAGTTGCACAAAAGCGAAAGAAGTCCCGCACGTCAGGATTGCACGTCGCGTCCTTAACGATCCGCAAGACCTGTCGGCCTGGATTGAAGCAAGGAAGAATCGAAGTCCCTAGGGAAACAAGAATGCCCGCGCGATCGGCGGCGTCGCCAACGTGCCGACCGGCGGGCGATTCGGAGTTACGGAGGATGATATCAGAACCTAGTTCGCAAGTCGAATCTCGCCCTTCGGGCTTTCAGGCCGATCGCGGAATTGAGCGACGCCTGGTGGCCGCGAGCTGGCAAAACGCCGTGGAGTTGGCGCGGGCCGCCGACTCCTTCGGCCTTGGGTTTGACGACTTCTTGGACCAGCTCTGTGGGGTTGCCGTCGGATACCTTCGCCAGTGCGCGGAAAACGACCAACAAGCATCGTGGAATAGCGCCGCGACGTATCTGAGACGATTCGGCGTCGCCCACATCCACGATCTCTATTGTGTTTTGGTTGACACCCCGGTACCCGAAAGCGACTCCATCCCCGACCTCGTTCAACAAGTGCAGCGCGCCGCCGACGCACGAGCCGACGACGATTGCCGGTACGCGACCCGGCAAGTCACTTTGCTCGTCCTACACGCCCTGAGCTGTCCGCATTGCCGACGGTGCGCGGCGTTCGGGACCGACGCACGAAGGCCGTCCATCGCTCGACGCGGAAAGCCAAAACGGAAGGCGGCGGTCACCTGTGGTTGATCTACCCTTCACGATCAAGGCACGGGCGACCGGCAGAAGTTTCATCATGGTCATCGCGTGCGTCGGGGACCAAGAAATCACGAGTGACCGATACCCGCTCGGCAGTGCGAAGCGCCGCCGCGAAGTGGGGAAGCAATTTGCGAACGATCGCAGGCTGTGCAACGGGGCGGTCGTCAACGTGGATGACGTTGTTGCGCGGCTCGAATCGCTCGAACTCGAAACGAAAAACAAGATCGACGCGGAGCCTGACGAGCCGATCGACGATGGTGATGGGCAAGTCTCTGACGGCGACCACGGACCTGGCGAATCGCCGAAGAAATCGCACGCCACGCAACTTGTGGACCTCGTCAACGGATTGGATGGGGTTGAACTGTGGCATACGCCCGATGGCGACGGGTACGCAACGATCCCGGCGGAAACGCACCTGGAGAACTGGCCGATCAGGTCGAGACGGTTCCGCCAATGGGTGTCCCGGCTGTTCTACGACGATGTCGGGAAAGCGCCGGGCGGACAGGCTTTGCAGGATGCAGTCAACACTCTTGAGGGACAGGCTGTTCATCGTGGTCAACAACACGACGTTCATGTTCGTTTGGCTGAGCATGGCGGGGCGATCTATCTGGACCTGTGCAACGACGACTGGAAGGTCGTGAAAGTGACGGCGAACAGGTGGGAGGTCGTCGAGAATCCACCGGTGAAGTTCCGGCGGGCAAGGGGGATGCTTCCCCTGCCGACCCCGACCGATGGTGGCAGTATCGACGACTTGCGCCGGTTCGTGAACGTCACGACCGACACGGACTTCATCCTGATCGTCGCTTGGCTGACCGCGACGCTGCGCCCGTGCGGCCCGTACCCGATTCTCGAATTGACTGGGGAACAAGGGTGCGGAAAGAGCACACAGGCCCGTGCGCTCCGACGGCTCGTGGACCCAAACGCGGCCGACCTGCGGTCACAACCCCGCGATGAACGCGATCTGGTCATCGCGGCGAACAACGGATGGGATCTGGGATTCGACAATCTCAGCGGTGTGGAACCGTGGCTGAGCGACGCGCTGTGTCGTATCTCTACCGGGGGCGGGTTTGCGACGAGAGAGTTGTACACAAACTCCGATGAGGTGATCTTTACCGGCCAGCGACCGATCATCTTGAACGGAATCACCGAGCTGGCGTTGCGCAGCGATCTCCTCGACCGGACAATCCGCGTAACCCTCCCACAGATTCCCGAAGACAAGCGCCGTCCCGAAGCCGAACTCTGGGCCGACTTTGACAAAGCGCGCCCCGCGATTCTGGGCGCGCTGCTGGACGCCGTCAGTACAGCCTCAAGGAGCTTCGAGGGGGTCAGGTTGGATCGATTTCCCCGGATGGCGGATTTCGCCAAGTGGGTCGTCGCGGCGGAGCCGTCGCTTCCGTGGCAACCGGGGGCATTTCTCGCCGCCTACGCGGGCAACCGCGAGGCCGCCCACGAACTGGCCCTTGAGGCGTCGCCGGTTGCGGGCGTGCTTCGGACGTGGTTCGACCGACGACAGCGGGACGAATGGAAGGGAACCGCAACCGACCTGTTAACAGAACTGGGCAACGTCATAGGAGACGCAGCACAGAAACGTCCGGACTGGCCGAAATCGGGGCGCGGGCTGTCTGGGGTTCTTCGGCGCCTGGCGCCAAATCTGCGGGCCGTCGGGATTGACGTGCAATTCGACACTGAGGGGCGAGGAAACGACAAACGCCGAATCATCATCGTCAGAAGATTCGGGCGAGATACCGTCCCCATCGACCCCACTGTCCCCGACCCCCGCGGCGACTCCCAAGTTACTGATTTAGGGGGACGATCCTCGGATGATGGGGACGGACCCACCCTCGGGCGATCGTCCACCGACACCCCCCCTTTCCGGCCCGAAAACGCGGAAGAGAACGGTGGGGACGATGGGGACGGTCGTTTGCATGACTGTTCTAACGGCGACAGTGACGATTCCGATCGCCGGCAACGTGCGGCGATTATGGCGGCGGAGTCCGAGGCCGAAGCAATCCGGGCTGGCGGCGGAGCTTCGACGGCATGATCGGCGCGGAATTCCCGGCATCGAACTTGACAAGATATCGGATAAGCGATATATTTGACGATACTATGACCCATTCGATGGGCAATCTGATCCGATCGACCTTCGCGCGGACAGGCATGTCGATCAAACAACTCTCCAAGCGTGCGGACGTGGGGTACGCGACGGCTCACGGCTTGATCCGCGGGACCCTCAATCCAAGCCTGTCCATCGTGGAGCGAATCTGTTGGGTATTGGAATTGGAGCTGCGCCCGGTGCGACGCGGCAAGGTGAAAGCGTAGGCAACGAAGCGTCAATAAACGCGCAGAAAGACGAAGAACGTGGCGAGTCTAATCAAAACCAGTCGCGGCAAGGTACCGTCCCGTGCGATCCAGTTCATGCGTCCCGACGGGGGCCGTGGGACCATCCGGCTCGGGAAGATCGGGCTGGAAGCGGGTCGTACCTTCAAGACGAAAGTGGAAGACCTCCTCTCCTGCGCGATCACGAACACGGCGCCGGATGTCCAAACATCGGCGTGGCTCGCCGGGTTGCCGGATGAAGTTCATGCGAAGCTGGCCGACGTTGGGATAGTCGCGCCGCGGACTCCGCCACCCACGGCTCCCGGCCTCAAGAATTGGCTCGACAAGTACGGTTCGCAACGGAGGGGTGAACTTCGCCGTTCCAGTATCGTGAAATTGGACCGAACGTCCGCGTTGTTGCAGGCCTACTTTGGAGCGGATCGCAGCCTCGACGCCCTGACCCCTAGCGATGCTGCGGATTGGCGGGCGTGGCTCGCATCGCAGACCTGGGGCCGAAACACCAGGAACGGCGTGAAGCCGTCAGGGCGACCGCTTTCAGAGGCGACGGTCCGCCTGTACATCCGGTACGCCAAGCTCGTTTTCAGGGCTGCGGTCGAACGGGAACTGATCCTGCACAACCCGTTCAGCAAGCTGCCGAGCCGCACAACGGCGGCGGTCCGCTCGCGGTACATTACGCCGCAAGACGCGGATCGGATTCTGACTGCCTGCCCGAATCCGGCCTGGAAAGCCCTATTCAGCCTGGCGCGATTCGCTGGACTTCGCACGCCGAGCGAAGCCTGTGCCATCACCTGGGGCGACGTGGACTGGGAACGTGGTCGCCTGAACGTCCGTTCGGTTAAGACCGAGCGGTACGTGGGGCATGAACGTCGGGTCGTCCCCATCACCCCCAAGCTGATGGGAATTTTGCAGGAGGCCTTCGACCAAGCCGCTGAGGGCCAGGTGCGAATTGTTCCACTGTCTGTTCGCAATCTTCACCGAAGGTTCGCCGGGATCGTCAAGCGGGCGGAGTTGAAGCCGGTCGCCCGGCCCTTCCAAGTACTCCGCCAATCTTGCGCGACCGAATTGGCGATGAGCTTTCCCCAGAAGGCGGTCGCGGTTTGGCTAGGCCATTCTGAGCGAGTGTCCAGCGAGCATTATCTGCAAGTGCCTGACGAGCTCTACGAGAAGGCCGCCGGGCGGCTGCCGGAACCCGGGGATCAGGGCGCTGCAAAATGCGCTGCAGAAAGCGCTGCAGCAGGCTCCGGCACCGACTTGCAGGGAGTTGCAGACGGCGATAAGTGCCACGCACCGACATCTCAAGGAAAGGCCGTAAAACAAGGCATTTCCTTCGCTTCCGACACGGGAAACGCGACTGGGCCTGGAGGGATTCGAACCCCCGACCAAGCGATTATGAGTCGCCTGCTCTAACCGCTGAGCTACAGGCCCTGACAATCGAAAAGCAATCGGTGGTCATACAGCGCGGCGCTTTCAAGGAATCGACGTCGATCCAGATCGTCCCCTGGCGCACCTCGGTCTCATAGCGCCGGACTTTCGCCGCGTCGGAATGCGTACACACGCCGCTGTCCAGATCAAACTCCCATTGGTGCCACGGGCATTGCACCACTCCGCCCGACACCTGCCCGCCCGATAGGTTCCCGCCGGCGTGCGGGCAACGGTTGTCGATGACCGCCACCCGATCCGGATCGGATAGCCGAAAGATCGCCAACTCCCGCTCCCCGCAGGCCACAAAGGTACCCGCGCCGAGCCGGCAACGATCCAGGGAAATGACCTCCACCCAAGCCAACGGACACCTCGAACTCAGTCGCGCTTTACACGGCGACCACTGCCATCACCGCCTAATTCTATCCCTAACTCCATTCCCGGTCGAGGGTTACGGCGGCCCCTTGACCTGCCTCCACGCCGACGGATGGATTGATGAATCCGCCGTCCGCTCGATAAAATCGTTTTTTTGCTTGCCGCGACGCACTGATGGCGGTAGTTTATTCGTTCTCGGCAGGCGTCCGTTACCGTTGGGCCGGGGCGTTCCGCGAGGTTCATCTCCTCTTTTTTCCATGGGAACGCCGAGGTCTTTGTTTCAGCGACTAACCCGCCGCCTAGCCCACGCGAAGTTGGGAGAAAGTCGCTTGGGTCACACGTTGCAAGGCGTCACACTTTTGGGATTGGGCCGTGGCGCACGCGCCCCGCGTCGGCGGGTGCCGTTTGCGCTGCACTTGGGAGATCAGCCATGAACCGTACGGCATTTTCTGGATCCGCATTTGGGAACAGGCTCCTCGGGCGCTTGGCCGTCGCAAGCGCATTCGTTGTCATCGCGTCGCTTCCCGCCTCCGCGCGGGCAACCGGATGCGAATGCAACGCCGACGTCGACAACAACGGGTTCACCAACTTCATCGACGTTATCATAGTGCAGGATTGCGTCTTCAACGGGCTATGCGGGCAATGCATAAACTCGTGCGACGTCAATTGCGATGGTGTCCTGGACGGTAACGACTTCAACGCGGCGAATTGTCGTTTCCAAGGCGGTCCACCCCCGGTGTGCTGCCTGCCGCCGCCGCCGGAGGCCTGCTGCCTGGCGATCGGCGGCTGCGCTGACCGGCCCCCGAAGGACTGTGTCGTCGACGGGACGCCGCAGGGTCCGGGCACCAACTGCGACAGTGGCATCTGCGGCGGCGGCGGATGCTGCCTTCCCAGCGGTTCCTGCGTGTTGCTGGACCCCATCCAATGCGCGGGCGTCGGCGGGGAGTCGACCAACCATTGCCCGCCGGACAACCGATGCATCCCTCGCGGCGAGGACTGCTGGACCACCGGTTGCGACAGCGGCACTCGCTTTGATTTCTGTAACAACCCGATCCCGGCGGACTTTTTCGGGCCTGGATCCCTTCCGTTCGAAGGGATCGTTGTCCTGGGCGGGTCCAACGACGGGCTTCCCGACACCACCGTGCGGCGCTTCAACGCCATGCTCCTTGACGGTCCGCCGGAAACGGTGCCCATCGAACTGGTTTCCCTCAGTCTTGTCAGTTGCGAACCGATCGTTGTGGTCATTGACAATAACATCTCCACGGGAGGCACCTCGCTTTGGGACGTGGTGGTTACTCTTTCCCCCACCCCCGCGCCGACCGGGCAAATGACCGTTCGCAAGACGCACCCCAACGGCGGAACCTTTGATTCCACGTTTTTTGTCCAACCGGTCTTTAGGTTCACCGAGGTCGGCAACCCCTTCAATGTACGGATCCTGGACACCGGGGCGATCGGCAAACCGCCCATGCGGCTGGGCGGCGTGGGAAACTCGGATTGGGTCCACGACACCGGCGGTGAGGTGCCCGTTTGCGGAGTCAACTTCGCTCCGGGCGTCCGTGAACTAAACAACCCCAATACTTCCAACGTCCTGCCGCACATGTGCTGTGTCACCGTCGGCCACGCCGGTCCGGGCCATCTCCACGTCACCAGCCAGACCTGCGTTCCCTGCCCGCATGGCGCTTGCTGCAACACAGCCGACGGCGCCTGCACGGTCGTCGACGCCGTCGATTGCCCGCCGGATCAGTACAAAGGCGACGGCACGGATTGCGAAGACACCGACGGCGACGGCATCGCCGATGTTCTGGAAACCAGCGACTGCTGCGACCCGAATCGCAACTTCTGCAACACCGGAACCGATCCCAACAATCCCGACACCGACGGCGACGGTTTCTCCGACGGCTTCGAATGGCGGAAGACCAAGTGTGATCCGTGCGTCCCGGACCAGGACACCAACGGCGACGGATACCCTGACTCCTGCCAGCACTACGTCAAGTTCAGCCAGCCGCCCAAACCGTACCAGGGGTGCGCCTGCAACGTCGACGTGGACAACAGCGGCGGGCTTCCCAGCGCCATCGACGTGACGAAAGTCACCAATTGCGTCAATAACGGAAACTGCAGCGGCTGCATCAACTCGTGCGATGTCAACTGTGACGGAGTGATTGACCTCGGCGACATCACCGCGGCCCAATGCCGATTCCAGGGCAACTCCGCCGCGGTGTGTTGCGGGACGATCGGATCCGGCGAAGACTATCCGTCGGACATCGACTGGGTGGACATGATTCCCAACCAGGTCGCGGCCGACGACTTCGTCTCCGATGGTCGACCGATCACCGCGGTACGGTGGTGGGGCAGCAACCGCGACGACGGGAACCTGGGCGGGTCGGCCGACGGTGGCGCCAGGCCCGATGACCAAACCCGTGGCGACGGCGGAGAACCCGTCAGTATCTCGGCGACAAGCCCGCCGGAGCCTTCGCTCGACCCGTCGCTCATCAAGAGGTACTGGCCTCAACGACTCGCGGATTTGCAGCGCGGCGGTAAGGAACGCCCCGGAAGGGACCTGCGATTCGCCGAGGCGACGTGGGCGCAGATGACCCTTTTGGACGCCGAGTTCCGCACAGCGCCGCAGATCGCCCCGCTACCTGCCGAACCGCGTCCGCATGAGTTGGATGCGGAGGCCGACGGAGTCACGCAATCCCAAGCGCCGCCCGAGCCCACTCCTGAAACCCGGCCTGTAACCGCGGCCCCGCCGCCGATTGCCAGCTTCCAAGGAACGCTGGACGACAACACCTTCATCCCGCCCGATACGCACGGCGCGGTCGGCCCCGACCACGTCGTAGAACTCATCAACTCCGGTTTTACCATTTACGACCGCGCCGGAGGTGTCGTTGCCCCGCAGGTAAGCCTGCAAGCCTTCTGGGGGGCGCTGGGCGTCGCCGCGGGTCAACCGGCCAGTGCGCCGTTTGATCCCAAGATTCTCTACGACCAGTACAGCGAGCGCTTCGTCGCCACCGCCGACGCCAACGGCAACAACGCCGACGGTTCCGGCAGCTCCTGGGTGCTCGTGGGCGTCTCCCAGCCCAATCACCCCAACGGCGCTTGGAAGCTCTATGCCATCCAGGTCGCCGCCGGAGCGCACGTCGGGCATTGGTCCGACTACCCCGGTTTCGGCCTCGATTTCAACAACGTGATCATCACCAACAACATCTTCACCGTCGCCGCGGCCCCGGTTTATGTTCATGCTGACGTGTGGGTCATCAGCAAGGCCTCGCTCATCGCCGGCGCCGGACCGCTGGTGTTGGGCGTCGATTACTCGCAGCATCACAACCCCTGTACGTCCAACAGCAGCACGTTCCAACCCTGCCATACGTTCGGACAAACCGCGGTCAACTCCACCAACTACATTCTGGATCAGGGTTGGTTGGACGGGGCCACCCGAACGCGGCGATATATGCGTATCAAGCCCATCAGCGGTGTCGGCGCAACCGCGATCATCAATTGCCTGGCCAACAACGACTTCGTCGAGGTCGCGGGCTTCAACTTCAACTTCCTCGACGCGACGCAGCCCAATTGCCCGACCCCCATCGAAACCAACAACTCCCGCCTGCTCAACGCGGTGTTGTGGCAGAACACCATCTGGACCACGCAGACGGTGGGGATCGGCGCGGGCATCCCCGATACTGCTCCGCCGAGTCGAACGGAGGTCGCGTGGTATGAACTCGGGGCCCGCATGGTGGGCGCCTTCGCGGCCCCCGGTGCGCCCATTCAGCAAGGCCGCATCGGCGATCCCACGCGCTTCCATTACTTCCCCTCCATCGCGGTGAACAAGGATCATTGCGTGGCCGTCGGCTTCTCCGGTTCGGATGCCAATACCTTCGCCAGCGCCTACTACACGGCGAGGTTCCCCAGCGATGTGCCGGGAACCATGCAGCCGATCAACCTCCTCAAGGCCGGCGTCGCCCCCTATTGGAAGCAGTTCGGCACGACGCGAAACCGATGGGGAGATTACAGCGCCACCATGCTCGACCCCCGCGACATGCACACCTTCTGGACCGTGCAGGAATACGCCGAGGCCCAGTTCACCAATCCGCCCGGCGCATGCGTGCAAGACGACGGCCGGTGGGGCACCTGGTGGGGCTCCTTCCAGTGCGACAACTCCATCGACGGATGGTTCATCAGCTTCCACGAGCACTTGCAAAAGAACGATCCGCAGGATGAGCCGCTGGCGCTGTATTACTGCGACGTCAAGGTGGTGGACATCACTGCCACCAAGTTCGCCGATTGCCAGAGTCACAAAGTCTTCGACTACTTCGTGAACCTCGATCGCTGCTGCCTGGTCCACGCCAACCCCGACAGCCGCACGGGGGCGATCCCCGCGGCCAAGGATGCCTTCCACGAGGAAAAGTGCCTCGACTACCACATCGACATCCAGGCCGTCGTCGGGCACAAGTTCATTCAGGACAAGGAAACCTTGCAATGCATCGAGGTGCCCACGGGAAAGGGCGCCGCCGACCACTTCTGGGGATGGCACACGACGGTCAACGGATGTCTGAAGACCGCCTTCGACACGATGGTCGCCATGGGTCCCAACAACGAATGGCTCTACGGCCCTTGGGCCAACATTGAGCCCAAGTGCAACTTCGCCAACATGGCCTTCGAGCTTTACACCAGCACCCCGCCCATCGGCGTGCCCGACGCGGACAACAACTGCATCCCCGACCGATGCGAGCAGGCGGTCTGCCCGCCGGGTGATCATTGGGTGGAGATTTGTCCGGGCGGCGCCGATGCTTTTCCGCAGACCGAGGCCGTGGTGGGCATCGACTATGATCTCGATTGCCGGCCCGACGCCCTTCTCACCCTCGCCGGTCCCACGCAGATCACCCGCAGCGCCCCAATGGACTCCTCCGCCCAATTCCCGGGCGTGGGCATCACCGACGGCCACAACGGCGTCATCGACACGGAACTGGTCATGATGAGTCTGACCGGCGGCGGAGTCACCATCACCGGCGGCGGCGGAAACATGACCCCCGGCGGCCAGTTGCTCCGGCGCAGCTTGGGGGCCATCGTCGAACAGCCCGGCCACCCGCGAAACGCGGATGGATTCTTCGACGTCTTTTTCGAGGTCGACCTGGGCGGCGGGCAGTTCCTCTACAACCAGTTCGCCAACCGCGTCGACGCGCTGATCGAGAAGATCCCCTGTAAGGACCGCTTCCAGTTCAGCGGCTGCGTCGGTCTGTATACCTCGCCGATCATCGGCGCACTGCCGCCGGTGGCCAACCTCACTTCCGTCACCCACGGAGTGAACGTACCCGTCGATCTCATCGGGGCCGAGTGTCGAAAGGACATCGTTTGCAGGAACGTCGAAGGCCCGCCGACCCCTGGATCTGACTACCAAGGGGCGGGAACCAGTTGCGACGATCTGCCGCCGCTCTGTCGGTTCTGCCAGAGCGACGCCGACTGCAACGACGGGAACCTCTGCACGACGGAGGTGTGCAACCCGATCAACAGGACGTGCGACTACTCGCCGCAGATCGGCATGCCGTGCGGAGCGGATTGCACCTGCACCGGCGCCGGGCTCTGCTCGTGCCCGGCCACCGCGGCCCAGATCCTGCTTTGGGATCCCCTCAAGGGCAAGACCCGCTACCTGACCTTCTCCGCCCAACAGCCGGTGCCGGCGACCGGAACACCCGCTCAGAACGCCATCCGGATTACGATGGTGGACTTGCAGAACCCCGTTCCGCCCAACGCGCCGCAGTTTCCGGCACCGGACCTCAGCGCCTTCGAGGCCGGAACCTGCACGGCCGGCGGCGAGGCCAATGGCTGCGCCCGATGGGTGGGTCCGGTGATCACGTACCTGGAGGCCCAGGATATCCCCCTCGGCCTAACGGGCCGTGGGGCGCGGTTGCAGTGTACGCCGTACTATTACGACTGGACGCTGGAGACGGAAATCAACGTCACCGGCGCCGAACTCGCCCCGAGCTCCAGCTACCTGGGTCAGACCTACGCGGCGAGTTGCAAAGGCGCGGAGGCCGGCTGCGGTGCCGTCGGAACGGCGGTACCCATGGCGACCCGCCGATGGGGCGACGTGTTCCCGGTGTTCAACCCGCCGTCGCCGACGACCCAGCCCGACGGTCTGGACGTCTCCGAATTGGTCAAGAAGTTTAAGAGCCTGCCCGGAGCGCGCCCGAAGGCCGAAATGCAGCTTCAACCGAACCTG
>CAZYEX010000125.1:0-13772 GCA_964646605.1 uncultured Phycisphaera sp. | reverse complement strand
CATCGTGGCCGCAAGGGCTTCGATGCCCGCGGGGCCGCCGTTGTAGACCTTGATCAGCGCGGCCAGGAACGCCCGGTCGAGTTCGTCCAATCCGAGCGAGTCCACCTGTTGAATATCCAAGGCCTCATCGACGACCTTCTTGGTGAGCACGCCGTCGCCGCGGACCTGGGCGTAGTCGCGGACGCGCTTCAGCAAACGATTGGCCACACGCGGCGTCCCCCGGCTGCGGGCGGAGATCACCTCCAACGTACCGGGCTTGGCGGTCAACTCGAGCTTCGCGGTGGAACGATGCAGGATCGTCGTTAGCTCGTCCGTCGTGTAGAAGTCCAGGTGGTACCGATGACCGAAGCGATCCCGCAAAGCCCCGCTGAGCAGCCCGGCTCGCGTCGTCGCCCCGATCAAGGTGAACCGCCGCAGGGCAAAATTGACCACCCGCCCGCTCAGCCCGCCCTCAATGGTGAAATCGACGCGGAAGTCCTCCATGGCGGGATAGAGGAACTCCTCGACGATGGTCGGGAGACGGTGGATTTCGTCGATGAAAAGCACGTCGGCGGTTTCGAGGTTGGTGAGCAGGGCCATGAGGTCCGCCTGTTTGGCGAGCGCCGGACCGGAGGCGATCCGCGGCGGTTTGCCGCTCATTTCCTTGGCGATGACGTTGGCCAGGGTCGTTTTGCCCAGCCCCGGCGGACCGTCGAGAAGGATGTGCTCGAGCGGTTCGCCGCGTCCTTGCGAAGCGGCCAGGGCGATCTCGAGTTTTTCGATCACCGCCCGCTGCCCGACCATTTCCGAGAGGCGTTTGGGGCGCAGGGCGGTATCGACCGGCTCCTCGCCGGGTCGCTGCTGGGCGGTGATGACGCGATCACGGGCCATAACTCGCTACGCTCGAATGATGAATGCTGAATGTCGAAGAGCGAAGGCAACGCGCCCGGCATGTTCATTCGAACTTCGCCATTCGACATTCGGCATTTACCCCTCCACTCCCGTTTTTACGCGATACGCCGCCCGGACCCACTGGTCCGCGGAGTCCAATTCGGGATGGACCTGGGCGGCGCGAGTCAGCCAGCGCTCCGCGTCGGGTCGAGCATCGCCCCAAGCCACGAGAACTTCGATCGCGTCGCGCTGGGGTGCGGAGAAGCGTGCCGCCGGCGCCTCGCGGGAATCCGCGCTTTCCATGGCCAGGTCGGCCAGCTTACCGCGCAGCGTGGCGACGATCAATTCCGCGGCCCGTTTGCCGATCCCGGGCAGCCGTGCCAATGATTTGGCATCCCCGGATTCGATCCACGAGGCGATGCGGCGGACGGGTTCCGCGAGAGCCTTGAGCGCCTTCTTGGGGCCGATGCCCTTCACGCTTACGAAGCGCTCGAAGAACAGGCGATCCTCGGGGTGCAAAAAGCCCAACATTCGGGGGACGAGCTGCCCGGACATGTGGCTGCCTTCGAAAAACTGAATGGTGTGCAGACTGACGGTCTGTCCGCGATGGGCGGCCAGCTCCGCGACGGCGAACTGCGGAACCATCACCTGATGGGCGAGCCCGTCGCGCTCCACGACGACGGCGTCTTCGTCCACCTCGGTCAGCGTTCCGGTCAAACGGACGATCATGGAACGAGCCCAACCCTCCAGTCCAAAATGCGGAATGGTGAATGCGGAATGCGGAAAGCCCTGGAGACAACGAAGAGTGAGTCGGTTGTGAGCTTTCGCATCACGGTTCACCGAACGGCGCCCAGGCGCAGCGCTCGTCCATTGCGCATTCCGAATTCCGCATTCTTCATTCCTCTCGCCTCCGCCGCGCAACACAAAGCGATGGCAATCGCGTCGGCCACATCCGCCGGCTCGGGGAGTTTGGCGAGCCCCAGCGTCGCTTGGATGGCCCGTTGCATCTGTCCCTTGGTCGCCCGCCCGTTTCCGGTCAGGTAGCGCTTGACGCGCGTCGCGGAATAACTTTTGACCTCGATCCCCGCTTTCCCGGCGGCCAGGAGGATAACGCCGCGGGCGTGCCCCATGAGGATCGCCGTGCGCGGATGAAGGTAGTGCGAGTAAAGCTGCTCGACGGCGACGACAGACGGTTGATGCTCGCCGAGCACGGCCGCGATGTCACGCTCCAGGCTGGCCAGTCGATCGGGCAGGCTCGTCCCGGCGTCCGAGCGACACACGCCCGCGTCCTGAACGGTCGCCTGCGCGCCGTTCATCCGCACGACGGCGTAGCCGGTCGTTCCCAGCCCCGGATCAATCCCGCAAACCACCGCAT
Source organism: uncultured Phycisphaera sp. (assembly GCA_964646605.1). Lineage (GTDB taxonomy): Bacteria > Planctomycetota > Phycisphaerae > UBA1845 > UBA1845 > SBAX01. The sequence goes on along the minus strand of CAZYEX010000125.1, from coordinate 11,527 downwards.
CCATGCGACGTATCCTTGTCGTGGACTCTCGCGACCAAGCGAAGTCTACCGCTGGCGGGGACGACTGACCACCTCTTCATTATGGCAATGCGAACCTTCGAATGGCAGGTGTCTGTTCCTTGATGGCGTGATCCTCGTAGAGAATCAATTCTGTACCTCCCGCGACGAGGAACGGTCGCCACCGCCCCACTTCCCTGGGTAACGGCGGCACCGACCAGCGTACGTCCGTCGTCTTGCGAAGCTCGTAGACGGCCGACGACGTTCCATACCGGACAGCAGGGTCGATGAACAGCGCGTACCTGCCGGATGGCGACGTGTAGGTCGTCGGCTGTGCGATCCCAGAACCGTCCTCGCCCCACCCCCATGTAGGCGGAGTTAGCCCAAGAAGCACGAAGCCAACCGCAATAATCGGAGATACGAACACTCGGCGAGCGGAAATCATGTTTACCTCCAGACCAGCACCAGTTCCCATTCGCGGTCGCCCGGGTACCAGACCATTATACCCAGTCGTTGTCCAACAGTTTTGACTCTTTCGTCGCCTTGCGGTTCCTAGGAGCGTCGCCCCGGTCGGCAGCACGCGAGGTTCAGGTCGTAGGCGCGGCCGAGGACCAACGATGCGACGACTTCCGCGGTTGCCGGCGCGAGGGACAGACCGGAGCGGAAGTGCCCCGTGGCGGCGATGAGGCCGGCGAGACCGGGGATCGGGCCGAGGTAGGGAAGGTCGTCGGGCGTTCCTGGGCGCAGGCCCGCCCAGGTGGCGACGATCGGGGCGTCGGCCATCGACGGGACGAGCTTCAGGCCGCGTTGGCTGAGCCCGGCGATCCCTTGGGGCGTGTTGCGGATCACGAAACCGGCATCGGGTTCCTCCGTCGCCCCGAGAAGAACGTGTCCGTCGCGGCGCGGGACCCAATAGGTCTTGCCGCGTGAGATGACGTGCTGGAACGAACGGCGGTCCAGTTTCATCAACACCATCTGTCCGCGGACGGGTCGAACCGGCATCAACTGATCCAGCGGCGGCCCGAGCTGAGAAGACCACGCCCCGGCGCAGAGAATGGTCATTGCGGCGGAGCTGACGGCGTCGTCCGTTCGCACGCCGGTCACCCGGTCGCCGTCGATGACCAAGCCTTGCACCTGCGTTTGCTCGCGGATGGTCACGCCGAGCCGAACGCACGAAGCTCGCAAGGCGCTCAGCAATCGCGGATTGCGTACCTGGGCGGTCTCGCGGGACACCATCCCGCCCACGGCGTGCGCGGCCACGAGCGGTTCGAGGCCAAGTGCCTGTTCTTTGGCGAGAACTTCGTAGGCCGGGCGACCGTCGGCGGTTCGTCGGCCCCCGGCGGCCTCGGCGTCGGACCGCAAGGACTCCATCCCTCTTTCATCCCATGCGACTTCGAGCTCGCCGCAAGCGTCGTATTCCGGATCGATGCCCGTTTCGTCCAACAAACTCGCGCAGAAGCCGGGATACAGCGCAAGGCTTCGCAGATGGAGTTTCGCGGCGTTGTCTTTTCGATGGGGGTTGGGAGGCGCCAGGACGCCCGCACCCGCCCACGAGGCAGCGCGCCCGCACGCATCCCGTTCCAGGAGTTCGACCCGCCGGTCTTCCAACGCCAACCGACGAGCGATCGCCAGTCCGATCACGCCGCCGCCGACGACGAGGATGTCCGCTGACTTCTCCTGCACGAAGGGGATTATGCAGGTTCAGAGCGCCGGGCGCAAGCCCCGCGAGCCGACCTCGGCCAGTATGGGTAGGCTGATTTCTTCGCTCGGTTGAACACTGGCGGCGGGGGTTCGGGTCCACTGCGGCGAGCGGGCGCGTTCGATCGGGCCGCGCCACAAGCGGAAAGCCCACCCCGCGGAGTGCGCGACTGTCCAGACTAAGCTGTACATTCCCGTCACCTGGCAGAAGGCCCGCCCCAGGAAACGCTTTCGACCGCGGAGCAACGATCGGAGTAGGTTCCAAGGGTTATAGAACGCGAAATAGGCGAGCAACACGTTGAGCTGCATCCGCCAGGGCTTGCTGGACCCCGAGGCCACGACATGGTTGCCGTCGAATTGCCACTCATCGACTCGGCGGCCGCCGACCTTGGCGAACACCAGTTCCTTCTCGAAGGTCGGTTCGTAGGATCGCGTGCCCACGGCGGGCGTGAGGACGGTGACCTGAACGCTGGCCGCTCCGATCTTCCAAAGATAACGCACTTGATTGAGGATGCCGTACATCCCCTCCCGCGAGTAGAGCGGCTGGCCGTCATGGTGCATGAGCATAGGCCGGGCGGTGATCCCGCAGCGGTTCAGCAAATCGAAAAGCTCTCCTGTTTTGCCGGCCGATTGACCCTTGCGGATCAGCGTCGCGGTGATGTCTTCGATGCCGAACCAAATCGCCCGCAGCCCGGACTTGCGCGACGCGGGCAGCAGGTCGCGGTTCTTCCAGGTGTCGAACTCCGTGGCCTCGGTGCCCCAAAACACCTCGTCGCCGAAGGGGCGACCGTTGATCTTCGTCCGGCTCATCACCTTGAACATCTCCTCGACGGCCGGGCGGTTGTTGAAGAAGTTGTCGTCGGTGCCGAAGAAGAAGCGGATTCCTAACTCCTCACGAATCCGCCGCATTTCATCCGCGACCCGCTCTCCGCTCTTGTGCCGATAGGTTCGCTGGTTGTAGGCCGGGATGGGGCAGTAGTCGCAGTTGAACTTGCACCCGTGCGAAAGACTCAACGAGGAGACGGTGCTGATGCGTCGTACGCGCGACGCGGGCAGCGGTTCGCGACGCAGCGTCCGGGCGCGGTGCGGCGGCTCCAAAAGCTTGTATCCCAAGATGGGGTGCGGAGACTCGTCGAGGTCGCGCACCAACCGTTGGATGCCGGTGTTGTAGAGTGGAGCGTCGAGATCGTCGCTCTGGCGATAGACCAAACCAGGGATTTCCCGAAGGGAGTCCTCGCTCCGTGCGAGCTCGAACGCCTCACGCATGGTTGGGCAGCGCTTCCGGTAATCGAGCAGCACCTCGAGAAGCTGCATGAGCACGAATTCTTCGCCGGTGACCACCACGTCCGCTCCGACGCGGGGATCGCCGTTGATCGCGAACAGATCGTTGGGTTCGTAAATGGCCTTGGGACCGCCGGCGATGATGAGCGGCCTGCGGTCGCCCGCGCGGTGAGCCTCGGCGATCAGCCGATAGGCCTTCGCCGCGTGGATTTGCATGCTCGATACGAGCAGCATGTCGATCGGCGCGCCGTCCAGAACCGCCTCACTCGGACGAAAGTTGGGCGTCCACTGCTGCAGGACGACCCGCGTTCGCGTGAGACCGGAATCCACAAGGGCCGACCCCAACGCCCTCGCCCCGGCCGGAGCCATTCGGTGACTGGTGAAATAGTAGGGGAGCAATCGCGTTCGCGGGTCGAACGCGTAGGCGACCACGGTCCGAATATCCAGCCCCTCGGCGACGACTCGGAGCCGTTTCCGCAGCTCCGGGTACTCGCCGGGCCTGGTAAAGACGTCGTTTTTCGGCCGGCTAGCTAGTTCCACTCATACTCCCCAAGGCCCCCGCCGAGTCCGCATCCGCGGCCGACGAAGCCCTGAACCCGTACGCGTTGATCTTGATGCCGGTCGGCCCGATCGTCAACACGAGGCCGACGCGAACACCGACGGTCTCGCCTCGAAGGCCGCTTATGTTGACGTGGTCCGACGACCGGGCATCCTGGTCTTCGTGGACATGATCCCAGCGAACCCTCCCTGGGAAACACCATGAACGACGTAATACGTAGGCTCGGACTCGAATCGGTGAACGCCGGCTGCTTGGGCGTCGGACCGCAAGGACTCCATCCCTCTTTCGTCCCGAGCGACTTCGAGCTCGCCGCAAAGTTCGTACTGCGGATCGATGCCGGTTTCCTCGAATAGCGCCGCGCAGAAGTCGGGGTACAAGGCGCGGCTTCGCCGCTGGAGTTTCGCGGCGCTGTCGTATCGATGGCGGTTGGGAGCTGCGAGGACGCCCGCACCCGCCCAGGAGGCAGCGCGCCCGCCCGCATCACGTCTAGGAAGTGCGACCCGCTGGTCTTCCGACGCCAACCGACGAGCGATCGCCAGTCCGATATCGCCGCCGCCGATGACGAGGATGTCCGGTGACCTCTCCTGCACGAACGGGATCAGGCAGGCTCAGAGCGCCGGGCGTAAGCCCGGTGACCCGTGCGGAGGCGTCGCTTCGTACTGTTTTCCGTCCGTCGGTGCATTCCCACGCCTGGAAACGGGCCCCTTACGGTCGGGCGCCGTAGACGCGGCGTCCAGGCTCAGGGTTGCCCCGTCGCGGGGAACCGTAGTCGAACCGCACCGGCGATTACGAGCAAGAGAGAGAGAGCAACCAACCCCCAAGTCCCCACGGCGGGGATCGTCTCCATGCAAGTTATGGTTTCGAAGGAGTCGCTGTGCTCATGTTCCATGACCCCATGGTCATTCAGGCCCGGACAGCGATCGACGCAGTCGGGGACCATATCCTTGTCAGAGTCGATCATTTCCAACTGGCTCTGTCCGCAGCCGCAAGGGCCGGGTACGTCCTCTGGGTCGTTGGGGCAAAGATCGAAGTCGATGCATCCCGGGCCCGCCGCGATATTCGTCGTGCCAAACTGGCACGTGCCGCTCGGTCAGAGTCCGTCCAAGATCATGACCTGCGACAACGTCATCCCTTGGTATTGCGGTGCGGCGTCGAGACCGAAGACACAGGGGCCGACGCAATCATCGTATTCGACCTGCATCGCCTTGGGGTTCAGCAAATCCACAGGGCGCTTGGGGCTGAACGGAGACATCACGTCGCACGCATTATGTCCGAGGGGCGCGGCGGCCCCGACCGGGAAGTTGAAGCAACCCGCGCCGGCCGAGGGGAGGTAATGGAACTCGAACGGATGGGCCTCCTGCCATTTGCACCACAGGCGGTCGACGTTCGCGTGGTGCAAGAAAAACACCGGGTCGTTGGGGGCAGTGCTTGTCGGGTACATGGTGCCCTTGACAGGCGATCCGCTCACTGTCCAGCTGCCGCCTACCCAGACATGAATGCGGTTGTGCAAACCAGGCGCGTCCGACGTCGGCCTCCAACCCTCAAGGACGTTGCGAAAGCTGTTGTTGCTGGTCGTACTCCACGGTGACGTATCGGCAATGGTGAGCCCCAACGCCGTGGTCACCTGCCCAGCCGTCGGCAGGGTGCCCACCGAAAAGCCGAAACGCCGCCGGAGCTCCGGGGGAGTTCCTGCCGGGACGTTGATCGTCCAATTGCCCGTTGCATGGGCGAAGGGACCGGTTGTTACTTTGTACTGAGTGCCCGCGGGATCGCCGTCACCGCCGATGAAGGCGGTGAGGCTGGCCGGGAAGCCGGCAGCCGCGGTCCAGTCCCAATAGGGGATGGTGACGCCGGCATTGGCTGGAGCGGTCGCTCGCAGGGCGTCTTCGAGTCGGAGTAGAAACTCCCGATGCCACGCCAGGAACGCCGAACCTTGGTGCGCCGACCCGAGGTTATTGGCGTGCATCTTGACGAAATCGTCCCACCCAAGGAGGCCGTTGTTCGTCGCACCCGGGTCGATGGCCTTCAGTTTGATGCAGGCGTCGACGAACGCGGCCTTCTCCGCGGCGCTCAGGGCCGTGTAGTTTTTCCGAACCCGCGGCGCCGCCCGCGCCGTGTCGTTCACGAAGGAAACTGTCGCGACGGCGCACGCCAGTTTGATCGCGTGCAAGCGAGACCCACGAATGCAGGACATGTGCGTTCTCCGACCGATCCATCTGTTCCCTTCGACAGCGGGCCGACCACGGCACGCCGTCGAGACGCAAGTACGAGAATGAGGGTGGAACGCCTCTAGCTGGCCGGTCGGGGGTGTACAAGAACAAAGTTCCGGCATCGGGCATGTTTTTTCCGCCGGCGGATCGCGAGGGCGACCCCGCGGTCTGGCGTGGCGAACCGGAGGGGAGACCGATCGCCGGAGGGCGTATCAAGTAGGACTGACCACGACGGGGTGCGTCACGGCAAGCACCAATGGCCTTCGACGTGCGCGTGCCCGCATCCGGGTCCGTGGACGTGGCCCTTGGCGATACGGAGCCACTTGCTGCCCCTGCGGTCGAAGACGTACACATTGACGGGACCCGGCGGGGCTGGGATTCGGACGACGCGGTCGGGGCCGGGCTGAGCCCGCGCGGCGGGCCCTCTTCCTCCTTCCACGACAACGCGGTCGGGCCCGCGCGAGACGGTGACGAGCCATCGTCGCCCATCGAAAGCATGTCCGCAGCCCGGACCATGCCGATGCCGGCCTTGGATGACCACGAGTCTGCCCCCGTCCCAATAATGGTGGTGGCAATCATACGAGCAAACGTGTTCCACGTGGGTCGCCACGGGGGCGGACCGCTGTACGACGATCCAATGCGGTCCTTCCAAGAGGTGGCCGCACCCGGGCCCGTGACGATGGCCCTGAATGACGACGTACCGACCGCCGTCGTAGAAATGCTCACAACCCGGACCGCAGTGATGCCCGGTGTCCACGTGCACCACCCGGGCACGCCGTGGACGATCATCGTCGAAGTAGTCAAAGGAAAAGCTGCCGTCGCCGCAACCCGTGCCCAGGAACGGGATTATTCCAGACAGCCAACAGAGCCTTTGTGTACGGATCATGTCCCATCACTCCTTTCGGCGCGAGGGATGGGCCGACCAAGGAGAGAGGCCCGTCCCCGCAGTTCCGATAGATTCGACAATCCCGGAGCAACAACGTTAGGCGATTCTTGGTCACATCCTTCCGATCCGGCTGCAACGGCGGCGTCAGGCATGGTTCTGGGGTTTCTCGCCTGGTCCGCGCAATCGGTGGATGGCGCGGAGGTGGTTAAGCCCGTCCTTGTCCTTCGGTCGCCCGAGGTACTCCTTGATCTTGATCAGGTCGTCCAGGCCGATGACCTTTACGGAACAATCGCCGATCCGAAAAGTCTCGGCCTGGCCGACCAACGCTTCGAACCCACCCAGGGGCTCGACAAAGCCCAACAAGTCAAGATCCCCGTCCGCCGTGCGGAAGGTGTAATTGCACCCTAAGGCCAACGATTCCGCGTCGATGCGGAAGGGCAGGTCGGGTGGGGCGCCGCGAAGCGAGGGGTCGAGTCGAACGAGGACCTCGGCGAGTCGGCGGAGGTTCTCGGCCGTGCGACGGTAACAAAGGTCGGTGTCAAAGGTGACGCGGGCGCTGCCGTACAGCGTTTCCGCCCGTCCACCGATCACGACAAACTCGATTCCGTGATCGACGAAAAGGTTAACGAATTTCTCGAAGGGCGTCTTGGCGGTGCTGTCGGCCATATTCAAGCAATCGCAGGGTTTCTTGCGCGGCGACGTCGGCTCGCCGGATTCGCTCCAGGGGCGTCAGTTTGAGGTTCTCCCGAATCAGCGAGACGTCGATTCCATTCTCGTCGATTTCGCCGTAGTAAAATCCGCCCGGCGGCCAATCCGATCCCATTTCGTGATCCGGCATTCTACCCCTCTCGGCGGGCCGTCGTCGCGGCGAGGATCGGACCGGCCGCAACCAGGCGTTTCGCCCGCGAATCCACCCGGAGGTTCAACCCTTCCAACGTCCGCGCCCCGAGCAGCGACAAATCGCCGCGTTCGGCAAAAACAACTTCATCGACGGTGAAGTACTCCCCCACGCGGGCGATGGCGAACCCGACGCTGCGTGTGACGCGCTGTCCGTTGGCCATGACGAACACGAGGTCCTTCTTCTCGCGGGCGACCCCGATCTTTTCGAGGATCCCCGCTGGTATCCAGGTGTATTCGCTTCCCGTATCGACAAGGACCTTGGCCAGAGTCGCGGAGCGCTCTCGATCCGTGACGTTCTCGACTCTGCATCTTGTGTGGAACGTACCCACAGTGGTTAGCCTTACATCAACGACGTATACACGGTCTTGACCTCCGTGTAATGGTTGAGGGCGTATTCGCCGAGTTCTCGTCCCAGTCCGCTCATTTTGTACCCGCCGAAGGGGGCGGGGGTGTCTACAACATTATAGCAATTGATCCACACGGTCCCGGCCTTGAGTTCCGCGGCGAGGCGATGGGCCTTGCCCACGTCGCGGGTCCACACGGCCGCGGCCAGACCGTAGGTCGTGTTGTTTGCCCGCCGGATGACCTCATCCGCGTCCTTGAATTTCAGCACGCTGAGCACCGGACCGAAGATTTCCTCGCGGGCGATCGCCATCTCGTCGCGAACGTTGTCGAACACCGTGGGTTCGATGAAAAACCCGGCGCGGTCCACGCGCTTGCCGCCCGTGACGCAACGTGCCCCGTCGCGCTGTCCGGAGTCGATGTAGCGCATGATGGTGTCGCACTGTTCCTGCGAGACCTGCGGACCTTGGGTGGTCGCAGGGTCAAGGGGATCGCCGATCTTGGTTTTCTTGGCCCGTTCCGCCACGGCGTTCAGCACCTGATCGTAGACCTTTTCCTCGACAAAAAGCCTCGACCCGGCACAGCAACATTGACCCATGTTGAAAAACAGCGCGAAGTAAGCGAACTTCGCAGCCGTATCTACGTCGGCGTCGGCGAAGATGATGTTGGGGCTCTTTCCACCGAGTTCAAGAGTGACGCGCTTCAGGTTGCTCTCCGCGGCGGCCTTCATGATGGCCTTACCCACGGAAGTGCTGCCCGTGAAGGCGACCTTATCCACGTCGGGATGACTGGCTATCGCCCCGCCCGCCGTAGGGCCCATTCCGGGAACGACGTTGAGGACGCCCTCGGGGAATCCCGCCTCCATCGCGAGTTCCGCGACGCGCAACGCGGTCAGCGGCGTCTGCTCGGCCGGTTTGAGCACCGACGTACACCCGCACGCCAGCGCCGGGGCCCACTTCTGGGCCTGCATGAGCAAGGGGAAATTCCAGGGGATGATCTGACCGCAGACGCCCACGGGTTCGTGCCGCGTGTACGTGTGGTAGGGTCCGGCCACGGGGATGGTCTTGCCATGAATCTTGTCCGCCCACCCGGCGTAGTAGCGATACATGGCCACGGTCGCGGGCAGGTCGCCGTTGAGCGAGTCGCGGATGGGCTTGCCGTTATCGAGGGTTTCGAGCGCCGCGAGCTCCTTCGCGTTCGCCTCGATCAAGTCGGCGAGCTTGTAGAGCAACCGCCCTCGCTGGGCTGCGGCCATCGTCCGCCAACCCTTGGACTCCAGCGCTTTTCGGGCGGCCCTCACGGCGAGGTCCACGTCGGCCTTGTCCCCCTCCGCCACGCGGCAGATCACGTCCCCGGTGGAAGGGTTGACGGTCTCAAAGGACTTGCCCGATACGCTGTCGACCCACTTGCCGTCGATCAGCAACTTGCGATCCCGAACTTTCGGCGGTGCAACGGTTTCTGTAGCGACCATAGGTCTTCCTGAACGTCGAGGTCCAAGCGTCGCCGCGCCCCTCGCGCAGCCCGCGACGCCCCATGAGGAAAGCGTATCCGCAGGGGCGGGCGAAGGGCAAGAGCGGTTGTGGGAAAGGCCCATTCGGCGTAGTTTGAGCGGGGAAAGGTCACCGACGAGCGGTGATGCGACAGGAGAGGGCGCTTTGCTTCAGTCCGCGGACACATCCACGCCAGGCGAACGACGGAAGCGGTTCAACCTGAACCGCGCCCAAGTCGTCGATGAGAACTTCATCGCCTACGCGCGCTCGCGGATGGGAGCGAGCGTCGCCCGGCGATCGTTGGACGAGCCGATCGTCCCCGGGCAAGAACTCACCGGCCGCGACCTGGTCGAGCTTTTCGAGTCGCAGATCGTCGCCCGTCATCAGGACATCACTTCGCGCGAAATGCGTGCCCGCAACGAAGGCTTCTACACCATCGGCAGCGCCGGCCATGAAGGCAACGCGGTGATCGGTCGGCTCACGCGGGCGACGGACATCGCGTTTGTACACTACCGTTCCGGGGCTTTCATGGCCGAGCGGGCGAGGAAGGTCCCGCAGATCGACTTCGTACGCGACACGATGCTGAGCTTCGCGGCCTCCGCGGACGATCCCATCTCCGGCGGACGGCACAAGGTCTTAGGCAGCGTGCCCATGTGGGTCCCGCCGCAAACCAGCACGATCGCCAGTCACCTGCCCAAGGCCGTGGGAACGGCGCTCGCCCTGCACCGCGCCAAGCGACTGGGCGTCAAACCGCTCATTCCAGCCGATTCGATCGTGATCTGCTCCTTCGGGGATGCGTCGGTAAACCACTCGGTCGCTCAAACGGCGTTCAACATGGCCGCCTTCGCCGCTCATCAACGACTGCCCATCCCGATCCTTTTCGTCTGCGAAGACAACGGCATCGGCATCAGCGTCGAAACGCCGCACGGTTGGATCGAACAAACCTACCGAAGTCGGCACGGATTTCATTATCTTCAGGGCGACGGGTTGGACCTGGTGCAGGCGTATGGCACTGCGGCCCAGGCCGTCGAGTGGTGTCGTCGCCAGCGGGCGCCTGTTTTCCTGCATCTGAAAACGGTACGTCTTCTGGGTCATGCGGGAAGCGACGCCGAAACCGAATACCACACCTTCGAGGAAATCGAAGCCGCCGAGGCTCGCGATCCACTGCTGGCGTCGGCGGAGTTGGTCATCGGGGCGGGTCTCATGTCGGCGGAGGATGTGCTCGCGCTGTACGAGCGTATTCGCGGGCGAGTGCGAGAGGCCGCCGCCGACGCGGTCAAGGGCCCGAAGCTGACCAGCGCCGCCGAAATCAAGGCGCCCCTGGGTCCGCTGCACCTCGATCGGGTCGATGCCGAGGTCCGGCGCCTTCCTGACCGCGGCGAGCGCCTGCGCGTGTTCGGCGGCGAGGACAAACTTCCCGAGCGTTTGCCCGCCCGCCACATGGCCGCCCTCCTCAATCACGGGCTGTTCGATCTGCTCGTGAAATACCCCGAGGCCATCTTGTTCGGCGAGGACGTAGCCAAGAAGGGCGGGGTCTATCACGTCACCACGGGCCTGACCGCGACGTTCGGCGTGGGACGAGTATTCAACACGCACCTCGACGAAACGTCGATCCTCGGCACCGCGATCGGCGCGGGGCACATGGGTTTACTCCCCATTCCCGAGATTCAGTATCTGGCGTACTACCACAACGCCGAGGACCAAATCCGCGGCGAGGCCTGTTCGCTCCAGTTCTTCTCCAAGGATCAATACCGCAACCCCATGGTGGTCCGCATCGCGGGCTGGGGGTATCAAAAGGGCTTCGGCGGACACTTCCACAACGACAACAGCATCGCCGCCCTGCGCGACGTGCCCAGTCTCATCATCGCCACGCCCTCGCGCGGTGATGATGCGGTCAAAATGATGCGCACGTGCCTGGCATTGGCCAAGATCGACGGTCGCGTGATCGCCTTCATCGAACCCATCGCGCTGTACATGACCAAGGACCTTTACGAACCCAAAGACGGCCAGTGGTCGTTCCCCTATCCCGCGCCGGCCGAAACAATCCCCTTCGGCGAGGGCGCCGTGTATCATGTAGCGCCACCCCTCGTGGGTGGCGCAGAACCTGGCTCGGTAGCGGCGGGGGCCCGATCCGAGCCCGGGGCGCACGAGACGGGTGGAGTTT
>CAZYEX010000124.1:0-3915 GCA_964646605.1 uncultured Phycisphaera sp. | reverse complement strand
CCGGTGAAGCGGTAGGGATTCTGGGGAACCGTCGCCCCGCTCGTACACGTGGGAGGCGTCGTGCAGGGGTACGGTAGGCCCTTGAAGGCGTCCACCAACACGAGCATGTCCATGGCGTCGATGACGTCGTCGACCCCCGCAGCGCACCCTCCCCACAGGTTGGCGGCCTCGAACGGCGGAGCGCCGGGCTTGGCTTTGAAGCTGTCCATGATTCGGGTGATGTCGACGGCGTCGGGCTTATCCTCCGCCCACGCGCCGGGCTCAACGACCTGGCCCCACCAGGGTGTCGTGGCGTCGTCACCGGCCGAACGAACTCCGCTCTTGGTTTCGAGTTGCACGCGATAGCTCGTCTTGGGCTCGATCAGCGTCCCGCTCACGTACACCGTCCTGCCCCCAGTGTTATCCCACTGCGCCGGCGTGCGGTATTCTACCACGCTGCCCGCCGAGTCGCACAACCGCGCGTGACGATGGTCCAGCGGCTGGTGGGCTGGATACCCCGTGGGGACGAACGTCGGTCCCGCGTACCACCCCTCGCCGCTGGCCACACCGTTGACCAGCTTCTGCACCCGAATGGCCACCGGCTCGGTGATGTTGGGTAGGACGACCTTCAGATACCGACAACCCGCCGCCTCCGCCGTCGGAGCCGGAGGGGCCGTGGCGGCGATCGTCCCGAAGGCGTCATAGGGATAGGCCTGGACCACGTTGCCGTACTGGTCCGCCAACCCCGCCACGCTGTACAACGGCCCCAGAAGGTAGACGTAGTCCCGGCCCTGGCCCACGCCGTTGCCGCCCTCGTGAAGGAGTACGTGCTCGTCCACGTACATCGGCCCGTCGATGAAATACCGGGCCAGCGCAGCCGTGGCATTGACAGGGTTCAGTCCACCAGCTTGACGGGAATCCACTCTTGCCCAGGCTCGAGTTCGAGGAGCCTGTGGACAACGCGACGCGAACAGATGAGTTCAGGGCACGAAACATAATGGGGCGCAACCCATTCCGCGGAAAGATTCCAATCGCACGCCACGTCCAACACGCTTCGTGAGTAGATCGGTTGCACGCCGGGTGACTGATAGCCCAGCTTTTTACACTTCTCACAGAAGTCCGGGGTCGGGCTGCGAACCGGCGCCCCGGTAGGGTGTCGAGGGGGAAGCGTGGACGTGATTACAAGTTGATACAGCGCGCTCGACGTTTCGCCCGTTTTGCGATCACAAACTGGCCCCACGCGAAGGCCGTTCCATTCTTCGTTTTTCGCGAGTCCCGCCAGGTTACGCGACCCCAAGAACAGCCCGGGGGGAACGCGAGTAAAATGAGCATCCTTCAGCCGATCGACGTAGACGCAAAGCGGCTCCCCCAGTTCGAGGGCCCCTTTCCCACACTGGGAACAGGTGTCACGTCTAGAGTAGACCGGTTCCGCCACGACCTGGTAATAGTCGTCTGTCCAGCGGACTCCAAAGTCGGTGAAAAGAGGTTTCGTACGGAGCTCCTCTGGTGACGCTTGATAATAGCTAGTCCGTCCGACATCGAGTTTGGAGCCGCGGAGGCTGGCTTCAAGCCGGCGCTGTTGGTCGCTTCCGGCAATCGTCTCTAGGAACACGCACGAACAGGCTGGATAGTCCTTTATGTCAGCGCGGAGACCCGCACGGATTAGGAGTTCCTCCAAATGCGTCCGTTTTCCATCGATGCTATAACGAACCGTTTCGATCATTGATCGTATTGGCCTGCCATCATTCAAGAACCTTGTTGAAGTCAACCCCGAAAGGCTCGAACCACTTTTTGATAACGTCGGTTAGGTCAGATACCCCGAATCGCGCATACACGCGTCTGTGCGCATCATAAATCCGCTGTGCGGTGAAACGCCCATAGTGGTCTACGTCTCCGGGCGCCCGATAAGGAACCTCGTCTCGGAACATCTGCGTGAGGTTGCTCTTCCTCAGTTGCTCATCGATTCCATCGGCAAGATCCTTCGGGCGCACCCCGCGATGTTCCAACGCACTGATCAATACCCCTTCCACATCATCAGCGTTGTTGATGCCAAGTACCGGATGGAACCGTTGCTCGATGAGGTGATGGATTTCCTTATCGCCCTTGATCGCATTGCCAAGCAAACGCCTCAACTCTCGGACCGGAACGATCGTGCTCAGCTTCGCCGGCCCGGTTCCCTTGAGGACCGCCAGTTCCTTCTTGCATTTATTGAGCAGCTTGATGTGCCCGTTTCCAATGAACGGGAGCAACACCGCAAACTGCGACGCGTAGACCTTCCCCTCACCCCATTCGTTCAGGACGATGGCCAAGTCCGCGCCGTCGTTGAACGCCCCCACGATCTCAATACCGGCGCCGATCTGACCGCCTAGTTCCTTGATCAACTGCCGCCGCCCGGACAGTTCCTTGACCAGATTGATTGCGTCGTCGGCCAGAGCGTTCGTCTCAGGTGTCACGTCGTAGACACCCAGCATATCCATGAAATCGGCGTACCACTGGTCGTGGCTCGCTTTGTCACGCTGATAGGCCGCGGTGTTCTTGGCTCCGAAGGGGTCCACCCACCGCAGCGGATTATTCTTGAACGCCTCATACAAATTCATCCCATCCACATACCCCGCCGGATCGCGTTGGAGGAAGCGGCCGTTCTTGGCGTCGTATTCTCGGGCGCGGTAGTCGTAGAGGGTCAGCAGCGGCCGGCCGGCGGCGTCGCGGAAGTCGAGGTCCAGGCGCCGGCCGGTGAAGCGGTAGGGATTCTGGGGAACCGTCGCCCCGCTGGTACACGTCGGAGGCGTCGTGCAGGGGTACGGTAGGCCCTTGAAGGCGTCCACCACCATGACGATGTCTATGGCGTCGATGACATGGTCGACGCCCGCAGCGCAAGTGCCCGACAGGTTGGCGGCCTCGAAGGGCGGAGCGCCGGGCTTGGCTTTGAAGCTGTCCATGATTCGGGTGATGTCGACGGCGTCGGGCTTATCCTCCGCCCACGCGCCGGGCTCAACGACCTGGCCCCACCAGGGTGTCGTGGCGTCGTCACTGGCTGCGCGAACTCCGCTCTTGGTTTCCAGTTGCACGCGATAGCTCGTCTTGGGTTCGATCAGCGTCCCGCTCACGTACACCGTCCTGCCCCCAGTGTTATCCCACTGCGCCGGCGTGCGGTATTCTACCACGCTGGCCGCCGAATCGCACAACCGCGCGTGACGATGATCCAGCGGCTGGTGGGCTGGATACCCCGTGGGGACAAACGTCGGCCCCGCGTACCACCCCTCGCCGCTCGCCACGCCGTTGACCAACTTCTGCACCCGGATGGCCACGGCCTCGGTGATGTTGGGAAGGACCACCTTCAGATACCGACAACCCGCGGCCTCCACCGTCGGGGCCGGAGGGGCCGTGGCGGCGATCGTCCCGAAGGCGTCGTAGGGATAGGCCTGCACCACGTTGCCGTACGGATCCGCCAACCCCGCCACGCGATACAACGGCCCCAGAAGATAAACGTAGTCTCGACCCTGCCCCACCCCGTTGCCGCCTTCGTGGAGCAGTACGTGCTCGTCCACGTACATCGGCCCGTCGATGAAATACCGCGCCAGTGCAGCCGTCGACTGCGAACCGCTCTTCTCGTACTCCGCGAACACCCGCGGGCCGTCGTAGTAGAGGTAGGTCGTCTTGTCGCCGCGGATCTCCCTGACCCGCCGACGCAGGGCGTCGTAGGCGTACTTGACCACGCTCGCCCCGGCGGAATCCTTGACCTCCATCAGCCGATTGTCCAAATCGTAGACGAAGGTGTGGCCGGATTCGCCGCGGTGTAACTCTTCAGCCGTCTGCAGGGGGTTGGTGGGGTAACGGGGGCAGGTTTCCGGTTTGGAAGCAGGTTCGCAGGGCGGCGGTGATGGTCTTGGTGGGATCGAGTCCGCGGAGACGGAGGGTGCGATAGACGCTCATGAG
>CAZYEX010000123.1:0-7989 GCA_964646605.1 uncultured Phycisphaera sp. | reverse complement strand
CGACGTGCGCCGCGCTGTGATCGTCAGACATCACGAACAATACGTTGGGGCGCTGGCTAGTCTGTCCGGTCGCCGTTATTACAGCGGTCAGCAATACAACCAAGGTCAGGAAAAGCTTTTTCATCAATGTGACTCCTTACGGGCCGAGATCTCTCGGCCCGAAATCGCTTGTTAGCGGACACGAGGAAACGCGGAATTCTGACCGCGGGTCGTCCAGATGGGAGCGAAATCACGCGGCGGCGGGTCAGAACGGGCCGCGATTCGCACCGCCAGGGCGCCAAAAACGGGCAGGGTACTGCAAATGTCAATGGGTTGGAACCATGATCAGTCACTTTCTCTTTCCGGCCCCCAAAAAGGCCACCAGACGCGCCTTCGGCGCGGATGATGACGTCTTTTTCGAGGAGGGGGCTCGACCGCTGGTCAAAAATGCGCGCTTTCTGATGTCCGCTTACATCGCTCTCCAAGCTGCGCGGCCGAGGCTCAAATTCACCCGGAAACCGGGATCCACATCAGCCGCCGAGGCCGCCAGCGCCGCCGCTCAAATTCCCATTTCCGGGGTTCCGCCCCCCCAGACTTAGAGCCCCCGACGGAATGAATCCGTCGGGGGCATGAGGCTGCCTAGAACTGCAGCCGGGCGGAAAGCTGAAGGGCACGCGCGGGACGCGCGGAGGTGATGGTGCCAAAGCTGGCCGCGCCGAAGCTGGCGTTGGGCAGGTTGAAGTTCGTGTGGTTGGTCACATTGAACGCCTCGAGCCGGAGCTGCAGGCGTTCCTCGTCGCCCAGCCAGATGTTCTTGGAGAGCGAAAGGTCCACGAAGAACAGCCCATCGCCTCGCACGAGGCCCCTCGGGCTGTTGCCGAACGTCCCTGGCGCGGGCTGTGCAAACGCCGCCGTCTCGAACCACTTGGTCGGAGTCGGGTCGCTCAGCTTCGGATCGCCGATGAGGTCCGCACGCTGCCCCCCCGCGGGGAACGCGTTGGTGTTCTGCGTCTGGGTCCCGACGGTGACGGGCGCACCGGACTGCACGACCATCTGGGTTCCCAGCGTCCAGTTCCCCACGACGCGGCCGAGGATTCCGGTTGACAAGAACTTCTTTCCACGGCCGACGGGAAGCTCGAAGACACCGCTCATCTTGAAGGCATGGCGGATGTCGTTGCCGCCCGGGCCGTAGTCGCGGCCGCGATTGTAGAGGTCGCCATACACACCCACGCTCCCCTCCTCGGCGGCCCCGCTATCAGCATCGCTGTTGAACTGCGCCAAGGTGTAGTTGAGGTTGAACTGCGTGCCCTGGGAGAAGCGCTTGGTGAGGCTCACGAGACCCGCGTGATAGTTCGACTTCCCGATCGCCGGGAAGAGGCGGGTGACGGCGTTGAACTGGGGGAAGGGCCGGTTGGCCTGAACGGCCAGGGCCGTGACCTTGTCCGCCGGGATCTGGTTGATGTTGAGGCTGGCGTTGGGCAGCTTTCGCGAAAGATTCCCAAGGTACGTGACCTCCGCGATCATTGTCTTGCCCACCTGGCGCTGGATCCCAAGGTTGTACTGCTGCGCATATCCAGAGGGACGGTTGCGATCGAAATACGTGACGGCGGTTGTGACCGGCTTCCCGGGCGCCACCGCACCGAAGGAATCGGTGTGTGGGGCGCTCGTGTTGGGGATGGCAGGAACGCCATCCTTAAGGATGAACGGGGGCGAGAACCCTCCGTCGGGAGAGTTGAGCGAGAGGGAAGTGTCGAAACCAAGCGAAGCCGAGTTAGGCGCACCGTGATCGAAGGGATGCGCGTACATGATGCCAAAGCCACCACGCACCACCGTTTTCTCACCCGTCGGACGCCACGCAAAGCCGAGGCGAGGACCAAAGTTGTTCCAGTCCGTATCGTAGGGCGCCTCGGGCCAACCATTCACGCCTGCGAACCTGATCACTCCCGGCGTGTTCGAGACCGGGTTGATCGCCAGCGGATCGAAGCCATTCATACGGTTGTTGGCGTCGATGATGGGAGTATCGACCTCCCAGCGCACACCGAGATTCAGGGTCAGGCTGCGGCTGACGGTCCAGTCGTCTTGGATAAAGGCCGCAAGGTACTTGCTCGAGCGATTCAGCTCCTCAACCGACTGCACGTTCACCCCATCCGGCCGGCCCAGGAGCAAGCTGGCAAGCCCAAAGCCGGTGGTCGTACTGTTCGGCGCCGAGGCTGTCTGGATACGGCTGAAGCCAAAGTCCCCCTGGAGGGACGTATTGTTGAGCTCGATGTTCTGGGAGAGGCGGATTTCCCCACCAACCTTCAACACGTGGTTTCCCTTGTTCTGCGAGAAGGCGGTCACGAAGTGATCCTGGCGAATCGGCGACTGAAGGCGGTTCTGGGGCGTATCGCCGAGCTCCGCAATGCCCTGAACACGGAAGCGTGGGAAGCCGTTCGCGGGAATCCCCGAAAGACCCAGATCAGCGGCGAAGGCGTCGTCGATACCGGCGGACCTTCGATTGAACAGCCGATTGCCGAACGTGTAGGCGACCTCGAAGAGACCGCCGTGACCGATGCCACGCTGGTAGCCGGTGTACAGGAAGTGCTGGTGCGCGAGGGTCGGCTGTGGGCTCCCCACCAGGTCAAAGAGCGGTCCGGTGCTCTCGACGTCGTCGGCGTTGTAGTTGTAGCGGACGCTCAGGAGGTCGACCGCCGAGAAGTGGTGGTCGATCTTTGCCGTGATGTTGTGGCGGATCAGATTGGCGGTGTTGATCCCGGTGAAATTGTTCGCCCCGGCTTTGTTCGTGGGCGCCTGGTTCGGCCTCGGGTAGTAGTTCAGGATCTTGAGGGCAACGGGATCGAGCCGCGCCTGGCGGATCTTGTTGCCTTCGAACTGCGTTCGCGGCGTCACCGTCGGATCGAAGATGGGAATCAGGACACCGTTGGCGTCGGTCGTCTGCGAGAAGTCGCCCGTTCGCTGAAGATCGGTCGGCACCGTGAGGATCACCGTTGTTCCCAGCTTACGCCGTCCCCCTTCGTACCCGAGGAAGAAGAACGTCTTGTCCTTCCGGATGGGCCCGCCGAGAGTCGCACCATAGAGGTTGTAGCGGAGCTCAGGACGGATCTTCTCTCCGTTTGCCACCGGCGCGAAAAAGCCGGGGGCGTCGAGGGCATCATGGCGGAAATTTTCGAAGAGGCTGCCATGGAATTTATTCGTCCCCGACTTCGTGTTGGCAATGACCACGCCGCCGGCGGATCCGCCGTATTCAGCGGAGTAATTGTTGCTCAGGATCTTGATCTCGCGCAGCGTCTCCGTCGGGGGGTCGATGTCCACCTGGCCAATGCCGAGGCGCATGTTCTGGCCCGATCCACCATCGATCCAGAACATTTGCGACTGCGTGCGGCCGCCGGCAAGGCTGAAGGTCGGCTTTCCGCCCGCGGTATAGCTCCCGACGAAGACCGAGGCGCCGGTCGACTGCACGAGGTTCATCGCCCGACGATCGCCGAGCGGAAGGTCCTCGACCGACTTCGACTCGATCAGCACTCCGATCGTCGAGGAGCGCGCCTCGAGGAGAGGCAGCTGGTCTGAGACGATGACGGTCTCTCTGACGCCCAGGGTCAGGCGAATATCGAGGGCCGCGCGGCTCGCGGTCGCGATCGGCAGGTCCTTCTGCTGAAACTTGCTGAAGGACTGCATCTCCGCCTCGACCGTGTAGGTGCCAGGGGTCAAGGCCTGAATGATGTAGAAACCCTTCCCGTTCGACGTGGCGCTGGCTTCACGAGCCGTTGCGGTGTGTGTGGCAGTCACGCGCACCCCGGGCAGGACGGCCCCGGTGCTATCGGTGACGACACCCGAGATCGAGGCGTCGGAGGCCTGTCCTCGCACCAGTGCCGCCGAATTCAGCCAGAGGATCGCGGTGGCGACCAGCGCTCGCGTCCACCCGTTCGTCTTTAGCATCTCGGAATCTCCTTTTTAGCATTTCTGAATCTCCCGTGAATTCCAGCCGGCATCACCGGTTTTCTGGAAAAAGCCCCGTTTTGGACGCCGAACTCACCGCCGACGATGCGGGTTGACCGGCGAACCGCCCTTGAATCACCTACGCTCCCACGGACTGCCAGGCCGGGTTCTCTCATCCAACCGCCACCAGGCTGTCGGTTGTCCGGAAGTAGATCGTTCCCTTCTGGATGGCGGGTGTGGCGAAACAGGGTTCACCCATCCTGTTGCAGGCCAATACTTCGAAAGCCGGGCCAGCCTTGATCACATGAACGTCCCCTTCGAGGGAAGGAATGTAGACCTTGCCGTCGCCGGCAACGAGCGAAGCGTAGATCTGGCGGCTGCCTGGAAGACGCTGCTCGAACATCTTCTCGCCCGTCCTGGCGTTCAGGCATCGGATCACTCCGTTCGCCGCGGCGAGGTAAATGTAGTCGCCATAGACAACCGGGGTTGATATGTAGGCTCCTGCGCCCTTCGCCGACCAGACAAGACCGTCGTTTTCCTTTGCCCCACCGGGAGTCAGGTCGCCCCGGGCCTCGGGCCGAATTGCGTAGACCGGTGCTTTCCCACCATGGGCGCTCGTGAGGTAGAGCCACCCGTGCGCCTCGAAGGGGGTGGGGATCGGGTTGTCTCCGCCGTCCCCGATGCGCCAGCGCTCCTTGCCGGTTTCAAGGTCGTAGGAAACACTCCACGGCCAGCCATTGGCGACGACTTGAACCGTTGAGCCCGCGGCGTGGATGAACGGCGTTCCCCAGCTTCGCTCGCACACACCCTTCCGCGAGACGCGCCAGACTTCCTTCCCGTCGTCCAGATTGAGCACAACGAGAAATGGGTCCGCGGGGTCGTCGCAAAGCAGGGCGATGCGGCGGCCATGGATAGCCGGCGAACTGGCGTACCCCCAGCCCACGCCATACTTGCTGACGTTGATGACACCGAGGTCGGTGCTCCACAGAAGCTGGCCGGCAAGGTCGTAGCAGTAGAGCCCTTCGGAACCAAAGAAGGCAACCAGGCGCGAGCCATCGGTGGCGAGAGTCGTATTGGCGTGAGTGGCCTTTTCGTGCCGGGTGGCACGAGGACGTCCGCCCCGCGCGGTGCGCCGCCAGATCTCGCGGCCACTCTCGGCGTCGTACGCGAGCACGACCCAGTCCTGCTCTTCGGAATCCTCCGCCGCGGTCGGCTCGCCACCCAACCCCAGTTTTAGTGGCGCCTTCCCCGTCTTTCTCACTGCTGTAGAAACGTAGACGCGGCCTCCGGTCATAATCGGACTGGAGTGACCCAGACCCGGCACCGGGCTCTTCCAGCGAATGCCGGCGTTGGGTCCGGAGGCAGGATCCGCATTCCACGAACTCAGCAGTGTGTGTCCGGTCGAAACTCCCTTGCCATGAAGGCCGCGAAAGGAGGGCCACCCGCGCGCATCATCGAGTCCGGCGATGGGGAGGACCGCAAGCGCCTGGAGCCATTCCCGTCGGGAGGAAATCATTCGCCGACTCGCATCTCGGGAGCGGCGCTCAGGGCGACATCGAGCCGTGCGCGATAGACGGCCGCCGTGGACAGCGCCTTCACTCCAAGGGGCACGACACAGGCGATGAACGAAAGCAGCGAGATCGGCGGCATGCCCCCGGGCCACGTGGACACCGCCGCCCAGTTATCTACACCAATGCTCAGGACGTGGACGGCGGTAAGAGCGAGACCGGCGTAGCCGAGTTGCTGAGCGCGTTTCCAGTGGTGGGGGCCGAGCCCCGGAACGAGCCGCGAAAACGAGTAGATCGCGGGGATCGCGAACAAGGGCGTCGCGAGTGTCCCGGAGAGGAGGCAGGTCCAACCGGCCGCGCTCAGACTGCCACCATCGAAGAGCCGGGGATAAGCGGAGGGGCCGAGGACCACGAACGATACGAGGACGTGGATCACGGCAAGCGCGAATCCTGACAAGCCGGCGGCGCGGGCCAGGGCGCGACGGCTATCGCGGCCACGCGGTTCCTCATCGCGACGGCGGTTGACGAGGTATGCCGCGCCAATCAGGACGACGGACGCCAGCGAGAGCCCCTTGTTCGACACGAAGAGGGGGAAGTCTCCCCAGGGAACTCCCGCGAAGACGTTGTAGCGAAGCGCGGCATACCCGACGGCGGCCGCGACAAGGGCGGCGAAGAGCGACCGGTTTCCGCTACTTGATCCTGATGGCTTCGGCATAGAGCAGGTCGCCAGTGAATCCATTGAAGTACTGAACCACCACCTGCGGATGAGGATAAGCGACCCAGCGGTCCTTGCCCGCTTCGATTGGGTTATTGAAGACGTTGTTCATCTGAACCACGGTGTAGATGGGCTGGCGGACCAGGTTGGCCGGCATGTCCGACAGGAAGTAACTGGACCATCGGATGTCCGACTTGCGACCGCGCGACTCGAAAACGCCGTTGGGCGGGCGAAAGCCCTCGGCCTCGGCGCGATGGTTCCGCGAATTGTGCGGGCCCGAGGCCAGCTCCCAGACGCGGTCCGTCACCTTGATCGCGAAGCTGTTGTGCAGGTCACCGGTAAGGACCAGGACCGTCTTGCCGAGCTTGTCCCAGAATTCGATCAGTTCTTCGCGCTCGGCGAGAAAGACCGGCCAGGCCTCGTCGTGGGTCACCGGACGCGCGATGGCGGGCACTCCGCCGCCGGTTGCCGTCCCTCCGACATGAGGCACCATCAGCGTCACCTGGGAAATCACGAAGAGCAAGTCGGCGTCGCTCTTCCGCATGCCCTCTTTGAGCCAGGCCTTCTGTTCGGCGCCGAGCATCGAAAGATCGGCTCGTTCCGGTCGCTCGACATCGCCGATGTCGCGGAAGCCGCGAGTGTCGAGGAAGAAGAAATGAGCGTTACCGACGCGCTGCTCATAGTACGAATTGCGGCCGATGGAGTACGAAGCCGTGCCGTCCGCCTTGGGCGCGGGGCTGATCTTCAGTCGGTTCGCATCGAGGCGTTCGTCGATGCGGTAGACGCCGGCATTCGGGTCGCCCACCGTCTCTGTAGGCGGCAGGGCCTCGTAGTCGCGTCCCCTCAGGCCCGCATGCGGGCCGCCCCAGTGAACGTGGAGGGCGCCCGGCTTGCCGAAAGCGAGAGAGCCGCCGAAGGTGGCGCGGGGATCGGTGAGGACGGGGTTGCCCGCCTTGAACTGTGCGCGCCCGAAGTGGATGGGCCCCGACGTCGTGGGGTTGGCCCAGCCCAGGTAGTCGTACCAGGCCTGGGTGCCAATGTCGCGGAACACGGCCCGCCGCTCGCGACGGCCCACCGTCGCTGTGCCTTCGACGTTGTCGAGGATCTCGTGATCGTCGAAGGTGAAGAAGGCGGGCACGTTGCGGTGCCAGGCCGAGAGGGCCGCTCCTCGCTCGAGATAGAGCTTGTAGTTCTCCCAGACTCCCACGATGGTGGGAGCCACGTCTACCGTTGGGGGCAGCGGAGTCTTCGCGTCCAGGCCCACCTGCTTGCGCCACTCCTCGACCTTGAGCTCGCGCTTCTCCTCATAGATGAAGTCGCCGTTGAGAATCGAGAAGTGCACTTTGCCCTTGAGGGTGTCGAGCATCGTCTTGAAGGCCGGAGGCCACGGGCCAGGGCCGGAGGGATTCTGGTTGTTGCCTGTCCCGAACTCGAAGCGGAAATTGAAAAGCCCTCTCGGGTTGTGCTCGGGGTTCGCGAACGCTCTGGGGTCGGGCAGGGTCGTGAAGGACCCGTCGGGACGCGAAGCCATGGCGTCGCCACCCTGCGGCGCCACCTGGTAGAAATATGTGGTTCCGGGTTTGAGTCCGTCCAGAAGCACCGACCCCGTGTTGTCGCGATCGAGGACGGTGGTGACCGGACTGGAGAGGGCGCTCAGAGCATCAGGACTCTCGCCGAATCGGACCTTGAACGCACCGGGCGCGGAGGTACGCGCCCACACCGCCACCTGGTTCGAGGTGAGCCGGCCCAGCATCGGGCCGTGGGTGATCGTGATCGCAGGCTGCGCGGACAGCGCGACGCCTTGAAGTGAAAGGAAAACTGCGAGAGACACCCGCTGTGTGATTTTCAAGG
>CAZYEX010000122.1:0-20711 GCA_964646605.1 uncultured Phycisphaera sp. | reverse complement strand
CTCATGAGCGTCTATCGCACCCTCCGTCTCCGCGGACTCGATCCCACCAAGACCATCACCGCCGCCCTGCGAACCTGCTTCCAAACCGGAAACCTGCCCCCGTTACCCCACCAACCCCCTGCAGACGGCTGAAGAGTTACAGCGAAACAGCCCCGTCTTGTCCTCGTAGGCAGCCTCAACGACAGGCGTCCGGTCGACCAGGTGAAGCTTCTTCCACGCCGCGTCGTCGGCTCTGAACTGCGACGGATCATGGAGCGATATCCCGGCGTCCTGGACATCCAATTCGACCACGCAGCGGGTGATGAGGTCGAATCCGATGATTCCGCCGATCGGCCGCCCCAGCAGTCCAGTCAAGAAAGAGAGATCCAATCCAACCATGATAGACCGGTCGAGTTTCACAGGACCAAGCTCCAGCGAAATCATGCGATAAAGGGGCGATTCCACCACACCTCCGACCCCTACCGCCGGAACGCTTCCGACGGGCTGGAGTCCGAGTTTGGCCACCGCTGAAGTGGTGATGGCCGACGATCCAGCGCCGGTGTCAAAGATAAACCATCCGAGGTCCGTATCGTTGACCCGCGGGTGGACTAGCAAGTGTCCAGTCGGAGCACGCACGACTTCCAATTTGGCACCGACCTGGGCGTCAAAGGCGACATCGGAACTAGATACCCACGGCATCCCGAACGAGCGTGGGTCGGAAGTCGGGAGCTCCATGACTTGCTCCAATTCGAACTCCGTCTTGGAACCGCTCCCCGTCTCGTCGGTGACTCGTCGCGGCAGCCGAATTCCGTTGGATTCGCAAACGCCGTCCAATGTGATTGTTCGGCGGTTCCTTCCCTCATTGAACGACCACCGAGTCGCAAGCCAGGTGTGTGGATCGATCTCGATCGTTCCTACTTCGACGCCTCCTGTGTGCTGAAACGCGAGCGAAATCGTCTTGTCGTTCGTCCGCGCTGAATCGAGTGACAGGCGAAACGGGGCCGCAGGGTTCAACCAGAAACCGGTCAACGCCGCGCCAAATATCAACTGTTCCGATCGCTCTCCCAACTCCAGAGTTAACACTTGCCCGCAGATGTCGCGTAACCAAGCCCCTTCTCCATCCCATCCCGAGCCATGCGGAATGGGTCCATCGAACTGGCTGGTAAACCGCCCCTGACCATCCAGCGTCAACGTAACCGGGACTCGGTTGCCGAGCAGCAAGCCCGTGCCGCTCGCCCGCAATGCCCCTGTACGGTGTTGAGCCTGGTCATGCCCCATGGCGCGCCGAACATTTTCCAGGATTTGCTCGGTGGAAAGCGCCAATGGCTTGGACAGATTAACGCACGACGTGCTTGCAAAAATGCTGACGGCGACGGCGAATATGCTGGAAAGTCTCATACAACAGCTCCCTTTCTCTTCGGCGCCCGTCGCCGACTCGGCGTAATAGGTGCCAGGACAAACGTGAACGACTGGAGCCGCCGGCGCGAGCCCGGTGTTCCCTCTCTCAAGATCTCGATCAATTCAAGCATTAGTGCGTTGATCCGCCGCAGTTGCTTCCTGTCGACCCAGCCTTTGACCCGGCCGGCGCGGAACTGACGTGTGCGTTCGTTCTTGAGGGCAGCGACGGTTCCCAAGGCGCGGTCCATATCCCGAGTCCCCAAGCGAACCGCGGCACGCAATACGCGAGATACCTCCCCGACCGTCGCCGCGCCATAACGGATTTCGAGCGGGCGACCAGCCACGTCGTAAACGCCCGCCACGTGCCGACCTCGCTTGCGCGGTTCGAGTTCAACCAAGAGTCCCGCGCGGAGGAGTCGGCGAACATGGAAATAGAGCGCGTCGGCGGGGCGCCCGAGGTAGGCCGCGAGGTCGGCGATGGAGGACCGACCCGCCGAGACCAGGACATCGACGATTTCCTGGCGGACCGGGGACGCCAACGCGCACAGCTCTGTGCGCGACTCGATCCACCTGGGCCCGCTGCGTCGCTGCGGCATCTCGTGAATCTCCAACAATTGAATTTACTTATACATATTCAATCGTAGCCGTTCATAGTATGGGCCGGGAGGATTCCGGTCAAGCGCCCGAGCCGCGCGGAGTCCATAGCCGACTGACCCGTCCGTACCACCGGCTTGAACTCGATACGGCTTTGTGGTTACAGTTTACGACATGAGGACCGCGTTGCGGACGGTTTGGATCGGCCTGCTGTGCTTCACGCTGATCGGTCTGATCTTTGCAGCCCAGTTGTATCTGTATCTGCATTCCTTCGGACGGCCGGTTACATGGGGCCAAACACTGAAATGGAACCTCGGATCGTGGTACCTTTGGGCGCTCTTGTGCCCCGTGATCTTTGGGCTGTCCCGGCGCATCATCGAACTCACAAGGACCAGTTGGCCACGGGCGATCGTCGCCCACTTGGGGTGCGGGGTGCTTGTGGCATCGGTCCACGTTGTAGCCTACGCAACCTGGACGTGGTTTGCCGCGCCGCTCGACGATAAGTCGTCCGGCTGGCGCGACGGCGTGCAAAGCCTGTTCATCAGGGGGTTCAGTTGGGACCTGTTCTGCTATGCGGCGATCGCCACCGCGCATTATGCCATTGATAACGCCCGCCGTTTTCGCGAAGGCCAAGTGCGCGCGTCACAACTCGAGACTCAGTTGGCTCAGGCCCAGCTCGATGCGCTGCGCATGCAACTACATCCGCATTTTCTGTTCAACACCCTCAATGCAATTACCGCACTTATTCGCGAGGATCCGCGCGGCGCCGAGGAGATGGTTACCCGGCTCAGCGAGCTGCTACGGCTAGCCTTGGATAAGTCCGATGTTCAACAGATCCCGCTTCGCGACGAGTTGGATTTCGTGCGGAAGTACCTTGAGATACAACGGGTGCGATTCGGAGACCGGCTGGACGTTAGTCTGAATGTCGCCCCGGAGACGCTCGACGTGGCCGTCCCGACGTTTGTCCTTCAGCCCGTGATCGAGAATGCGGTCCGTTACGGCCTGAGCTCCGAAGAGAAGCGGTGCCATGTTCGCGTCATCGCAGGGATCGCGGATCGTGCCTTGCTCATCGAGGTTCACGACTCCGGACCGGGGCTCGGCGGCGACGCCGACAAGCCGGTGCGCGAAGGCATCGGCATTTCGAACACCAGAGCAAGGTTGCATCAGTTGTACGGGGCGCGAGCGCGCTTCGAGTTGCGGAACGCCTCACCGATCGGATGCGTCGTGTCCATCCACATACCAATGATCTCAGCTTCCACTCAGCCATCGGAGGTTGACCCAGGATGACTACTTTTAAGGCCATCATCGTCGATGACGAACCGCTGGCCCGCAAACGGCTACGGGCATTGCTGAAAGACCATGCAGACGTCGAGATCATCGCAGAATGCGCTTCAGGCCGGGAGGCCGTGACCGCAATCCGGCGCGACCGCCCCGACGTTGTGCTCCTCGACATCCAAATGCCCAGGATGGACGGCTTTGCGGTAATCCAGGAGGTCGGCATCGAGAACATGCCGGTCGTCATCTTCGTGACCGCCTTTGACGAGCATGCCTTGCGAGCGTTTGACGTCAACGCTCTCGACTACCTGCTTAAGCCGTTCGGCGAGAATCGCTTTGCCGCCGCCTTGAAGCGCGCCCGCCGGCAGATCGAGCTGCGTGCGGGCGGCGACGCCGCGTTCCGGCAACGCTTACTCGGCGCAATCGCGGAACTCAAGCCCGAGGGTCGCTATCGCTCTCGGTTCGCTATCAAATCTGCCGGCCGTGTATACTTCGTGCCCACGGAGGAGATCGACTGGATCGACGCCGCCGGAAAGTACGTCCGACTCCACGCCGGCCCCGACGAACACCTCCACCGCGCCTCCATCAGCCAAGTCGAGTCCGAACTCGACCCCAAGCACTTCGTCCGCATCCACCGCTCAACGATCGTCAACGTCAAACGAATCAAGGAGCTTCAACCGCTGTTTCACGGCGAGTACGTTGTCATCCTGCGCGACGGAACCGAGCTGACGCTGAGTCGCGGTTGTCGCGGTAAACTCCGCAGTCTTCTCGAACTTCCCGACTGAGGCGACTCGCTGATCGACCCACGCGCCGTTCGGAATTCGCCCGTTGGCCGAACCACCGTGGGCGCGATTCATGGCCTGACTCCAGCGCTTTGTTCCTTTGCCTCGCCCATTCGTGAAGCTAATCTGGACCTCATTTCACCGGTTGAGTACAGTTTCCGACGTCGAGATAGTACCGTACAGGAATCTTTGGCGCGAGTCGGATGGGCGGCGTCCAATAGGCGTCTTCTCTCGGTCGTCGTGGTTTTTCGATGAATGGTGCATGCTGGCCAAACTACAAATTGGAACAATGAAATGGAGCACCGAAATCTGCCTGTCACGAAGCGCTGCACATGGCCTACCCAAGCCATCGATAGCAGGTTCAGCCTTTGGCTCGTGATTCTCCTGGCATCCGCGACGGGTTGGGAGACCGTTGCGCAAGAAAAGTCAACAGTTAAGAACATCGAGGTTCCGTTCAAGTCTCACGACGGCCACGAGATGCTCGGCAAGCTCGTGCTCCCGTCGTCGGGTGAGGCGCTTGCCGTTGTGATCTACGTTCAGACGGCGGAGGGCGCAACGGTCGACATGAAGCGACACAAGAGCGCCGAGGAGACCTTCAATTACTACGATCTCTACCGCGAGAAGCTAACCACCATGAACGTCGCTTTCTTCAGTTACGAAGGGCGCGGAATACGCATGGGTAACAAGCCGCCGCGGTTCGAGCGGGTCGATTGGGACATCTACAACACCAGCACGCTCGAAAACAAAGTCAAAGACGTACTCAGCGCCATGGAAGTCGTGCGAAAGCAGCCCGGCCTGGGTTCTACGCGGATCTTCCTCATGGGAGCAAGCGAAGGGACCCTGTTGGCCGCTGAAGCGGCGGCGCGCGAACCCAAGCAGGTGGCCGGACTGGTGCTGTACGGACTCCTCGCCAGCAACATGCGTGAGAACTTCCGATACATTATGACCGACGGCGCGTTTCTTCAATTCCGGCACAAGCTCGACACCGATGACGACGGCAAGGTCTCCAAGCAAGAACTCGAAGCCCCCTCCAAATCGAACGGAGAAAACAAAGCGTCGCAGGGGGCTCCGTTCGAGAAACTCGACGTCAATGGTGATGGCTTCTTCGCCGTTGATGACCTTATCGTGCTCGGAACTAAGCCCTACGTCGACGCGATAGAGAAAGAAGACTTCGCTGTCTTGCAAGAGTGGTCGAGGACTTCCGCCGCCGTGGTCGTGCCCAAAGACTGGTTCAAAGACCACTTCGCCCACGCGCCGATCTGGACTTTCCTATCCCAACTCGACATCCCCGTCGGATGCTTCCACGGTGCGCTAGACACCAATGCTCCGATCGCCGCGGTCAGGAAATTGGAAGAACAAGCGAAAGCAGCGGGAAAAACGAAAATGCAGTTCTTCTATTTTGAGGATCTGGAACATACACTTGGTATCATCGACTACTTCATCAAGGGAACCGTCCCGGCAGGACACCATGCGATTTTCGAGTTCATCAAGGACCAAGCTCAAGCCGGCTAGGAATGGACCGCGTTCGATCAAAGTAGAATCGGGATGCGTGGCGAGTGCCCCGGGAACTGCGCCAAGAACGCCGCCACTCCCGGACTTCACCTACGTAGTGCCATCCAAGTCCGTGCGGAGCGCAATTCGTTCCCCATTTCCAGCCATTCATGCCTTTTCAGAGGGCTCCTCGCTGAAGTTCGGCGATACATCGCGTTGAATCGAGATTTCGATGCTCCAAGGAGAAGAGAATCGAAATGATGCGTGGAAGACGACAAGCGTTTACTAGGCGGGTTTCCGGCGAACGGCGCATGCTGAGCGGGCGTATCCGCTTCGTCGCGCCCTTGCTGGTGGCGTTTGCGGCCTTCATGACCATTTTCCTCGTTGCGCCCGGTTGCCAGGGCGACAACAAGTTCGGACAACCGCAAGGTTCGCTTTTGCCTGAGGAACGGACTCGGCGGCGGCAAGAAGACCTAACCGTGCTCGTCGACAGCCTCGCGACTAAGCACAAGAATCCATTCTTCAAAATCACGCGCGAGGAATTCGATGCCGCCGCTGCGGACCTCCGATTGCGCATCTGGGAACTGCCCGATTGGCAGTTCGTGATCGAGCTTCAGATACTCGCGGCGATGCTAGGTGATTCACACACGGCGATTCAATTCGGCGGCCCCATCCCCAATACGCGCAACTATCCAATCCGGCTCGTGTGGTTGAAAGACGGTCTTTTTGTGACTGCAACCGACCCAGCGCATAAGGATTTGCTCAGGTCACGACTCGTGCGGATCGGGGCGTTCGGCGTCGAGGAGGCAGCCGAAAGTGTGGCCCGAATTGCCGCCGTCGAGAACCGCGCCTCGTTCGAACGAGCCGCGATGAGCCGACTGACCGTCGCTGAATTCCTGAAAGTGTGCCGCGTGATCGTCGACATGGAATCGGTGCCGTTCACTTTCGCCCGGTCGGATGGGACTGAGCGAACCGTTACGCTCTCGCCTCTGGTGGAGGGATCGGAACCCGAGTGGAGTTGGGCGCCGGATGAAGCGCTGACCACTTTGCCCATTTCTCGGCGGGGACGCAATAAACCTTTCGGGTTCGAGTTTCTGCCCGAACACCACGCGCTGTACTTGTGGTACGACCGTTGTGAAAACGCGCAGGAAATGTCGGTTGCGGCTTGGGCGAGAGAAGTTCTCGCGTTTGTTGACGCGAACGATGTTCGCAGGCTCATCATTGACTTACGACGCAACCGTGGGGGCAACTCGATGCTGCTCTGGCCGCTCACGGGCGGGCTTGGCACCCGGCCGAGGTTCAGCGAACCGGGGCGGCAGATCGTCTTAATCGGCCGAGGGACCATCTCCTCAGGCGAACTGAATGCGGAAGAACTGAAGATGTACAATAAAGCCGTGCTGATCGGGTCGCCGACAGGTCAGCGACCAAACGCATACGGCGAAGTGCGAACGTTCAAGCTGCCGCACTCAAAGCTGTCGGTCGGCTATTCCACAAAATACTTCAAACGAACCGACGATAATGTCGAGTCGCTCATGCCGGACGTTTCTGTCGACGAGACATCTGCGGATTACTTTGCCGGTCGCGATCCGGCGTTGGAGGCGGCCCTGCTATACGCCCCCTAATGGAATCCGATGGGCGGGCGTCGTGGGAGAGGAATTGGGGGAACCAATCTCTACGCGATCAGGGCTAGCCGGCGAGCGTGGCGCCCACAAGGGTCAAATGAGACGTGTCGGTCCAGACTTACAAACGGAGAATATACGATGAAGACTTCCAACTTCAAAACGCGCCACGCCCAGAGATCCCTTGCTGCGGGTTTACTGGTGGTCATTCTGCTTGCCGGCACCGCCTCCGCCCAATGGCCCCAATGGGGCGGGCCCAATCGCGACTTTCATTCTCCCGCAAAAGGCCTCGCGGAAAAGTGGCCGGACGCCGGCCCCAAGAAGATCTGGACACGCGCTTTGGGCGAAGGATTTTCCTCAATCGTTGCCGACGGTGGGCGGCTCTTCACCATGTATCGAAAAGGCGATGAGGAGGTGGTCGTTGCCCTCAAAGCGGAAACCGGCGCGACCGAGTGGGAGCACAAGTATCGCGCCCCGCTATTCGAAAAGATGGACACCACAGGCGGCAAAGGCCCGAATTCCACGCCGACTATTGAAGGCAACATGCTTTACACACTCGGTGTTTCCGGCATGTTGCTCGCCCTGGACAAAAACAGCGGGAAGCTCGTATGGTCACACGATCTCATCAAGGAATACAAGGCGAAGCCGCCGAAGTACGGTTTTTCCACCAGCCCACTGGCCTACAAGGGATCACTCATCCTACCCGTCGGCGGATCGGACTACGGCGTCGCGGCCTTCGCCCTTGCCGATGGAAAGCTCCTCTGGCACAAGCATGATTTCGCCAATGTCTATTCCTCTCCGATCCTGATCGAGGTGGGCGGCGAGGACCAGATCGTCCAGCTTGTGGCCGATCGGGTCGTCGGGCTGGACCCGAAAACCGGCGACTTGCTGTGGAGCGAACCCATTCAAAACCAGGGGAAAATGAACATTTCCACGCCGATCTGGGGTTCGGACAAACTGCTCTACGTGACCTCAGGCCAGGTCGGGAGCGTTGGGTTGAAATTCTTCAAGGCTGACGGAAAGACCAAAGTCGAGAAAGCATGGAAGAATGACAAGTTGCAGGTTACGCAGGGTACTGTCGTACGCGTTGGCGACTATTTTTACGGATCCAGCGGCCTCATGGGGCCGCACTTTGTAACTGCGATCAATGCCAAGACCGGAGAAGTTGCGTGGCAGGAACGAGGCTTCGCCAAGGCAAACTTGGTGTGTAGCGACGGGAAGATTCTGCTGCTCGATGAGGAGGGAGTTCTCGCCCTCGCCACGGCCAGCCCCGAAGGATGGAAGGTAGAATCCAAGGTGAACATGCTCAAGGCCAAAGCGTATACCGCCCCCACCTTGGTCGACAAAATTCTGTATCTGCGCGATCAGAAAAACATCCTGGCCCTCGACCTGGGCAAATCGAACTAACTTGCATTAGACGTACAAATGGAGAATACGACATTCTAAGACAACTTATCGCGCTTCGCTTTAGCAGGCCGCTTGTGCAGCGTCTCACAATAATCTGCCCGTATGTTGGTCGTTTTCGGCGTTCCCACGTCCGCGCGGGCTGAAGCCCGCGGCTCGATACGGCTAGATATCAATGAGACATTACACTAGCGAAAGGCGAAGATATATTTCAGAAATGGCATTCAAGGGACGAGTGAGATGAAAGTGATTTCGGATTGCGAGACCGAGATGGGGCGGGGTGCTGATGATGGTTCTGGTCCGTGTGGTTCGTTGGTCACAAGCAAGGTCGGTCGCCATTGGCATCCGATTTTCGACATCTCCGCCGTGGCGGTTATTTTCTTGGCGGACTGGATGGGTACGATTCCGTACACCAAGACTCCGGTTCTTCTGTTGTTGGGGTGGGTTTCCCTTCGACTGCGGCGTGTCCGATGGCGCGACATAGGTTTTATGCGATTGGAGGACTGGCCGCGGACCTTGGGCGTGGGGATCGGATGTGGGATTGCGATCGCCGGGTTCCAGCTCCTCGCATGTCAACCGCTTGTCGCATGGATTTTCGGGGAGCAGCCTGATCTGTCGGATTTCGACTCCCTGCACGGCAACCTTACGTTGCTGCTGCTCCTCTTGGCAGTTTCGTGGGCTGTCGCGGCTTTCGGCGAAGAAATGGTGTACCGCGGGTATCTGATGAACCGCGTCGCAGATTGGGGCCGACGCGGTCGCAAGGGCTGGGTCGTCAGCGCGCTCTCCGTCAGCTTCGCATTCGGGGTCGCCCATGCGAGCCAAGGCCCCTCGGGAATGGTCGTCGAAGGACTCGCTGGTTTATGGCTTGCAATAATTTACTTGCGCACGAAGCGGAATCTGTTGGTGCCGATCATCGCGCACGGAATTCAGAATACGATCGACTTCCTACTGATCTATTTCGGCATCTTTCCCGGCATGTGATTCCCGCACGGGAACAGTGTAGAGGGGCGATGGGCTCTGGCCCATGCTTCCAGAGGTCTTCGCGTACGGGCTCCTGCCTGCCTCGGACCGGCAGTAGCAGGCTCCTGAATCCAACCTGCTGGTCAAGCCGCGGCGGGCGCAATTCGTTCCACCGTTCCAGCCACTCGTGACTTTTCACGGGGATTCGCGCTGAGGCGGGCTATATTTCAGGTGTGTTCGAGACTTCGCTTGGTCCATGGAGACATCGCAATGTTGCTGGAGAACTGGAACGTAAATCGGAGACAAGTCGATATCAAGCGGTCCTTTGCCGGCGGTCATGCGTATCTGGTCGTGGCTTTCGTTGCTTCGCTTGGAGCGGTTGGCGCCTTGGCTCAGGAGAAGTGTTCCGATCCTGCGCTCGACAACTTCAAACATCCTCCAAACACCGCCACGTCACCCCTCGGGAAGTTGGGACGAGTCGAAAAAGTGGGCACAGGTCCGGTTCCGATGGTCCTTATTCCCGGCGCGGCGTTTGGCGGTAGCATTTGGAAAGACTTCATGGACCGCAACCGCGACGCCTACACCATGTACGCGATCACGCCGCCGGGCTATGACGGGACGCCGCCGCCGCCGATCCCCACCGGCGACAACTACGTCGAACAGGTCTGGACCGACGCACTCATCGGCGGGATCGTCGAACTCATCGACAAGAAACACCTCGATCGCCCGATCGTCGTCGGACATCACATGCTCGGCGACTACTACGCGCTGCGCCTGGCCATAAATCACCCCGGGAAGGTGCGCGGCGTCGTGGTTATCGCGGGCGCGCCTTCGTTCCCGTTCCCCGCGTTCGGTGCCAACAAACCGGGATCGCCGGTCAAGCTGGCGGATGAGAAGCAGCGACCCGGAATCGTCAAGAGCTTCTACGCACCGTTCTATCACCATGTCACGCCGGTGATGTGGCGAGCGGGCAGCTTCCAGGCACGGCGGTTCTGCAAGGACTCCAAGCGTGGCGAGGAGCTGTTCAACGGGCAGGTGGCAGTCCCGATACCCACTCAGATCCGATACTTCTTGGAATACCTTTCGTCGGACCTCGGTCCGTCACTCTCCAAGATACAGGTTCCGGTTCTCGCGGTCGTCCCAAAGATGACCTGGACGATCGATGCCGCGTTCGAAGCCTTCAAGGAGTCCTCCGTGATGATGTCCGGCGGCAATGAAGAGAAAGCCCGTACCTCGTGGCAATCGTTTAATGAGAAGGGATGGGGGGACCTCGAAACGGGGATCAAGTGGACCTTCGACCAAGGCTTTCAATGGGAGCAAGTCCGCGGATCCTTGGCCAAGTTCACTCTCAAATACGTCGACGACACGCGTATCTTCATCATGGAGGATCAACCCAACGCGTTGGACCAAGAATTGCGCAGCTTCATCGCAGGATTGTAATGGAACCCCCCCGTGCGGCCCGAGAAACGGGAACGAAGATCCTCGCCGTCAGGAGGGTGACCGGGATTCCGACAGTGGCGAAGAACGTGATGGGAATGTAGGGCGTCCCGGAGTTCATACAGGCTCATACGCGCCGTTTTCAGTTAAATCGGGAGCGTCCCCAGGGTCGGTAGGGGCATGATTTCTGACAAATGGGAAATGTCGGGCAATGGACTGCGGCCCGAGAGGCAATTGTGCCCCGGCGGTAGCCGAGCCCACGTCGATTCCCGACAGCTTCCGACGGCCATCGGACACTTGGGATTCCCCGAGGCTGTCACCGGTCAGTGGTTACGGTTTTCAATCAAACTTAAATAGGAGAAGCAACATGGTCGCTACGCAGTTTGCGTCCCGCGCTCGTAGTTCCTGGGCTCGTAGAGCCAGTGCTGTGATTGGGTGTGGGCTTTTTGTAGCCGCGCCTATGGTCGCCGCCGAGCCGCCCAAGTATGCCGTGCAGTTGGTTTACCCGCCGGGATCACGCCCGTATGCCACGCCCATGAACATGAACGAAGTAAGCCAGATCGTCGGCTACGCCGCGGAAGAGCCTTACCACCCGGTCTCCGTGCCCGTTTTCGTGGACGTTGGCGGCGCGGCGACTCCGCTTCCCACAGCGGATATCGCTATGAACTTCGCGCTAGGAAACAACGACGTGGGGTTGATCACCGGGCAAACGCAATCGCAGCCGTGCGTATGGGACGCGGAACAATTGAGCGTTCTTCCCGTTCCCACGGGGTTCTTCGGCGGGGGCGCATGGGACGCGTCCAACAACGGGAAGCTCGTAGGCAGCTACGACTCGGATTTCTCTGGGCCGCAGCACTGTGTCTGGGTCACTCCGACCGCCCTTCCGATCACGCTCCGCGGTCTTCGAGGGCGGGGCACTGTCGGTACGGCGTTTGCGATCAATGAGGTCGGGCAGATCGCGGGCGTGACAGGAGGGGTCGCCGGGGCGTTTCAGGCGGTTCGATGGGATCGCATGCGTGCTCGGCCCAGGGCGCTCGGGTTCCTTCCCGGGGCCTTTAACAGCGAGGCCCGAGGGATCAACGGGTTCGGCGACGTGGTCGGACGGTCGTCGTCGGACGACGGCGTTGAGGCATTCCTATACATGGACGCCGACAGCGTCATGTCGGGTCTGGGCGGGCTGCCTGGCGGAAGTATGAAGTACAGCGCGGCGTACGACGTCAACGATTCGCGGCAGGTCGTGGGCACGTCGAGCGCGCCTGACTTCGAGGTGCATGCGTTCCTCTGGCAGGACGGCGTGATGTACGACCTCAACGACCTGGTGAAATCGGCGCCGGCGGAGTTGCTTTACCTCTCGACGGCGACGGCGATCAACAACGCGGGGCACATCAGCGCCGAGGCCGTGGTCGGGGTCGCGCCGCAAGTCCCGACGGCCGTAATCGCACTCCTTACGCCGGTGGGGGGATGAGCCTGATCGGCGCGGATCTGGTAGCAACACCCAGCGGCGGGCGTAGGAAGGCAGGAGCTGGTAAGAACCGAGATGAGACGTCACAGAAACAAAGAGGTGCCTCCTTGATCCTGCTGATGATGGGCGCATTTATCACCGCGATGGCGTTGGCATGATTCCATCGGCACTGGCAAGCTGAGCTCTTCAGGTAAAGGAAAACAACCATGACAATACAAAGACGACGGCTGACGTGGGTGGGTGCGGCCGTGGTCATCGGGTTTGGTTCGTGGGCGATCGGTTGGTCGGCAGGTGATGATGCGAAGTTGGAGGATGCGATGAAGCTCGGGAACGTGCAGTTAGTGATGCTCGGCGTGAGTGACTTGAACCGGTCAACATCGTTTTACCGGGATCAACTCGGCCTGGAAGTCCAGAGTACAGTGGAAGAGTTAGTTTTTCTCAAGGCTGGCTCGATCATGCTCGGGTTAAGTAAAAACCTCGCCAAGGTTGCCAACCCGGTCGCCGGTGCCGTCGAGATCGTATTCGGCGTCGAGAATGTCCATGCCGCTCACAAGGCCATGAAGGCCAAGGGCGTCAATTTCGTGGGCGATCCGAAGCAGGCCACGAACCAAGATTGGGTCGCCAACTTCCGCGACCCGGATGGACATCTGCTCTCCATCTTCGGCCGCCCGGGTTCGCCGTGATGACAGCGAGGTTTGAGCAAGCTTGGAGAATATCGTGTACCTGACGCTCGGTTCATCGCATCGGTTCTTCACGCTCGGGCTGACGGTGTCCTGGATCATGGCGGTCGATCCCGCGCTCGCCGCCGGGCGGCGAGTGGCCGTCGCGTGGAACGACCTCTCCGGCGGCGGACGGGTTCAGGCGCGGTACATGTCACAAGTCGCTGGACCGAACCTGTGGCATGAATTCAGCCTCAGCACACAGGTACCATGACTGACGCAACTGCGAATTTGCGCCTAGGTCGCCTCGTGTTGCGATACCAGGCCGGAGATATCACCGCGCTCAATTTGTTACTGTCCGAGACTCAAGGTTGGTTGCATCGGTACCTGAGTCGGTTGCTTCACGATGTCCACGCCGCCGATGACGTTCTTCAAGAAGTGTTCCTTCTCATCTTCCGCAAGTTGAGGTTCCTTGACGAACCGCTTGCTTATCGCTTCTGGGTCTACCGAATCGCGACGAGGCAAGCGTTTCGGCAAATGCGAATCGAGAGGGAGCATCGATCCCGCGCAACGAGTGACGAGTTGTTGGCCGCTGAAGCGGCGCCCGAGGCGCTCGATCCGGCTGATCCCTGCCTTCAAAACCTGCTCACCGAAAAAATTCAGCGTCTTTCACCGAACATCCAGGTCGTGATCGTGCTCCATTACATGGAAGGAATGAGCATCCGCCAGATTGCCGAGGTCCTGGATCTTGCGTCCGGAACCGTCAAGTCGCGATTGGCCTACGGCCTGGCGCAGATGCGCGAGTAGATCAGAAATCGGTGGAGTTTGATGAACAGAAAACTGAAAACGGTTCCGTTGAAAGAGCTGCTCGGTGATCCGCAGGCACACCCACGCGGTTTGCGCCTCGCATGCATCGCGCTGGCTGTCGCGGAGCTTGCGGTAGGTGCGGTGATTCTCTGGAGGGTGATGCGCTAGTGCTACGCTTTCTTCTGAAAAAGACGATGGTCAACTTCATTCTTGAGGAGGTGTTTTCATGTCCGTAGATGATCGACTCAATGGAATTCGACAAGGGGTGTTGGCCCGGGCTGAGAAGAAAGAAAAACGCTATCGGCTTTGGATCGTCGCGGCCGGCGTCATCGAAGCGGGATGTCTCCTTGCGTTTGTGGGGCTGGCAGACTTCCACGACCGCTTGCATCAACTGCTTCTTGTAACGGCGTTCCTCGTTTACGGAACGCTGGCGATGGGAATGCTCGCCCTCGGTGCGTTCACACAATCGTGGTGCCTGCGCATCTTGATGGCTATTGAGTTACTCGACGGGCCGCGACGCGGTGGATCTGAAGAACGAGCGACAGATCGCTGAGTGGCGCGAGATTGCGCATTGGCTGGCAACCCTATAGGCGGCCATCGCGGCAGGTCGATCGTCCTTTGCAATGAGCTTCTGATAAAGCGCGAATTAGCGGGCTAGACAAGGCGGGTCATGTTCATCGGTGCCGCGCTGAAGTTGAGAGAGTGAGATCCTTGGCATGAAAAAGCAACCCATCGTTCGCATCGTCGCGGTCTGCCCCGTTCTTTTCTCCGCGATGACCCTGGTTCGTGCTGGCGTCGACGACGTGGCCGACCTGATGAAACTCATTCCCGCCGACATGCCTGTGTCGATCGTCGCCGTCGATGTAGAGAAGTTCGACAAGTCCCTGATTGCCGCACTCAATCGCCTCCACTTGAGCTGCACCGACCGAGGTCTGGCGCAGATGATTCGAGCGTTGCCGACCGTTGGCTCGTGGTTTGATCTATCGAAGCCGATTGGAATGGCCGCCACGGATTTCGGTGCGGGTGCGCCAACGGTTGTCTGGGCGCGCGTGCCGGATTTCGCCAACAGGGTCAAGTCCATCACCGACGCGAAGGATGAACAGGGCGTGTGGTTCATTCCAGGCGGAAGCTCACCGGCTGCGGAAAACGATGAAAAGGCAACCGCCCAGGCGCCTGGCATGCTGTTCCTGCAAGCGATCGGCGACTACGTCATCGCCTCGCCGAGCCGTGAGTTGCTCGCCTTGGCCGTCAGGAAAGGTCGCACGCTGGAACATGAGTTCGGTCCTCGAATGAACTTGCTCAAGGGACGCGACCTGCTCGTACACGTGAACTTCGATCCGATCCGTGAAAGAGTGCTAGCCAGCATCGCGCAAGCGGCTCAAATGGCGCCGATGCTGGCGTTCATGGCCGCGGGACAGGGCGGTGGCGACCCACAATCCACCACCGCGATGTTCGCAGTTCTGATCGGCGCCGCACGGGAATTCGTCGAACAAGTCGCGTATATCGACGTGGTTGCCGGGGTCTTCGATTCGAGCGCCGACATCACGTTCGTCACCGGCTACAAGGAGGGTCCGATCAAGAGATACCTCGCGGCGCAGAAACCGGCGGGCGTATCTTTCTTTGAAGAGTTGGAGGACCGTTCGTTCATCCTGGCATTCGGCGCGCACTTGCCCGGTGACCACGCCTCGTTCCTCGATTGGATGAACGACAAAATGCATAGTGCCCTGGTTTCGGCACCTACAGGAGGCAAGGCGGGTTCCACGGGCAATCAGGTTGAGACGCAAAAGGTGAAGAGCGCGGCGCGCGTCATGGAAGACCTCCTTCGCAAGGTAGAAGGCGAAGAAGTGGTCGTCGCCGCGACACCGGCGGGGCTGGACGTGGTTGGTCACTACATCGGGGGTGATCCTGAAGGCATTCTGAGGCTCGTCAAGGA
Organism: uncultured Phycisphaera sp.; assembly: GCA_964646605.1. Classification (GTDB taxonomy): domain Bacteria; phylum Planctomycetota; class Phycisphaerae; order UBA1845; family UBA1845; genus SBAX01. The sequence goes on along the minus strand of CAZYEX010000122.1, from coordinate 4,911 downwards.
ATCGCTATCGCCACAGCAGAATGCAACCGCCCAACCCAACGGCGTCGTCTACGAACCGCGGGCGACGCGGATCATTGCTGGCAAGAAAGTGGATCAATATCGCATAAAGGTGGATCCCGGCACTCCGGGAGCGGCGTTGCTGTGTGGAACGGACGGTGCCGGACTGATGTTGGCCTTCGGAATCTACCCAGAGCGGGTTCGGTTTTGCTTAGGTGATGACGCGGCAATAGAACGCGCCTTCGTCGGAAAGCCGGCCGCGCCGCTCTCGTTGTCGACTCTCGTCGTCGAAGCGTTGTCCCACCTTCCGACCAAGCGAAACGCGGTCGTGCTGATCGATCCAGCCGCGGCGCTCCCGATGATCGGTCCGATGTTCGGCATGCCCAAAGCGGAGGCGATACCGCCAGGCCCGCCGGTGGCGATCTCAATATCGCTGTCAGGCGAACCCGCCCGCGCGGACATCCACATTCCGTTTCAAGCGATCGAACGGGTGATGCGGGCGGTGAAGCCGGAGCAAACGAAGTAACGCTTGTGTCGGAGGATCTCATGTTCAAGGCACTCGGTTCATTAAATCGGTTCCGGACGTTCGGACTTGCGTCTGTTTGGATCGTAGCGGTCGATCCCGCACATGCTGCCGAGCGGCGAGTGGCCGTCGCGTGGAACGACCTTTCCGGCGGCGGGCGAGTTCAGGCGATGAGCACATCGCCGCCGTTCGCCTTCGTCACCCCGCCGCTCACCATAGGAACTGGTGCCGTCCTGCGGCACGCGGACGGCAAACTCTACGCTCTCAGCGGCGACGAGGGGACCATCACCGTCATCGACGAAGCCTCTTGGACCGTGGAGCGCGTGTATTCGTTCGGCGCGGCGAACCCGTTGATGGATATCGCGGTCATCGACCCCTCGCGGGCGTATGTCACTCGCGGTTCGTCGACCCACCTTGAACGCCTTGACCTCGTTTCCGGTTCCTTGACCCAGGTGGTGGATCTCGGTTCATTCGCCGACGCCGACGGAATCCCTGATCTGGGCATGATGGTACTGTTTGAGAGTCGCCTCTTCGTTCAGCTTCCGCGAAAGTTCCGGTGCTTTAAGGCATCCAATGCACCGGCGCTCGCTTTGGTCGACGTGGCCAACGAACAGTTGATTGACGCGGATCCCAACGTCGGCGGCGTTCAAGCAATCGCCCTGCAAGGCGCATGCCCAGGCCGCAAAATGCATGTCGTGGCTCAGACGCGAACTCTATGGGTGAGCGCCACAGGCGGCTACAATGATTTCGCCGGTGTCGAGAGGGTCAACGTCGACTCGCTCCAATCCGTGGGAATTTTTCTCATAGAAGGCACGGATATCTCTTCGGATATCGGACCGATCATCATGGTCGCGCCGGATCGCGGGTATGTAGTCAGCGGAACGGATTCAACGCTCTCCTCTCACGTCCGTTCGTTCACGCTCTCCAGCGGCGTGGACGCACCCGAATGGTACACCAGCGTCAACTATGACATGCCCGAACTCGAGTTCGACCCCCAGTCCGGACATCTTTTCGTTCCCGAAGGAAACGGGGAACCCAATCGCGGGGTTTTTGTCTTTGACGCAGCCACGGGAACTCGACTCACCCCATCTGGGATACCAACCAGCGGCCAGCCGAACGATTTGGAGTTGATGTGCGATTGCCCCGTGCACGACTGCTCGGTCGCCGCATGCTCCATCGCCGTTCCGACCGCCTCAACCTGGGGTATCGCCGTGCTCGCTCTAATGCTCGGCGTTGCTGGATGCATTCAGATTCGCCGCCAGAGGCTTGCGCAATGAGGATTTGCACGGAAGCTTGGTCCGGGGCCTCGCGGCAGGATCAAACGGATTGCACAGGCATGCAGCCGCAGCACCATTCGTGATGAAGGCTCTGATTTAATCGTTCGTCGCGGCCATCAACTCGGGTCGAGTCGATACCGTCGCCGCGCTGATGACCGACGACTACAGGTTAATCGACTCGCTCGGTAATCGCGTCAGCGGGCCAACCATGATGCGCCAAGGCTAGGCACAGTACTTCTCGATGTTTCCGGACTGCTGCTCAGAAAATTGAAGATGTGGTTCGCCGAAGGCTTGCCATAAATGGACAGACTTGTCCGAGTTTTCTGGACACTGATTGGGCAGCGATTGGGGAAGAACGCGCGAGTCCGTACTAAGGTTCCGGCTAGTGTAGTGTCTCAGAAATACCGCTCCGTTTCAGAGCCGCTGGCGCAAGCCAGCGGACACGGACGACCGTGGTAGCGGCCCCGCGGCGGACCCACGATACAGTTGCGTAATTGCGAGACACTACACTAGCAGCCGACGGACGGGGGAGAAAATTCGCCAGCCCGAGGCAGCGTCGCGCTCTCGCGGAATTCAGCGCGACACGATGAGAGCGCTGCTTCGTCTCATGCGTGCCAGGCTGAACCATCAAGGCGACCTGGTGCAAAATGGTCCAAATATTTTGGACTTTTTCGCATGAGCCGCATCACATAAACCGTCCGACGGGATAGAAACTATAGCCGCTGAGGGCGGCCAATCTACCGCAAAGCAACCCGAAGTTTGAAAAGTGCGAGGGTGGCTTTCGTAGTGGTTGAACTGTGACTCGTGAAGATTCGATACGAATGCTCTGTTCTTTACCTGCGCGAGCTTGCCATGAACACACCAAAACAAAACCCTACCTTGCAATCGCGACTGACCAACCAGTGACTTATCAGACGTAGAACCGACGTTTATAATTGACGTAACTTCATGCAGGCAACTTGGTTAGGAAAGCGGGCGATCGGATTCGAACCGACGACGTCCAGCTTGGGAAAACGGCTTTCTGCTTGTAAAGCACTATGTCACAGGCACTTATGGCCGTTTTTTGGGGCGACAATGAGGGTTGCAAGTGGATAGTTAGTCACTGATACACTGAGAAACAAGTCACTACCAGGTGGCGACTGACCAACTCAGTGACCAACTCCGAACCCGATCAAGAACCGAACCGGCGGGCGTGGGGAATCGAATGTCCGTTCCGACCCGCCAAGAATCTGTGTTTTTGAGCCAGAATCGCGGTTCTTGCGAGAATAAGCCGGAATTCGAATGACCACTCTAAACCCGTGGAAACTCTTCGGATCCATCGTCGAAGACGGGTTTTATCGGGTGCTCTTCACGTCAGAGATTTCTTCGCCTCTTTTCATTCACTTCGGTCTCACCGCATCGCTGTCGGTGCTTTGGGGCTTGGCCGGTTGGCGATTACCACTTGTCGTTTCGGAAACCCTGTCGCGACTGCTGTTCGCGGGGCATTTCAGTCGGTTCCGAGCGGATGTTGTCAAACCAACAAGGCTTACCATCGATGTGGACAATGCCGGTGCCACCCTAAGTACATGCTTGCATAAATACGATGACGTATTATGATTGCGTTTTTTGTGGCGTGGTGGTAACGTGGCTCGTGAAAGGAGTCACGCGATGCCACGCTTCAGCCCATTTTCTGTTGTCCTCACGGACGAGGAGGAGCGGCACTTGCAGGAGACGGCCCGGAAGTATACGTCACCGTACTGCGACGTCATCCGGGCGAAGGTCGTCCTGCTGGCGTCCGAAGGCCAAAAGAACACCGAGATCGCCGCACGCCTGGATTTGCCCCGGCAGATCGTCAGCAAATGGCGGAAACGGTTTTACGAGGAGCGTCTGGGCGGATTGGAGAGTCGTCCGCGCCGGGGTCGCCCGAATCTTTTTCCCCCCCGAGGTCGTGGTCGAGGTCAAGGCCCTGGCCTGTGAACTGCCCAGCGAGGCGGGCTTGCCTTTCTCTCGGTTCAGTTGCACCGATGTCGCCCGAGAGGCGGTCCGGCGTGGCATCGTCGCTTCGATCAGCGGACGCACGGTGTGGCGGTGGCTGGATGCCGACGCCATCCGCCCGTGGTCGTATCGCAGTTGGATTTTTCCCCGCGACGAGCGGTTTGCCGAGAAGGCCGGTCGAGTGCTGGACCTGTACCAAGGGGTTTGGGAGGGCGAGGCTCTGAGCCCGGATGATTACGTGATTAGCGCCGACGAGAAGACCAGCATCCAGGCCCGCAATCGGGTGGCGGAAGGACAGGGACCCGCCTCGGGGCGGCTCCGACGGGTGGAGTTCGAGTACGAGCGTGGCGGAGCGCTGGCCTATGTGGCGGCGTGGGACGTTCGCCGGGCCAAGGTGTTCGGGCTGTGCGGGCCCACGACGGGAATCGAGCCCTACCATCGCCTGGTGGACTTGGTGATGAGGCAGGAACCCTATCGTTCGGCTCACCGGGTTTTCTGGATCGCCGACAACGGCTCGTCGCACCGGGGAGAAATATCGAAGCAACGGATCGCGAAGTGGCATGGAAACGCGATTCAGGTCCACACCCCGGTGCATGCCAGTTGGCTGAACCAGATTGAGATTTACTTCTCCGTCGTCCAACGAAAGGTTTTAACGCCCAATGATACGGTTCCCGTTATTTATCTGCGCGAGTTAAGTACGGCGCTGCACAGACGGTTTTGATCAGATCCGCGTCAAGACACGCATGCTGCCAAGCGTGAGTTGCGGCCTTGGTGAGGCCTTCGTAGTCCTGATGGCAGCGATTCGACCAGTAGTGGCTTCGAAGGTAGTGCCAGAGATTCTCCACGGGGTTGAGTTCCGGTGAATAGGGCGGCAGCGCGATCAAGGAGACGTTCGGCGGGACCTTGAGCGCCTTGGCCGTATGGTAGCCTGCTTGATCCCACACCAAGACGGCGTGAACGTCGGCGTGCAGTTCCTGGGTGAACTGCTCAAAGAAGTGATTGACGATGGTCGTGTCCAGATAGGGCGCCAGTAGTCCGACGCTCTGACCGGTGCCGGGACAAACGGCTCCCAGTACATAGAGGTAATCGTACTGCGTTTGTCGCACCGCCCGTGGCCGCGAGCCCCGTTTGGCCCACACG
>CAZYEX010000121.1:0-1933 GCA_964646605.1 uncultured Phycisphaera sp. | reverse complement strand
CGAGATCGTACACATCGCGGACTTTGCCGCGGCGAACGGGATAGCCCGAGAAACGGGTCTGCGTCACGATGGATGCGGCTTCTGGCATTCGGTTCCTCCTTGCAACTCGCGTCGCACGTTTCCGCCTTGGTGACCGGCTAGACGCGTACCCACGGTCACCCACGCCCGTCCGCCTTGCCCCCGCGTGTGGCGTTCAAAGCTTCCTAGATTCGAGCTGATTGTGCAACCGAGCAATCCAGGGCTGTAGTGGTTCAGCGTGAAATGGACTTTGGGGTCGCTTGCGCAAGGGACCCCTTAGCTCGGCTTTTGCTCTTTTTCCCGGGCCTAAGTCGCGGGGGCGAGGGCGTATCACAGCACGGCCCGGGTAGGGCGGGATCGTTTTGCAAAGGTATCGTGATGTCGGGGTGTTGCAAAAACCCAGTTCACCCAGAGCCACCGCCGCACGGCGGTCATGGCGTCGGAAAACGTCCGATCGGTTTTTCCAGGCCCAGCGAGGAAGTCGGCAGGCGTTGGTTTCGCGGGAAGCCGGGCGTACCGCAACGCGACCACGGAGAATAATCCGAACCCGCATGGCGCGGCACGCAACACCGTCTTCTCGCTCCCGCCGGGCGTCGTTTCCAGGCCCCGATACGCCCGCATCTCTGGGAACGTCGTCTCGAGGGACCCACGACCCGTGCACGTCTCGACCAACGTCGCCGAGACAAGACGCGGGGATCGGTAGAGGGATGTCCCGGGGCCGGGGTGCGTACCGTGCGCAACCCGTTGCTTGATCGTGCGCCGTCCCGTGGTCAAGATGGCGGCCGGCACCAAGACGACGAAGCGTGGATCGGTCGGTCGTGTACACGCGGTGGTGAATTCTCGGAGGAGCGGCTCCGCCGTTTGAGGTATCCTGTTCATCCGGGCCTCCTTGCCCCAAGACCAAGGGTTGTCTTCCAACTCCTCTTGATACCGGCCAGGCGGCTCCGTTTTGTTTCATGAAAACGCTCCCCCACGACCCTCAAAAAAGGGCAAAAGTCGAGATCAGGGTGCGAGTCGGGAGCGCTCATCCGTCTTTCCGCCGAAGCCTGTTCCATCCGCTTTTTCCATGCGGGCATTTCGGCGGCGTCGAGGTTCTCCCAAAGACCTACGCGGGCTCGGCGGGCTCAGGTGACGAACCGCTCGATGCGATCCAGTCCCTTGTCGATTTGGGTCATGTTGGTGGCGAAGGAGAGTCGCACATGAGCGTCCATGCCGAAGGCGGCGCCGGGCACCACTGCGACCTTGGCTTGCTCCAACAACCGATCCGCGAATTCCGTTGAACTGCTCACCCCGAGCTTCGCATACGTTCCCGAAACGTTCGGAAAACAATAGAACGCCCCGGTCGGCTTGGGACACCGCACTCCGGGCATAGCCGTCAATCGGCGCCACATATGCCGGCCTCGTTTTTCAAACTCGACCCGCATGGCGTCGACCGGGGCTTGGTCGCCGGTGAGGGCCGCGGCAAACGCGATCTGACTGAACGTCGCCGCCCCGCTGGTCGATTGGGATTGCAGCTTGGCCATGGCTTTAATCACTTCAACGGGCCCGGCGGCATATCCTAACCGCCAGCCGGTCATCGCGTAGGTCTTCGACGCGCTATTCGCGGTGATCGTTTGGGCGTATGCGGCCTCGCCAACTGCCGCGTAGCTGAGCGTCTTCTGGCCGTCGAAGAGTAGACGATCGTAGATCTCGTCGGAAAGCACGAGGATGTCGCGCCCCTGGAGAACACCCGCCAAAGCTCGAATCTCGTCCGGGTGATAGGTTACGCCGCTGGGATTCGAGGGCGAATTCAGAATGAACATCCGCGTACGATCCGTGAGGACGGAGCGCAGCCGATCGGGGGTGAGCTTGTAGTCGTTGGCTTCCGGTCCAGCCACGAACACCGGCACACCGCCCGCCAGACGTACCATTTCCG
>CAZYEX010000120.1:0-9095 GCA_964646605.1 uncultured Phycisphaera sp. | reverse complement strand
CGACGATCGGGATGAATGTCCGGCCACGCAGCCGCAGACGGTGGTGCTGGCCAACGGCTGCCCCGACACAGCGCCGCCTCCCCCGCCTCCTCCTCCTCCGCCTCCACCGACGGGTCCAGCGCCAGTAGTCCTTGGAACAGCCGGCGATTTTGTGATTTTGGCAAAATCAGGAATCGCTACCGTGCCGATCTCCGATGTGACTGGAGATATTGGAGTTAGTCCAATCGACTCCACTGCCATAACTGGATTTTCATTAATACTTGATGCCAGTACCACATTCTCGACATCCACTCAAGTCACGGGAATTGTATTCGCAGCCGACTACGCCGCTCCAACTCCATCTACCATGACCACGGCCATAAGCGACATGGAAACCGCGTACACCGACGCCGCCGGACGACCAACGCCCGATTTTACTGAACTGGGCGCTGGTGATATTAGCGGGCTGACACTCGTCCCCGGCCTGTACAAATGGGGCACGGGGGTGTTGATTTCAACGAATGTCACTCTTAGCGGCGGCCCGAACGATGTCTGGATCTTCCAGATAGCGGGAGGTGTTACGCAGGCTTCTGCTACGAGCGTCATCCTGACTGGTGGTGCATTGCCTAAGAACATCTTCTGGCAGGTCTTTGGTGCTGTTGCGCTTGATCCGACTTCGCACTTTGAGGGAATCATACTGTCTCAAACAGAGATCACCCTGGCGACCGGCGCATCGGTCAACGGCAGACTGTTGTCACAGACCGCGGTCACTCTTGATCAGAGTACCGTTACACAACCTGCACAGTGATGCCTTGGTTATTGAATGTGAAGGGTAAACCGGAAATATCAGAAGAAGGAAAGACTTTGTCGAAGGGAGAAGGACTATGAAGACATGTCATGTTTCGAGATTGTGGGTAGTTGCGGCACTGGCCGCCATAGGTACAGGACTTGGGCTGCGCACAGGCATGGCGCAGCCGCCGCCCCCGCGGCCGGATGGCGAGCAGGGCGTGCAGGTGCTCACCCGCGGGCCGGTGCATGAGGCCTTTGCGGAAACGGTGACGTTTGACCCTGAGCCGGGCATCGTGGTGTCCATAGCGCCGCCGAATCCAATCGAGGAGGTGCCGCCGGACCAGCGACCGGAAGGCGTTCATGTCACATGGATTCCCGGTTACACCGCCTGGGATGACGAGCGAAATGATTACCTTTGGGTCAGCGGCGTGTGGCGCTCTCCGCCGCCCGGTCGCCAATGGGTCTCCGGGTATTGGGGCAGGTCCTCACAGGGGTTCCAGTGGACCTCCGGGTATTGGGGCGATGCGCAACAAACCGAAACGGAATACCTGCCTGAGCCGCCGGAGACCGTGGAAGTCGGGCCTAGCTTGCCCGCGCCGTCGTCGGACCACAGTTGGATCCCAGGCTCTTGGATTTGGCATCACGGGCGCTACGCATGGCGTCCCGGGTATTGGGTGACCGTGCAGTCGGACTGGGATTGGGTTCCTTCCCATTATACATGGGCGCCCCGCGGGTACGTCTTCGTCGACGGCTACTGGGATTACTCAGTCGCACGCCGCGGCGTTTTGTTTGCCCCGGTGTATTTCGACGCAGGTGTGTACGCCCGTCGAGATTACTACTATTCACCGTCCACGGTGATTAGCCTGGATGTGTTTTCCGACCATCTTTTCGTACGACCGCGATATCACCATTACTATTTCGGCGACTATTATGACGCAAGCTACAACAACGCGGGGTTCTACTCCCGGTTTGCGTACCAGTCGAGCCGTTACGGATACGATCCCATTTACGCCCATCAACGCTGGGAGCATCGGCAGGACCATAATTGGGAGGTCAGCCTGGAAACGGATTTCCGCCACCGTCGCGATCACATCGAGGCGCGACCGCCGCGCACACTGTCGGCCCAGATAACCCTGAATACGGGCGGGCACGCATCGAGAGAGCGTGGCCTTGTGGTCGCCGCCTCACTCGACCAAGTGGTCCGAAGCAAAGACAGCTCGCTGCGTTTCAAAGCGGTGGACAGCGCGGAAAAACAGAATCTTGTTCTGCGTGGGAAGGAAGTCCGGAAATTCCGCGAGGAGCGCCAAGTGCTTGAGACCCAGGCGGCGGGTCCGTCCGCGCAAGGCTCACCAAAGGCATCCGAGCCGGCTCGGCTGAAGCTTCCCAAGTCCGCGATCGTGGCCAAGCCGGCCGAGGAACTCGGCAAGGACCGAGCGCCACCGAAGAGACACGAGGCACCGCAGCCGGATACGAACGTCGAGGCCAAGCCGAGGAAAGCTCGCGCCAAGGCCGAAGCACCTCAGGCGGAGCCGAGGGAAAAATCCGATGTGAAGGATCCACCCAAAGGAAAATCTAAGAAGAAGTCCAAGGACGACTAGAAGTCGTCCCCCATGCGGAGCCCGACGCGGAGCGCGCTCAGGACGAGGACGACCGTTGAGGTGCGTGACGTAGACAAAGAAAGAGGGAGCGATGAGGTTCATGAAGATGCTTTTGGTGCTGGCAGTGTGCCTGACGGTGCTGGGGTTCTACCGGGGCTGGTTCTCCTTGTCGAGCCACGGCCGCGATGCGCAGAGCAATAAGGTCAACGTCAGCGTGACCGTGGACCCGGACAGGATGAAAGAGGATGCCGAAACGCTGAAGGAGAAAACCGCGGAGCTGACCGGACAGGTCACAGACTGAGCCAGGGAGTTCGGCAACCGAACCACAGACAAGGTGAAGTCGGATAATGAATCGTGAACACGAGGCCAGGGTATACGCCCTCTGGCGAAAGGAACATCATGGGTAACAACAATAGACCTCCCGCCGCAAAACGTAACGGCACGGCCAATCGCGCGCGGATGGATCGCGCATCAAATGATCGGCTCCGCATACGGGCGAGAGGCGCAACCAAGGATTTCCAAGAGATCGGCGGCATCGCCAAAGAAGCTGGTGAGCGGCTAGGGCAATTGAACGAGAGCGCCGCTGGTTACCTTGAACTAGGGCAAGAGAAGGTGCATGAAATGCGGCGCACCGTCGAGCAGTACATCCGCGAGGAGCCGGTGAAGACCGTATTGATCGCTGCCGGCGTCGGCCTGCTGTTCGGTCGGTTTTGGATGCGCCGCTGATCTGGCGTCGGGGCTGCGACAGGCCGAGGAGGATTGGCGGCGTGGCAGGCCGCGGGCGAACCAGCGGCTCGAAAGCGCCGCCCGCGGGGCACGCTGGACTAGTGTTCCGCATTCGTCCCCGACGCGGGGTTCGAGTTCGTGCGGTACGGGGAGTGCATGGCCAAAAGAACTGACCGAGATCGACCGCAGCCCACGAACGGTCCACAGACACCGAAAAAGCGGTGTATGGGCGACGCCCTTGCACCCGAAGCAACGGATGATCTCGAACCAGAGGCAATGCCAGTAGCTGACACTATTGGACTTCTCGCTCAGCGGGTGCGCGAACTGGCAGAGTACGCATCCTATTATCTGAGCGCCAGGACCGACGGGGTCAAGCTTTCCCTGCGAGGTATGGTCTTCCGGGTTGGCTTGGCCGCTCTGGGGTTCGTCGCCGTCAGTGGACTCATCGTTGCGGCGAGCTGGTGCATGCTCCGGGGTGCAGCCGAGGGTCTGTCGCTGCTCCTAGGAGACAGGATGTGGGCGGGCAATATCGTGGCTGGATTCCTGGTGATAACCGGCCTGGGGCTGGGGATAAAGTTGTTGGCGGCCAAACGAACGAGAACCACCCGAGAAAGGACGGCCAAAACGTATGAGAATCGGCAAGCTCGGCAACAGGCAGATTTCGGGCACAGTGTCTCCGAACGGGCGGCGAGTGCTGTCACGGAGAGGAAGTGAGCGCGGCTTTCTGGCCGATCAAGCCGCCGCCGCAAAGAGCGCGATGCTACAGACACTGTATGATATGAAAGACACCCTGGAAAGAGTTGCGAGTCTGCGTTACTGCGCCCGGCAGCATCCCTGGCTGGTAACCGGTTCCGCGGTCGCCGTCGGCTTTGTCACGGGCGCCGTGTTGACGCCTTCCCCGCAAGAGACAGGCGAAAAACCGCGAGCGAACTCGGAAGAGGGGCGGCGACCAAGCTGCCAGGAGCGGGAGGCCCCGCGAACAAAGAAGTCGTTCTTGCTCGCAACCATGGGAACCCTGCTGGCCGGCATGGTCCGCACTGTAGTCCAGAATTCGATTCTCGCAGCCGCCGTGGCCAAGGCTCCAGCAAGAGCGGAAACCCGATCTCCTTGCGACTCAACCGGCGCGGTTGAATCTGAAGGTGGGACTGAGTGAAGGACGTGAGCGTCCAAAGGAGCGAAACATGCTCGGAGTCTTTGCAGTTTTGTTAATCCTGTGGCTATTGGGACTGATGACTTCCTACACCTTCGGCGGATCGATTCACATTCTGCTGGTGGTTGCCGTTGTTGTCGTGCTCGTCCGAATCATTCAAGGCCGGAGGCCCGTGTAGACTCGTGAACGGATGAGAATCGTCGAAGAGAACCGTATGACCAACACGAACCATTTCGCGAAGTCGTCGTGGATGTTGACTCTGGTGTCGCTCGCCGTGGTCGTTGCGGTTCTCCACTTCGCCAAGAGCCTGCTGGTACCTTTGATGCTGGCCGCGTTGTTGAGCTTCCTGCTGGTTCCCATTTGTGACTGGTTGGAGCGGCGGAGGGTGGGTCGGATCCCGGCCGTGTTGGCCACGGTGATCCTGGCTTTTTCGCTGCTCGGGGGGGGGGCCTGGACGGCGGCGCTTCAAATGATCGACCTGGCTCCGAAAATACCTGAGTACCAGAGCAACATTCAATCGAAATTGCATTCCGTAAATGATTATCTTGGCGGCGCGCTGGGCAAGATAAGAAGCTCAGCCGAGGATGTGAGCCAGAATCTTCCGGAACCAACTCCGGTTCAAGTGCCGGAGGCGCCTGAGGAACGACCCGCCCCGGTCCGCGTGGTTTCCACGCCGCCGAGCCCGGTGCAAGTGATCGGAGGCATGTTCGGTTCCATGCTCGTAGTGATGGGCTCGACCAGCTTCGTCATTATTCTCGTGGTCTTCTTCCTGCTCCGGCGTGAGGACTTGCGGGACCGCCTCATCCGCCTGGTTGGGCGAGGTCAACTGACCGTGACTACGCAGGCCCTGGAAGACGCCGCTTCGCGCGTTAGCCGCTTCCTATTGATGCAATTGTTCATCAATATCACTTTCGGAGTGCCGATCGGCATCGGGCTTTACCTCATTGGCGTGCCCAATGCGACCCTGTGGGGGATCCTGGCCACATTCTTGAGGTTCATACCGTACATCGGCGCGTGGGGCGCCGCGGCAGCGCCGATCGGCCTTTCCTTGGCGATCTCGACAACCTGGGTGGCTCCGTTGCTGACGGTTGGACTATTTGTGGCACTGGAGCTTTTCGTCAACAACGTCATGGAACCGTGGATCTATGGCAAAAACACCGGCGTGTCGTCCGTCGCCGTCCTAGTGGCCGCTGTTTTCTGGACATGGTTATGGGGACCTATTGGGCTGCTTCTCGCTACCCCGCTGACCGTGTGCCTTCTGGTGATCGGCAAGCACGTTCCTCAACTGTCCTTCCTAGATGTTTTGCTGGGCAACGAGCCGGTTCTTGATCCAAAAACGCGAGTCTATCAACGGCTTCTGGCGGGAGATCAAGAGGAGTCGGCCGAATTGGTCCTGAACGAACTTGAAAACAGGCCCCTGGTCGAAGTGTATGACGCGGTGCTCGTGCCCGCCTTGGCGCTGGCCGAGACTCAATGGCATCGAGGTGATCTCGACGAAAGCAGGCACAAGTTCATTTTCCAGGGAATTAGGGCTTCGATTGAAGAATTGGGTGAGCGTTGGCAAGCCATGCAGGCAAAAGCGGCCGCCGACGTCGAAAAAGCCGCCGACCCGGATTCCCGCCCCGTTGTCTCGGCCGACCGTGAAGCGATTTCCATACTTTGTCTTCCCGCTCACGACGATGCGGACGAGATCGCGGCATTCATGCTCTCGCAATTACTGGAAGGACCGGGACGTATCGTGCACTCCGTCTCGATCACGGCTCTGGTCAGCGAGATGGTCGAACTTGTCGATCAGCGAAACGTCGATGTAATATGCATCTCCTCCACGCCGCCTGCGGCCGTGATGCACGCGCGGTACCTTTGTAAGCGTCTTCGTGGACGTTTTCCGGAAGTGGATCTTGTCGTGGGATTGTGGAACACACAAGGTGACCTGAACAAGGCAAAGGAGCGCATCGCTTGCGGCGCCGCAACGCATGTTGTTGGGACCTTGGCCGACGCTCGAGAACAGGTGCGTCAAATAATCCAATCGCGCTTGCTCCGCCACGAGAAACCAGGGCGGCGGGAAATCGTTCCGATGGCGATGGCAGGAGCGTGCACGTGAACGCACTTTGTGTGTTTGACCGTTTTTGATAGGAGAATGGAAATGATTTCCACTGTTCTAATCGTGATCCTGATTCTGATGGTTTTCGGTGCGGTGCCCAGGTGGCCTCACAGCAGAGACTGGGGTTATTACCCGAGCGGCGGGCTTGGAGTGGTTCTGCTCATTGTGATCATTCTGCTGCTTTTGGGGCGCATCTGATCACCCCAGCCACGGAAGTGAAGGGCAAGACAAGAGAGTGTAACCGTGAGTTGTTTGACAGTCTCACAAGGAGCCGGGAATTGAAACGCACACACCTTGTAGCGATAGGAATCATCCTGGCCGTCTTGGGGGCAGCGGCTCTCCTATGGCGAAAAGTCGGTTATACGCAGCGCGAGACGCTGGTGGACGTTGGGTCGCTCAACATAACGGCTGATACCAAGAAGAGCTTGCCGCTGCCGCCGATCCTGGGAGGCATCGCGCTGGCCGGCGGAGTCGGGTTGATTTTGGTAGGCGCCCGCAAGTCACAGGCCATGGTTGTAAGGAGAATACCGATGACCCGGACGGTTCCGTTGCGAGAGAGGCAGGCTTGGTTCGCTTTGGCGGACGCGGAACGTTGTCGACTGCTCCGGTGTAGCGTAACCGAGCGCGGTACACAACATGTCGACGAGCGCGAGCGGCTGGGAAACACGTTGCCGGAACAAGACCATGTGCGTCCCGTGACCGGGGGCGGTACGACACACTATGTCGCGGAAAACGAGCGACGATTCGCCCGCGAGATCGGTGAGTGGCTGCAGAAGAAAGCCGGAGAGCACGAGATCAACCGTTTGACGATCTTCGCGCCACCTCGTATGCTCGGCGCGCTGCGGACGGGCTCCTCCGGATCGCTGACGGGACATCTCGAGGAGTTCCAAGGCGATCTGATGCGGCTGGAGGCCGGTCAATTGGCGGAACATCCGATGATCCGCGACCTGGTACGGGCCGCGGACGAGCTATGAACGAGGGGCCTTTAGGGCCGTGGTCGATTTCTCTGATGAAGACCAGTGTACAAGGTTTTTGAAAAGGAAAAAGCGATGAAGATTGCAATTACTTTCGTGATGACGTTGGCGTTGGCGGTTGTATCCGGCTGTCAATCTGCCGGCCCCCGAGGCGGCGGTGTGTCCGGGGACGAGGGATTTAAGATCGCCGTCCCGACCTTTGCGACGGAGGTCAAGCAGGGTGAACTTCAAACTGTTGCCGTCTCGCTTCAACGTGGCGAGTATTTCAAGCGCGACGTGAGACTGCAAATCAAGGCGTCCAATGGCATCGGCGTCGACCCGACCAACATCATGGTCAAGGCAGGTGACAAACCTGACGTTCAGCTCCAGATTACAGCTACCAAGGATGCTGCCCTCGGTGAGTATCGCGTTTATGTGACGGGGACACCCGATACCGGGCAGCCGACCTCGGCGGAATTCAAGGTGAAAGTCGTCGCTCCGTAGTTTCCGATGGCCTGATCCTGGTAACAGCCACAGACCGGGTAGGCTAAATAAATAAGGAAGAGCGCACGGTTCAAGTAACCGCAGCACGAAATGGAGCGGATGTAGTGTTGATTTGGCAGGATGCCGACGACAAGGCGGCTGTCGCAGACAGGGTCAGACGAAAACCGGCCTATGACACCTCCTCGGGTGATTCATGCTGGGTGCGACAGTATCTGGAATGGTGCGATCCGGTAGTCGCCGTCCCGATTGAGGCGGGCATCGGGTTCGTGGCGGCCAGAGTACACGGGTTTCGTGCGATATGATCCACGCGTGCCTGTGCTCCTTCGTCGCCGTCCATGTCGCAACTGGCAATGAGTTGCGGCCACTGTTTGTAGCCATCCAGGCCGTCGAGACATCCGGCATTCGACCGCCTAATCAGGCCGTCGGCGACGACGGCAGGTCGATCGGTCCGTACCAGATTTCGCGCGCGTATTGGAAAGACAGTGGAATTCGCGGCAAGTGGACAAGGTGCCGCGGACAAGCGTATTCGGAAGAAGTAATGTCGGCGTACTGGAAGAGACACTGTCCAGAAGCCCTTCGGGAGCGGAACTTCGAAGCCTTGGCTCGTATCCACAACGGCGGCCCAAGCGGACACGGGAAGGGTGCGACGAAAGTCTATTGGCAAAAAGTCCGGCAGGTGTTGGTCTGCAAGACCAGCCCGGAATCTTCGAGGCTCTCGAGGCGAACGTACGGATTGGAGGACCTTTAAGTGCTCACCGTAACCAAAGCTGCCGGGGTCCGTTTGGCGGAAAAGCTCGTCAAAAAGAGTGCCGGCGACGATGTCGCCCTGAGATTCACGCGCCAAGAGAAGCGGCGACGCTGGACACTACGGCTTGACAAGCCCTGCGCGTCCGACGGCACGTTCTCCCATGAAGGCCGGATTGTGCTGGTGCTCGACGAGCAGTCGTCGCAATTGCTCAGGAACAGGATGCTCGACACTCCGGAGACGGGCGAGGGTCCGAGATTGCGGTTGCGCGGCGGCGGATCGTCAACCGCAGATATGGACGTGCATGAGAGGGAGGTTGGCTCCCAACATCGTTCCCCGGGGCTCACCGGCGTGGTTCCCTCGGCAGGGGAACACGGGCCGACCTTCGATTAGACAAGGAACAACCTGAGGAGGTGACCCGTGTATCCCGTTCGACCGCTCTTTGTATCGACCTATCCGCCGGAAGAATGCGGCTTGGCCACGTTCACCAAAGATTCAGCCGATGCGGTGGATATGGCGGCGGGGGGGCCGGTGTGTTCGTTGGCCGCGA
>CAZYEX010000119.1:0-71453 GCA_964646605.1 uncultured Phycisphaera sp. | reverse complement strand
TGATGGGATGCCAACAGCTCTGGATGCTCGAGGCCTGTCTCAACGAATCACAGGCGGATGAAACAATGGACCGTCAGAAAAAAGTAGGATAACCTGACCCGAGCCGCCGCCGACCTTCAACTATGGATGGGACATCCTCTTCTTCAGGCTGGAATCAAGTACGATACAGTGGTCCGTCCCAGAATCAAAACGATACGAGAGCTCTACCCTGAAGCGACGACCACACGAACCTTTTGGCAACTCCTACAGAAGATAGGTCCAAAGTCGGTGCTTCAGTGGCAGGGTGACGAGAAGCCAAATAGGGTGGTTGCACTGACCAAATTTTTGCTCAGTGAGGGAGTTGAGACCGAAGATGATCTCAGCAAATGGCTGGAAAGTGAGTCAAACAAGTGTCGTCTATTTACAATCAAAGGCATAGGGCAGAAGACTGCTGATTACATAGGGATTTTGGTAGGTTCACAGACCAATGCTGTAGATAGGCATATCAAAACACTACTCATGGAAGCAGGCATCCAAACATCAAACTACAAAGAAATCCAGGATATCATCAATGACAGTGCGGACCTGCTTGGTGTCAAGAGAGCCTTTTTCGACCACAGCATATGGCAATACATGTCCCGTCGGGAAAAGCAGAACCCCAAGCCGCTTTCCTGCCGGAACAAAAGGAAAGGGACAATTCGGGGTCACCATACGAATCGGCGGGGTGGCACTGACGAACCGTGACGTGTGCCACCGCTGTGTCAGCGGTGCTTTCGTCCGACGGCTTCGGGCACCGGGTAGCGAAAATCGGTCGGAGCTCTTGGCCGGCCGGCTTTGATCTCACCGCCGCTACGCGCTGAGCCTGCGAGCCAGCAGTGCCCGCACTTCGGGTTCCAGTTCCGTGGGAACGGCCATCAGCGTGACCTTCTCGACCTCGTGGGCGGCCTCGATCTCCGCGAACTGCTCGTCCTCCGCCTGGTTGTCGTAGTGGGCGATCACCTCGCGCACGCGATGCTCGTCCCAACCCGGCGGGAAGTTCTGTTTCGTCATGCTCGTCTACTCCGCTGTCGGCGGCGGAAGGCCTACCGCGATGTCCTTTCCAATCGACAATCGCAAATCGACAATCGACGATTGGCGATAGCGCTCCCGCTCGCCCGCAGCGCGCGGTTTTTCAATCGGCAATCCCCCTTGTGTCTTCGTGCCACTGTGCCTCCGTGCGTCCGCCGGCGAGCACTTCGGCGACGCAAATCTGCGGCTTGCCGACGACGCCGGCGCGTTTCATGACCGCCGCCAGTTCCGGCGAATCCAGGAATCGTTTCGCGTTGGCCGCGGTGTCCCACTCGAACACCAGGCAAAGATCGTTCTTTTCGCCTACGGCGTGTGCGATCCGAAAGCTGCGCTCGCCGCCCGCGTGGCGCTTTACCAAAAAGCCGTCGAACGCATTCTTCCACTGTGGGTAATCCTCGATCTTGTGCCGAATGAACACGAGAGTCATAACCGTCCTTTCAAAGAAGCCAACATTCGTCCTAACGGCATCATACTCCACAACCGGTTCCTGCGATATTCCCCGGGCGACACTCGGTCCGCGACGGTCCGCGAGGGACACGCGTCGTACTTCGGCCCGCGAGGATCACGCTTCCCGATTCCGCATTCCGATCCGCCCTCCCGCATGATCGCCCCACATCCGTCCCCCCACCCGCCGCGTTTCGACTCTCTACTTTCTACGCTCCACCCTCTGGATGATCGCTCGGCGATCATCCCCCCACCGATCACCCCCCAAGTTATTCTCTTGATGACTTCCTACTCGCCTGCCCGGACCTGGTCGCGCCTTTGTCACTTCGTCCCTTTCTTTCAATCGTCAATCGGAAATTGGCAATTGGCAATGCCCTCGCCACTCCCGATCGACCGCCGCGCAAAAAGAGATACCAAACGAAGCCATTCAAAAGTGTCGCTGAACACGGAAACCCGTCGCCCGACACGCCCGGGCCATCCCCCCAACGCACGCAGTGCCCACGCCGGTCATCCATCGCCGAAGTGGTACGGTCGCCCGGCACGAAAGAGAGTCAGGCGGCGCTCGAGTTCGGCAGAGAGACGTTGGTCGCCCTTCCCCTGGGCGATGTGCAAGGCCCGTTCGGCGACCGCGACGCCTTCGTCGAATCGTCCGGCCTCGGATAGCGCGGTGGCAAGAACCAGGAGTATCCGTCCGTCGTCTTCGCCGTGTGCGTCGCGCAGGCGCTCAGCCCAAACGACGGCCTCTTGGCCGTTTCGGACTTCGTGGTCGGGGTGGGTGGCGAGAAGCTCGGCGAGGAAGGAGAGGACTTCCCGATCCGTCGGCACGCGTGCCAGGCGTTGACGCAGGAGTTCCGCGGCCTGCAGCGGGCGGTTGCCGTCCATGAGAACTTCGGCAAGGGCAAGGTGGACGCCGGGACGGTCGGGGTCGAGTTGTAGGACGCGATGGAAGGCGGCAGCGGCTTCGTCGAGCCTTCCGGCCTTGACGAGAGTCTTTGCGAAGTGGTGGACCGTGATCACGTCGTTGGGTTGCAGCTCGATCGCACGGCGATAGTGCGATAGGGCGACGCCGAAATCGCCCCCGGTGGCGAGGGCGTCGGCCAAGTTCGCATGGGCGACGGAACTGTCGGGGCTGACCTTCACGCCGTGGGACCACAGCGTGCGCGGCGATCGCCAGATGTCGCATTGGCGGAACGTCAGTTGCTGCAGCCCGATGATCCCCCCGGCGAGCAATAGGATCAGGACGCCCCGCAGCGCGGGGCGGCGCCGAACGGTCGGACTTTGCATCGCCCGCACCACGGCGGCGCCGGCCAGGATCGCAAATCCACCGCATGCAAGATAGCTGTATCGGTCGGCGACAAGCTGCGGTCCGCTCTGGGCGAAACCGACCACCGGGGCGAGGAGTACGCCGTAGACGCCCAGCGCTGCGAGCACGCCCGGACAGCGCCGCCGAGCGACCCACGCCGTGCCAAGGAGTGTCCCCACTCCGAGCAGGCCCCACCCTGCATACGATTGGATCAGCACCTCGCGCGGAGGAATCTCGTAGAGCGGGCCCAGGTTCGTGGGGACCAGCGTCTTCCATACATAGAAAGAAAGACCGTAGCAGGCTTGCACGCACCGTGCGACCAGACCGTGCTCTGCGAGCGGAACCATCGCGCCCTGCGCTTGTTGGGCGCGTACCGCAAGCAAGCCCGTGACGGCGGCCAAAGCGAACAATGGAACTTTCTCTATCCAAACCGCGGCAGGCGTCCGAGAGCTTGCATCGGATTGCCGGACGAAACGGCGGAACGGATAAACGTCGAGAATCAGTAAGACGAACGGGAGCATCACGGCCGTCGCTTTGGCGAGCAGCGATAGGCCACAGGTCATCACGACGGCCGTATACCATGCTCGCGACGATCGGTCCGATCGGTGTTCTGCGTAACGAAGATACGCCGCGACGGCCAGAAGAAAGAAGAAGACGCTCAGCACGTCACGCCGCTCCGCCACCCATGCGACGGACTCCACGCGAAGCGGATGGTTGGCGAAAAGAAGCGCCGCGACGACAGAACCGACGATCACGGCGCGACGGCGAGATGACATCGCCATTCGCCCGAGGTCGGGAGTGAAATCGAAACCCTCCCCGGCAAGGGTCCCCGCGCGCTCAAGCCCGCGGATCGAGAGGAGGCGTCGCGTGATGTGGTAAAAGACAACCGCGGAGGCGGCGTGCAGGGCCACGTTGGTCAGATGATATCCGAACGGCGCCAATCCCCAGACGGCATGGTCCACGCAAAAGCTCAGCCAAGTCAGCGGCTGAAAGTGCCCGGTGTGTGTCGTGGTGAACATCCAGATCAGGCTCGGTGCCGAGAAGGTCCGATAGCGTGTCTCTTGGAAGAGCAGGTCGTCGTCATCCCAGCCGACAAAACCGGCCGCAAGGGCGGGCACGAAGGTGACGAAAACCAAGAGGACGATGGTCAACGGCGGGAGCACGCGCCACGCGGTCCCGAGCTCGGCGCAGGAGGCTGGATCGAGCGAGAATTTGTTTGTCGGGGCGCGAGCATGCACGCTACGATTGTATGCGAAGGCCTCGCAGCGCCCCATCGGGGCCGCCCTCGGGGCACGGGAGTGAACGCGAGAATGAACGGCCGAGGCATGCAGTTCCTAGGGGTTGCGGTCCTTGCTGTTTCGTACCGCGTGGGTGTCGCCTTCGCGGAACCGTCACCCGCCAAGAGTCTGACCGGACCGGGCAGCGCGGAGGAGATCACGCAACTTGTCCGGTCCCTCGGCGATCCGTCTTTTGCGGAACGTACCTTCGCCAGTCGACGCCTGTGCGTGATCGGGGCCGATGTCGTCGAACCTCTCCGCGCGGCCATGACCGCCGACGACGCCGAGGTCGTGCTTCGCGCTCGGCAACTGCTCGAAGTCTTCGAGCAACTTCAATTTTCCGGAACCGAAGTATCCTTGCAGTTTTCCAAATCCGTCGCGGATTGGAACGAGGCGGTGGATCTGACGGTGACGTTTCACAACCGTTCGCGGCATCCGGCGCGCGTTCCGTTCGACGTGGAAACGGGAGCGCGGGCGTCTGTCACGGATGAGGCGCGGCAGGTCGCCGATATGCTCGACCTTGCGGAATGGGTGAAGGTTCGGTCCGCGGAGGGGCGGGAGTTGGAGCTGCGCTTGGACGACTTGGGCGGCGACCCGGCCATCGTCGAGGTTCTCGAGGATCGCTTGAAGGGTGGCGCGGGCGGGCTTGTGCCGCCGCGGCAGCAAGCAGTGGTGGTGGTTCGTGAGTTCAACCGCGGATGGGCGCGATTTCCCTTGCTCGATCCCGGCGAGTACAAAGCGGTTCTCGACTATCTGCCGGAGTGGACGGACCCTGTTCTGGCCGAAATCCGCGCCGGGCGGGTGGTCAGCAACGAGGCCTCCATCACCATTCGGCGCGGCGCGCCCGCGACGGTGTCGCGCGGGGGTCCGCAAATGGAGATCGTCGTCGAACGAACCGGCGATGCCTTTATCGCTCGGTTGATGAACGGCTCCGATCAGGTCATGCAGGTGAACACGAACTTTGGTCCCGTGCCGCCGTTTGCCGAGGGGCGGTGGGTGGTGGAGTCCGAGGGCGGGCGTAGCGAGATACCGACGGCGCGGTTGGTGAGTCCGTCGTGGGCCGATTTCAAGGCTGCGCGGATCGTCAACGTTGAGCCCGGAGAAGCCGCCGAGCTGGCCCGCATCGCCGTCGCGGAGCTTCCGCGCGTTCCCGGGATCGGGCCCAAGCCCGCCGCGGGTCGGACGACAGTTTCCTTCGGTTACGCCAACCTCTGGGACCGCAAGTGGCAGGAGCGGCAACGCGGCGTGCTTCACGACGACGAGACGGTGCCCGAGGTTCTTCGCGAGGCGCCGCCGCGTCGGCTGGTGACCGCCCGCTCGACAAGCAACCGGTTGCCGTTGGAGTAATGGCCGTGCGATGCGCAACGACCTCGGACGGCGCCGCGGTCACGGCGGAGTTTCAGTGTCCCGCTCGAATTGGGCGGTCCACTTGGTCGATGGTACTCCGTAGGAGCGACGTCTTGCATGTTGGGTAGCCTACGACGATACGACGTACAGGCGCGGTATGCGTTGGTCCTGGCGGTGGCCTCGGCGCTCCCGTGCCTGGCGGCCCTTTGGCTGAGTTGGGCGCGCTTCGACGCGGCCCTGGGTCGAATCATCTACGGGAGCCACGGACGATTCGTCCCGGCTTTCGTCGGCTGCGTGGTCTTGTCGCTGGCGCCGGCCACCATCGGATTCGTCCTGGGATTGAGCAGCGCCGGTCAGCGGCGCAACGATCAATCGAGCCGATCGTGGCTTGGTTTCTTTGTCGGCGGGGCCATCCTGACCTTGGACCTCGTGTTGCTCATTGCGTTTTTCATGCTGCGCCTCGAACGGCCGATTTGATTCCGCCCGCGGTCGTCCTATTCGGACTCGGATGCCACGCGGTACAATTCGATCCAACGTTCGCTCCCAAACGGGTGCGCGAATCCACGGGTCAGCGTTAGTCCGGACTGCGAAAGTCCGTCGAACCGATCGGGCGAGATACAGGTGGGGAACCCGTAGGTGCGGGCCAGGCGACGGACCTCGCCCCAATGCACCAGCACGTGCGTGTATCCGGCATCGCGTAGCCACTGCACCGCTTCCTCATGCGTTGCGCCACCCTCCAAAACACCCACGAGTGGGTGACGATTGAATACGACCCAGTAATCCACCGGTCGTTGAATGTAAAACGGCCGCGCGTCGCCGATCATCAAGATCCGTGCGTCCGTCGGCAACTCTTGGTTTACGAACCGCAGGTATTCGTATCCCGGAATACGACCCTCGTACATCGCCGATGCAGAAACGCCGGCAACGGAATCGCGGAACTCGCGGCGCACGGAGAAGCCCGCATTCCATACACAACCCAGGGTCAACAAGACTGCGACGAAAGTCGTTCTGCCGCGCGCGGATTGCCCTGCGACACTTCGCCCGGCGAGCAGTCCCAGAGGCAGCAACATCGGGACCGCAAAGCGCGCATACAGATGCGTGCCGAAAAGCCAGACCATCCATTGTACTAGGAACATCAATCCCAGCGCGGCGTCCACACGATCCCGCCGCCGGGCGAACAAACCGCCCAGTGCCAGCGCGAACAGCATCGGCCCGAAGCGCTGCTCCTGGTCCGCGATCACGCGCTGCCACAACGCGTTCACACGCGCTCCCGCGGCGCGGTCCGAGGTCGCAATGGAATGCCCGCGCTCCCACTGCAGCGTCTGATCTTCTCCCCAACCGGACGGCTGTGCCGCGAATGTACGATTGCACAGAGGAAACACGGGATTGCCGGTCATGACCAGGTTCTTGACCAACCACGGAGCGAATGACAGCAAACAACCGATTGCAAACAGGCCGACCGAACGAACATACGCCGCAGGTCGTGATTCACGCAGCACAACAATCATCACCGCGAGTGGTAACGCAACGAACGCTACAGCAGTGTATTTGCATCCGCACGCCAACCCGGCAAGAATTCCGCCCAGAAGCATCCAGCGATTTGATACTCCCGCGTCGGCGCCCGGAGTGCGACCTCGAAGTATTGCGCCGACTGCACCCGCACCGAAGAACAGCAATCCATGCTCTACATAGGCAAGTCCAGACAGGTAACACAGCCATCCGGCAGAGCCCGTGGCGACGGCGCTGACCACACCCGCACTGGCGGACCACTCCCGAGCGATCAACCAAGCACCATAGACGGCTAGGGCCCCAAGAATAAGATGTACAACGTTCGCGGTCGTACCGAGATCCATCGGATTCCCATGGACGACCATACAAAGCAGATACAACATCTCGATGTTCGAGGGAAAGTTCGCATATACATTGTGCGGCAAGTATGAGATCGCGCCGGACTGCCAATACTCTTTGGGAACCTGGAGGTGGTATTCGAGGACATCATACCCGAAGCCTTCTTCCGGCCACACAAATCCCGGGGGATTGGCGGAGGCCAGGATGCCGAGGACAACGAACGGCGCCAACAAGAACCAGAGGCTACGGGGCCTCGCGAATTCCCGCGATTCGTCGGCGATCGTGCCCCCATCCGCCTGTGCCTGACGCGGTGCCTTGCGCCGCAGCTGATGAACACCCACGATGGTGAATAGGGCGAGAATGGCGATCCACAGGGTTCGGTTGAGAAGGCCCAGTAGGCCAAACGCAAGCACCAACAACGCAGTCAAACCCAAGCCCAGTGCCGTGCCCATGAAAAAGCGCCACTGCCGCGGCAACGGACCCAGTCCACACCATGGAACGATCGCCATACCCAGCAGCGCCGGGGGAATCAGAACGATCCCAGCCGACATCAAATCAATCAGGAAGCTGAAAAGCACCACAGGGGACACGACTGCAACTCCCACCGTCACAAGTGCAACGAACGCAACCGCGATCTTCCGCGCTGTCTGACGGGCTGGCGGAACGGCGACTGGATTCGCAGCAGAGTTCACGCGGGTTCTTAACGCTCATCGGGAAACAATGCTCGACGGGCCTTCACCAATCCGACGAGCGCGTGCTGACAGTGGTCGATGCGCAGGTGATTGAGGTCCGCCGCGGTGCGAATTCCCCCCACTGCGTCCTGTGGACTGCGGACGAAATACGCTTCCTCGGCGCGAAACTGCAACTGAACGACAAAACGGGCGGCTTGGCGCACCAGAGCATCATAGCGCCGCACTCGCTCCTCATCGCCCAGTGTCCGGGCCAGCGTTAGTGCGTCGGAAAAGGCTTCGAGGTACGCGGCGGTCGCGGCCCCCACACGTCCCTCCGTGTTGGCGGCGACGCCGCCGTACAGTTCCGGCCACTTGCAGTTGGACGACGTCAACTGCTTGGCCGCCAGCCAGTCGGTCAGTCCAAAAACATAGTCGACGTAGTCCTTGCGCTTCGTCTGGCGGGCCATCATGGAGAACGCTTGCACTTGCCAAGGTACAAAGGCCGGCGAACGAGACGACTGGAAGTAGTCACGATAAAAACCAATGGCCCGATCGAAGGCCTCGAGAATCCGTCCCGACGGTTGACGATCGTATTCCAGTGCGAGGGCAAGCAGTGCCTCACCGGGAAAGTAGTCCTGTCCGCTGACCTCGACGGCGGGGGGAAATGCGGTCATGAACATGCCCGATGGACGTTGCAGAAAGAGGATGGCATTGATGAACTGGTCGCGCTGCGCGGCGTATTCCGTCGAGTCCGGGTGGTGAGCAATGGCGATGGAAAGCAACGCAGTCACGCCGAGCTTATTCCGCCCGTCATCGGTGGCAATGAATGCGGCATTCTCCAGGGATGCAATGGGCGTCAGTCTCTGCAGATGATGCCGAATGGCCGCGTGGGCGGCGGCGTGAGATGCGGATTTGCGTGAATACGCGGAATATACACACAGGGCCGAGGCAGCACCCACTTGACGAACGGTATTGTCCTCGTCGCTATAACGGTCCGCGCCGGGATCGAACTGATAACTGAACAGTCCCGAGGCCTGCTGACGGTAAACCATGTATTCGGCAATGCCATCTATGATTGCGTCCAAGAACCGCGGCTGGATCGACTCATGCGACACCAAGGTCATCCCGCGGCGCAGCGAGACGATGCTGCCCCCGTCCGCCGGCTCATACCAGAATGCGGTGCGAAAGCGCATCAGGGGAATCTGAGTGACTTGATCGGGGCGAAGGCGCATTCCCTGGGCAAGCAAGGTCATGGCCTGCGAAAGGGAAAGGTCGGTGGTGATGAGTTCCGATGGACACAGACGCCGGGCGCGGGAGGGTTCCATGACGAGCAACCCATCCAGGCCCGGGTCGAGAAGGGAGTCGAGAGCGCCGGGCTGCGTCCAGTCCGTGCCCGGGGGGAGCGCAGCGGGCGGGCCGATGACTTCGATTTCCACCAGGCAGCGTTCGATGACTGCGGGATGCACCTCATCACGGTTCCTGAGGAATTGCCCGGCCGCCACGGCCGCGTCACGGACCGACTCCGCGATCGGCCCGGCCTCGCCGACGCCCGTTGCCAACAAGTACCCGTGATCACGAAGTCGTACCACGCTCTCCGCGTAAAGCGAGGCGAGGGCTTGCGGCACGTAACCGGGTTCATAGGGTCTGTCGCTCCGCCAGACATCCTTCAGAGCGCGTCGGGCGATGCGCGAAAGGTGCGCTCGGTGATTCTCGGCAATGACCGGAATCGCGGGTTCGACGGCGGGAGTCGGATCGGATCCGAATGAAGGCGGCGTCGCTACCCAAGGGAACCAAAGGATGGCGGCGGCGATCGCCTTGTGAGCGTACATGCAGACCAGTATACTGCCCGCGGGCGACCGTGCTAGGGCTTCCGCCGCGTCCGGCGCCGCCTGATCGGACGGTCGGAGGGCTCTCGATGGTCGCGCCGGGCGGCTTGGCCGCCACGCTGCATCGAATATGCCAACGTGCGACACTGAATTCGCGGGACCGATCATCGCCGCCGCGGCCGACGTCGCCCACGCCGTCTCGGCGAGGGTCCTTTTCGCCTACGTCAACGCGGTGGGCGACCTCCGCGAGCTCCAGGCGGCCGTGAAACCTCCCACCAAACTTACCTTGGTTTGCCGAAACGCCCAGGAGGAACACCGAGCAAAAGAGCTTTCCATCCCCTACTTGTCCGTCCCGAGCTTCGATCTCACGCGGATGGGGCAGATCAAAATGGCCACGCTGATCGCGTTTTCCCAGCAACTCCTCAAAGCCGGCGACGTCTTCGTCTTCCTTAGCGGAGTCGTGGGGCGGGAGATCGACACGCTGGTCGCCATGCGGGTGGGCGAGGAATTCGAGCTCTTCCAGTCCGTCGGTCAGCCGCAACTGACCGAGCACATCCGCCGACCGGTCTTCGAAAAAGTGCTGCGCATCAGCCTGGAACTCGCCCACGAGGGCCGCGAAGGAAAGCCCGTGGGCGTGGTCTTCGTGGTCGGCGACCACCGCGAGGTGCTCAAGTATTGCCTGCCCGGGCGGATCAACCCGTTTAAGGGCTACACGGAGAAGGAGCGGAATATCCTCGACGAAACGATGAGCGAATCCGTGAAGGAGATCGCCAAGCTGGACGGAGCGTTCATTCTCAAGGGCAACGGGGTAATCATCAGCGCCTGTGCGACGTTGCGGCCCGCCGTGGCCGGGGAGCTCATGCCCCAGGGATTGGGGGCCCGTCACGCGGCGGCTGCGGGGATCACCGCCAGCACCAAGAGCATCGCCGTCACCCTTTCCGAATCCACCGGCGACCTTCGCGTATGGCGGCGCGGGGCGATGATCACGGAGATCGAAAAAGCCCCGCGCATGCTCATCGACCACTCCGCCCCGCCCGCGATCAAGCGCTCATGATCCCAGCCGATCCAGAATCGTGCTAAGGTCCGACAGGTCCACGTCGCCGTCCCCGTCGGCGTCCAGTAACTGACAGCATGTTGACACGTCTAGCGGGGCGCTTCGCCGCGCCGGACCCGTCCCACACGCGGCCACGCGGGCGGCATCGAGGCGATCCACACCGCCGCTTGCGTTGAGATCGAGCAGTTGGCACTCGTCGGGGATTCCTTCGGCGGTACAATCCGCCGAGCCCAGCGTGAACACGTAGGCAGCCCCGGCGTCGGGATAATCCTCGGAACTCAACGGAGCCCCGGTCAGGAGCGTGTTGTTCTGGGGATCCGTCGCCAGCGCGTCGCCGAAGGCGTGGTCGTTGGCTCCCGCGAATGGCGTGAGCTTCTGGTCGAATCGCCAGTGCGAGCCGTCGAAACGGAACAGGTAGACCGACCCGGAGCCTCCGCCGGGGACGGAGTCGTCATCGGCGCCGATCGCCAATCCGTCGGCGGAGAAGGCCACGGATTCGCCGAACCCGACCGACCCGATGCGGTCCAAGGAGGTCAACTTGTCCTCGAGGACCCACTGACCCCCGTCGAAATGAAAAACGTAGACGGCGCCCGCGGCGTCACCCTTCTGGTCGTCCCCCGTGGCCGTCACCGCGATGCGATCGTTGAGTATGGCGACTGCGGAACCAAAGAAGTCCGCAATGCCCAGTTCCGCCGGAGCCAGGATCGCTTCTTCATACCATTCGCCGCTTGTTCGACGGAAGACATAGGCCGCTCCTCCGTTGCCCGTGCTAAGATCCGAGAGCGGTGCCCCGACGACGGCGACGTCGCCGTCCAAGGCGACAGCGGTTCCAAACCACGCCGCCGCCTCCGCTTGACTCGGCGTCAGAAGATCGTTCCGCAGCCAACTCAATCCCTGGCGCTCGAACACCCATACCTCGCCGCCGTCCTGGGCCACGAAGTCCGCACGGGGGACGCCGACCAAGGCCGTGTCGCCTTGTAACGCTACCGCACGACCGGCGTGTTGCCGGTCGGGAAACAGCGACAAGTTCGTCGACTCGATCCATCCGTGGCCTGTATAGCGATAGAAATAGGCGGAACCGCATTCCAAACCGAACTGGCTGCAGGACTTCAGATAGGCGCCCACAAGCATCCAGTCGCCGTCCATGGCCAGCGATTCTCCAAAGCGGTCTCCAAAGGGCTCGGTGTTGGTCGCGTCGCTTGCGGTGATGCGATAGAGATGGAACCAACCGTTCTCACCGCGCGCGAACACCGCGCCTGAACCCAAGGTCGTGGCGTTCACCGGGTCCAGCGGCGCGCCGATCACGGCCCAGGGTCCGTCGATCGCCACGGCGCGGCCGAACTGGCCGTTGCCGCGAATGTCCAACTGAACCATCCTCTGCTTCCGGCCGGATATGTCACACTCATCGGGCAGGCCGTTGCCATTGCAGTCGTCGCAGTCGGGGTCGCCCTTGCAGGCGGCTAGTTCACACGCATCGGCGAGCCCGTCGTTGTCGCAGTCGTTCTGATCGGGATTGGGGTAGCCCGGACAATTGTCGCAGTCGTCAATGACGCCGTCATTGTCGGCATCGCCCACGCAGGCGTCGCCGACGCCGTTATTGTTGCAGTCGGCCTGGTCGGGATTGTACACGAGTGGACAGTTGTCAACGTCCCCGCAGTGCTCATCCTGATCCACATTGTTCTGCGGATCGTTGGGACAGGCGTCGCATTCGTCGGGGCGGCTGTCGGCATCGGCGTCCACGGCGTCGTCGAATCCCGGACAAACGTCGGGCGGACACTTGTTGACGACGCCGACCCCGGGTTCACCGCGCCTGTCGCCGTCGAGGTCGTTGCAGTCGTCGCAGACGTTGCCCAGGCCGTCACGGTCGTCATCTTCCTGCCCGGCGTTGCCCGTGGTCGGACAATTGTCGCAGGCGTCGATGTACGTGTCGGCGTCCGAATCGACCTCGCATTCATCGGGGATCAGATTGCCGTTGCAGTCCTCGGACCACACGAAGACATATACGGCCCCGACGTCCGCGCACGGTTCGTTCTCGCCGCACTCCACGTCCGCAAAAGGCGCTGCGACGGCGGCTGTCCCTCGGTGAACGGCGGCGCTCAAACCGAACCCATCGCCGGGGTGCAGGTCGAGAGGCCGAATCCGGTTCAAAGGCGTCCACGTCTTGCCCATCTGGGTCACGCGATAGGCGGCCCCGGATCCATCATCCAGATCCCCACCATTGGGCGCCCCGATGAGAACGTTGGGGCCGAGCATCGCCACAGACGCCCCGAAGTTGAAGTACCGCGGAAAGGCGTCGGGGCCGGGAATCAAGTTCGTCACGTGCGACCATTCGCCCGAACCGAATGAATGCACCGCGACCCGTCCGGTGAAATTGTAGGTCTGATCGGCCCCGGGCGACGCGATGAGGAGGTTGCGGCCAGACAGTGCGACGGCGGCGCCGAAGTCGTAGTCGCTGTGAACCCCTTCGAACGACGCTTCCGATCGCCAGGCAACTCCGTCGAAGCGGAATAGTCCGACATCGTTGAGTCCGAGTCCCTGTGAACCGACGGCGGTGGTGAGCCCGTCCAATGATGCGAACGTCTGGCCGTAGATTGGGTTGAGCCCGGAGACGGCAAAGCGTCCTTCCTCCGTCCAATTCGTTTCGGCGCGACGGAACACGAAGGCCGCGACGTTCCCATCGTACGGGTGCGTTGCGCCATCCGTGGCGCTGACGACAAGAAGCCGATCGCCGCCGAGGTCCACGATGGCCCCAAAGCCGTCCTCCTCATCGACGCTCGAGCCGACGAACGAATCCTCGTGCGTCCAATCCTGGCCGCTACGGCGGAAGACGTGAGCCATTCCGGCGCCGAACCCGTGAGTTGCATCGGACGGGTCGCCGACCGCCGCCCGATCGCCGTCGATCGCTACGGCAAGCCGCAGCCCTCCGAAAGTTGGCTGGATCGGCGAAGTCAGCGCGGCTTCGGGCACGAACTGGGCTCCTTCACGGCGGAAAATCTGGACCCGCGGCGCCGTCCCTATGGAGCAGACGATCAGTCGGTCGGCGCTCAAGTCCACGTCTGTTCCGAACTGCATGTAGGCCACGATGGGATCCGGGACGATCCGCTGCACCAACCGCGAACCGAGCACGTCGCACGTGTCGTCCACGCCGTTGCCGTTGCAGTCCGTGTATCCGCCGCCGTCGATGTCGCACAAGTCCGGCCGGCCGTCACTGTCGCAATCGGGAAGCGTGTAATCGTCAATGTCGCATTCGTCGGGAATTTGATTCTCATTGCAATCCTGGGAACTGCCCAGGGCGATCTCGCAGGCGTCGATCGCGTCGTTGTGGTTGCAGTCCGCCGCCCCGTCGCGCAGATCGCAGATGTCCGGGGTCCCGTTGGCATCGCAGTCGCTGGGCGGCGCCTGAAAGGCGAATACCGCCCCGTCGGCATACACGGTCCCGGCGAAGGCCCCGGGCGCACCGACGACGACCAGTGAACCGTCCGTGGCTACCCCGCTGCCGAAGAAATGCGATTGATCCCTGTTTGGTGCTGTCAACTTCTCGACCTCGGTCCAGAGTTGCCCGTGGCGCTGGAACACATACGCAGCCCCTCCCCCGCCGTCCCCGTAGATCGCGCCGATGGCCGCGACGTTGCCAAGTACGGAAACCGACCAACCGAACCGATCGAAGAACTGTCCGTCCGCGGCGGTCAGTTTGGCTTCCTGCAACCACGTCGCGCCGTTTCGACGGAACACGTAGGCCGCGCCGGTTTCGTCAACGTCCTCGGAAGCCGCCAGCGTCGCCCCAAGCAGCGCTGTGCCGCCGTCCAACGACGCCGACCGGCCGAAGAAACGCGGCAGGGGCTTTTCGAAGGCCGGAGTCAGTGTAGCCTCGAACTGCCACACACCCGCCAAGCGGAGAAACACGTAAGCGTTCCCTTCGGCGTCGATGTGCGGCGCCGGGGCGCCGACCAGAATCCGGTCACCGCTAATGCTCACCGATGCGCCGAACGACTGCGCCGGACTGCCCGTGGGAGCGGAAAGCTGCGTCTCTTGCGTCCACGTAAGCCCGTCGCGATGAAAAACGAACACCAACCCTTCCGTCACGCTGGGCCGCTCCTGGCAGAAGCCCTTGCCCAATGCAATGGTGTCGCCGTCAATGGCGACGGGGTTTCCATATCGTTCGCACCCCTCAATGGCGGGCCCTTGCAGCGTGCCCGCCTCAAGCCAATTCTGATCCCAACGGAACAGGTACGCTGTCGCGGCTACGTCGCTGGCGGCCACGATCCAACCGTCGTCGATCGCGACGAACGTCGGATAGACCGGAAGATCGAACGTGGTTTCGAGGTGCCATCCGACCGGCGTGCGTTTGTAGATATGCAAGGGGTGATCGGCGTGCGCTCCTTCGGTGAACTGAAACCCCGAACCGACCACCAGCCACTCGCCGTCCATATCGACCGACGTGCCGAATCCGCCGGTCTCGACGGGCACGACCGGCCTCAACTCGTCACGCAACCCGATACAGTCGTCGGGAAGTAAATTGCCGTCGCAGTCGAAGCTGGCCCCCGTGGCGATGTCGCACTCATCAAGCACGTGGTTCAAGTTGCAGTCCGCGGCCGTCTGGCGGGCGAGTTCACAACCGTCCGCTAGCCCATTCCCATTGCAGTCCTCGGGGACCCAGATCGGTTCCGCGAAACACGGGGAACGAACCTCGAGCTGATGAACCCCCTGCCCCTCGACGGTTTTCGACGCGACCAGGACGTAGTAGAGCGAGCCAGGGGTCAGACCGGTTACGCAAATGCGTCCGTGACGACCGCTGCCGCAGCCCTCCAGATCATCGCTGCACGCGATGGGGGTGAGACTGGTGCAGGCGGTGTCGTCGTCCGTGGGATCCCCGACCGCGAACAAGTTGATGAGCGAATCGCCCGCGGCATCACTTCCGCAGGTCGAAACGCGAGCCGAAGTATCCGTAGCCATGAACTTGAACCACGTCGTGCCAAAGCCCGTCATCCCCGGTCCGCCGGTGTGACAGCAGAACCCCGGATCGGACAGATCGTCGGTGGCCGAGATGTTGGAGAAAACCGTGACGCTGTCCGCCTCCACCAACAGCGGCGGACTCCTGTCCGACGTACAGCGGTCGTGCTCGGAGACCGACGAACAGAGCTCAGTAGACTCGGCCACGCAGCTCCGATCCCACTCCACCAGGCAGCAATAGGGGTCGGCGGTGCATACATCCGTGCAGCACAAAGGATCGGCGCATCCCACCCCCTCATGGGCGAACATGCAATCGCCCTCGCGCCCCAGGCAGGGGATGATCGGACAGACCTGACCGTCCACGTCGCAGGATCGGCCGGGCTGCCATTGCCGAAGAGCCTCGACCGGCGGGACGGCGTAGCACTCGTTGAGTGTCATGTTCTGACACACGTGATCGGGGCGACAACAGGCCGACGCTCCGCAGGCCAGCGGAAACGGATCGGACGCGCAGGTCGCCGCTTCCACCCAATCCGGGTGTAGCGTCGTATCCGGCGGCGGCCAGGGACAGTTCATCTCCGCCGCCTCGCGGCACACCATCTCGCACGTCCCCCCCGCCGCGCACGAGGGATACACGCGGAATCCCTCCACGCAGAACGGCGCGACCTCGCCCCGCTCCGGGCAGCACCCACGCCTGTCGTCGGCGCCGCCGACGCACTGTGGAAAAATCATGTCGCAGCACGCCCCCACCGGCGGCGATCCGGCGCAGGTAATGGCCACATGCAACGAGGAATGAACGCCGGCCAGGGGAACGTCGATAACCTGGCACCCCTGCTCGCCACCGATGCCGAAGTAATCTTGCGTCGATCCGACGCAGGCCTGTTGCCCCGCGACAACAAGACCGCCGGACGAGTTGTTCACCATCCCCGTGAACCAGAGGTCTTGTGGAAGGGCGATCGGCGGTTCAAACGTGAATCGTGCAACGCGCGTTTCATTGGAGAAGCTGTTTCCAAAGAACTTTTGTGTCCCGGGGATGACGTTACCCTCACAATCGCCGCGAAGTTCGAAGGTATAGAACCCAATTCCTCGGACGGCGACCTCGTAGGCGACCAGTTGGCAGTCACGGACGCCCAGGTGAAGGTCGTCGGCCACAGGAACGTCCGCCCCGGCACCGAACGTGCTACCGGACGGTCGATTCGCCTTGTATCCGATGAATGCGTCCGTACAGCTTGAATCGCCGAACAGTTGGAGGTTGAAGCTGGCGTGGGGAAGTCCCGGCCAACCGCCGAAGTGGGCGCTACAGGAAAGACCCGGATAATCGAACGCGTCGCAAGACAGTCCCACGTCCGCCGGCGCGCCCATCACGACTCCGGCGTTGGCGCGAGAAAACGAAACGCCGAACCAGACGTTGTTGGGCATCACCACCCCCGATCCTGGAAGTGGGAACGAGACCATGTACGGCGCGTCGTCCGTGAAGTCGATTCGACCGGAGGTTCCGGGCAGGATCAGTCCGGGTCGCGATTGCACGGGCACCGAACCGGGACAATTGGAATACATCGCAAAGCTGACCGAATACGGCCCGCCGATCCCGGCGGGATTGACTTTGCCCACCACGGGAAACTCAAGTCGCCGAAGTCGGCACCCAGGAGCGACGGTCGTTGCAAGATCGTCCGCGGCAAGGACGTTCATTCCGAGAGAGACGGCTGCCGCCCCGCGTGTGTTGCTGTAGATGAGCTTCTCACCTTCGGTTACCGCCGCGGCGCCGTCGGTAGAGGCCGAGTAGCGCTGATAAGCGGTCCCTTCGGGGAGCGGAAAGAACTCGATCTTCGACGATGAGGCGCTATCGGGCGAAGGCGACTCGGCGATGACGCCCGTGCCGCGCGATTCCTGCGACGCCGGCCGAGCCGGCGGACCTGTCTCGTCGCCACCGGACACGCCCGCGGTAAGCACCACGGTGTAGATCGACAACCATCGTAGGGAGAGGGCGGGGTTGCGGCTCATCTTCCTCCTTCGGGGCGGCAACGCTGGACGCAACGAAACTGTGAAGCGAAGACCTTCCAGGGAGCCCGCCGTATGGCTCGGCGAGACGACCACGGCCCCCGGCTCGCCCCACGGGTCTCCTATGGCCCCAACACACCAACACGCGACCGGCGCCAACGGCGGAACGGAAATCAACAAATGTGCGTGATCCGTGCCCTGAAAGACACGCACGCGGAATCGAGGCCGCCATCTCGCCGACGCAAACCTGCGCAGTGTACCAGATGGGGAATGCCCGTTTCAACTGCGCAGCGTCCGAAAACCGAGCCTTCCCGAGCCGCCGCGTCCGTACAGCGGGTTTTCGGCCACAGCGACCACAGTCGTTGTCGGTCTATCCGGGCCCCGAGCGCAAGCGAGCGGGTCCCGCCCGAGGCAGTACGAATTCCGCGCCCGCAACCGAAGCTCAGATCACGGGCTGCATCGTCCGCAACGGTCGCGACAGAACCCCGTCCCGCAGGTGCTGCTCGGACAGTGGGTGTTGTTGATGCACGGCAATCCCACGTTGAAGCCGCCGTCGCAGGTTTTCACGCACGTCCCGTCGCCGCAGGGGGTGGGGCTGGAACAGGGCGTCGAACCGCAGGTCACCGTCGAGGGGCAAACGCACGGCCCGCTGAAGGGATAGGCCAGGCCCTTGAAGTTGTCCACCAAGATCGTGATGTCGATGGCGCTGACGTCCGCGTTCAACTCCGGAACGTTGGGTTGCACCTGGGCGTCGGCCTTGCTGGGCGAGCCGGGCAGGCTCTTGAATTTCGACACGATCTGGGCCACGTCGATCCCGTCGGGCTGCGTGGTCGTCGACGGCGGGTTGAAGGCCGCGACAATGTCGCCCGCGCGGCGTGTGGTCATGAGCACCGACGGGCCGATCTGAGCACAGCCCGCCTCGATGAATTTGCAACCCGGACCGTACACTTGCGCTGCGTACGTCGAGCTGGGGGCGACTTCGCCGCCGACCACGTGAATTTCTCCGTCCAGGGTCCAATCGTAGTAATGGGGCGTGCATTGCAGGCGCGCGGCGTGGAAGTTGCCCAGACCCGGGCCGTCCTGCGATTCGAGATAGGTCGAAACGGGACCGATCCATCGCGCACAGCCGTTAGCCTCTCCCACCGCCGTGCAGGTGCCCGCCTCGAACGTGCCAAAGTCGGGCGCCGGGAACTGCGCTGCGTTGGGCGGCTGAGGGTTCTGAAGTTCGAGCATGGTGATCTTGATGGCGCATTGTCCCGGCGTCGCCGTCACCGCGGGAATGACCGTGAAGCTGAGCGAGCGGGACTTCCCATCGTCGGGGTCCCAATCCAAGGTGGGCAGCGGTTCGCATTCGTCGGGCGTTCCGTTGCCGTTCATATCCAACGACGACCCGCCGGCGATGTCGCAGCCGTCAAGCCGTCCGTTGTTGTTGCAGTCGGCGCAGGCCGGGGCGCCGGCGCAAGCGGCGAGATCGCAGCTATCCGAGATCAAATTGCCGTTGCAATCCGATTCGCATTCGTCCGGAACTCCGTTGCTCGTGCAGTCGGCGCTGGTCAGACTCGAGATATCGCATGCATCCGCGATCCCGTTGGGCTGACAATCGCTCTCGCACTCGTCGGGGACGATGTTTCCGTTGCAATCGTCGCTGGCAAGCGAGGAGACGTCGCACTCGTCGGGGACGAAGTTATGGTTGCAATCCTGGCTGGTTCCGTCCGCAATGTCGCAGATGTCGCGGATGGTGGTGACGTTGCAGTCCACGAACGCTTCGCATTCGTCAGGTACAAAGTTTCCGTTGCAGTCCCGGCTCGTTCCCAGGGCAATATCCACGGAGTCATCGATGCCGTTTCCGTTACAATCCGCCCACTCATGGGCTCCCATGTCCACGATGGGGGGCGTCCCCAGACCGGTGTCCGAGGTCGCGGGGTCGTCGAACTGACGCGGACCGCCCTTGAAGTCCGTCGCCTCGAGGGGATTGCTGATGTTGTCCCCCGCGTCGATGCAGGGCGACCCCGCGGAAATCCGCAAATCGCCGTTGACCGCATCCACAAACATCGGGGCGGCGTTGATGTTCCCCAATCCCGGGTACCCGCCCTCCACATCGCTGTGGGACGCGAAAAGATCCGCGAGGCTTGCCGTCAGCTCCGTTCCGTTACCCCAAACAACGCTGTCGCTGACCAGCACGACCGAGCCCGTCGCCGCCTGCACACCGATGGTGAAACCAGTAATCGTCGAATTGATGATCCGCGGGCTGGAGGAGTTTACGCAATCCGCGGTTCCGTTGCCGTTCTCCGAAAGCACGCCGACCGTTCCGCCTCGGAAGATGCAGTTGGACAAGACCGGTCGACTGGTAAAGCACCGAACCGCGCGTTGCATTCCTACAAACTCGCAACGGCTGAACACCGTTCGGCTGGAGCTAGTGAGGATCGCTCCCACGGAGCGGTTTCCGTTGGTCGTGAATCGGCAGTTGACCACCGTTGGACTGCCCGAGGAAGCGAAGATCCCGGGATTGGCGGACTGTTGGTTGGAGTGCAAGTTCGAAAAATGGAACCCCTCCAGCCTCGAAAACAATCCCTCGTTCTGGAAAAACGCGCCCAGGAAAAACCCCTGCAGGTCAATGATGCACGAATCGGGACCGTTCTCGCTCCGCACCGCGATCCTCTTGCCGCCGTAGAACAGCTCGCGGTTGCCCGGCCCCAGATACGTCCCGTCGCGGACCACCACCGTGTCGCCATCGGCGGCAGCCCAGATGGCCTCTTGGATCGCATCGAAGGGATGCGAGGGCGTGCCGTTTTCCAACGGGTCGCTTCCCAGCGGCCAGCCCGGAACCGGATCGCCCGGCGCGTCGTCGTCCACGTAGCGGTTGATGCCCACTAGCGGCGGTTCACAGCTATCCAGAATCCCGTTGTCGTTCGCGTCCAGCAAGGGATCCGCATAGGCCTCGCAGGCATCGCGGACAAGGTTGTTGTTGCAATCGACCAGAGGCTCACACTCGTCGGGCACGGCGTTGGCGTCACAATCCAAACTGGTCAGGTTGGCGATGTCGCAGCGGTCCGCTATTCCGTTGTTGTTGCAGTCCGGCTCGCAGTCGTCGGGCACGAAGTTTCCGTTGCAATCCGCCTTCAGCGCGCAATTGGGAACCAAACAACCCGGCAATCCGCAGCTCACGTCGCAACGGTCCTCGATCCCGTTGTTGTTACAGTCCACCGGACCCGCCGACGGACCCAATGCGGAGGCGGGAACACTTCCGCCGGTCTTGAAGAGCCCGACCGTGGCATCCACCGGCGTTGGAGGCGTATTGGCGTCAAAATAGAAGTTGTAGGCCGTTCCGAACCGCACCGCGTTGGCGAACGGATCGGTGCCAAAGGAAGCCGTCGACCAAGTCACCGCCCCGCCGCTTGTGGAGACCGCCCAGGGCGTATTGGCGTAGTTGACCGTGTGCGGCTCCGGCGCATGGTTAAGCGGGTGATGGAACCCGGTCCCTGTGACCACGACTCCGGCCGGCGTGGGAATGCTCAAGGAACGCATCGCCCGGTCCATGTTCATGTTGTAAAGGACGTACTCGTAGCGCCAGACGTTGCCGAGATGCGTCACCTTGTAGGCGAGGACCCCCCGCCCATCGACCAGCGGTTCCGGTTCGATGAGGCTTTGCCCACTTCCCGGCCAAGCGTTGATGGCCGGCTCCTGCGCATGGGTGAACCCGAAATCGAGAAACGCATTCTCGTTCCCGCATGCCCCCTGGCCGCTGACCAGAACCCGGCGGTAGGAGGCGTTATTGTTCTGCGTCCCGGGAGCCACGGACTCATGCGGAACCAGGTATTGCCCTTCGGAAAAATACTTCGCCCCGACGTTCAGACTCGGATCCAAATCCACGTCCTTGATTTGCAAGCGATGCGAAATGTTGTCGTGGACGTGATCGCGGTGATCATTGGCCAGGAAGTTCGCGAAACATCCGCCCGACGACCCCATGTCCGCGCTGAAGGGCATCACGCCCGTATATGGGTTCATCATCGAGCGCGGCCCCAGATCACAGGCCACGAACTGCCCGGCAGCGTAGGTGTCCGAACAACCGGGACCATTGAGATTAAAGTGTCCCCCGGTACACCCCAATCCGCATTCGTTCGCTAGCGCGGTGCCGAACCCGTGCTTCATCCAGGACTGCCCAAGCTGCATCAAGCGATCCGATCCGTCGACGCGGCGCAATCGAAAAAGGTTCACCGAGATCATGGGGTGATCGATATTCGGCAGCCCCCACCAGTTCGTTCCCTGGTCGCCGATCGTGCATGCTGTCGTGTTGCAGGACATGCCGATCGTTCCGCTTCCCAGCGCTCCCTCGCGGCCAAGCTCTGCGCATTGCCAAACATTGCCCACGATCAAGTCGGGACCGGATGTGCGGGCTGCCGTCTGCCCGCTCGCGGTCATGGCACAAGTTCCCGCCGGGGCGCTGGGGCGCGAACCGTCGTCGCCCTGCGCCAATGGCATCACGCCCCAGGCGAGCACCAAAGCCACCACAAACCCCGCGATCCGATTCCCGCGCGACATGACACTTTCCTTTCCAAAGGAAGCAGGACGAAGCTCTCCTGAATCCGTTCCCTTGCGCTACGGCGCACGACCCGAACAAAAGAAGGCGCGTATGGGGAGATTGCCCTCCGGATCGCCAGTATAACCGAACGGTGCCCGAATGTGGTGTAAGAAATTGGCGTTGGCTTCGCTCTGGCTTTAATTGTTATCCTGAACTTCGAAGTCGCCAGGCCAACCCTGAATTCGGTTGGACTTGACCGAAACCTGCGAGACAATCCGCCACGCAAAGACACCACATGGAAACGCGACCGCCAGAAGTGCCCCCCTTCGCCGAGCTCTCCTTGGAGGTGCGCCAAGCCGTTTACGTCGTCGTCCCGGCCTACAACGAAGCCCAGGCCATCGGGGAAACGCTGCGGGCACTGTGCCCTCTCTACCCGAATGTTGTGGTCGTGGACGACGGCTCGAGCGACGGAACCTCCCAGGCCGCGAAGCAGGCAGGCGCGACCGTACTCCGCCACATCATTAACTGCGGGCAGGGAGCCGCGCTGCAGACCGGAATCGACTTCGCTTTGCTCCACGGCGCCCGCTATGTGGTCACTTTCGACGCCGACGGACAACATGGGGTCGCGGACATTGCCAGGCTGTTGACACCGATCGTCGCCGGCGAGTACGATATCGTGCTTGGTTCTCGATTCCTGGGGCCCCCTGTGTCCATGCCCAGGCCCCGGCGGTTCGTCCTTCGGTTGGGAGTGCTGCTCACGAATCTGGTCAGCCGGGTGGAGCTCACTGACGCCCACAACGGTCTGCGTGCCTTTTCTCGCCGCGCGGCCCAGCGGATCGACATTCACCTCGACCGCATGGCCCACGCCAGCGAGATCATCGATCAGATCCGCAACTCGGGGTTGCCCTACCGCGAAGTTCCGGTCGATGTCCGCTACACCGAGTATTCCTTGCGAAAGGGGCAACCGCTTCGCGGGGCGTTGAGAATTGCCGTGCATTACCTTTTCGGAAGGATAGCGCCATGACACTGTTTCAAGTGATCTCCGTGGTCGTGGTGGGCGGGCTGTTTCTGTTCAGCGTGGTCGCCGCCCTCCGAGGTTGGACGGGACGCAAGGAAGGGATCGGTTGGGCCTTGCTTTGGCTCTTGGCCGGGGTAGCGCTTCTGCGGCCCGGTATGACCGTCTGGCTGGCCCAGCGCCTGGGGATCGGACGCGGTGCCGACCTCGTGCTCTACTGTGCCGTCATCACCACCATGCTTGGATTCTTCATGGTCTACGCCCGCCTCCGCCGTTTGCGACGCGATCTGACGCTCCTCACACGCCGAATCGCCATCGACGACGCGATGGGTCACCGGGCCCCCGGCCAGGACGTACGAAGCGAGCCTCGATAGCTACGTTACCATATATTGCACATGGACTTATGGATCATCCGCACGTCCCGGAAACCGCCTGCGCTGCCCCGGTGCCATAGCGAACGTTAATCTAGGGTAGGATCAGTTCTGGGCAAACGCGGGCGCGGGATCGGTTTTTTTGTGTCCGACGTGCTTTCGTCTACGAATTCACTTGACAGGCGTGGGCGCATCTGGTCTGATAAGGTCATTGGACAAGGGTTTGACCGCCGATCTTCGTCAGGAGTATCCACCCAAACAATAGGCCGCTCGGCCGAGGGGATCCCCGTTGAAGCTTCGCCGGCGTCGCCCAGCCGAGAGGCCGCACACATGGAGTATGAAGACAAGACGATCAGTTGTATGGATTGCGGAGAGGCGTTCACCCACTCTGCTACCGACCAGCAGCGCTATGCCGAGCGCGGCTTCACCAATGAACCCAAACGCTGCGCGGCGTGTCGCTCCAAGCGCAAGGGCGGCGGTGAAATGGGGGGCGGGGGTGGCGGTGGGGGCGGCGGCAGCCGATCTGGTTACGCCTCCTCGGGGCGTGGCGGCGGCGCCGGGGGCGGCGGTGGTGCACGCGAGCTTCACACGGCTACCTGTGCCGAGTGCGGACGCCCGACGGAGGTTCCGTTCAAGCCGACGGAAGGCCGACCGGTCTACTGCCGAGATTGCTACCAGCGTCGACGTCGGTAGGCGGATCTGAAGAACAAGACCCACGAAGAGTCGCGGGTTCGTTCCGAAAACGTGCGTGTGACGGCACGGCGCTGGCGGTCTGCGCCGGGATTGCTTCCGCAGGCGCGGGGCGGCGCGCGCAAAGGCTGGACCTCGTACTCGACGGCGGCGCGCGCGACCCGTCCTGCATAGCGGATCGATGATTCCGGCGATGAGCGTCGAGACCCATGAGCTTGAGGTCCAAACGCGAGGGCGCGACGAGGTTTTCAATCTTACCGATCCGGTCCTGACCGCACTGGAGCGCGGAGGGATTCGCGACGGAATCGTGACCGTCTTCGTAGTCGGGTCCACGGCCGGGATCACCACCACGGAATTCGAGCCCGGGCTGGTCGAGCATGACCTTGCGGCCATGTTCGAGAAGCTTGCGCCCGAAAACGCCCCCTATCGCCATGAAGCAACGTGGAACGACGACAACGGCCATGCCCACTGCCGCGCATCGCTTCTGGGCCCGTCCATCACGGTTCCATTGGTGAAGGGCAAACTCCAACTGGGCACCTGGCAGCAGATCGTCTTGATCGACTTCGACACCCGTCCACGCACGCGTCAAATCGTCGTCCAAGTCGTCGGCGAGGTGTAACGGGGCGGAAAACCGCCGTGGATAGACCGCGTATTCGGAGCCGCGTGTTGTTTTCGTGAGCCGGACCGGATCGGCTAAGAACGTTGAGTAGATTCGGCACGCTTGGGAACACGACCGGGGACACGATCAGGAAACGCCTCCATGAATTTCGCCTCCGGGATTACCCCGAGCTGTTTGTTCACGGCCCGGAGGTGCGGTAGCAGGTCTCTCCTGAGCCAATCACTATCGAACCGGTCGAGCAGCGCCAACGCCAGGGCGCGAACCGGTTTCGCGTCATCGATCAAATCCTGAAGCTGCCTCAGAGCGTTGAAAAGTCCGTACCGCGCCGAGCCGAAAAAGGGCGCGGCGGCGGCGTCAGGCTCGGTCGTAATCATGTAATCGACAAGGGAGTGGCGAAACTCGTTCCAGGACATGAGGTCGACACCCCGGGACGCGTTGTACTGCTTGATGTTTTTGGAGAGAAAGCGCCCTTGGAGGGCGATATACCGTGGAAGGCCGGGGACACCCACCGACGCGGTGTCCACCTCGTAGACCTGCTGCTCCTCGTTCCACACCGCGATAGCGCCGGAATCGTCACGCTTGACGAAAGCGATGGGTGGATCCGGGCCGGGGAGTCCCAGCCGCCTGGCGTATTCCGAGGCTGCCCTCACGAAGTCGGCTTGCGGATCTCCAGACGCCGCGACGGGCGCTTCAAGCTTGGAAATCGTGGCCCGAAGTAGAGCCAAGGCCGTGTTGTGGAACGACGGCTTTTCCGCAAACCGCTTCAGTTCCTCCTCGTATCGGACGGCAACGTCACGGTTTCCGGCGTTGGCCGCGATGTACGCGGCGAGGCAAGTCAATTCGTACCACGGCGGCACACGGGACACGAGCTTCTCCACCTCCGGCAGCAACGCGGCAAGTTCCGCTTGCACAGAACGCCCGAAACTCGCCTGGCGGTCGAGTCTGGCAAACTCGACCATGATGCGCAGAAGGGATCGGAAATCCTGCGCTGACAAACTTGTGAGGCGACTGCCTCCCGCGATGCGGATGAGTCGCCGTCGTGGGACTTCGGTTGCCACGCTGTCGATCAACTCGTCCGGGGCATCCGTGGTCGCCAGCCAAACCCGGTTGCCACGGGAATCGAGGAGGGCGTCGATGTCCCCGCTGACCACGACTTCGCCGTCCTTGTAGTAAGCGGAGAAGGTCAGGGTCCGCTTTCTTGTGGCCAGTTGTTGCAACCATGGAATCACCCGACCTACTTCGACACCGGCCACGGAAACATTGATGTCCACCGTCGACTGCAGGCTGAACAAGACCCCGACGG
Source organism: uncultured Phycisphaera sp. (assembly GCA_964646605.1). Lineage (GTDB taxonomy): Bacteria > Planctomycetota > Phycisphaerae > UBA1845 > UBA1845 > SBAX01. Next base: position 45,174 of record CAZYEX010000119.1, on the reverse strand, counting down.
AATCCGTCGGCAGAATAGGAAGGGTGAGGGCGGTCGGCGCCGACGCGCCTTGCGCCGCGGAGGGCTCGCCCGACGACCTGGCCACCGGGTTCAATCGTTCGAGATCGGTCTGTAAATCGCGGAGACGGGTCTCCAGCATTCGCGCCAGGATCGATCCGAGTTGGTCGGCGTTTTCCGTCGTACCGAACACGGCAAAGGGAGCTATGGCCACTTTGCCCCCGCGGATGTTCTCCACCAGCGACTGGATATACCAGACGTTGGCCGCCGCCAGCCCGGCACCGACCACGACGTAAAATGCGATGCGCAGCACGGAGTCCATGAACGGTTCCTATTGGACGATCCTGGGATTGTCGGTCGCGCCGGGGCGGTCGTCAATGTCCGCGCGCAGGGCCTCAACGCCAGGCCGTTCAGCGGGGAAGGTGGGCGGTTTGGGTTGACGCGGGAGCGAACGGCGGGGATGATCCGGTGATGGCCCTGCCGCTCAAATATCACTGGCGGAATCTGTTTGTACGCAAGACTACGACGCTGTTGACGGTGCTGGTGGTGGCCGCGGTGGTGGGCGTGTTCACGTGGATGGCGGGGTTTTCCGCGGCGCTTAGCAGCTCCTTGTCCAAAGCCCGCGATGAGCGAAAAATCCTGGTGCTCAAACGCGGGGCGACCTCGGAGACGAACAGTGCCATTCCGGTGGACGAATACAACAAGCTCAACCAGTTGACGGCCGTGGCCCGCGACTCGGTGACGAATGAGGCGCTGATCAGCCCGGAGATGATGGTGCAGTGTTCTCGGCCTCGAATCCGCGATGGCGGGAAAACGTGGGGCAACATCGCCCTTCGGGGAGTGACGGAGGCGGCCTTCAAGGTCCACCTCAGCGTACATCCCACGGGGCGGATGTTTGCGACGGGGGCGCAGGAGGTCATCGTCGGGCGTGCGGCGGCCGAGCAGTTCGCGGGGCTCCACATCGGCGACAGGCTGGAGCTCGGATACGGCGGCAACCGGAGCTTCACCGTGGTGGGACATTTCACGGCCGAGGGCGGACCGGCGGAGAGCGAAGTGTGGGGATACCTGCCGCTGCTGATGAACTCCTACAATCGGACGATGTACTCGTCGGCGGCGCTTCGATTGCGGGAGGGCGCCGACGCCGCGGCGGTCGTCGAGCAAATCGAGGGACCGGCCATCCAACTCACCGCCCAGACCGAAGCCGATTACTGGCGCGTGCAGACCAAGAACATGGATATCTACTTGACGATCGTGCGGATCCTGGTGGCTATGATGTCTCTGGCTGCGGTGTTCTCCATCGCCAACACCATGTTTTCGATGGTCGCCGGACGCACGGACGAGATCGCCATGCTGCGGACGATCGGCTTCCCGCGGGGTCAGATTCTGTTGGGTTTCGTGATCGAGTCGGTTTTTTTGTCGTTGCTGGGCGGGGTCATCGGGTGCCTGGGATGCGTCGCCTGGTTGCAACTGCTCGGCAACACCAAGGATATGTTCGGGTTCAGCACCTTCACCACGCTGGCCTTCAAGATCGATCTGACTCCCATGACCATGGTCTGGGCGCTGGGGTGTGTGGTGCTGGTGGGGATCGTGGGCGCGTGGGTGCCCGCCTCGCGGGCTTCGCGCGTCGCCGTGATCGAGGCTTTGCGAGAACCTTGACCCTGCCGAGGCGATCCGCGCCGCTCCCCCCGCTTGTGGTCAGACCATGAACCTGCGAGTCGTTTATCTCTATCGCAATCTGACGCGCAATCTGCTGCGCTCGGGACTCACCTGTGCGGCCGTGGCCCTGCCCATCACCATTTATGTACTCTCCACCTCGGTGGTCGACGGACTGGAAATGTTCCTCGAAAACTCCGCCCAACAACTTCGACTCGCCGTGGTACACCGCGGGTCGATCATCAACCAGCTCCCCGGGGGATATAGGGCAAAGATGGAATCGCTCGATCCGACCCGCACGCGTCTGCTTTCGGTATGCGGGACGCGTTGGATCGGGGGCAAAGTCGGAAACGACCCGCGCCCGTTGTCCACCCTGGCCGCCGACGTCGATACCTTCGCCCAAACCTTCCCCGATCAACGGTTGACGCCCGACGAGATCGAGCTGTGGAAGCGAGATCGGCAGGCCATTCTGATCGGGTCGTCGATCGCGGGCGAGTTCGGCTGGAAAGTGGGCGATCGGATCGTGATCAACCCCTCGATCCCGCCGTACAAGCCGTTGGAGTTCCACGTCATCTGCACGGCCGCCCATCCCAACAAAGACCCGGTGACGAACTTCTGCCGACTGGATTACATCGAGGAGGAGTTACGGATTCCCAACGTTCCGCAAGGTTGGAATCCCGACGGATGGGTGAGCTTCTTTTTCGTGAAATGTGCGACCCGCGAGGACCTCAATTACTTCCGCGCGGCGATCGACGATCTGTTCAAGAACTCCCCCGACCAGACCAAAACGCAGGACGAAAAGACCTTCATGAGCGACTTCATCAATCAGATGTTCAATCTGCCGCGGAACCTGACCATTCTCTCGATCGTGACGGTTTTCGTGGCAGTCATGGCCGCGGCGAACACCATGAGCATGAACATCCGCGATCGCACTAATGAAGTGGCCGTCCTCAAGTCCCTGGGGTTCGGGGGATCGACGGTCTTCGCGCTCATTCAGACGGAAAGTCTCCTGCTCTCGGCCATCGGCGGGGTGATCGGAGCGGCGGCGCCGTTTATTGCCTTTACCTACACGCCGCTGAAGGACTATACCGTCCCGTTGATTCAACACCTGGACGTCCCGCTGTCCGTATGTCTGAAGTCGTTGGTGATTGCGGTGATCGTGGGGGTTCTGGCGGCGGCGTGGCCGTCGTGGAATGCCGTGCGGATGAACGTCATTTCTTCCATTCGGAATTTGGAGTAATCTGGTCCGTCGCCCATGCCCCTGCCGCTTTATTACAACCGACGGAACCTGATGCGTCGGCGATTGAGCACGACGCTGACGTTCGTGGTCGTCGCGGTCGTCGTCCTTGTGCTGTGCGTGCTGCTCTCGTTCGCCGCGGGGGTGGGCGCTTCACTTTCGGCGACCGGGTCACAACAGAACATCCTGGTCCTCAAACCCGGAGCGACGGCGGAGAGCACGAGCCTGCTGATGCCCGAGGAAATCGGCAAACTGGTTCAGACTCCGGGCGTCGCCCGCGATGCGTCCGGCGACTTGTTGGTCAGTCCCGAACTGTGCATTCAGACGACGGTGAATCGCCGCGGGCCCGGCACGACCCCGGCCAACGTCGCCGTACGCGGAGTCGATGAGATCGCCCTCCAGGTACACTCCGAGTTGCGCTTGGTGGAAGGTCGGATGTTCCGTCCCGGGGCGATGGAGGTGATCGTCGGAAAGGCGGCTAAGGAGCGTTACGCCGATCTGGAGGTCGGCGGCGTGTTGCCGCTGGGTCGATTGACCAACCGCAGCTTCACCGTGGTCGGTGTTTTCGAGGCCGCCGGCGGGGCGTTGGAAAGCGAGATCTGGGCCTCGCGCACCATGATGATGGATGCCTATTCACGGTACTTCAGTTCCAGCGTCGCCCTTCGCCTGGCGGACGGGGCCTCGCCTGATGCGGCGATCGAATACATCAAGGGTCCGGCGGTCGAGTTGGAAGCCAAGCGCGAACCGGACTACTACAAGGACCTTTCTTCCAAGACGCGGGAGATCGTCCTGCTTGCGGTCGTCTTGGTGGGGATCATGGGCGTCGGCGCCGCGTTCGCGGTCGCGAACACCATGTTCGCCGCGGTGGACGGTCGCCGCCGCGAGATCGCCATGTTGAGGACGATCGGTTTCACCAAGGAAGCGATCGTGTTGTCCTTTCTGGTGGAATCGGCATTGGTTTGCGGCGCGGCGTGCGTTGTTGGGCTCCTCGCGAGCTTGGCCTTGAACGGATCGCGGCAGGACTACATATCGGACGCGACGTGGACGGTTTTTGCCTTCGAGCTCCGCATCACGCCGGAGATTGCGCTTTGGGCGCTGGGGCTGGCCATGCTGGTGGGGATTAGCGGGGCTTTGGCCCCTGCCATTCGCGCCTCACGAACGCGGATCATCGAGGCCCTGCGAAAGGCCTGACGGGACGCTATGATCGTGAGCATGGCGACGACCGGCGACGTTCAAGCCCGACTTCGCAGCCTGGCGATTCCCAAGGACCAGCGGCCTGAAGCGGACCGCGCGGGCGGGTCGCTATGGAAGGGGTTCGCCCTGGCTCTGGTCGTCGTGGGAGGCGTGTGGGGAGCGTCGCGATTTGTGCGACCCGAGCTCGGGGAAAAGCTCGGCGCCGCAGGGGGCCCAAGCGCCCAAGCGTCGCCGGTGCGGCTCATGGCGGTCAGCGCCGGTCCCGAGCCGAGAACCCAGCCCGTTCTGACGGCGACGGGAAAAATCGTCTCTGATCACCGCGTTGCAGTTGCGACGAAGGTGTCCGGTCAGATCGTCTCCCTTTCCTTCGAGCAAGGTGATCGTGTGCAGAAGGGGCAGGTGCTCGCCCGTGTCGAGGACGTGCTCTACCGAGCGCGACGGGATGAAACCGCGGCGAGATTGGAACGTTCCGCGGCGAATCTGGAGTTCCAAAAAATCAACTTCGAGCGCATATCGCGTCTCATGGCCAATGACAGCGCTCCGGACATTGAATTCGCTGACGCTAAGCGTGCCTTGGAAGAGGCCCAAGCCCAGGTTTCGGCCGAGCGTGCCACGCTCGACTTCACCCAAAAGGCACTCAATGACTGCGAGGTGACCGCGCCGATCGCGGGTGTCGTGCTTACCCGCAACGTCGAGGTCGGCGACTTTGTGGCTGCGGAGGGCGGGCGAGGGGCCATGGCCAACGCTCAGTTCGCGATCATCGCCGACATGACCAAGCTCCGCGTCGAAGTGGACATCAGCGAACTGGATATCGTCCGCATCCGAAAGGACATGCCCTGCGAAGTCACGCCGGACGCCTACAAGGATCGACGCTACGAAGGGTTCGTGATGTGGCTCGATCCAGGGGCGAACTACTCCAAGGCGACGGTGCAGGTCAAAGTGCGCATCGAAAAGCCCGACGATTTTCTGCGCGTGGAAGGGTCCGCCCAAGTGGCCTTCTTCTCCGAGCGCCCGCCGACCGAACCGTCGAAGGCGGAGTCGAGATCCCTATGGATTCCCGTTTCCGCGTGCCGGATGCATCCCTCATCGTCAAGCGGGACGGTGTATCGCGCCGTCAACGGCCGATTGCAGAGGTGCGCGGTGACGCTGGGTCGAAGGCAGGGCGATCAGGTCGAAGTACTGAGCGGATTGGCGGCGGGCGAATCCATCGTCGTCGAGGGGCTCGACAAAGTCACCGAGGGTCAGTCCGTCGCACCGTAGGGACGCCCCCGCCGATTTTTCGTTATTCGGGGGGCGAGCACCGCGCACAGCTGTCTCGACAAAAACCCGGTCCGCAGGCCCCACCGGGACAGTGCGAAGCGTCCATGCAAGGGTTTCCATCGCGTTCACCGCCGGTGCAGGCGTGGACGCAGGTCCCACCGGGACATTGGGATGCAGAATTACAGGGGGTGGCGTCGCAGGTGACCAACGATGGGCAGGGGCACGGGCCGCTGAAGGGATAGGCGAACCCCTTGAAAGCATCGAGACAGGCGACGATGTCCAGGGCGTCGATGGCGGCCGTGGGGTCCGGCGCGTTGGGTTGGAGCTGTGTGGCCGTTTTCGGCGATGCACCCGGCAGACCCTTAAACTTGTTCACCATGGCCGTGATGTCCAGACCGTCCGGCTGAACGGAATTGCTGGGCGGATTGAGAGGAACCGCCACGTCGCCAAACCGTCCCGTGGTCATACGCAAAGGACTGGAAACCACCGGGCAGTTGATCTCCGAGCCGATGCACTCCGTAGAGGCATTCTGGACATCGTAGGTCGAGCTGGGCATGATCTCCGCGCCGACGATGTGGAAGACGCCCTCGTCAGACCAGTTGTGGTAGTGCGGCGTGCATTGCAGGCGAGCGGCGCGGAACGGCACCCCGTTCTGGTTGCCCGACCGGTCGAGGTATTCAAGAGGCCGGCCTACCCATCGGACACATGCGGAAGGGTCATTGCATGTCACCCCGGCCTCGAACGCGGAAAAGTCCGGCGGCGGGAATTGCAGAGCATTGGGCGGCATGGGGTTCTGCAGGTCCACAAGCCTGACGCGCAAGGCGCTTTCCCCTTTGGCCTCACCGGTGGCCGTGGAGAAAGGGGGCACTGTAAGGGCCAACGTGCGGTTTCGAGGGCTCGTGGCAGGCTCCGCGACGGGTGAGGGCGGCGGACACGGAGACTGCACTTCCAACGTGTACAGCCCGCGGTCCCCCGAAGACCACGCCGCGACCTGGACGTAATACTCCGCCCCGGGGGTGAGTCCCTGGAGACACCGGTCGCTAAGATAGGGCGCGCCCGGACAAGCACCGTCGTCCTCGCCGCAGGCCAGTTCGACTTTGGCCCCACAAGAATCGTACACCGCGAGGGTCGAATCCCGGGCCGCGCTCTTGCAGGTGTGAACCCGGGCGGTCGTACCGCTCGCCGTGAACTTGTACCACAGGGCGCCGTCGTGGAATTGCTCGATGCCGCAGGTATAGTGCGGGTCAGGAAGGCTCGTAAGCGCCCCGTTGTCAAAAGTCACCGAACTGTTGACGTGCATCTCGAGGGCGCGATCGCATTGCGTGTGGGCGGGCGGGCATTCCACGTCGCCGCACGAGCGCAGGGCGAACCATCGTTGTCCGGGTTTGCCGGCCCCGAAGGAGTCGCAACCCAGGGCCGTCATCTCTCCCAAGCAAAAGCCGGAAACACAACACGCCCCGGGCACGTTGTCAGCCGCGAGGTCCACGGCGTTGCGGGCGTTGACCACCCCCCACCCGAACTCGGTGTCATACCCCGGCGCTCCCAGGTCGACACAACTGTCACGAAGGATTTGCTCGACGGTCGACGCCCGTAGCCCCGGATTTCGCGTGAGAACCAGGGCCGCTACGCCGCCCGTCAGCGGAGATGCGAAGGACGTTCCCGAGGCGATCACCCAGTCTCCGATCACCCATCCCGTGGTGCCGGTGCGATCGGTGGTGAGAATTTCCTCACCCGGGGCCATGAAATCCAGGCCGGGACCGTAGTTGCTGAACTTGGAACGCTCCCCGAACCGATTCATGGCCGCAAGGGCTTGGACCGTCGGCAGGATCGCAGGGTAGGTGAGCAGCGACGCGGAGTCGTTGTGGGCGCTGGCGAAGTGAATCATGCCGTTGTCGCGGGTTTGGGCATATTTTTGGGCGATGGCGCTAGAGGTGAACCCATAGGCGTTGCTATTGTTGGTGATGCGGATCCCGATGGACTCGGCCCAATCCAAGGCGTCGACCGTCCACGAGGGTTGGGACATCCAGCGCCCCTCGTCGTCGACACCGATGAAGGTCCGTGCCGACGCGACCTTGCAGTCCGGAGCGATGCCCGTCGTGCCGATCCCGTTGTTGATGATCCCGGAAATGCAGCCCGCGACGGACGTGCCGTGGTTGTCAAAGGGATTCACCGGGCCGCCGCTTCCCGGACCCTCGTCGGTCGTGTCCACCCCGGGAATCAAGTTCAAATCGGCGTGGGTCTGTTCGACACCGGTGTCCAGGACGGCCACGATCACGTTCGCGGCGCCGGTGGTTACGTCCCACGCTTCGACGGCGTCCATGTCGGCGTCCGGCATTCCGCCCTCTTGTCCGACGTTGCGGAACTCCCACGATAACGGAAAGTACGGGTCGTTGGGAACCAGACTTCCCGTCCCCGAGAAGATTACATCCGACTCGGCAAAGCGGACCTCGGGGCGTTCGGCGAGCTGATTGGCGGCGCGAAGCACGTCGAATCCGTTACGCGAGTTGTGCTGCAACCGAAATACACCGGGCATGTTCGACCAGGACGAGTCAAGGAGGTCCCCGGCTTGCTGAGTGTCCAGAACCTTGATTGCGACCTCCGAGCTCACCCAACCATGAAACCCAACCAGCAGAACGGGGGTGATGACGACGGTGTCGCCGCTTTCGGTCATGAACAACGGCGACGCAAAATCGACGCCCGGGGAAATGGCGAATTCGGCAACGAGTTTTTCGATGGCCTCCGGGTCGCCGGGGTCGGTCGCCACCGTGACTCGCGCCCAGCCATGCATCGGCAGCGGTTCGATCTCATCGACACGGGCGGCGAACGGTGCCAGGCTCGATGCCCCAAACGAATCGTTGTCGGTCGTCGCCGCCCAACGAACCGCGATGTGCCCAGCGTCGAGCGAAAGCGGCCGACGCTGGTCGAAGAAATAGTAGAACCAAGTGTGGTCAGGCGCCGGGACCCCACCGACGGCTTGCGGCGCGGTTGCGTTCAAACGCGGGACCGCACCAACCGCCACAAATGCACAACAGGTCGCGAAGAGGAGGGGAGTTGCCCCGAAGCGCGCGCCGCCGATGGCGCGTACGGCCCGCCCAACTTGGGTGAGGTTCCTTCTTCCCCCCATGACTACGCCTCGTTACGCGGCCGGAACGCCCGCCGGCCCACTCGTGCGGCTGGGATTCCGTCCGCTGCGCTCCCTCGCACCTCCCGCAGCCAAACCTACGGGTTCCCTCGGCCCGCCCAACGGGCGCATGCTGAGCAACGACCCCGTGTCCCCCGCCCCTGAGCCTCCCCCGACCGATGTAGAATCCGAGTCCGGCTATCTCGCAATGTACCTCGTGGGGCTGCGAAACCCAAGCCGGAATCGGAAAAGCTTAGGGCGAAACAGTCGAGCGCTGTCCGAACCGCTCCATGCCCTGCGCAGCCGATAATAGGGAACGGATAGGATTCGGGTCTGGGCGATCGAACGATGCACGCCGTGCGATTGCAGTGTGGTTGTATTTCGTTATTGTCTGGAAGGTCCGCGGAGCCAGCGCGGGCGCAGAAGTAAGGGTGCGTTCCATGGGTCGACCGCCTCCTGCGATTCAGAATCGGAACTCCCGACGTCCCAGGTTGGGCCTCGGGCTTCCCGTCGCCTTTCTATCCGCGCTTGCGCCTACGAACACCGCTGTATCGGCCGGACAAGTTCCTGCGAATACCCAGCCCGCGTTTGCGGTCACGTTCCATGGCGGAGAGTTCGCGGTGTACCGTGAGGCGGCGGCGGATCGACGCTTCACGGCCAGGGTCACCGACTTGGGGGACGGGTATTGGCAGTTGGCGGTTCAGACCCACGAGGACGGGATTCGAGAGCTGTGGTTCCCGTGGGAGGCCGATCCGGCGCCACTCGGTAGGCACGCCGATGACGACATCCTCTACTTTCCGCATTGGATGGGACAGGCGCGGAAAGCCGACGCTCAAGCCCCGGCCAAGTGGGAGGGTCGAATCTATCCCGGGCCCTGTTTTGCGCCGCTGGCTGTAATCGCCGACGCGACCCAAGGACGGATCGTCGCCGCCGCGAACTGGCCGCCGGTGAAAGTTTTTGTCGCCTACGCCAAGAACCGGCTCGGTCTGCGCTATGACGATTTCCTCGGGCCCCATGGGCAACGAGTCGTGTCGGCGCTCATCGGTCATTTCGAGGGGAGCCAATCCCTGGGTGACTACCCTTGGCACCGAGCCCTCGATGCCTACCGCCGGTTCCTTACCACCAATATGCAGTTCGAGGGACTCGCTCCCGTCGAGTACCCCGAGTGGTTGCGGGAGATCCACGGTTGGCAGAACGTCCAGCTCCAAAACTTCCAGGATCACGAGCTACAGCGCGTGGCCGACAATTGGGAGCGGTTCAAGCGGTGGTTTCCCTGGATCCAAATGTGGGGACAGATGAGCGACGTGTTTCCCTCACCCGGCAAGGAGACCGGCTGTTGCCTCGCCCAATCGAACATCCACCCTCGCTATCGGTCGCTTTTTCAGAGCCTTCTGCCGCGCGTAAAGGGTGAAGGACACTTCGGTTTCTACACACGCCCCCGTTCTCCGTATGGTCCGCTTACCGAACTTACGGCGTCGAGCGTGCAGAATCGTCGCTTTCTGGCAGATTGGGTTCGATACAACGTCAATGATCTCGGCGTCAATGCTCACTACATCGACGTTCTCGGGGCCGAATATTTTGGTGAGCCCCTCAGCGTCGCACGATTGTTTGGGTTGACTTTTCCGCCCGGCGTGGTCATTGAGATGCCCGTCGATGTATACCCGGCTGCGTATCTCATCAGCGGATGCCTGTGGGGCGGCGCCTCTTGTGAGACGAATCCCCGGCAGACTCCCTCCGACTTAGGAGGCGGACTATCTTGTGCAAGCTTCCCCGCCTTCGGACGCTATCTGCTGCGCGACCGTATCTTCTTCTTGGGAGAATCCAATGGCGACCACACCCTCTGGGGACCCACTCGAGGTCATGAGTATTGGACCGAGCGCCAGGCGTTCTTGTTGGGTGCCAAGCTGGACGCGATGCGATTGGCAGAGAGCGATCGAACGCCGGACACGTTGAATCAGGCGGTCGCAGCCATTGTCCATGAACGTACCAGAGTGAACTGGTGGCAGCGCGAACCGCAGTATCTTGACCGGGCAGGAGTTTACGGTGTTCCCATCGGGGTCGAGGTACGACGTTTTGTGGGAAAAAACGGAGAACAATTGCTGGCGGTGGATAATTGGAATCGGCGGGCTGGGGAGTTCTATTTCTTGGGTCGCCGTATTGTGCTCCCCGGTGAACGCCTTCGGATCCTCGTTGATCCATAACGACGGCGTTCAGTGAATGGCGCCCGTTTATGGGATGTTCGGATTAGTGACCACGCAACGCCGGGCAGACTGGGTTCTGGACAGGAATCAGTGAGTCTATGCAGGTCGTGATTGTACTCATTCATCTGTTGACCGCCGGGTGGTGCGCAGGCGAATGCGTCAGCGCCGTAATGGATCTGCGCGGACGGTTTCCGAAGTTCCTCATGTTTGCATCATTGGGCCTGATTCACGGACTAGTGCCCGCCCTTACTCCGTCGTGGATGCACTTGGCCCAGTTTTCCGAGCGAAGTCGACTGCACGCCGCTCTCCTGGCCTTGGTTGGCGTGATTCTGTTTTCGTTGGGATGGCGTTTGTACGAGTTTGCACGACCTCGTTTTTTCGGCTTGTCCGCGGAGCTGTCGTCGACCCTCAACATGCCGCAGGGGCAGACCCTGCTCCGCCGACTCTTTTGGCTTTGCACATTCGTCGGCTTCGCAGCTTGGGCCGTATCCGTCCTCGCCACGGGCACGGGAGTTTGGGAGGTATTTCAGCAAGCTCGCTTTGCCGCTCGCACCTATGAAGAACACTATGCAGCCGCGATCGCGCAATACTTCGTAGTGCTTTCCATTGTTCCGGGTTTCGTGGGGTTCTTCTTACCTCGAAGATACATGGTTGCCGGCACCCTGTACGCTGTGGGAATGGCGGCTCTCCTTTTCTTGGCTAGTCAGGGCAGTCGAGCCAATTCGATGGGGCTACTCGGTGCTTTGGTCATGGGATATACTCTGCGACGCAAAGTATCCGTTCCGCGCGGGCTCGGCGTCGCCGCCGCCGCCTTCGGAATGCTGGTGCTTAGCGTCGCCCTCTATGATGTTCGGCGCAGCATGTCTCGTCAGACCTACGGAGAGATGCTATCGACCATTGTGTCTCCCGCTACCTACCAAGGGGCTCTATCCAGGGACCCGCTCAACTACCATGAGTTTCTGGTCGCGGCCGTGGAGTACTTTCCCGATCGGCATCCATTCCTACATGGTGCGGCGTATAGACGACTTCTGGTGTTTTTTCTGCCGAGGAGGTACTTTGCGAACATCAAACCCGAGGATCCGAACATGGTGTTTGCGGCGATGGTGGAGCCAGGAAGCGCCAGAGAGTTGACCACCATTCCACCGACCATGATGGGCGACGGCTACATCAATTTTTGGGGTTGGCCGGGGATTCTGCTGATGTTCTTCAACGGGGCCGTATTCGGACTGGTACAATGGAAGGTGCGTACAAGCCTGCTTTGGTTTGTGTCCATTGGGGCACTCTATGCGCGGCTTGCGCTGCTCGCAGTGCGCGGCCAACCGTATGAGGTTTTTCTCATGGGTGTGTGGACATTGGTGATTCTATGGGTTCTGGGCCGACTGTGCGGGTTTTCATTTGCGGCCCGGCCAAGTTCCGGTGTTCGAAGCGTTGGGAATGCCTCCGCCTCGCAGTCGGCCTTCCATTCATCCATTCCGCTACGGGCCAGATGATGGAACAAAGCAGTTACGCCGCGTGAGGCGGGCGTCACGGTACACGCATGAAAGTGGGCAGTTCGCAACCAATCCCGGCGCGGTCGACCGCCCTCGTCGCATCCCTCAGCCGGACGATGCTCGCACTTACCGCCGAGCTGTTCGGTAGCGACCGACTGCGGCGGGAGGCCGCGTGGGTGGTCGGACACAAAGTTGTTGAATTCCTTCTCGTCTTTGTCGGCCTTAAGCTCCTTACGTCTCTGATGACTCCCGCGGCCTTTGGGGAATACAACCTCGCCCTGACCGCCGTGGGACTACTCACGGACGTTGCCGCCATGCCCATCGCCCATGCCTATTATCGGTCACTTTCGGCTGCGCAGGCCCGCGGTGCGGCGCGTTCATTGAATCTCTCCTTTCTTCGCTGGTACGCGAGCGTCACTCTCATTCTCGCGCTCGTCGTCGCCGTCTCTACGCGACAATTGTCCACCTATCTCGGCATCGGAGCGTGGACGGCCCTCGCGACGGCCTTCCTGTTCCTGACCAACCGCTGGCGTGCCCTGGGTGTCGAGCTTGCGGATCTACAACGGGATCGCCGAGGCTCCGCCTTCCAGAACCTAGGGTTCATTGCCTTGCAGACGGTTCTGGTGGCTTGTGCAGCCTACGCTTGGCGGGACTCTACTGCGACCGCGTTGGGTGCGTATGCTGCCGCGGCGGCTATGTTGGCAATCATCGGCACGGCACCGATGGTGCGTCACATGCTGCTAATCCCCACGGGCGAGGCTTCGCAGCTGCGGCGTACGATTGTTACTTTTGGCATCCCGTATGGGCTTCTCCTCATGTGCCAGTGGGTGCAGAGTTTTTCCGAACGGTATATCCTGGGTATTCAGCTCGATTTGAACTCCGTGGGTGCGTACGTCGCGACGTACCAGGTCTGCGGAATACCCTATATGTTGTTCTCCGCGATCTTTAACGGACTGGCGGTTCCCATCGCGTACCAACGCGCGGGCGATGGAAGCGAACCGAGTCGTCTTTGGGCTGCGGATCGGGTTCTCTTGGCAAGCGCATGCGCCTACCTTGCGTTCGGCCTTGCCGCGCTTCCCATATACTGGCTGTGGGGCGAAAAGCTCATGCGCCTTCTGACTAATGTCGATTTCGTCCTACCGCAGGGCATTGTCTTGTGCCTGGCTGGGGCGCGCTTCATGCAGTGTCTAGGGCTGCTGCTTCAGTCATTCTTTGCGGTACATCAGCGGATGGGAGTCACGCTCGCCTTTCGAGTTGTCGGCGGGCTCATTGTCGTCCCGGTATGCTGGTTCGCGATTCGCAGCTATGGAGTTGCCGGAGCCGCGGTCGGCGTCTTGGTTGGTGGCATTCTCTATACGATTCTTGTTTGCGCGGGTCCGGGCGGGTGCCTGGCGCTCATACAGACAACGAGACGCGCATCACGATTGGCGACCTTAACAAATGAGGATGGCGCGAGGTAAGCGCCGACCAAGATACCCATGCCGCTCAAGGTTCTTATCACGGGATCGACACCAGGGCTTGGACTGGCGTTTCAATTTGTCCAATTAGCGCTGTGGATGAGGCGCCAGGGTGTGGACGTGATCATGACGGGTTGCGATGGCGAGGCCACTCCCGGTCTGTTGACTTCGCTCGCGGCCGCGGAGATCCCGTTTTTCGATGTGCCGTCGTTGCACCGCACGGGATTGCCCCAACTCCTGCGCCCGTCGGGAGATTTAGGCCGACTGTGTGAGTCCCTTCAACCCGACGTGGCGCTGATTACGACGGTCGGCCATTTAGCGGAGAGAAGGTACTTCCGACGCGGCGGACCGCGAATGGTCTGGTGGTTGCAGAGCGTTCGCAATACAACGCGATATGCGAGATGGGCACGCCGCTTGGCCGCGTGGTCAGTCAACAGGCTGGCCGACCAAGTCTGGATTCAGTGTGAATTGGAACGACGGCAGATGCAGGCGGCGGGCCTGCGCGATGATTTCACTCGCATCGTCCCAACACCGATTGATGTGGAGTGGTGGAGACGCACGGCAGAGATGCCTCTTTCCAAGGAATTCGCGGCGGTCGCACAGGCCAAGGCAGCCGGTCGCCCGGTCCTGGTGTATCCGGCGTCCTTGCTTCCCGCGAAGCGGCACGATACCCTTCTTCGCGCGACGGCATTGGTCAGAGAGCGTTTCCGGGAGGTGTTTCTCTGTTGTCCCGGTCGGTTCAGTTGTGGTCCGCTGCGGCCGCTGGTTGCGGAATTGGGCCTCAAGCACCATGTCATGTTTACGGAGTCCCTCGTGCGACAGGAGGCCATTCCTCCCTTGCTGAAGGCAGCCGATATACATGTGTTTTCTTCCGAGGGAGAGACCTATGGCAAAGCACTCACCGAGGCGTTTTGCGTTGGCACGCCGACGGTCTCCACGCGCGTCGGAGTCGCCTGGGAGGCAGAGCAGGCGGGGACGGCGCTGGTTTGCGACATTGGTGATTTTCGCGCCATGGCACGGCACATTGTCTTGATCCTCGAGAACGGGCGGGTTGCCGACGACCTACGGGCGAAATCTCGGCAATGGGTCGATCATCATTACTCTTTTGACGCGGTCGGCGGACGGATGTTGGGTTTGCTTGAAGGACTGACAAAGGATCACTAGCCGATCCATAATGCCACAACGGGCGTGGGCGAGAAAAAGACCCAGCGGATGGTTTCGCCGAGGATGGATCGCAGGAACAAACACATGCGGCAAGGGACGGCGGAGTTACATCGCGAACAGGATCCGCTGCGGGTGGTCATCCTCGCTCACAACCTGCGCGCCGCGGGCGGTCTTTCCGTGGGCAAGAACGTGATTGCGTCGTTGTCCCGCGTGCGGCCGCAGCACGAGTATCTTTTGCTCATGCCGGAGGATGTCGGCTACGAATCCGTAGAGAAGCCGCCCCACGCCGATTGTCGTTACTTCGAGCGCGGGCGAGGGTGGGTGCGGCAACATCTTTTCGAGTCGTTCACCATTCCGGCAAGGGTGCGCGAGTTTCGGCCCGACGTCATCTGGGGACTTGGGAACTTCGGCCTTCGGGGCGCTTCGTGTACGCAAGCGGTCCTCGTTCACAAGCCGCACTATTTCTATGGACCCGAGTTCTACCAGACGGAGATGCTTCGATACCGGTTGCAGAACGTTCTGGGTCGGCGCCGTTTGCGGCGCTCCTTGGGCTCGGTCCAGGTCGTTTTTTGCCAAACGAAGACGGCCTGTGACCGTTTCCGAAGAACCTATGAGTTTCGCGGACGCGTGGCGGTCATGCCTAACGCGGTTTCCCGATTGACGCTTCAGGGCGACCAGAGCGCCGTCCCGCGCGTTCTGGAAGCGCCGAGCGGACGGTTCGTACTGTTTTGCCTGACACGCTATTACGCTCACAAGAACCTCGAGGTATTCTTTGACGTGTTTGAGCGGTTCCGCTCCGAGCTATCCGATGTCACCGTCGTCCTGACGGTACAGGAGAGCGACCATCCCTTGGCGAGACGGTTCCTCTCGCGGCTTCGTGGCGCCGGGTTGAACGAGCACCTGTTGAACGTCGGCCCTGTTCCGCAATCGGAACTCGCCGGCTACTTCGCGCATAGCAGCGGATTGATCCTACCCACACTCCTTGAGTCGTTCAGCGGAACGTACCTCGAAGCCATGCAATTTCGGAGACCGATCTTGACCAGCGATTTGGACTTCGCTCGGGACGTGTGCGGGCCCGCGGCGCGTTATTTCGATCCGCGCGACCCGGCCTCGATTCGGGACGCGATCGTGCAACTCCGCGACTCGCCCACGCTACGGGACACGCTGGTCAAGGCCGGGGAGGAGCGAATCCGCCTGTTTTTCCGCGACTGGGACAGCATTGTGTCCGATGCGATGACCGAGATTGAGAATGTGTTGGCCGGGGCTCCGTCGGGTCCGGTGGGGATGGCTGAGGCCGCCACGCTTTGACGGCTCGACGTTGACCGGCAACTGAGGCTACGATGATTGGGGCGGCGCGACGGTTCGCGGCGCCGCGACGGAACCGCTAATCCGTGAAGCAAGTTTTGCAAAACCTGCGTACCGGGCAGATCGAGCTGGCGGAGGTTCCCTGTCCGCTAGTTCGACCCGGTCACCTCTTAATCCAAACGAGGCGAAGTCTGATCTCCGCGGGAACGGAACGGTCGTTGGTCGAGTTCGGGCATGCCGGCCTGATCGGAAAAGCCCGCGCCCAACCCGAGAAAGTCCGTCAGGTGCTCGACAAGATTCGCACCGACGGACTGCTGCCCACGCTGGAGGCCGTCTTCGCCCGACTCGACGAGCCGCTGCCGTTGGGATACTGCAACGTCGGACGCGTGATCGAGGTCGGTCCGACGGTCGGCGGATTCCGCGTCGGAGATCGCGTCGCATCGAACGGACCGCACGCCGAGATCGTCCACGTGCCTGCGACATTGGCGGCGAGCGTTCCCGACGGAGTCGAGGATGACGTCGCGGCGTTCACCGTGCTCGGGGCAATCGCACTTCACAGCGTCCGTCTCACCCAGCCGAGCTTCGGCGAGAAGTTCGCGGTCATCGGATTGGGCCTGGTCGGCATGTTGGTCGCGCAATTCCTTCGCGCCCACGGGTGCGAGGTACTCGCCACGGATACCAACCCCCAGCGGTGCGAGCTTGGGAGGCGGTTCGGTTTTCGCACCGTCAGCGTCAACCCGGGCACGGATCCCGTTTCCGCGGCGCACGCCTTCGCCGGGGGGCGTGGAGTGGACGGGGTTGTGATTGCGGCCTCGGCGGCGACGGATGACATCATTCACCAAGCGGCGCAGATGTGCCGTAAGCGCGGACGCATCGTCCTGGTCGGCGTGGTCGGCTTGAATCTTCGTCGCGCCGATTTCTATGAAAAGGAATTGACCTTCCAGGTTTCCTGCTCGTATGGACCTGGTCGCCACGACCCCGCGCATGAATCCGGTGGACGCGATTATCCGCTACCCTATGTTCGCTGGACGGTCGCGCGGAACTTCGAGGCGGTTCTCGAGGCGTTGGCGAGCGGACGTCTCGATGTCGAGCCTCTCATTTCACACCGTCTACCTCAAAACGACGCGTCAACCGCCTATCAGCGAGTAGTCGATGATCCAGACGCACTGGGGGTACTGTTGACGTACTCCGACGGCGCGGCGCCGACGCAGCGGTCCGTGACAGTCAAAAGGCACGAATCGCAATCGGCTCCATCGGTCCGGCCGGTAGTGGGTGTGATCGGCAGCGGCAATTTCGCCAGTCGCGTACTCATTCCCGCGATCAGAGACTGCGGTGTGACGATCGAGTCTATTGCCAGTGCCGCCGGCATCAGCGGCCTGCGCGCCGCCAAGAGGTTCGACGCGCATACCACAACTACGGATTACCAAGAACTCTTGCGCAATGAAGCGATCAATGTGGTGTTCATCGCCACCCGCCATGCCGACCACGCGGACCTTGCCGCCGAGGCCCTCGATGCGGGAAAGAACGTGTTCGTCGAGAAGCCGCTCGCCATTTCGGAGGATGGACTCGACCGCGTCCGCCGCGCCGCGACGGAAAACCCACACCTACATCTGATGGTCGGATTCAATCGACGCTTCGCTCCGCATACATGGAAGGTCAAACAATTGCTGTCCGATCGGGCGCAACCCATTGCGGTCCGCGCGCGTGTCAATGCCGGGAGCATTCCGCACGACCATTGGGTTCAGGATGCTTCCATCGGTGGCGGACGGATTCTGGGTGAGGCTTGTCATTTCATCGATCTGGTGATGTTCCTTGTTGGACATCCCATTACCTGTGTGCAGACCGTGGCGATGGACACAGCGGACAAGAATGCGCCGACGGACACCATCACGCTCTCTCTGACCTTCGCAGACGGATCCATTGGCACGGTTGACTACTGGAGCAATGGCCCCTCCAGTTATCCCAAGGAACAGATCGAGGTCTTTAGTGAGGGTCGGGCGATTCTCATTGACAATTGGCGACAGCTGCGCGCCTACGGCTGGCCCGGCGTACCTAAGATGCGGCTGCGGCAGGATAAGGGTCACACGCAGGAGGTCAAAGCGTTCTTAGACCGTGTTCGAGATGGCGGACCGGCGCTGATTCCCTTCGAGGAAATCGACGTCGTGACCACCGCATCGCTCGCTGCGGTGCGTTCCATTCAAACGCGCGCCCCCGTCGAGTTGCACGGGAGTCCGGCTGCCAGCACCGCGCAACTGCTTCCCCTTGTCTTGGTTCCATGATCTCCTTTTCCAAAGCGTGCGCCGTAGTGCGCTGGTTGGGACCGGGCTTTGCACTGCAGCGCACGTCTCTGGCCATTCAGCGCCGACTGGGAATGACTCGCCGCAAGTTCAGTCCTCGTCCGTGGGATTCCCTTAGGCTTGAAGACATCGCCCGGCCGGGAACGCCCACGACGCCTGAGGACTACGCACGGTTCAAAACAAGCAACCCGCCGCCATTTCTTTTCCCCCTTGGGGCTCCGCCCAGATTTCCGCCCTTCGCCGCGCGATCTCGATTCGAACGCGTTCCGTCTTTGGAGGATCGCCTGCGCCTCCTAGAGAGGGGGCAGTGTATCTACTTCTTCGACCAGATAGCGCAGCGAACGCTCGATTGGTATGATAGCCCATTTGACAACGCACGCGCTGAGGACCGCTCGACGTGGTGCGATATTCCCGATTTTTCACCGCGGCACGGCGATCCGCGCATCTTATGGGAACCGTCGCGTGCCGCCTGGGCCTTCGACTTGGCTCGCGCCGGCGCGCATGGTATCCCGTTTGACGCCGCCGTATGTTACTGGCGTTGGGTCGATTCCTGGATGAATGCGTGTCCTCCATTTCAGGGCTTTCAATGGAAGTGTGGGCAGGAGAGTTCCGTCCGCTTCATAGCCATCGCCATTGCGTTCTGGAGTCTCGCCGCGGATCCGGCGACCACGCCACAGCGGTGGTTGCAATTCGCGCGACTGGCTTGGGCAACCGGGTATCGCGTTTCTCGGCACATTCGCTACGCAGTTTCCCAACACAACAATCATGCCCTCTCCGAAGCGTGTGGATTGCTACTGATCGGTTCACTTTTCCCCGAATTCCGCGAATCGGCGAATTGGGAACGTCTTGGACGCAAAATATTTACGGCGGAACTCACCCGCCAGGTCAATTCCGACGGAAGTTACATTCAGCATTCGTTCACTTACCATCGTGTTATGTTGCACGTTGCGATGTTGGCGTGGCGAGTGACGGAATGCTCCGGCCGACCGTTGGACGACGCGGTGCGCGAGAGAATCGGACTGGCGGGTGAGTTTCTTTTTCACATGATGGATCGCGTAACGGGTCGGGTTCCCAACTACGGAAACTGCGACGGCGCGCTTGTCCTGCCCTTGACGGAGTGTGACTTTTCCGACTTTCGGCCTGTTGTGCAATCGGCACATGTTCTGGCGACTGGACGGCATCGGTTTCCGCCAGGTCCCTGGGACGAGGAGCTGGTGTGGCTTTTCGGCGAGGCGGCATTGCGGCATGACGTGGATGACCGCCTCGTCGCGCGGTCACGGGCATTTTCGGGTGGCGGGTATTATACCATTCGTCGGCGCGACAGTTGGGCGATGATCCGATGCCACGAGTACCGCACACGGCCGGGACATTGCGACAGTCTCCACGTGGACCTATGGTACAAGGGAATCAACATACTTTGCGACTGCGGCACCTTCCGCTACTACGTTCCATCTGACCCCGCTCTCGAAGCGTATTTTCGCTCGACTCGGGCGCACAACACCATCGAGGTCAACGATAACGACGGGGGTGAGTGGATTACACGGTTTCTTTTTCTTCCGTTTCCGAAGGCCGAATGTAGTACGTTTGATCCTCAAACGAAGAGCATGGCGGAGCCCGTATTCGAAGGCCGGCGGACCATGCATCATAAGCGAACCGGTCGGATCGAACATCGGCGGTGTGTCGTTGCATTGGCTGAGGATCTGTGGATCGTCGTGGACACCACGCGGGCTCCGGGCGCCCACTCGGTGGTCATGCGCTGGCACTGCGCCGATGTTCCATGCGAGGTTTCGCAACCCGGTCAATCGGTGACACTGACTCTCCCCGATGGATTGGTTTCACTTTCCGTCGCGGGTTATCCCCGCGCACCCGCAGAGTTTGCCGTGAATCGCGGGCGCGACGGCGACGGGCGCATCTGCGGGTACGCCGCCCGGTATTACAACCGCTGCGTCGCGATTCCGACTCTGGAGGCACGCTTTGCGTGCGGTGCGGCGCAGAGAATGTTCACTGCGATCGGACTGGGGGGTTCCACTTCCATTCGGCGTGCGGAGGAAACCGAGGAAACGGATCGATGGCATATCACCTGCGGCAACTCGATGTGGATCGTAGAGCTATCGCCGTTGGGTCGCAAATCGCCGCGCACTTACCTTCGCAGTCGGAGAGCAGCCGCCCTGCTGGAAAACGAAAATGAGGTCCCCGCGACGGGGACCACAGCTCGGAGCTAGGGCGCAGGGGCGTAACTCGGCGCCCGGGCTGTCCGTGCCGAGCCTTGCCACCATTCCACCGTGCGTCTCAGACCCTCTTCCAGGGCGACCTTGGCCGTCCAGCCCAGAAGTGCCTCGGCGCGTGTCGTATCCAGACGGCGGCGTGGCTGTCCGTCGGGCCGGGAAGGGTCCCACGAGATCCGCCCCGCGAAACCGCAGAGCGTCGCGATCCTCGCCGCCAGTTCAGCAATGGTGATCTCGTATCCCGTCCCGACGTTGATGGGCGCCGGATCGTTGTGAACGGCCGTCGCCGCGACAATCGCATCCGCCGCGTCCTGCACAAAGAGGAACTCGCGGCTCGCCCGACCCGTGCCCCAGCAAACGACCTCGCGGCGGTTCTCCGCGGCGGCCTCGCTGAACCGGCGGATGAGCGCTGCGATGACGTGCGAACTTACCGGATCGAAGTTGTCGCCAGGACCGTAGAGATTCGCGGGAATCAAATACACGCCATTCAATCCATATTCCCGGTGATAGGCGTCCAGCATCACTCCGAGCGCGCGCTTCGCCACTCCGTAGGGGGCGTTGGTCTCTTCGGGGAAACCCTCCCAGAGGTCGCTTTCCTCGAAGGGTACATGGCACAGGTTCGGGTAGGCGCACACCGTGCCCACTTGGACGAACTTGCGAACGCCGCGTCGACGGGCCTCTTCCATGAGGTTCAACCCCATGGCCATGTTGGCATAAAAGTATCGCCCGGGGTGCGCCTGATTGGCGCCGATGCCGCCCACCTCGGCGGCCAAGTGAATCACGACGTCCGGCTTTGCGGCGTCGAATAGGCGCGAGGCGTCCTCCGCACGCGTGAGATCGAACGTCGCCGACCGCGGAACGAAAATTTGGACCGCGCCCGCCGCGCTAAGCTTCGCCCAGACCGCCCGGCCTAGAAAGCCGGCGCCGCCCGTCACACAGATTCGTTGGTTCTTCAACCCGTCGGCCATCGGTCGCTCGCGGGCATCCCTCTTCGGCGATCACACCGTCACGGGTACATATCGACCGTGCCTCTCGGGAACGTGATCCGGAGCCCGTCCCAGACCCGGTGAACCCGACGGTGGGGCCTCGGAAAGCCCTGCCGGCCACTCGACGCATTCGTTCACCACGCACGGACTGCGGATAGAATGCGATGGGGGCGAGCGCCGCTGCGCCCACCCCCATCGGAGGGTTCATCAAACTTTGCAACGTCTATCCGCTACGGACTGCAACGTCCGCAACGGTCACGACAGAAGCCGCCGCCGCACATTCCGCCGGCCGGGCAGGTACCGCCGCCCGGGCACTCGGCGTTGCTGGTGCATGGCACGCCGTCGTTGGTGCCGCCCACGCATGGACGACAGTGCCGAGTGGAGATGCACTCGTCGCCGTCGTTGACGCCGCCGATGCAGGTCCTGACGCACATCCCGCCCGAGCATTGCGCGCCCGACGCACACGGCGTCGTATCGCACGTTACCGGCGACGGGCAAATGCAGGGGCCGGTAAACGGATAAGCACGGCCCTTGAATGCGTCGACCTCGACTAGAATGTCGGTGGCGTCGACGTCCAAAAGCGGCTCAGGCCGGTTGGGCTGGAGCTGCGCCATGACCTTGTTGAGCGCACCGGGCAGGTGCTTGAACGCGGCCACCAAATTGCCCACGTCAAGCGCGTCCGGCTGCGTGGTCGTCGACGGCGGGTTGAACAGGGCCGAAACGTCGCCCCATCGCGCCGTGTTGATCGGCAACGGACCGGAGAAGCAGCTCTCATCGAGCGAATCCGCACACGATATGTCGATGAAGGCCGCGTCGTACATCGAACTCGGGTCGATCTCCGCTCCGAGTACGTGGACCGTGCCTTCCAACGACCAGTCGTGCCAGTACGGCGTACACTGAAGGCGAGACCCGCGGTACTTCCCGATTTGCGGACTGTCCTGGGCCTCGAGGAACCAGGCCGGTTCACCCGCCCACCGTGCGCACCCGCCCATCTCACCCGCAGCCGTACAGGTTCCCACCTCGTACGTACTGAAATCGGGCGCCGTGAACGGCGGAGTGTTGGGCGGCTGTGGATTCTGCAAATCCACGGGGTTGATCCGCAGCGCCACCATCACACCACCCGGACCGGCCGTGGTCGGCGGGTCAAACCCGACGCTCGCATGGCGGTTCTTGTCCGGCAGGAGCTGATCCGGCAACGGCGTCTTATGCACCGGCAGGCATCGACAGGTGTACTCGAACCCGTTCTGCCCGGGGATCGGCACCTTCTTCCGCGTGCACTTGTTGTTGTTCGGCGGTATTGGGCACGAACCGACGCAAACCACCGGCTGGGCCGCGCCTTGCGGGGCCAATTCCGGATGGCAGGGATCGCCGTCCACACAATCGCAATCCACGATCCGGCACGTTTCGCCCGGCGGCGGGACGTTCTGGATGCACTGGATCGCCTTAGGTCTGCACACGACGCCCGGCGGGCACGTGTTGTTCGTACACGACAGCCCGTCCGCTTTCGGTTCGCAAACCGCAGCGTCCACGCAGTCGCAGCACACCGTCATCGACCCATCCGGAGGAACAGGCTGCGTCGTCGTTTGCTTGCAAACCTGACCGGCCGGACAGGTGTTGGTGCACTTGAACGCCGTCGTCGTCGCCATCCGAATCGTTCCCGTAGTTGAACCCGACCTGAACGGAATATGGGTGCTGGTCGAATTTCCCACAAAGTCGATCCGGTACGTGATGTCGAAGAAGCTGTCCACGGCCCAATTGCCGTTCGGTAATCGCGTCAGCGTCGTGTGGCCCGGGCTCGGCAGAGCAAAGTCGTTGCCCGCGACGACCCGCAAGAGATCGAAGTCCGGATCGCCAATACCGATAATCTGCCCGAACAAACGGTGAATTTGCGTCGGGAAGGACTGAACCGGTTCAAACGGCTTCTTCTTCCCAATGTGGGTCTCGAAGCTCGTATTGGGAATGGTCACCATTCGATTCCATCCCGCGAGCGTACCGGTCCCGGTCAACTGGAACTCAAGCGTCGAGTCGGAGCATTCCTTCTCGCCGCCCAAGTCGCCGCCGTCTTCCTTGCAATCGACATCAAGGAAGGAGCACACGCCTTGCTGACCCTCGTGGCAGATAAAATCTTTGTGGATGGGCGCCAAGTGGATTTCGGTTCCTGCAGGCAACCCATCAATGATCTTATGCACCTCATCCGGGCTGAGGTAATCGCAGCCCACAGGCGGCAAATCGACCGAGCCGCTGCCGTTGTCGACCACTTCGCACGGACTGCCTGGTCCGGCGGTGACGGCACCCAAAGCGCCGACCTTGAGGTGGCAGATATTCGGATCGTCGCAGTGGCAATCCGTGGCCGTCACCGTCGTCGCCCCGCCGACTTGCGTAACCCTCGCACAGTTGGCGATGCACTCCTCCGGGGCCGGGCAGGTGTTGGGCCTGCATGCTCCGGTCGTCGGATCGGTCTCACAGACCGCCGCCACCTCGCACTCACAGCAGACCTTGATCGTACCGTCGGCGTTCACGGTACGCGACTCATTGCAGACCGTTCCCGGCGGGCAGTCGCCCACGCACTTGAACGGCTTGGTGGCCATGCGGATCGTGCCCGTCGTGCTGCCGGACATGCCCGCGAAAGGCCCGCCCGGAGCGCCGATGAAATCGATCTCGTAGAAGACATCGAAGAAGCTGTCCACGGACCAGGGGCTGCCTGGGCCGCCCATCCGCACCAACGTCGTGTGACCCGGGCTGGGCATGCCGAAATCGGTCCCCGCCTTGATCTTCAGCAGGTCGAAGTCCGGATCGCCGATGGGGAGCTGCCCCTGGAGCCGGAACATATCGGTGTCGAAGGACTGCACCGGCATTCCCGGTGTACGCGGACCGGTGTGCGTTTCCATGCGGACCATCAAGGGGATCATCCGCACGTAGGTGGAGGGACCCGCGGTCGTGGACCCGAACATCGGTCCGGTCCCGCGCATGTTCAACTCGAGCGTCGAGTCGTGACACTCCATGGCCCCATCGGTGGGGTCGTTGGGTTCTTCGTCGTCGCAATCCACACCCGGTGGGATGGGGAACGAGCAGAAACTCGATCCCGGTTGCCGGTTGCAGATGAAGTCCTTGTGGATGGCGCCGATCTCGATGGTCACGCCGGCCGGGAGGCCGTCGACGATCTTGTGGAACTCATCCGGACTCAGATACGGACAGCCGTCGGGCGGCAACTTCACCGTACCCGACCCGTCATCGACCACCACGCAGTCGCCCGTCGGGGCTCCGCCGCCGCCGGCCACGACGGCGCCGCCTCCGGTGGAAAGCTCCATGTGGCAATCGTTGGGACCGACGCAGTCGCAATCCGACAGCGTCACCGTACCCGTCAGCGGGTTGAGAATGACGCACTTCTTCTGGCACTTCTCGACAATACCCGTCCCCGTATCCGGACAGGTGATCGGGTTGCAATCCGTGCCCAGAGAGTTGGGCGCGCAGTCCACGGGCGGGAGACAAATGCACTCCCACAAGTCGGGCACGCCGTCCCCATCCGTGTCCGTACCGTCCAATCGGCAGGTATCGAGGGCGTCCGGGCACGGGTTGACGCAATAGGGCAGCCCCGCCGCGTTCAACTCGACGTGGCAAACGTTCGGATCGTCACAGGCGCATTCCACCACGCTGAAGTTCGGTGTACCGAAGACCCCTTTGACCTTCTGCGGAACGCAGGGGGGTCCGGGCACCGGGCAGGCCTGCACACATCCCGTACCCGTCGAGTTCGGCTCGCACACCGCCACCGGTTCGCAGTTGCAGTGCCACGGATCGGCGGCCGTCCCGCTGCCGAGCAGCGTGCAGACCAACGCCGGATCTGGACACGGATTCACGCATATCGGCCCGACCGCTGCGTTGAACTCAAGATGACACTTCGTGTCTTCTTGGCACAGGCAGTCCACGGCCGTAGGCTGCGTACCCGGCTGCCAGACGATCCCCGTCGGCCGGCAAATCTCGGTCGGGTTCGGACACGTGGTGTTCGTGCATAAAGTCGAACTCGTCTGGAGCGGCTCGCAACATTCCGAGCCAGGGATGTTCAGCCAATCCGTATCGCTGTGGATGTTGAACCCGCCGCGATAGGGAATGAAGTGGGTGACGACCTTCAGGCTACCGACCGGCTGGCCCGTGATCTTGTTCACCAACTGCACGAAGCCCAACGGACCCTGGTACGCGATCCGCCCCGGCGGCGCTTCGTGGATCGTCGCCTGCAACCGCACCGGTCCTTGCGAGACGATCGGCTGCTGCCCCGGGATGTCGAGTTCGATAAAGACGTCAAAGAAGCTATCCGCCGGCCAGGGGTGGGCGCCTCCGCCTCCTCCGCCGCCACCGGCTTGGGCGGTTCCCGTGCTTCGCCCGCCGAACGCCATGGGATCGCGATTCAGCCGCAACACCTCGCCGCCCGTTCCGCGCAGATCGAGCATCAACATCTCCGTCTCGATCATCACCGGCAGCGGCGGTTCGGGTTGCGGTTGAACTTGATCCTTACCCGTCCGGGCCACGACGACGGGCCCGTGGAGGTTCAGGCTGAACTCCTGAAGCCCGATGTTGGCCACAACCAAAGCATCGGTTCCCTGGATTTCGTCGATTCCGCCCACCGGGAACGGACGCGGGACCGGCGTGATGTCCGTATCCGCGGCGTCGTTGGGGTTCACCGGCTGGCACCACCAGGTCTTGTCCGCCGACAGAATGCACGGCGTACCGACTGGGCAATCCGTAGCGTCGGTGCACGCCACGCCCGTCCCCGCGCAGAATCCTGGGCGGCTCTGCAACAGATAGAACGCCATGTCGATGGACTTCGTCGGATCGTCGCAGCAATCTTGGTACCCCGCGTTTTGGCTGCAGTGCAGGTGGTTCATCCACTCGTACACCCACTGCTCCGGCGGACAACCCATGGTCACCTGGCCCATGTAGGCGTCGTCTTTCTGTTGATAGCCCGGCGGGGTGGTATGCCATCCCCAGAACTCCTGGGTGATGGTCTGGCCGGTCTTCAACTCCTGGCAAACCCCGGGAGCGACCTTGGTCCAAGTCGCCCCGACCATCGCCTGGATACTTAACCAATACGTACGCCCAGGCTGCGGGATGAACGGACCGTTGGGATTCGGAATCTCGTCCGGCGCCGCGAAGTTGTGGACCAGGCAGCCCCTCGGGATGCGCACGTCGTAACGGAAGATGTTATGAGCGTCCCATCCGAACTTAAGGGCGTTTTCACGGGTCACGTCGAGGTCGTTGAAGGCCCACAAGGCAATCAGGCGATCCGGACGGCTGACCTTCGTTTGGCAATCCAAGACCGCGTTCACCACGATCGTGGCGAGTCCTTGTTGGCACGTCGTCGGGGTAGTGGTGTCGAGGTATCCACAAATCCGAATCCTGTCGCCCGCCACGTGCGGGGCGACGGAGGCCGGATTCACATTGTAGACGAACGCGCTGCCGTCAGGGCGGCACATCAGACAACCAGCCTCGACGCCGGCCTCGAGTGTACAACACCCGTCGAAGGGCGTTTTGGGACCGCCGCCCGGCACCGCCGGAATCGGCGGGCACGCCTGCGCCGGCAGATCGCTGTGCAACCCGATCAACCACGAATCCGGCTGGCGGGTCGGAACCGTCAGCGTCGGGTCGAAGGCCGGATCGAGGTAGCTGCCGTACCAGCGGATCTTGTTGATCCTCGGCCGCGGCCGCGGCTCCGGACAGCAAATTTCAGCGGGAAGCCCGTTAATCTGACAGAACCTCAAGCAGTACCACGTTTGGTCGTCGAACGTGTCTATGTCGCCGTCGCAATCGTAGTCCGCGTTCTGGCATATCGGCAGCGCCGGATTCAATTGGCAGTCGTGCATGATCGCGTCGTCCAGAGTGTCGCACACTCCGTCGCGGTTCAGGTCACAGGTGCAATCCGGGCAGGACGCCTGGAAGTCATCGGCGATGACCCAGTTCTTGTAGGAGGGCGGCTTGACCACGCAGTCGCACGTGACCGTCACGTTCGGCGGGATGGTCGACGTGTCCGTCCAGAAGTTCGTACCTTGCGACACCGGCCCGAGACCGGAACCGTCATCAAAGTGGAGGTAGCAGTTCTGGCCCGGCGGGCACGGACCAGGACACCTGACGTCGAAGGTACCACCCGGCACCTGTACGATTTCCACCGGCCCGCAGTCGGGATTGCTGGTGAAACAAGCGCACTTCTCGACCAACGGACCGCCGGCAGCGTTGAACCGCGTTGCTTCCACCAGGCAAATAAAGTCGTTCACATTGTCCACCACGCAATCCGTCGCTTGCCGACCACTACACCACGGGTTGATCGTAGGCAGCGGACAGAGCTGGACTGGACCGCAGGCCGGATCGCCGGCGCAATCGGTGTCCGCGCAATCAATCGCCCCGTCGCAATCGTTGTCCTGGCCGTCGGTGCAGAATCCGGTCTCCGAGGCGAGGGGCCCACCGCAATCGGCCGGGCAGGTGCAGGGATTCTCGCCCAAGGTCGGGTCACACACGCCGTCCGGGCAGTGGCAGGCCGGATCGCCGGCGCAGTCGGTGTCGGCGCAGTCAATCGCGCCGTCGCAGTCGTTGTCCTGACCGTCGGCGCAAAGCCCGTTTTCCGAAGCAGTCGGAGCGCCGCAATCGAGCACGCAGTTGCACGGGCTCTCGGCGGGCGGTTGGCAAACGCCGTTGCCGCACAGCGGCCCGCCCACCACACAAGGATTCGGAGTACAGGTGGTACCCGGGCCGCGCCACATACCGTTGAATTGCTGCACGCACTGCACCTGGCCCGTGACGACACACGAGCCGGGCGGATTGGGCGGACCCACACAGCAGGCGCCCACCACCTCCGGCTTGTTGCGATTGGCGATGAACACCCCATGCGCCGCCAACTGCTCTTCCTCCGGTGACATGGGCTTGCGGAAGGTACCCGACGTAAGGCAACTGGTGCAGTCCAGGCTATAAAGTCCCGCGAAGAATCCGGTGGGACCTACGGGTGACGACGCAATGGGCGTGTCGAATACGCCATCGCAATTGGTATCTACGGCGTCCGGTGCGCTGGCGACGATCAGCCCGCCGATCTTGTCGATATGGGACCAGTGGCCGCTCGAACTGAACGTATACGGCCCGACCGTAACGGTGGCTGGGCTTCCCGCCCCGCCAGCCACGCGCGTGAAGGTCAGTTCGGCCATCACCGGCAGGTCCGCCGTATAGGTTCCGCCGTTGGCACACGTCTCGCGAATCGTCATGCTCCCGGCTAACGCCGCCCCCGGGGCTTTGCAAACACTGACGTTCCATTGTTCCGCTGGGTCCGACGGATAGGTCACCGTGATCGGCGAGGCGCTGACCAAAGATAGCGCCACGAGTTCGATGGGCACGGTTTCCGGGGGACTCCCACACGTGAACAGGAGGCTCGTCCCCATCATGCGGCGGACCACCGTGTCCGTCGGGGAAAGGCCCAATGGGTCGTTGGTGGCGAGCGGCGAGCCCATCAGAAGCATGCCGCCGTTGTAAGCATTGGATGGTTCGCCGTTCGGTAGCGAAGTCAGCGAGCCCGCTGGAATGGTATGGAAATCCCAGGAGCCGCCCGAAGGCGTCACCCAAAGGTCAACTCCCGGCGCGACCGGCGCGGCGTTGGCCGCGGTGACGAGA
The DNA here is from genome assembly GCA_964646605.1 of uncultured Phycisphaera sp. Classification (GTDB taxonomy): domain Bacteria; phylum Planctomycetota; class Phycisphaerae; order UBA1845; family UBA1845; genus SBAX01. The sequence goes on along the minus strand of CAZYEX010000119.1, from coordinate 15,949 downwards.
AGCACGCCGGTTATGGCCGCTAGAAACGGCGAAAATGAGATTCCTACGCTCTTCCCGCGGGCAGTCTGCTCCAGCCGCGGAACCGCTGTAAAATTCTTACCCATCGCAAGACCCTCCCAAATGTGTCGACGCATCGCTCTAAACTCCTGCCCGCTATACCACAGCCGAAGAAGCACAGGGCCGCACGGTGTCGTTACCGTGTGGCAGAGGCACAACCGCTGTGAGTCTCCCCGATTTCCGAAAACTTTCTACGAACGGAACCGGCGCTACCGAGCACCGGTTTCCACGAAACCTGGACGAACTTGCCCAGAGTTACACGCTCAGTCACTCTCCGCCTCCCCACGCAGATGAGCCCTCCGCCAACTCGGCAGCATGTCACACGCGTGTCACCGACCAGGCCCGAAAGAAGGCCGCGTCGTGCGCCACGTCGCAACGATGGACCGATGGGCATGGGGGGGAAGACGAGGTTCGAACGATTACCGACAGCGCAATCCCGGCTCATACCGGGTAAAACCGATTTCCCAACCCTGACTCACGGCCTCGCTTAAGAAAAACCCGAAGCCCACCCAAGCCCGATAAGGCGAGGGTAATCCCGATCGCGGTGAAATGCAACAAAAAAAGGAGGTTGGGTAAAGAAACGGCTAGTAAAAGTGGTAATTCATACATCGACACTGCTAATACGAGTGCGACAATTCATACAGCTCGATTGCCACTCGTTTGGTCGACTCGCGTTCGTTGGTTAGGCGCCCTCGGTCCGATACCGCTCAGTGGCGCGGATGTACCGCTTATTATCGCCACCAGGCCCCGGACGGCTTTCCCGTTCCGCCGGGGTCAACCGGCCGTACCCGGGCCGGCTTCATGGAGGAAGTCGAAATTGTGCCCGGATCGGTCCTTCCTCGAACGCGCCGCCCTCCTCCGCCCAGGCGTCCTCGCGCTGGCCGTCGTCCTCGGCGCCTCGCTGTCCGCCGCGCAATCTCCCGTGGTCGACCACCCGATGGTCCACGTTCCGGTCGAGGATGTGCAACCGGGCGGGCCCGCGTACGACTTCCGCGTGAGTCGATTCGAACTCCAGAACGACGAGTTCGTCGCCTTCCTGAACGACGCCTTGGAACACCTGACTGGCGAACGGGGGGCGTATTTGTATTTCGACGCCGCCTCGGGGGATGTCTACGTCTCCGACCGCGAGGCGGGCTCGGTGGGTTCGGGCGGTACCGCGGGGCCGCTCGTCCTAGATGCGGCGGCGAACGGGCGAATCACGTTGGAACTGGGTCGTTACCGCTTGGCGGACCCTGCCTTCGGATCGCACCCTGTCGCGGGCGTTTCGTGGTTCGGGGCCGTCAAGTTTTGTAACTGGCTGACTCTTGCATCGGGGCTTTCCTCGGATGAACGCGCCTATTCGGAGGGACCTTCCTCGGACCTGGCGGCGTGGCGTCCGGTGACGATCGCCGCAGTGGATTGGGCGGCTCGTGATCTGACTGTCGGTGAACGGGGCCTGCTGCTCGACAAGCTCGGATACCGGCTTGCGATGGACGGAGGCGGGGACGGGCCGGGACCGCACAACGAGTGGTCCAAGTACGCATCGGCGGCACGCGACGTCGGCGGCGCGGTCGTTTTCGACGCCTTGTACGGCTATGGCCGCTCCAAGCCGCCGACCCCCACGGACGCCAATTACCTAAGCAGCGGCGATCCCTTCGAGCCGGGTTCCTCGCCGGTTGGTTTCTACAACGGGGTCAATCTCCTGACCGATGGCACGCCCACCCGCGCCTCGGAGAACGCCTTCGGACTTCACGACCTTTCCGGCAACCTTTGGGAATGGATGCAGGACCAGGCGGTTGGGGATCCGACCAGGCGGCGCAACCGCGGCGGGTCGTGGCAAAGCAGCCCGGCGTCGCTGCGCGCCTCGCCCGGTTCGCAGCGCAGCGCCGACGCGGCGTCGGCCAGCACCGGCTTCCGCGTTGTGCAACGGATCAAGGATGCCATCATATTGACACCTCAGGATCCGGTCGCGCTTCGTGGACCGTGGGGCGGACCGTATGAGCCTCCGCAGACACGACTCCTCTACCGCCTGTCCAACGTCGTCCACCGCGATGTGGATTACCAAGTGAGCACGGATGCCTCGTGGTTGGAGGTCGATACACCGGCAGGCACGCTGGCGGCGGGGGACTCCACCGAAATTGCGATGTCCATCGTACCGCGCTGCGAGAAGCCCTTGCCCTCGGGAACGCAAACTGCAATCCTCCGAGTGATCTTCGGGACGCCGTCCACGACCAGCGAACGCCAGCTTAGTTGGGTCGTGCTGGAGCCTCTTTCGGTGGCCCCGTCAGCGGGGCTGTCGGCGCACATGGTGTTCGGCGGATCGCCCCAGCCTTCGGGAATCACCTATACGATCGCCAGTGCGTCCGATCGCCCGGTTGCGTGGTCGGCGACTTGGGAGGACACGACGAGCCCGCCGACGGGCGGCGCGTGGGTTACACTCAACGGCGCGCAGACAGTGGAGGGCGAGGCGCCGCCGCACGGCGCGATGGAACTCTCCGTGGCCCTGGATGTTGCCGTTGTCGCCGGGCTTTCCGCGGGCGTACACACGGCCAACGTCACGATCACCGACCGATGCACGGGCTCGGAGTTCGTTCGCCCGATCACACTGACTGTCGGCGCGCCGTTCGAGCTTCGCCCCGAAGCCGAGCTTGTTTTTGACGGCGGGTACGGCGGTCCATTCGAGCCTGCGTCGCATCGAGTCGAACTCCTCAACCTGCTCGACGCACCCGTGTCGTGGAGCGCGACCCTCTGCGCTGACCCCGCCTCGTGTGGAACATCCCCAGCTCCGTCGTGGCTCGCGGTGATCCCCGAAGCAGACGTGACTCCGGCTGGAGCGACAAGCGAACTCACCGTCTCGTTAACGCCCGCGGCCGCGTCGCTTCCCGTCGGGCGGCACGCGGGTCTGGTCCGGTTCCTGGATACCGCATCCGGGTTTGTATTGGATCGGGACGTCGTGCTCGAAGTCGTTGGATTGCAGGTCGAACCCGTTACGGAGACGTTCGTGAGCGGTCCACGGGGCGGGCCGTTCAGTGGGAACCCCGTGCGATTCACGCTCCACAACACCGGTTCGCCGGAGCTGCATTGGACCGCCGTGGCGACGACGGATGCACCGCCGGGCATAGCTTGGATTTCCGTAGCGCCGTCGAAGGGAACGATTCTGGATCCCGATGGGACGGCCGAGGTCGAGGTCTCGCTGAGCGTCGAGGCCCTTGCGCTGCAACCGGGGAGCTACCGCGGCCTGGTCCGCTTCGCCACCGACGGGGGCGTTCGCCCACCGCAGGTGTCTACGGAACGGTTCGTTACCCTTACGGTGGGCGGCGAGGCCTTCGCCCTGGAGATGGTGTTGATTCCGGGCGACGAGGTCCAACCCGGCGGTCCGACGCATTCCTTTCGGATCGGAAAGTACGAAGTCACCAACCGTGAATTCGCCCGCTTCCTCAACGACGCCCGCCGCAACCCGAGCAACGGACGTGGGGCATTTCTGTACCACGATCGTGATTCCGGCAGCGTGTATCTTCACGACGCGGAAACCGGCGCGGAGGGCGAGGAGGCCCCGTCGGCCACACACACTTTGCGAATCTACGACGCCTCCGTCGGTCGGATCGACGATGTCGCGGAGCGCGTCGAACCCTATGTCGTCGAGATCGGGTTCGAGGATCATCCCGCGACGGGCGTCAGCTGGTACGGGGCGGCGAAGTTCTGCAACTGGTTGACGCTCATCCAGGGAATGCCGCCCGAGCAGCGGGTGTACGCCGAAGGACCTAGTGCCTTGGATTGGCATTCCACGGCGTTCGATCCGACGGTCGGGGAGCCCCGCAAGTACGGCTTCCGTCTTCCGCTGGACGGCGGCGCCGCGGGCGTGGGGCCGCGCGACGAATGGTTCAAGGCCGCCGCTCGAAAGCCGACCATCGAGGACGCCGCGGTGTTCGGAGCGGCATTCGGTTTCGGGCGCGACGGGCTTTCCGGAATCGACGCCAATTTCCTGCACAGCGGCGACCCCTTTGACGAAGGTACGACCCCGGCCGGCTTCTTCGACGGGGTCAATCTCTTGGCGGACGGGAGGACCCGGACCGCTGCGACGGACAACGGATACGGGCTCCACGACCTCTGCGGGAGCGTGGCGGAATGGGTTCATGAAGCGGACACCGGCGTGGTTCCTTCGCAGGGCGCCACGCGCGGCGGGCACTTTCAACATCCGCCCAACTTCGCACCGCTGCAAAACGAACACCGCGAGTCCGTGCCGGCCGATGGCACGTTCTCTTTCGTGGGATTTCGAGCGGCACAGAGCGTGACGCCCGCGGCGGTCCGCGTCGTCCAGGGTGACGCCGAGGTCCGCGCCGAAGGGTTCGTCGGCGGTCCCTTCACTCGCGAGGAGTTTTGGTTGCAACTCCACAACGACGGGCCATTCACCCTCGACGACATCGCAGTGGCGGTGGACGTCGCGTGGTTGGAGATCGTTGGGGTTGCGCCTACGCAGATTCCCGCAGGCGAGTCCGTGGAGTTGGTGCTCCGTCTGGCCGAGGCCGCCGAAGCGATGCCCGTTTCGCCCGTCCCGCCGGGAAGCTTGACCCTCGTGCCCGCGTCGGACGTGCAGCTCGGGGGGCCGACGCACGATTTCTGGGTCTCCACGACGGAAGTGACCAACGATCAGTTTCTCACCTTCCTGAACGATGCACGGGCGAATCCGGACAACGGACGAGGATCCTATGTGTACTTCGACCTCGACTCCGGCGACGCGTACATCCATTCCGAAGAAGAGGGCGGTGAGGGAACGGCGGGGCCGTCGGCGGAAATCAACACCCGGCTGTACAACGCCTCGCTGGGGCGGATCCATCTCGTGAACGACCGCTACGCGGTCGAGGAGGGTTTCGGTCGGCATCCGGTCGTCGGAGTGACGTGGTTCGGGGCGATCAAGTATTGCAACTGGTTGACGCCTTTCGCAGGTCTTCCCTCGGGCGTCCGAGCGTACACAGAGGGTCCGCTGCCATCGGATTGGCACCCGATCACCGTAGCGACGCCGGATTGGCCGGCAAGGGGACTCACCGACGAAGAGCGGGCATCCCTGATTGCCCGGACGGTAGGATATCGCTTGCCGATGGACGCCGGCGTGGGAGCGGCGGCGGTGTTCAACGAATGGCACAAGGCCGCCGCGGCCCGCACCGACTCCGAGGGCCGGGCGGTTTTCGACGCCGTGTTTGGGTTCGGACGGAATCTTCTCAGCGCCGTGGACGCCAATTTCATCGAGAGCGGCGACACGGCCGCCGACTCGACCACGCTGGTTTCGTTCTTCGACGGCGTCAATCTCCTCGACGACGAATCGACAAGAACGGCGGGCAGCGAGAACCGCTACGGCTTGGTCGATGCGTGCGGGAACGTGGCCGAGTGGACCGCGGACCTGCTCACAAACACAGACCCTGTGCGGCGTTCCACACGCGGCGGGCATTGGGGGGCGCGGGCGGATTCCTACGTCTTGACGACGACGGGCCGATTGGGTCTGTTTGCACAAACCGCCAATCCCTACACCGGTTTTCGTGTGATCCGTGGAACCGGACACGTCGCGGGAATCACGATCCACGAGAGATTGTTCGGGACGCACGAAACCCGCCACGTCATCCTGGATTTGCGCGAGCCGCTGCGAGTCGAACCGCCAGGCGGACTCTTTCTTACGGGAGGATATTGCGAAAACTTCGCCGGCGAGGGGAGGGTCTACACGATCGACAACCGGTCGGCGGCGGAAATGCCCTGGTCGGCGCGGGTTGAGCCCGAGGCGGCGTGGCTTTCGCTCAACGGGGAAATCGGCGCGGCGCCCTCCGGCGTTCTGGATGCCGCCCCGAATGGGCGCGCGGAAGTCTCCCTGGCGACCGACGACGCCGCCAACCGTCTGCCTCCCGGGGATCATTCGACGGAGTTGGTGATCGCCAACACGCGCACGGGCACTTCGTTTCGAAGGCCTTTGCGGCTGAGCATCGCAGAACCCATTCTGGTTTCGCCTCAGTCCGAGGAACCCATCGAGGTCGGATCCGTGATCTGGGGCGGGCCGGTGGATCAGCTCCCCGCGTGGACCTTTTCGCTCTCCCGGGCCGAAACCACGCCCCCCGGATGCGAGTTGGAATACCAAGTCAGCGTCGCCGACCCGTGGCTGACGGTGACGCCGGCGCCGCCGACCACGGGGCTTAGCGGACCCCTGCCCGATTCCGCGGGTTCCCTCACGTTCGAGGTGCGCGTCGATGAAAGTGCCAGTAGCTTGGCAGTCGGCGAGCATGTGAGCGACGTGGAAATCGCGTTTGTCGATTCCCAGCGCGACGTGCATCCCGACCCCATCCGCCGGCGTTTGGCTTTGGAGGTGCGCGACCCCGTCGGAATCGAGCCCGCCGACGACCCGTGGGTGATCTGCTGTCGTCTCACGGCGGATGATCTGCCGAGTCGCGCGTACACGTTGACCAACGGCCATGATAGCGCCGCCGTCTCGGTCGCGGCGGCGGTCGATGTGAGCTGGGTGGACGTAACTCCGCGCCGAGTGACGCTCCTGCCGGGTGCGCTGGAAACGATCACGGTCGGTCTCAATCAGGGTGCGATTCAGCCTCATGGGGAATATCCGGCGACTGTGACCTTCACGGACGAGAACACAGGGCACTCGCAAACCCGGAAGATCGTATTGCAAATCCAGGAGAATCTGTCCGTCACCCCGCTGACGGATTTCTTGAGCGCCGGACGAAGCGGCGGTCCGTTCACGCCCGCCTATACCGTGTTCACCTTGACCAATACGGCCGCAATGCCGGGCGCTGCGATCGAATGGAATGCCGCTGCCGATCAGCCGTGGCTCTTGATCAATGGGTCCTCGCAGGCGACCGGGTCCGTCGCAGCGGGAAGCACGGCGCAGGTCATTTTGGAAATCGATGCCGCGGCTATTCCCGCGTTGCCCACCGCAGTGGGAGAGTCGACCCTGGACGCGACAGTCACGGTCGTGGATCTGACCCACAATGAAACGGCGGTTCGCATTGTTCACCTGACGGTCGTTTCGCCGAGGTTCGCGGCGGACGAAGTGCTCGTTTCGGGCGATGACGCTCAACCCGGCGGCCCGGAGTACCCGTTCCACATGGGTCGGTTTCACGTCACCAACGCGGAATTCGTGCTTTTTCTCGATGACGCCCTGGACCATCCGCTGCACCCTCGCGGACAGTACATGTACTTCGACTCCGACACGGGCGACGTCTATGTCAATACCGTGGCCACGGGTGAGATTGGGGCGGGCGGTGGCGGACGGGCTTGGAGGATGTTCCGCCCATCCTCGTCCAACCAAATTCGCTATGTCGGCGGGAGATACGAGGCCGTCACCGCGCCGTTGGACTATTCTCTTCATCCCGCAACCGGCGTGAGCTGGTACGGGTCCGTCAAGTTCTGCAACTGGTTGACACTGGACCAGGGATTGCTGCCCAGCGAGCAATGCTACACGGAAGGACCGCACGGCGACGCCGCCGCATGGCGACCGGTCACCATTGCGGCGCAGGACTGGGCGGGGCGCGATCTGTCGGATGTCGAACGAGAAACTCTCGTGGTGGGGCGGCGAGGGTACCGTCTGCCGATGGACGATGGATACAACAACGCCACGCCGACCGTCGACTTCGCGGACGACTACGACGAGTGGTTCAAGGCCGCGGCGTGGAACGCCGTGTCGCGGCAGAACGTGCTCTTTGGATTCGGACGCGACATCCTGACGAGCGCGGATGCGAACTATCGGTGCAGCGGAGATGGATTCGAGGACCCGGTCGATTGCGCCCGCGGCGGCACTACGCCGACGGGGTACTTCGACGGGACCCTCAAGGGAGGCGCCTTTCTCACGACGGTCCACGACAACACGTTCGGTCTGTTCGACATGACCGGGAACGTTCATCAATGGCTCCAGGATCGGTTTGCTCCGCCCAACACGATCGACCGGCGGACGCTCCGCGGTGGGAGTTGGAACGATCCCGTCGGCGCCGACAGTCTGCGGAACACGTCGCGGGTTCTCTTCGCAGCCCCCACGACGACGAGCAACCAGATCGGGTTTCGGGTGGTCCGCGTTCCGGCGATGAGCAGCGGCGACTTCGATCGCAACGGCCTCGTGGACCTCGCCGACGCTGCGGGGCTGACGGTCTGTCCGACCGGTCCAGGCGTTACGGCCGCCCGAACCTGCACGGAGTTCGATTTCGACTCCGACTCCGACGTGGATTTGCTGGACCTCTCCGTCTTCCAAAGACTGTTCCGCGCTCCATAGAACCGGCATCCGCTCGGTCGGCGTAACTCCGGCCGGGCGCCACGGCACCGGCCTTCTTCATCCCCGGGCGGGTTGGTTGGTTACAGCTCCGCACGAGGGGACGTGGGACTCATGCCTCAAAAAATACGCCCGCAAGTTTCGCCCAAGAGCCGGATTTCCCTTGACATCGGATGCCGAAATCGGTTATCAGCGGTTCAGGTGTTCTAAAGTGTTGCGGTAGTGGAACCGTCGCTGGCATGTAGCGATGCACCGCGGCGCCAATTCTTTCTTCGAGGGAGGGCCGAAATGCGAACCCGCCAAGTCGTTCTGCCTGGGAGTTGCAATCGTTCCGGCGTAGTCGGGCCAAGCGGTCACCGTCAACCATCTCTGCCCATGCTGTACGTCATCGTGGGAGCGCTGGCTGCCGGCGCTTCCGCGGCGCCGCCTCCGACGACCGACGCGAACTCGCGTGGACAAGAAACGGGAGCGGTTCGCACGGAGGCGGCCCCGTTAGTGACCGGGTCGCCGGTGCACCTGCAATCGGTCGTGGCCGGTATCCCGCCGACGCCGGTCGGCGATCCCAGCGGCGTGGACAAAAATCGCTATCTTTCCCTTTCCGTCCCTGCGACCGGGGCGACGGCCTTGCGAGTGACGCTGGTCGACTTGCACAATCCCAACCCGTCCAACGCCCCCTGCTGCCCGCCGCCGGATTTCAGCACGTTCGAAGCGGCGACCTGCACGGCCGCCGGTGAGGCGAACGGCTGCTCGCGATGGGTCGGAGAGCCGAGGGTTTACCTTGAGGGCATAGACTCTCCCAGCGCGGGAAACTTTGTCGGCGCCCGGCTCCAATGTACGCCCTCCTATCAGGACTTCAGCAGCATGGGCCTGATCCACGTCACCGGTGCGGAAACCGTGCCCAGCTCGAGCTACGACGTGCAGACCTTCGGCGTATCCTGCATGGGTGTGGAGTCCGGCTGCACGGATGTCTCGACGCCGCTGCGGATCAATACCACTCGCCGAGGGGACATCTTCCCACCGTTTCAGGCCCCGTCGCCTGCCCGGCTCACCCAACCCGATGGGCTCGACCTCGCGGTGATATTCAACAAGTTTCGACTGCGTCCCGGCGCTCCCATCAAGCCCGTCGCTCAGCTTCAGGCGAACTTCGCGGAGCCGAACTTCGATGTCAACGCGCTGGACGTCGTGAACTGCGTGGACGGCTTCAAGGGGTTTGCGTATCCGTATTCCGGTCCGTGCGTGTGCCCGTCGGTGGTGCCATGTAATGTCACCTCCTGCTCAACGCCGTCGCAGTGTACCGGGCCGTATGGCGCCGGGGCGGTCTGCGTGAAGACGTGCGCCAGTGGTCCGGTGACGGGCCAGCCCTGCATCGTCAACGTCAGCTGCGGGGCATGCGACGCGTCCTCGGCGATCCCCGGCCTCCCGTGCGATGCCAATGGCGACTGTCCGGGCGGCACGTGTGACCTGGGCACTTGCGGTTCCGGATTCTGCCGAGATCGCTGTGGACGATGTAACTGATAATGGGTGGTCACCGGCCCGTCGCCGTTGACCCGTGGAGGCAGAGCGATGGTTTCACGAACGATTCGTCTCGCGGTTGCGGGTGTCGTGCTGGTGCAGGCGTCGGCGTACGGGAAGCCGACCTCGGAGACCGTTCGGGTCGTCGCCGGCGGTCCAGCGCAAGTCAACGCGGTGGTGGCCGGCGCACCTCCGTCCGCGACGATCTCCATTGTGCCCGTCCCGGCCAAGGTCGGATCCTACCCGGCCGGTACGACGATCGTGGGCAACGAGTTGCGGTCGCCCGCCGGCGGGTTCCGGGCGTGGTTCGAGTTCAGGCTCTCCGCGTGGGACCCTAACCAAGACAATGTGCCGCCGGCGAGCGGGTTCCAGTTGAGGATCGATGCGACGGGCTTCGCCGATGCCGATTTGCCCGGCGACCAGCCGGACCTTGCCCCCCCTGTGGTTCCGTGCTCGGCCGGGGTATGCACGGCGGGCGTATGTGTCGGTGGGTCTAGCGCCGGGGCTCTTTGCGCGAACAGCTCCCAGTGCAGCGGCAACGTGGCGTGCGTTGCAGCCTTCGGCGAAGCTTGGGCCAGGTGCGAGTTCGGGACCTGCAAGGCGGCATACATGGACAGGACCGGGGTCCGGGTTGACGGGTGGTGCGTGGACCAGGGATGCGCGGCGTGCGACTTTGCCGAGTGCGATACAAGCACGCTCGACTTCCGATGCGTTGCGATCTCGGCCTCCCCCCCGGTTTGCAGCCGCTCCGATAACGGGACGGTGGTTTACGGCGGGACGCTGGTTTTGGATCTCCCCGCGGGGACGCCGGGAACGTACACCGTCAACCTGAGGACCGATGAGACCTTCATGTGGGACACCGCGAGCCCCCCGAACGACATCCCCACGCTTGCGGAAACGGGGTTCGTGGTGAGTCTCCTCCCATGCGTCAACGACAGTGAGTGCGATGATTCTCTGTTTTGCAACGGGCCGGAGACCTGCAACCTGTCCACGGGCGCCTGCATCACCGGCGCGCTCCCCTGCACCTCGCCGACGCCGTATTGCAACGAGGACACCGATATGTGCTTCGGCTGCACGGGACCGCCCGATTGCCCCGATGACAGCCTCTCTTGCACCGGGACCGAGTTCTGCAACTTGACCTCAGGCTTTTGCGAGCAGAGTGGGAATCCCTGCCTTGCGAACCAGATTTGCGACGAGGATACGGACCTGTGCCTCGACTTCGGCGCGTGTTGCCTAGAAATGGGAGCCGTGTGCCTCGAGGCGACCGAACCGGATTGCGTCGATCTGCCGCCCAATGGGGCGGGCGGCGTCTTCCTGGGCCACAAGAGCACCTGCCCCGAGCAAAACGCGGTCGTCGTTCCTGAGGGCGGCGGGACCGTCTTCGTACACGTCATCGGTCCGCCCGTGGATTGCCCAGCGCCCGGGCCGGCCCGAGCCGGCGAGGGGTGCCCCCCGTCCGGGCCTTACACCGATCCGTGGGTATCGGAGGAAAGCGGAGGGATGTGCCACAACTTCGGCTCGCCGGACACGGATCCGATCCCCGGGGGGTTCTTTGGTTCCGGCTCCGACGCGTTCACGTCAACGGTGTGTCTGCGCGGCGTACCGCTGGGGCTTCCGCAGTACGGGGACGCCGACACGCTCATCTCGCGCAGCGCGGACCCCTTCGACCGATGCGATTTGCCGTCCGGGACGTCGTCCACGGTGAACATCGAGATCGTGGCCCTGAGCCTGGAGGGCACCGCGCCGATCACGGTGTCCTACACCGCCGGGCCGGATGAACAGTGGAACGTAAAAGTGGACCTCTCCCCCGGCGGACTTCTACCCGGCACTCCCCCGAGTACGCTGACGAGCGTCAAAACGCATTGCAACAGCGGAACCTATACGTCGGTTCTCCATGTGCAACCAAGGTTTACGTTCACGAAGGCCGGTGATCCGTTGCAGGTTCGCGTGCTGGACACGTTCATGGCCGGTACGGCGCCCGTCGAACTGCGACAGGACGATCCCCATCCGTGGGTGAGCGACATTGATCCTTTCCTGGGCGCGATGGTGGATCTCTGCTCCGATTTCCACGCCAATATCTCCGACAACAATCCGTCGCTGGAGTGCGACTGCAACAACAACAGCCTGCTCGACGCGTGCGAGGGTATGGCGGATTGCCAACCCAACGGGGTCCCCGATCCATGCGACATTACGGGTGGAACGTCCGTCGACCTGAACCACAACACCCGGCCAGATGAATGCGATCCGACAAGACCGGTCGGTTCCGGTTCGCCGGACAAGAACCGCTACGGCGGTCTCTCCGTCCCCGCTGCAGCCACGGCTGCGGCGGCCCCGACGGCGCTGCGCATCAAGCTCGTCGAGCTGCATAACCCCGTTCCACCCAACGCTCCGCCCTTCTCGGCGCCCGACTTTTCGCCCTTTGAGTTCGGCGCGTCATGCACCGATCCCGGCGGCTGCGTGCGGTGGGTCGGCCCGGTGAGCACGTACCTGGAATCGCAGGACACCCCGGGCATCGGATCGTTCCGCGCCGCGCGATTGCAGTGTACGCCTCTCTATCGTGACTGGAGCAGTGAGGGCTTTTTCCACATCACCGCCGCGGAAATCGCACCCAGTTCCACGATCGACGTCGAGAACGTCGGTGCAAGCTGCATGACGATGGAGGACACGTGCCTGGATTATTCCCTGTCGCTTCGGATCAACAGCTCCCGTTGGGGCGACGTCGCGGCTGCGTTCAATCCGCCGTCACCGACCACGCAGCCCGACGGACTCGACGTGTCCGCGATGGTCAACAAGTTCAAGAACCTCGTGGGCGCTGCCTCGAAAATCCAGACCCAGTTGCAGCCCAACCTGGTGGAGCTCAACGCCGACCTGAACGCCTTGGACATTTCTCTCTGCGTCGATGCGTTCAAGGGAATGGCCTACCCCTTTTTGGGTCCCTGCCCGTGTCCCTCCGCGATCATTTGCAACTCCACGCCTTGCACCTCCGCGGCCCAGTGCTCGGGCGGCACATGCGTGAAGACCTGCAACGGAGGCCTCAACGACACGTATCCGTGCATCAACAACATGCATTGCCCCGGCGGCGCCTGCGGCAGCGGCTCCTGCCGTGACGCCTGCGGACGATGTACGCCGTAATCCGAACCCCAAGCGCCAGCGCGGGGCCGGCAGGGACGAAGGGAGACGGGGGAGTGGCGATTGCCGATTGATGATCAGTCGTAGGGTCCGCAGTGCGGACCGACGAAAGTGCTCCGCCGCGCCGGCGAAACCACTTACGGTCCGGTCAAACGGTCACGGAAAGAAACGAAGTCCTCGACGTCGATTTGAAGATTCTCGTTGAAATCGAAAGGTTGGCAGGTCGTGCCAGGGCTTGACCCACCGAAACACTCGAGCAGGGCGGCCAGGTCGCGCAGGTCAACGCGGTCGTCGCCATCGTGATCGGCGGTCGGATAGAAACTGCGTAGTTTCACGAAGAAGGCGTCGTCTCCGCCAAGCGACGCTGTAGCCGCGACCGTTGCCTCAGGATCGAAATCACACGTCCCGTAGAAGAATCCCGCGAATAGAAGGTTCCCGAAGGGGTCGAAGTCAGCCTCAATGGGGACGGAGCCGCCGGTTGCGGAGGTGCGGGGGAACGTGAAAACCCATTCGAAGTCGCCGTCGTGCGACAGGCCCCAGGCGTAGCCCTCGGCGCCGCGCAAGGTCACAACATGCGGGGTGGGCTCGTCGGGGGAGAAGTTCACGTTGCCGCCGCCCGCGCCCGTGACGACGATTCCGTCCGCACCCACGGCCAGCGTATTGGCGTAGGCGTAGAAGCTCGTTCCGGTCGTACGTGTCCAGCGATAGGAAGAATCGGGGCCGAGTTTGGTGACGTAGACCTCCTGCGTCCGCGTCGTTCGATGGGGGTCGGTTCCATCCGTCGGGTCGAAGTCAATGGGGTTCGTGGACGTTCCGAAAAGACCGACGACGATGGGCTCTCCGAGCGGTGAAAGTTTCACGTCGGTGGCCACGTCTTGCCCCGGCGAACCGATCGTCCAGACCCAACCGAACGTCCCATCGGCGTTGAATCGGGCGAGAAACGCATCCTGGGATCCGACCCCGGTTCGCATGGCCGAGTCCGGTCCGGGGTCGAAGTCTGGAGTGCCCGCGAAGTACCCAGCCACGAACACCGCGCCCTGTGCATCAACCGCAACTCCGTACACGCCCTCAAAGCTGGTTCCTCCAAACGAAGTGACGGAAACGAACTCGCCGTCGTCCGTAAACCGAGCGAAATAGGCATCGGAACCGCCGGCCGCGGTCCGCTGGGCGACTCCCGGTCCCGGGTCAAAGTCCACCGTGCCCGCGTACTCCCCGAAAACGACCACCCCCCCGTCGGGATGGCGAACGAGCCCCGAGGCCAGGTCGTCGCTCGCAGCGCCGAAAGTCCTCGTCCACAGATGCCCTCCGGTCGAATCGAACTTGCTCAGGAACACATCGCCTCCACCGCCGGACACGACGGAATGCACGCCGGCCCCGGGATCAAAATCGACGGTTGCCTCGAAATTTCCGGCGACGATGAACGATCCATCCGGAAGCGCTTCCACTCCCCAGGCCAGGTCGTCGCCGATCCCGCCGAAGGTGAGCGTCCTGAGATAGTCCCCGCTTGGCGAAAGGCTCACCACGGCGACATCATGAAGCCCGGCCGATGTTCGCGTGTCTGTCGCAAGAGTGGGGTCGAAATCGGCGGATAACACGACCGGGGTCTCGTATCCGAAGCTGCCTGCCAACAGGAGATTCCCATGGATATCGACCGAAAACGCCGACAGCGCATCGCCCAAAGAGCACGTGAACGTCCAAGTCGTGCCGTAGGAATAGGTCCAATCGTGAGCCGGAAACGGCATGGAGCCGACGACGCTTGCGTTGAGCGATGCCAAGGCGATGGCAAGGAGGAGGAATCCACGAACCCGGGAGTGGCGCTGTAAGCTCGCGTTGTGAACCATGAGACGCCGGTCCGTGGTTAGGTCGTTGCTTCCCCCAAACTCCCCATGGACCAAGTGTACCGCTTGTCGCCCTGCGATTCAAGGTCCGTTCGACCGAATCCAGGACCTTTCCATTCTCAGATTCCGTTCTAATCGGGTGCCACTGGCGGCTCGTCCGCCAGTGCTTGCCTGTCGTCCCCGCCCCGAAGTTCGCGAGAATGGAAAGGCCCTGCGACCCTATGAACGCCCGGTGACACTGGCCGCCGGGTGCCGGGTGCCACCTTCGGCTCGTCCGCCAGTGCCGTCACCCCTCCCCCTCTCCCTCTCAGGGAGAGGGTGAAGGCGACCAAGGCGGAAGCCTGAACGGTGACGGTCGGATCGCCACGCCACGCCCTCCTCTCCCATCGACTTTGTCGCCGGGGGGGAGGAGGGATATTACGCCCGCGTCGCCGTCCCCCCGGGTTGTAACCCTGAGCGTCGTGCTCCCGTCTTGGTCGCTCTCCGCGTGCCGTGACAATGGCACTTCGGTTCCTGCAAAGGTCCAACCAACCCCGCCCGCGAGAAAACGTAGAATGTCCCCCTGCCCGTCGCCCCTGGTGGGCGGCGCTTCGTCCCGGTAGGGACGCGCGAACTTAGCCCCCCAGTTCACTGGGGGGGGGCCCGTCGCCCCCCCCACCCCTTTCCCCCCTCCTCCCCCGGGCGACTTCGTCGCCGGGGGGAGGAGGGGGGAGATTCCCTTCGCGTCGCCGTGACCCCGGGTTGGAAACCCGGGGCGTCGTGCTCCCGCCTTGGTCGCTCTCCGCCTGCCGTGACAATGGCACTTCGGTTCCTGCAAAGGTCCAACCAACCCCGCCCGCGAGAAAACGTAGAATGTCCCCCTGCCCGTCGCCCCTCGTAGGCGGCGCTTCGTCCCGGTAGGGACGCGCCAACTTAGCCCCCCAGTTCACTGGGGGGACACCGTCGCCCCCACCACCCCCCAACCCCCTCCTCCCCCGGCGACGTTGTCGCCGGGGGAGGAGGGGGAAATGACGCTCGCGCCGCCGTGACCCCGGGTTGAAAACCTCAAGTTTACCCACATCTTTGGTAGGCTACGGGTCCCTGGAATGGATTCCGGGGGTTGTTTGGACAAGGAGGCCGGTGGATGGAGACTCGGCAGGCGAGGCGGTTGAGTTTCGGGGAAGTGCATTTTGGCGGGTCGGAC